>NZ_BDUD01000001.1:1215820-1815820 GCF_003113895.1 Nostoc commune NIES-4072 | reverse complement strand
AATAAGCTAGCAAAATAATGCGGGCTGATCTGTGCGATCGCAGCAATTTCTGCTAAAGACAAATTTTGGTCTAAGTTATCGTTGATATAAGCGATCGCTTCTTTTAATTTATGTTTTGGTAATCCATCTGTATATTCTCGAATAATGAATTTTTGCGTTGAATAACGTTTCAACAAATGCACCGCCAACAGATTTACTGCTGACTCTATATACAAGGAACTATCAAATCCACTATTTTCTATTTCCTGCTTGAGTGTCAGTCCAATTTGTTGAATCAGTGGATCGTGGGTTTGCAGTTGTTGTACAATTTCAACTGCATCAGCATTTACTGACTCGTAGGCAACACGAGTAATCATCGCTGGTTCAAGACCAATATGGATAAACCCTAATTCCTGTTCAAATTGTACTGCTGGAGAAATTTGATCAGCAGGAAAAATACCTACATCAGTTGGTGCATAAGATTTACTTTGCCAGTGCCCGTTAATTTTTAATTTGGCCTGAAACTCTCTAGTATAAATGGTAATAATGTTCTGAAAAGGCGAGGTTTCAGGGAGTTGATAGTTTAACTGGCGATGATAGGCAAAATAAAAACCATTCCAACCAGCGACTGGGCTGGAGATAATTAAAGGTTGGGGAAGGAATTGTTTTAGTTTGTCTGGTTGGGCGGCATTAATTCTAAAAGGCTGCTCTATTTGCATGACGATTCGCACGCTTTTTTTCTATATATAAATTAGCTTAGAACGGGAAATAAAATTTACTGAACAGTAACTCTCTAAATACCATTTTTAATTTTAGATTTTAGATTTTGGATTGGAAATCGCTTACTGGATCTGGGTTTTCTCTGTCCATTTGTCGCAATCATTTTTAAAATTGGTATTATTTCTCTAGCCCTTCCCCTTCTACAAAAAGTCTATTCTAGAAGTGCGAAAACTCAAACTACAGGAGAATATAGCAGTGGGTAGGTTAGCAACGGACATCGCAGGCAAAACACCTGTCTCATTAGGACTGTTGGGCGCTGCTGCTTTCATGGTGATTGCTGATGCACGAGTAATTGATCCCCTACTGCACATTATTGCCGACGAGTTTAGAGTCGGTGTTGGTAGTGCTGCGGTGATTATCTCCGCATACACGATTCCCTACGGGCTATTTCAGTTAGTATATGGCCCACTAGGCGATGCCTACAGCAACTCCTTCGGAGAACGCATCGGCAAACTTAAGGTAATTACAGTGGCAGGCGACTAGGTGAAATTGGTTTAATGGGAGTGGGAGGGGGCTCAATGTCTATCAGCTTCTTAGCGATCGCATTATTCCAGAACTGGATGCTGTTTATCCCCTTGAGTATTTTAATGAGATTGGGCTTTTATATGATGCACAGCACCCTCCAAACCTAAGCCACTGAGCTTTCCCCAGAAGCACGAGGCACTGCTGTTTCGCTGTTCGCCTTCAGCTTGTTTTTGTAAAAGTTAAATAAGGAGAATCATCATGAATTCATTGAAGATGTTCATCAATCCCGCAAAGATTTTGGCATTTGCCCTGTCATTTGTTATATTCTGTTTTTCTACATCAGCAATTGCAGCGCCAAGCACTTCTCCTACCTTAATTATCACGGAAAAAGCTCAAATTACTGGAGGAAAGTTTAGTATCGACACAACGACACCAACTCCTTTGCCAGCTACAACAGTTATTCGCTCTGCTAAACTTTTTTTACCGGCTGGTGAAACTGGAACAATTAATAAAATTAAAATTACTGGATCAAATGGACTTGAATTTGGTTGTCAAGATATTAAGGTAAAGGATGGTGTTGATTTAATTAAAGCCTGTGGTGGCCCTGCTGTTTTAAATGCAGGAGGAGCGATTACTTATGTAGCTGAAGGCAGTGGTTTTGCACCAGAACTAAATACCAGCCTAACAGTTGTTTTATCGGATAATTTTTAGACACCAGTTTTAACCGAAATTACACTCACAAGTCTCGTAAATAAGTCGATCTAGTTTTTATTCCAGGCACAAATTATCTGAATCAGTTTCAGGACTCAATATTTGTGCTTGGAATACATGACGCTATATAGACTTCTTGCATAAGTCGGGAAAAGGGGAAAAGTTCTGTATTGTCCCCTTCCCCTTTAACCTTTAACCTTTACCCTTTTCCCCCTCTTGCAAAAGTGTTTTTTGCAAGAGGTCTTATCTAGTGACTAAAAGAGACATCCCATAACCCGCAACTAGGGTGATTACCTGTGTAGAATAACTACGTGCATACTCCAAAATGTAATTGCGCTAATCAAATCATCACATACCGTTGTCATGAGCTTTTTGGTATTAACTAGGCAATAAAAACCCAAACTATGTAAAAATGAATAGGGAAAATGCATCCACCAAGGTAACTTAAAATATGGACGCTCCTTTAAGGAGATTCTTGGCTGTTGGGCAAGACCGAAGTTTGTTAAACCTTAGAAGATCACACTTACTACAGAAAGTCAAATACCAAGCAGAAGTAATTAAGTTGGAATTAGCTGCTGTTAGAGAAGAAACTGACTTAAAGTATTTAGACAAATCAGGTTTTGTGCATGGAGCAAATCTGGTCATACCTAACAAAGGATTGTTTGACGTTTCCCAATCCTGTTAGAATGCATCGATGTCAAAAAAACAACATTTCTTAAACAAAAAACCCGGTTGGTCTTTGGATGAGCGAGATCCAAAGTTCATAGAATCTCTGATGCCCCTGTTGGGCTTTTTCTATCACTACTATTTCCGAGTTAAAACTAGTGGCTGGGATAATATTCCACCCCAAGAAAAAGTCCTATTTGTCGGTTCGCATAATGGGGGACTCGCAGCTCCCGATATGACAATGATGATGTACGACTGGTTCCGACGATTTGGTGTGGAACAACCTGTTTATGGTTTAATGCATCCCAAGGTTTGGCAGGTTAGCCCGCCACTAGCGCAACTGGTTGCTAAGGCTGGAGCAATCATGGCTCATCCGAAAATGGCTTACGCTGCCTTGCGCTCTGGAGCGAGTGTGCTAGTTTATCCAGGTGGAGCCGAAGATATCTTCCGACCGCATTATTTACGCAACAAAATCTACTTTGCGGGGCGACAAGGATTTATCAAGTTAGCGTTGCGGGAAAATGTGCCGATTGTCCCTGTGATTTCTTGGGGCGCTCACGATACGCTGATTATACTGGCTGATTGCTACAAAATTGTGCGGCAACTCCACGAATGGGGGATGCCTTGGCTGTTGGGGATTGATCCAGAAGTTTTTCCGATCTATCTTGGACTGCCTTGGGGATTAGCAATTGGCCCGTTACCCAACATTCCATTGCCTGTGTCCATGTACACGCGGGTTTGTCCGCCAATTGTATTTCAACGCTATGGCCCTGAAGCAGCCAGCGATCGCTACTATGTTAATGAATGTTATGAATTAGTTGTTAGTCAAATGCAGCAAGAGTTAGATGACTTAGTAAAGCTAGCTACTAAGTCCTAAAGCTATTGAGTAGAATTGGCACGTCCAACTTCTAACCAGTTTGATTCCAGACGAGTAAGGACAGCAGGAAAATTATCTTGCCAACGCTAACAAGTGCAAAAATTATTGAGTGCATTTTTCAATTAATTGAATTACACCACTCCCCATTATTTGAAAAGTGATCCATAAACCAATATCTAATATATTCGCCAAAAATAGAGATATATAGTATATTGATTAAAAAAATTGCTGCTCCTTGGAGAAAAAGTTTTTGGTTTTCTGAATGTTAGTTGATGCTTGATAACAGGTTTAAAATTTTACATACCAGATATTTCAATTAGCATAGTGATTATGTGGGCAAAGAGCAAAATATATGCCAAGTATTTGCAACTATAATTTACCTCATACTCAAAATAGTTGAAATGCAGAACTGACAAGGACTTTCAAACTTAATTTCCATTTTTTGCAAGGATCTTAGCTTAATGCTGCCAATACCAATCCCTGCTAAAGTAATTGAAGATGTTCAGTTTTACTATATAACTTTATAGTACTATTGACATAAACCGCATCTACCTTAAAAACGGTAGTTTATTGGAATTAGGAAAAAGCTCAAAACTCAAACCAGGACTGAAAAATCTAGATGTCAAATAAAATAGACGGGGTTTAGACGCATTTAATTGTATAGAATTAAATGACAAATAAACTTATATTTTGATAAGACAAGTAAAAACTTTATTGAATAATTTTTGGATGATTATGCTAAATATTGATAATTATAGCAATCATAAAAAAAACCAAATATTGTTAGGTCTTGCGATAGTATTATCATTAATATTGTGTGTGGAATTAGCAATTAGAGCTTATTCTTTTAATCTTGAGGCTTTAGCTAATTCCACAGGTCAATATATACCTGATTTTTCTAAAACTATTAATAAAATAAGAGTAGGTATAGAATACCGTTGTTTAATTATTATATATATTATATGGCTAATAATAAACAAAAATAAAAAAAGAGATATAAGTTTTATAAAAATCCTAAAAAATAGTTCATTCTTTTTGTTAATTGCCTTCATAAGTTATCCAATAACAACTGATATTAATCTATACGTACATTATGGTTTGATGTATTTAAATGGAATTAATCCTTTTATTAATGCTGCAAGCACATTTACATCAAAGTTGTCTCCATTCCTAGTTTGGAAACAGACTTCAACTTATGGGCCTATATCTCAACTATTTTTTATGTTTTCCGCTATTTTCGTTGCAATTACTCCAATTTTGGGAATTTATGTATTTAAATTAATATGTCTTTTGTTCCATATATTAAATAGTTCCTTAATATGGCAGCATTTAAAAAAATCTCCTCATAAAGCTAATATAACAATTGCATATTTAGTTAACCCATTTTTGCTGTATGAACAGGTTACAAATGCACATATTGATATATTAATTTCTACAGCTTTAATTATTTTAATAATATGCCTCAAAAACCATAATTATATAGCTGCAATTGTTACAGCTTGGATTGGTTTTTTTATTAAAACATTACCAATTATTTGGTTGCCTCTAATCTTTGTTTATTTGATTAAGCAACAACGTTGGAAAATTATCTTTAGTGCTGTTTGTATCTCTTTAGGTATAGTTTGTGCTACTTCTATTATAGCTTTACCTACAATCGATGCTTGGAGAAGTCTTTTAAATCCTGGGGTTGGAGAAAAAGTAGGCGATTCATTATATGCTTTGGTAAAGAGTTTATTAAGTTTGAAAATTCTAAACTTTTCTCTAAGTTTACAACATACTTTATACTCAATAATTAAACCTATAATATTTTCTATATTTGTAGTTTCTTATTTGATTATTCTGGTAAAACCATATTGGAAAAAAAATTATTCCGAAACTAATCTTAGTATAAGTATAGGATGGGTTACTTTAATATTATTTATGTTTGCTGCTCCTTGGTATTGCTCTTGGTATTCTTCTGTGCTGCTGGGAGTCGTAGCTTTAAACATACATTCAAAAAGATTTGCAATTACTAGCATTGGATTCTGCATTATAAGTGCTATTGCTTAGACGGTAGTTTTTCACTCTCCCCCCTAAAACAAGAGTTTGCAGTGAAGTAAAGTAGGGATTAATATGTATGCTAATGTAAAAATAAATCAAACTGCAACGCAATAGTCATTAATTATGAGTTAGAAGTTTTTAATTTTTAACTCCTAACTTCTAACTTTTTTGCTAGCCGCCGCTTACTGGTGGAATCAGGACGACTTCATCCCCATCTTGTAGTAGGGTATCTGGTTCAACAAATATTAGATTAATTCCAAAGCGGGTGATGTCTCGCCATTGGGAGAGTTCGGGGTGTTCAGCTATGAGGCGATCGCATACTGTTTTTACTGGGATACTATTGGGAAATTCCAGCACTAGTTCCGAAACCCTGAAGGCTTCTTGATAAGCAGCGAACAATTTGACGGTAACGGTGATTGCAGATTTAGACATACAACATGCTTTGGCAGTACCAGCAAGTAGTTTAATACTTGACAAGCACCCTGAACTCTTGGGCTTAATTATACATTACTAAGTACATGATTTCATAAGTTCATAACGAAAAAATGTTTCTTAATCCAACATTTCTGGGTCAATTCCTAAAGCGTTGAGTTGTTCAAGAGAGAGAGTACGCAATTTCTCTACAATTCTCTCCCGCTTTTGTCGCTCAATTACAGCCCGTTCCTCACCTGTTAGCAGTAAATTTCCTTGTGCATCCCACCAGCGCAACCAAGGTAACTCTGCATTCTGATAAAATCCTTGCCAGATTCCTAACTCTACCCCCATAGGAGCAATTGGGTAATGTCCTCGTTCATTGGGTTTCATCAATTGATAAGTATTATCCACTAAATGGTAAACTTCCACTTGCGCTTTTGCTACTTCATAAATTCCATAATAAGGCACTCGAATTGCCTGCTCATAAACCCAAAATTTACCAACATTCCCACCATCCCGTTGAGATGGCGGTGTGTTATCTCGTTCTTCTGAACCATCTCCAGAGACAAATTCCAGCACAATCAAGGGTGCAACATACTCCTTCCACAGCACATAAGAACGCCGCATTTTACCGTCAAGGGTCGGTGGTACATTGGGTACATAAAACCAGTCTGGTGCTTCAGCCCCTTTCTCAGGAGGATTTGTCAATCGCCAGTAAATACCAGAATCTTGTCCAATACAATATTGACCGTCAGGATGAAGTTGCTCTAAAACAGGTTTAATTGAATCTGTAATTAAAATGCTTTGCGGATGCTCCTGAAGATTTTTCACGAATGTACCATTTGAGTCTGGTAACTGGGTGTGATCAGGTAAAGTTAATGCCGATAGGGAAGTCATATACACAAACAAGATTATATTTGTATTTTATTTATTATCCTGAATAAATCTAACAAACTTTGTTGTGCTAGACGGCTTTATGGTTGTAAGTTTTGCACTTATTGGGTGTAAGTATATAGCAACAGTTTGAATTCATTGCAGCAATTGAAAATTAATAGATGACAAGAGAAGATTTAATCATATTGAGTAATGGCTGTATAAATATATCCACTATTGGCTTTGCAAAAGCAAGTAAAACTCCAATAGTAATCGTCAATACTAAAGTCTGTTTAATAGAATAATTCTCTACTTTTTTCTCCAGATCATCCAAACGTTTTACCAAAGAAGGAAGAGAAGCAACTGAATCAGGACTATTCATTAAATCAGTGGGAATTAAATCATAACCTAGCTTCTTTCGTGGCTTATCATCATCTTTATCTAAATCTGCATACCATATAGAAAAAACTTTCTCACCTCTCCCTATATGAAGGTGAAGAGGCCCAGCATTATAAACAGCAAAAATTAGTTTACCGCTATAGCCTGGATCGACATGAAGACCTGAAACATTAATCAGCCCCTTTGACTTAAATTTAAATTTAATCGAAATAAATGCAAGTGCATTATTAGGAACTTTGACTTTTTCAGAAGTTATCAGAAATGCAAACTGTCCTGGAGGGATAGGAACAGTTTCTTTATCACTAAGAATAATTTTTTTGCGTTCTTTCAGAGGTGTATCAGGAAGGGCTGAAATATAAACTTCTTCTCCTAAGCACAATTCGTATGATGCAGACTGAATTTGATCCTCATTAAATGGTTCAATTAAACTGGGAAGACGAGAACTCAAAGTTTGTGATGACCAAAAACTCATTTATTTTCCTGCAAGATATCGTTAAGTTAATGTTTTATCTCCACGGAGGCTGAACACAGGCTAGACTTTTTCAAATAGGTTATCAAGCGTGCATCAAGGTCAACAACTACCCTTCCTCCCCGATTTTTCTCTACCTGTCGCCAGACATCATAGCCCATGAGAATTGCCTTCTCCCAATCACCTAGCGAACATTGAGAAACTTCTAAATGGGATGTCATATTTTTGATAGTCTTCAATAGTTGGTAATCTAATGTTGAAACGCCTTCTAAGAAACCGTGATTTTTGGCATAGCTAAATACGAGCGCTGATATACCTTCCTCAATAGCTACTGCACGACCGCCGTCTTCAACTTCATCAATACTAGAATTACTTTTGCGCTTACGTTTAAGCATACTACGAGTGATAACTGACCAACCTAAAACTGCGGCGTAGGAAAAATGAAAAACATCATGAAAGCGGTAGCCATCGCTTGTATAAGAATTATCGGTGAGGTCATTTCCAATCTGTTGTTTGTTGATAAATGCCTTCATTTTGATTGAGTTATCTTTGCTTATCTCCGTAATTTCTACTTCAAATTGCCGTGGTAAACTTTCATTTTCAGGAAAATCATTGTCGAATATGTAGGTTGTAGCTATATCATCTATTTGTGCTGAATCTCTCCATCCCCAACGGTCACGGCACTTTCTCAAATTATCTTCCGCAATTTCTTCCAAATTAAGGTTAAACTTGCTTGCCAAGTTAGAAATATACCAAAGCATATCTCCCAATTCTTCTGCGATGCCTTCTTTAAATAGTTTGTGTGCTTCACCGTCACGTAAATGTTTTTTATACTCAGTCATCAATGAACCAACTTCACCTACTAAACCTAATAGCGGTATAATTAATTCAGTACCTTCCACAGCAGGAATCTGGTCTGTGCTCAGTGCTTGTATTTGATACTCAGAAAAATTCATAACAGACATCTCCAATTTGAAAATTGCTGATTATAGTGATTCTCTGAAGGATGAAATATAAATCTGATGATGAATAAAAAGTATTGCCATTATAAAATTAAGCTATATTTATAGAGAATCACTAGGAAAAATAATTGGTTGTGTACTAACTGAAAGACGTAACGGATGGTGTGGGTATCCATACTTTGTTAGAACTAGGCAGTAAAAAGGTTGTTTATCAGAAATTAGACTTAACACTTCTTTTTCACGGTTCTGAATTCTGGGATATTTCCCCGCACCCCATGCCAAAATAATTAAGGCAGCGCGTTTTGTTGCTACTTGAATATAGCAGTTATTTTTTGGCCCCACAGGGTCATCTACTTGGCAAAGTTCACGGGGGTTTGTAGCACAATAAGCAAATAGATTAACTACTTCAAGAGAACCATATTTCCAAGACTTAGCAAAGTTAATACATCTAGTGAGAGTGTGATCATTTTTCTTATCATCGGCGGTACTTGGATTAAGCATCACAAAAGTAACTTGAGGTAAACTTATATCCCATTTACGCCGCAGTAAGTAGCGATACTTTCTAGTGATGTCGAACTTAGCATATCCTTTTATGTCCATGTATTTTACTCTGAATTACTGTGGATTTATAAAGAGCCGCTTATCTTAAAACAGGCACAACTGTTCATGTTTTTCCATCTCTGGATTTTGTAAAACTTTTGATTTTTTTCTCTGAGTCTCTTGTTCAGATTTTTTATATTGTTTTGATACATGATTTGCAACTTCAGATGTTGTTTTTACCTGAGAATCTAGCTCCAAAGATAATTGCTGACAATTACTATTATTTAATAGTTGCAAATTAGTAATCTCTAATGTTGCCAATCTCTGTGCTAAAGTTTCTTGGACTTTATCATTAATACACCATTTGGGTGGATAAAAATAATCAATTGATTGAGGACTTGAAGTAAATTTCGATTTTATTTTTTTGCGATTACTTTTCAAATCAGGAAATGCTGCTCGGCAGTATTTATCAGTTTCACAAAAAAGATTTTGACAGTCTATAGCCTGTAGCGGACGACCCCAGAGTGATTGAAAGTTTAACTCTAATCGTTGAAACTCTCTCTCTTGGTTTTCAGTCATCCAATGAATTATATCAGTATATGTTTTACCATCTGTATCAACGAAACACTTGCTAATACCACGTTCGGCTCCTGGGCCTGCTATAGTAAAACTGTTTTCGTCAAAGTTGATAATCTCACTATAATTAATATCTGTCGCTAATTGATAAGCCATAAACTTACCTAGCAATGGATATTCTTGAATAAGCTGAAAAACGTGTTCAAATTTTTTAGCTTTGACTATGCGATTGACTACTCTATCTTGGACAACCATTTTGTCGATTAATGCCAAATGATTCTGGTGTTTTTTATCATAACCAAACTCTTTGCTGGCACAAGACATATATGCACTGGTATAAATGACATATCCAAGATTCATAGCCTCTTGTAATATATCTGAGTACACATTGGAGTCAAAATTAGACAGTGTAATATAGTCTCCTATTTTGTTTTCTAAGTATTCCCATGTTTCTATTTTATTAAAAATTTTAAATAGTAGAATCCGTAAAATTACTTCTTCTTGATTTTTGCTCCTATTTTCATCGTAAATTACGTTTTTGATCAGATATTGTGAAACGCGATCACTTGCTCGATATGCATTACAAAATTTATAAGTATTAATAATGGGGTCACTCGTCCAGGGCGGTGGTACATTGTTAATTTTTTTGAAAAATACTTCCTGGCGCATAGCAGCAAATCGCCAATAAGTATCAAAAATTTCTTGTCTTACTTGCATACACGCTTCTCCTGGTTTGTCGTCATTAGTTTCAAACCTTCCTTAATTATGAGGTACTAATCAGAGCTATTGGGTTTAAGCTCAAAACCCCGATTGTGATATATCTTGAGAATCAACGAGTAAAAGTAATTCCAGCAGAAATAATTTTATTCATACAATATAGGGTAGGCGATTTTGCCCACCCCATACAGATTTTAAACAGTTCTGCGAGATATTCTCATCACCGCAATTTAGTCAACACACTGAAAAAATGTAACATTAAAGTATCCACAGAATAATGTGATTTTCATGAAACACTAGGATCATCAGCAGTTTTGATCTCTCGCAAGATTCTTTCTACTTGGTTAACTTTTTCACCTCTATTCTGTTCTTTGAAGATTTTTAAAGCTTTTTCTAAAGAAGATAGCGCTTCATCTTTTTTATTTGTTTGCCACAATGCCAGCGCAAAATTAGTCAGTCCTTCGGCATAATTAGGATTAATTTCTAGAGCTTTTTTATATTCACTAATGGCTTCTTCCCAGCGACTTTGGCTTGCGTAAACCATACCCATCGCATTGTGAGCGAGAGCGTATTTTGGCTGAAGGCGAATGGCTTCTTGATAAGAGCTAATTGCTTCTTCTGGTTTCTTTTGCCGAAAAAGTACATTTCCTAATTGAAAGTGTCCGAAGGCATCGTCTGGGAATTGTTTAATGAATTTGCGTAAATTTTCCTCTGCACCTGTCAACTCTCCCTGATTAAATAAAGCATTAGCTTGTTGCAACATCTGCGATCGCTGTGATGGCCCTGTGTCTGAAAACTGTGCTAGTTTTTGTGGTTGTCTCTGTGCATACTGTTCAGACGAATCCAAAGAAACTTTTGCAGGAACCGCTAACACTAATGGTGATAGACCAATTACAGTGATGATACTCAGCATCATGCCGCTAAAAGATTGAACAAATGCTGATTTCAGTTTGCGCTTTACGTTCATCGCCCTGAATGCCTCAATAATGTTCTATTCTTATAATAATGTGAGGATGCATTAGTAAGTCTGCAATCCACTAAAAAGTTTGTCAATAGGCTGACTGCACGGTGTAATTAAAATTTTAGGTACGGGCGATCGCGCCTATTTGTTTTATAAGAATAAATTTGTATGTGCATACTTATGTATTATTTAGGAATCCGGTTTGATTTATGAAAATATACGTAGGATGTGTTAGCACAGAGAGTACGGCATCAAACTCGTGTTCATAGTGCGTTACGAACTCCGTTCTAACACACTCTACAATACTTAATTTCGTTCAAAAATCAAATAGTAATCCTATTTCTATGATCGTACCAACTATTTATACTTGAAATAATATTAGCTATTTCTTTGTCATCAAGGTTTTTCAGTTCATCATCTTCGTTAAAGTGCAATTTAAATTGCTTTTTTTCATCTATTTTAGGTTCTAAAATCCATTTATAATAACCTTGATCGTTTTCTAAAATAAAGAAAAATAAGCAAACGGGAAATGGTAAATCTTTAAATTTTTCTAGTCTACTCAACCTATTTTTGTCTAGCTTTAAAATATCATTATGCTTCTTTAAATTAGATGTAGAATCTGTTGCTTTTACTTCAATACCAAAAAGTCTTCCAGTATAAACTCCATCTTTGGTAATTGTGATTAAAAAGTCTAATCCTTGATTTGGTGTTGGCTGAGAAATAATCAAGTCATCACGACGAGTTAAGTAAACAATGGCAAGAGATTCTGCCCGTCTTTCAATATACCAAGGTGCTGTGGTTTTCATTGTTTTATCTCCAGTCTCGATCGGTAAATTTGGAAACTAAGTGATTAGTATGGTATCTGCTCCAAAAATCATCAACTTCCTGCCATAGCAGTTCTCTATTTTGTTTGATAATTTTAAATTGGGTAGAAAGGCTTGACATAGACTTAAGACTTTCACCATTTGCAGAAACCATGTAACCTACCTCTTGAATTTCATCAATACCTACTATATAAGTTGGTGCTGGATAAGATGCTAAACCAATTACATTTTCTTGTCGTACTTTCACTTTTAATCGATTATATTTTTTAGTATAACCTTCTCTTGTTGTTTTAACTTGTACAAAGAAATAAGGAACAGATTTACCAGACCCTACCAACTCTACAATAAAATCAACATATTGCCATTTGTCTCCTAAAAACTGCGGCTTGAAAATAGGGCCAGCATGAGAGTGAAATTCCGTCATTAATACTGTAAAGATTGCTTCGCCTCTTTGCCCTAATGCATCTCTCATTTATAGACCTATTTTAATTGAGCCTGTATAGCAAAGGGCAGGCTGTTTTGCCTACCCTATATTATTAAGAATTGCTTTATGTTAGTTTGTTGTTAACAGACTCCTATTTTGAGAAATTTGCATTACTTATGTGCCTTCTCGCAATTTATCTAACACGCTTTTATCTTCTAATGTCGAAGTATCCCCAGATACCTCTTGTCCGGCGGCTAGATTCCGCAGCAAGCGCCGCATAATCTTACCTGATCGCGTTTTCGGTAAAGCATCGGTAAAGCGAATTTCTCCGGGACGCGCGATCGCACCAATTTCTTTGACAACGTGCAGTTTGAGTTCTTTACTCAGTTCCTCACTTGCCTGATAAGTGCCTTCTAAAGTCACAAAAGCAACTACTTCTTCACCTTTAAGTTCATCAGGTTTACCCACTACCGCCGCTTCTGCAACTGCTGGGTGCGAAACTAAGGCTGATTCTACTTCCATTGTACCGAGTCGGTGTCCTGATACATTCAGTACGTCATCCACACGACCCATTACCCAAAAGTAACCGTCTTCATCTTGTCTTGCGCCATCACCAGCAAAGTAAGTATAGTTACCATCCTTGGGTGGAATGTGTTCCCAGTAGGTGCGGCGGAAGCGTTCTGGATCGCCGTAGACTGTCCGCATCATTCCTGGCCAAGGATGGCGCACTGCTAGATAACCGCCTTCGTTATTGGCTACGGTGTTTCCTTCCAAATCTACAACATCTGCAATAATTCCTGGGAAGGGAAGAGTTGCAGATCCGGGTTTAGTGGGAATTGCCCCTGGTAGCGGTGTAATCATGATACCGCCGGTTTCTGTTTGCCACCAAGTATCAACAATTGGACAGCGATCGCCACCAATTACTTTGTGATACCACATCCAAGCTTCTGGGTTAATTGGTTCGCCAACGCTTCCCAGCAAACGCAACGAAGACAAGTTTCGCGCATTTGGATGTTGTTCGCCCATCTTTATAAATGCCCGAATTGCTGTAGGTGCAGTATAAAAAATATTAACGCCGTATTTTTCAATTACATCCCAGAAACAACCAGGATTAGAAGCACGGGGCGCACCTTCATACATCACCGTGGTTGCACCGTTGGAAAGGGGGCCGTAAACAATGTAGCTGTGTCCTGTAATCCAACCTACATCGGCGGTACACCAATATACATCTGTGTCTTGGAGGTCAAAGATCCACTTGGTAGTGATATGCGTATACAAATTATAACCAGCAGTTGTATGCACAACGCCCTTCGGTTTGCCGGTGCTGCCGGAAGTGTAGAGGACAAACAGCATATCTTCACTGTCCATTGGTTCGGCGGGACAATCTGCTGATACACCTTTTTGTAAATCATGCCACCAATGATCGCGTCCGCCCAACTGCATATAGGTTTCTTGCCCAGTGCGCTTGACAACGAGGACATTTTCAACGCTGGGAACAGCACCATCAGCTAAGGCTTTGTCTACCTGTTCTTTGAGAGGAACGATCGCATCTTTGCGCCAACCACCATCAGCCGTGATTACCACTTTAGCTTTAGCATCAATTAAGCGATCGCGCAAAGCTTCGGCACTAAAACCACCAAATACTACGCCGTGGGGTGCGCCAATTCTGGCACAGGCTAACATAGCGATCGCAGCTTCGGGAATCATTGGCATATAAATACCAACGCGATCGCCTTTTTTTACGCCCAGTTGCTTCAATACATTGGCAAACTGGCAAACTTCCCGGTGCAGTTGGGCGTAAGTTAGGGTACGCGAATCACCTGGTTCTCCTTCCCAAATCAATGCTGCTTTATTTTTGCGCCAGGTAGTAAGATGTCTGTCAAGGCAGTTGTAAGAAATATTCATCTTACCGCCAACAAACCACTTAGCAAAAGGTGGTTGCCAATCTAATACTGTATCCCATTTTTGGAACCATTCTAATTCTGTTCCAGCCAAATCTGCCCAAAATTGCTGCGGATCGGCTTTGGCTTTATCGTAGAGGCGCTGATAGTCTTCCAGGCTTTTGATATGGGCATTCTGCGAGAATTCCGAGGCAGGGTGAAATAGGCGATTCTCTTGGAGGATTGATTCTATAGTTGGTTGAGACATGGTTAGTTATGAGTGCGATCGCTATTGTTACTAAAAACCATTCTTAGCCCAGTTGTGCTAGACAATGTTTAGATTTTCGTTAAGCTGGGTAGAAATTGCCGAGTTATTTAGTTTACATTTATTTTCATCTAGCAAAAGCAAGCGATCAAGAAATGTAAAGAGGTTACATTACAACCTATCTAGCGCCAATGTTGCAAAATATAAGTAGTCTTGACAAACAACGCCTGAAATTATGACGCTTACCGTCGAAGCTAGCAGCTTATCTCTCAACGATGTTCATCGGTTTCTCAAACTAGAAAAGCTTTCTAATGCTTCATTCGTAGACTTTTTAAGTCTAGAACCACTATCTGAGTTTGAACAGCAGGATTTATTAAAAATCAGAAACGACTTTGATCGCTATTTAAGCGCTAGGAAAATTTCTGAAGGTTTAGTTAAATTCTTAACGCTCGCACCTTTAATGCGATTAGCAGGATTTTACGATGTGCCGATTCGGTTGACAATGGAAGATAGCATTGCGATCGCAGTTGAAGATGAAGACAAAAGAATTACCGGACGGATGGATATTTTAGCAATCAACAATCCTCAAAGTAATATTGCACCGCCATTTTGGGTTCTAGTGATTGAAACAAAAAATAGTTCGGTCAATGTGATTGAAGGTTTACCTCAATTACTAACTTATGCTTTTAAAAGTTTAGAGCAACAACCATCAGTTTGGGGTTTGGTAAGTAATGGACAGCTTTATCAATTTGTTTATCTAAGACATGATAACCAGTCAACTTATGAGTTAATGCCATTATTAAATTTGAGTCAATCTCTAGATGCAATTGAGTTATTGCAAGTTTTCAAAGCTATTTGTCAGTTACCAAATTTTCAGTAAATAAATCGCGGAGCGATCGCTGATGTCTGAACCTGCTACTCTAGAAATCATCTCTGATAGTATTTCAGAAGACGAAGTTATTTTTCCTCCTGGTGATATACTGAGTGACGAACCACCCTTGGAAAGCGATCTACACCGCGACCAAATCGATTTGCTGATTCGCATCCTCAAATTATGGTGGCGAGATAGGCAAGATTTTTATGCTTCTGGCAATTTGACGATTTACTACAGTCCTAACCAGAAAAAATCAGAATATTTTCGTGGCCCAGACTTCTTTGTAGTTTTGGGAACCCAGAAAAAAGACCGTAAGAGTTGGGTAGTTTGGCAAGAAGACGGCAAATATCCAAATGTGATTGTGGAGATTTTGTCAAGTTCAACGACAGCAGTTGATAAAGGTTTAAAAAAACAAGTTTACCAAGATACCTTCCGTACACCAGATTATTTCTGGTTTGACCCTGTAACAATGGAACTTCAAGGGTTTCATCTAGTTGATGGGAAGTATCAAGAAATTCAAGTGACTACTGATGGACGTTTGTGGAGTCAGCAGTTAGAACTTTATTTAGGAGTTTATGAAGGTAAATTAAGATTCTTCACTACTGAAAATCAATTGATACTATCATCAGAAGAATTGGCTGAACAAGAACGTTTACGTGCCGAACAGGCAGAAGAACGCGCCCAACGAGCAGAGCAAGAAATTGCTCGACTGCGGGAGGTTTTACGTACACAGGGCATCAACCTAGAGAATATTTAATGACACCAGGAAATTAATTAAAGACATTTTCAAGTTAAAATCTAGTTATCAATGTGTAAAAAAAGCGTAATCTTCTGAAAGTAGGGCATCGTTTGCAAGCACAAGAAATTAAGGATCAGCTAAAGTCCCTTACCCTCCAAGCCTCCTCGATAGATCATAATTTAGCGAGAAGATTAGATGAAATCAATCGTTGGATAAAAGACATCAAACCAGGTTCCCTGACTGCAAAACCCTTTGTCACAGCCTTTTTACTAGAGGTAATTACGGATTCGACAATTTGGCTGATAATCAAATCCTTACCTTCAGAAGAAGAACAAAAAGCAAAGTTCGATCTGATGACGCCGCTTGAGAGATATTGGTATGGTTATTTATTTCCCAGATGGTTTAATGCAAGTGACTCCAAGTTTTATATTTGGAAGCAAAAATTAATGGCAGGCGAATTTAATCAGGTGGATGATGATATCATTAAATCAATAGCCCAAGATATTGTTCAGCGAGAAGGTAGCTTTTGGCAGCGTTATATAGCCGACCTTTCAATGGCAACGGATTTAATTGTTAGTCGTAACAATCAACCACTGTGCATTCAAATTACCAGTGTTAGTGAAGAACTTAATCATCAAAAGTACGAAGCTTGGCAAAATACACTGCGATCGTGGGAAATCGAGAGGGGGCTGTTCTTAAGTTACAATCCCAAGGATGCTAATTTTGTCAACCAGTTAGTTAACGTGGCCCTGTATAACAGTGATTACCTTTCTGGTGGCAAATATTTAAAATTTTCGTGAATTTTCAGGAATTTGATATTTCGGGTTTGTGTTCTAGCCTATATACTTACGTGCTAATTAGAGCTTTTATGGCTAACAAAAGAGAGACTCACTGCAACAATCAAGTAGATACATTTGCTGAAGCTTTAGCAACGGCGCGACAAATGCAGCAAAACTGGCTAACTTATGGGGTTGATTTTGTCAATATTTACGTTGAAGATGTAGAGGGAGACTGGCTAGAAAGCTGGGGACATGACGAAATATTAGGTAATTTTCAATTAGATACTATTAAGGAATTCTTGGTAAGTAATGATAGTGTAGCTGTGAAAGTAAGACAGCATTTAGGAGAGCGATCGCTGTTTGATTTTGCAGTAAACTTAGATGAATCTTGGAGAATTTATGAAACCAATGACAGGTTATCTGCTGTAAAAAATCTGTTAGCTGGTGAAGGAAATAGCATTGATACAGATGACATTAGGTTTTTGGATTTAGTAAATAGTCTGGTGGTAAAGTTGGCAGAGATTTTGTGAAATTTTTAGTTGCGTAGTGATAGAGTAAATTTTGAAGTTTTATTTTGGTGCTATTATTCGTTAAGTTCATGGGTTAGCATAGCTAGCTGTGCTACCTTACTCCAAAATCCACGCAGCCTGAAAAAAGTCGCGTTCGCAAAACATCGCATAACGATAAGTTGAATGCACAACGGAACTGGTAGCGGCATAATTGTCAACCAAATTTTCTAATTGTTGTGTTAGTGGTTGAAAATCTGTGCTGCTGTAAGTACGAATCCAGTCTGCATATTGATGATTAGGAATGCCGTTAGTAGCTAACTTTTCTCCTAAAAAGGCATACAAACGCATACAGGGAGACATCGCCGCAGCAGTTAAACCCACATCTCCACCCCAAGCAGTTGCTAACAAAAAGTCAGTATAGCGACGGGTAGCAGATGCAGGTTCTACAGAATGCAAATTCACTCCCCACTGGGAAGCATAACCAATATGCAGCCGCAGTTCTTCTAAAACTCCACTAGCTAAGTTATGAAATGTGGTGAAACCTAACCAGTCTGGTGCTTTAGCTGCGGCTATACTATACGCACGGGCAAAAGCTTCTAAGAAAAAAGCATCTTGCCCTACGTAGTAAGCAAATTTAGCTTGCTCAAGAGTACCATCGCCAATGCCTTGAACGAAAGGATGCTCTAGACAAACTTGGGCTAAGTCTTGATTTGCTGCCCATAATTCCTGAGATAAAGTCATTTGTTATTATCCCCTTTAAAAAGGGAAGAACTGGAGCAAAACTGAACCAAGACTTCCCAAAAAATCAACAAAACTGGGTTTACCAGCACTTACCTTCTCATTTACGGGTGTTTGCAGTTCTTTTATAAAAGCTTGAGCTGTTTGGGTTCCAGGGGTATTGCTTTGGGATGTAAACAACTTTTCAGCAACTTGGGCATCTTGAAATGCACCTTGTCTATCTAGTATTTGGTAACGGGCGATACCGCGAGCTAAATAAGCACCCGCAAATTCTGGTTTAATAGCGATCGCTTGATTAAAATAACTGATTGCTTGCTGTTGGTTGCCTTTTTGCCCTTCTGCTACACCCCAAGCATAAAATTCTTCTGGTGAAGCAATTTGTAATGGTATCCCAACTGCACCTTGAAAGTTAGCACCATTCAAGTAAGCACCAGTTAGTTCTGCATTTGCTAAATAAGTATTTCTCAAATCAGCACCCCCTAAATTTGCCCCACGGAATTTAGCCTCGCTCAGGTTAACACCAAACAAACTCGCACCGCTCAAGTTAGCACCCCGTAAATCTGCGCCACTCAAGTTTGCCCGACTGAGGTTAGCACCTGTAAGATTAGCACCGCTCAAATTGGCTCCAGATAAGTCAGCCATCACTAAACCTGCATTAGTCAAATCACAGTTTTGACATTGCTTGGTTGCCAATAACTGTTTAACGTGTTCAGAATTTGCTGCTTGTACGGTTGTTGCCAAACTAATGGGGGTTAAAAAGGCAGCTATGGCTAGAATTTGCTTCTTCATCTGTGTGTAATATTTATAACTCAATATTTAACATTAACTGAGATAGATTTATACCTCAGCATTATGATATGAGCAATCTGAACAGTTTGCCCTCTGTAGTTGCCTACATCACTTGTAAATTTGAGTAAACACTCACGTATACCCTGATTCTAAATAAATATGAGACTATAGAAGCATTAAGACAGCCATAAAAACGTGAGTCAGCAAGACAAAATCTTAGAAAAGATCCTCTCTGGGACTTCTGATACAGACATCCCTTTTGCCCAACTGTGGCAACTTTTATATCGACTAGGCTTTGAAGAGCGGATTCGTGGTGATCATCGTATTTTTATTAAACCCGATGTTGAGGAAATATTGAACCTGCAACATAAGAGGGGAAAAGCCAAAAGTTATCAAATTAAACAAGTTCGTGCAGTAATTGTCAAGTATAAGTTAGGAAGTAAAAATGATGTTTCGCTATGAAATTATTCTCTACTGGAGTGAATTAGATCAAGCTTTTATTGCTGAAGTACCAGAATTAACAGGCTGTGCTGCTGACGGTGATACTTATCAAGAAGCCCTGCATAATGTAGAATTAGTGATGCAGGAATGGATAGAAACGGCTAAGGATTTAGGGCGGCCAGTTCCTCAAGTTAGACCGCGTTTAATGTACATTTAATTGATACATAAGGCAAGTAAAGCTGATTTTTTAGCATCATCAGAAATATTTAACGCCATAATTGAAAATGTTAGCTATTGGCAACCTGACAAATCACCATAATATGTGATTTATATTTGTCAATACTATAGTGAATAAGTTGTAATCCAGAACGTTCTAGTTCTTGCAAAAGTTTAGGGATTTCATACTTATGATGTCGCCAAATAGTAATTTCTTCACCTTCAGATATTTCAATCTTTTTATCTATCCCCATCCGACTGAAATTTAGAGTGTAATTATGGTGAAATTTCATATTAGCAACTATACTATCTGTTTTTAAATCATACTTTCTGATCAATTCACAATCTTCAGATTTAATCCCAATCTTGCTTTTAACCCATCCATATATTTCTTCTACATGATACTTGCAGCCACCTCTGACGTTTCCATCCCATTTAGAGTTTGAACCAATTTCATTGGTAAACACCAGAAAATCATTTTTTCCCATACTATCTCTAAAGTTTTTTAGTACCTCATCTCTATTTTGATGATTACCGATGGTAACACCTAAATGGAAAAATATTTTTGCTGTGTCGTCAATTTCAATGTTAGTTTGATTTTGGAATAAAGTTTTTGGCACACAACTATTTTCTATGTCAATTGTAGAACTGATAAACTTGACAAGAGGAAACCATTTTGTAAAATTATTCTTGGATAAATTAAGTAATTCTTCACTAATATCTAAAGCTATATATTTATTAACTTTTCCTTGGAAATTAAGTTTTTTAATAAAATTTTTAACTGGATATGAGTTTCCTGCACCAACGTCTACAATATTGACTTTTTTGCCATTCTGAATATTGTCATTCAAGTATTTAAAATTTTCCTTTAAAAGCTCAATTTCTACATTTGATGTTCGATACCATGTTGGAATAACATATTTTCGATAAAAATTGTCCCAGATTTTTGCTCCTCTACCTTTATAAGAATACTTGAGAGGTATTTCTCGTCTGACCTCTAATGCATGAATTATCCCTAAAACTTCTTCTTCCGAAAAAATAGAGTAGAACTCAGAACTTGGCTTTGCTGTGCGATTGATAGCAGTTGACATATTCGAGGAAAGTTGGGAATTGCTATGAAAATTTTGAGCCATTATTCTTGTTCTTTGGTTTTTTAAGGTATTTGAATGGATTAGCTGCAATGCTTGCCAAAGAGGTATTTTCCCATGCCGTTGTCCCAAAATTTCAACCAAAATTTGGACTTACAAGCACAAATAGATCCCACATTCCCTACTGGTCGATTGGTTTTTTACCCTTAAAATACGAGATAATTTTCCAAAGATACAGGGGTGAATTCCAGTGGTTCAGCAACCAGAACTCCAGGAAACTTCGTCGATACAGTCAATCCAGCGCGTGCTTAAGAGTTTAAGCACTTACCGATGGACTTCACTAGGAGCATTGGTGAGTCTGTTGCTGTTGACGATCGCAAACGCAGTTACCCCACAACTATTTCGGTGGGGAATTGATCAGGGCATTACCCAAAAAAACCTCCAAATTGTGCTACATAGCGCCGCCTGGCTGGTACTTGCCGCGATCGCTCGTGGTGTATTTAACTTTGGACAAAGCTATTTAGCAGAAGCAGCGTCTCAGGGTGTAGCTTATGACCTGCGAAACAAAATTTTTAGCAAAATTCAAAATCTCAGTTTCAGTTATCATGACCAGGCGCAGACTTCCCAACTGTTAACTCGTGTTACCAGCGACATTGAGCAGATCCGTACCTTTGTTGGCACTAGCTTAATTCAGGTTGTCGGTTCAATTGTAACATTGGTAAGTATTTCAGTGGTTTTGCTGCTGATGAACTGGCAACTAGCACTAATTACCCTAACGGCAGTACCCCTAGAAGGTTGGTTGATGGCGCAATTTATCACTCGGAATAACAAACTTTTTCGGCAAGTACAAGAGCAACTGAGCGACCTCAATGCTGTATTGCAAGAGAACTTGCTAGGAATCCGGGTGGTGAAAGCGTTTGTCCGGGAGTCAACCGAAAGGTCGCGTTACACGACTCTAAATGATGGTCTAGTCAGGGCAAACATGAAGACCATTAGCGCCATCCACAATACCTTCCCGTTTCTCTTTTTGTTGAGTAATTTGGTAACATTGGCAGTTTTCGCCTATGGGGGAGGGCAGGTGATTGGGGGTAGATTCTCCATTGGCGAACTGGTGGCGTTTAACTCTTACCTAGCGTTGATTCTGCAACCGATTTTGTTAATTGGATTTGCTGCACCGGCGATCGCTCAATCAGCTGCTTCCGCCGAACGTGTCTACGAAGTTGTAGATGCGGAAGTAGAAATTCGCGATCGCCCTGGTGCTGTCCCATTTGAAACCTGCGGCGGTAGAATAACCTTTGAAAATGTTTCCTTCCGCTATCCGGGAGCGACAGCAGAAACTCTTAAAAAAGTTTCCTTTGAAACCAAACCTAACGAGCTGATCGCCGTTCTAGGGATGACTGGTTCCGGGAAAAGCACAATTATGAACTTAATTCCCCGCTTTTATGATGTCACAGGGGGAGCAGTTCGCATTGACGGACGAGATGTCAAAAGTTTTACTCTCAAAAGCCTCAGATCGCATATTGGGATTGTATTTCAGGAAACCACCCTCTTCTCTGGCACAATCCGCGAAAATATTGCCTACGCAAAACCCGATGCAACTCTAGATGAGGTGATTGAGGTTGCCAAAACTGCCCAAATGCACGATTTTATCAGTAGTTTACCCGATGGCTACGAGACGATTGTAGGTGAACGGGGCGTAGGCTTGTCTGGTGGACAAAAACAACGAATTGCGATCGCTCGTACCTTACTAACCGATTACAGCATTCTGATTTTGGACGATAGCACCTCGGCTATAGATGCCAAAACTGCTGCTCAGATTCAAGCCGAACTAGATGACTTAATGCGCCAAAAAGCTTGTACAACTTTTGTAGTAGCTCAACGCATCAGCACCGTCAAGAATGCCGATCGCATTTTTCTCATGGATAAAGGACGATTAGTAGCACAAGGCACACACGAGGAATTGATGCAAACCAGCCCCCTCTACGGTGTGATTTTGGAATCTCAAGTAAAGGCGAAAGAAAAAATGATACCAAACTAAAATAAATAGTCTTGCGTAAGATTTTTATCACAGCCTTGTAATTAAGACAAAGACTTTTAATCCAAAATCCAAAATCTAAAATCCAAAATTGCTATGAGAGGCACAGTTCCCGTTGTTGCATCTGACGATCAAGCGAGTAAACAACTCTCCACCCTACGGCGCTTTTTGCAATACCTGCTACTTTATCGCAAAGAAATTCCCATTGCCCTGACATTAGTATTTATTGGTGCTGTAACCCAAGCAATAGGGCCGTTTTTTCTTGGTTGGTCGATTGATCACCTAATTGCACAAGGAAATTTGCAAGGACTACTACTCTTATTAGGACTACTAGCGCTAAACTACGGACTTGGCGTATTAGCAATCCGGGGTCAAATTATTCGAGTCGGTTGGATTATGCAGCGATTGCTGGCTCAACTAAGGCAAGATATTTTTACTAAAATCCAAAGTCTACCACTCAGCTTTTTTGATCGCAGCGAAGCAGGCGATTTAATGAGCCGTCTACTGAATGATGTTAATACTGTAAATCAGGCATTTGGACTGACGATCGCCCAAATGCTAGGTAACACTTTTAGTTTGGTAGGCATCATCATTGCAATGCTCTCAATTAACCTGCAACTTGGTTTGTTGAGCAATCTGGTTGTACCACTGATGATTTTTACCACAAGCTTATTTGCCCGTTGGGCAAGAGCTAGGTTTCGCGTTACCCGACAAACTATTGGGGAGCTTTCCGCCAAGTTAGAAGAAGATATTGGCAGCGTCAGAGAAGCACAGGCATTTAATCGTGTACAGATGAATATTCAAGAGTTCGACGTTCTTAACGCTGCCAATCGTGATGCTAACGTCGAGGCTGTAGCAATTACTTCGGCCTTTTTGCCCTCCATTGATTTTCTCAATACCCTAGCAACGGCAGGTGTGCTGGCTTATGGCGGCTATCTCGCAGTCACCGGAGCTGCAACAGTGGGTGTGGTGACTGCCTTTTTACTTTACGTTCAGCAGTTCTTTCGCCCGATCCAAATTCTCAGCCAGTTTTACACCCAAGCTCAATCTGCCTTCGCCGGATTAGAGCGAATCTTTCTATTGCTAGATGAACCCTCACAACTCAAAGACGCACCCGATGCTACAGAAATGCCGCCTATTCAAGGTGAAGTGACATTTGATAATGTCAAGTTTGGCTACAACCCAGATCAACTGGTTCTCAAAGGAGTGAATTTGCACGCCTATCCAGGGCAAATGATTGCGTTAGTAGGGCCAACCGGTTCGGGAAAAACTACGATCATTAACTTGATTTTGCGTTTCTACGATGTATCTGGTGGTGCAGTGAAAATTGATGATATTGATGTGCGTAGCGTTACTCAAGCAAGTCTACGCCGTCAAATAGGTATCGTACTGCAAGACAATATTCTATTCAGTGGCACTGTAGCCGAAAACATTGCCTTTGGCTCTGCCCATGCTACCCAAGCTGATATCGAAGCGGCTGCACAGTTAGCAAATGTGCATGAGTTCATTACTTCACTACCACAAGGCTATACAACTCAATTGGGTGAACGGGGAGCGCCCTTGAGCCAAGGACAGCGACAACTAATCAGTATTGCCCGTGCGGTGTTAATTAACCCCCGAATTCTGATTCTTGATGAAGCAACCAGCAGCATTGACACGCGTACAGAAGCGCTAGTACAAATTGCGATCGCTCGTTTGCTGCAAGGTCGTACCAGCTTCGTAATTGCCCACCGCCTCAGTACAGTTACCCAGGCAGATCGGGTATTAGTAATTCAGCAGGGAGAAATTGTAGAGCAGGGTACTCACGCCGAACTGATCAATCAGCAAGGTGTGTATGCCAACCTTTATGCCCTGCAACTGGGTGCAGCAGACACAACGGTTATTTAAAACGAAAAGTAGAATATATATAGCTCGAATTTATCAATTACCAGCAAAATAATGAAGCTACCTGACCTTGATTCACAAACCATCGATCGCATCATTGAAATGGCATGGGAAGATAGAACATCTTTTGATGCCATTGAGGCTCAGTTTGGGCTGCTGGAGAAACAGGTAATCGCTCTAATGAGGCGCGAAATGAAAGAATCTAGTTTCCAGATGTGGCGAGAACGAGTTACCAAACGTGGTACAAAACATTTATCTAAGCGAGAATTTATTGCAGGTCGCTTTAAATCGCATAATCAAAAAACGTAAGGAATTGGGTGAAAACTACCAAATTCAGAAGCACAATGACGAAAGTTACACTATACATTGCAGCTAGTTTGGATGGCTACATCGCTCGCAGTGATGGCGGAATTGATTGGCTCTCATTCCTTGATACAGAAGGTGAAGACTATGGTTACACTGATTTCTACGAATCGATTGATGCGATCGTGTTAGGTAGCAATACATATCAAGTAGGGCTTAGTTTTGATGAATGGCCTTATCCAGAAAAAAAATCCTTCGTTTTCACTCAGCGCCCCCTTCAATCTGATCGTGAAGACGTTACATTTATTTCTGATACAGTGGAGTTAGCCTTAGCAAATATAGAAGCTCAAGGTTATCAAAACATCTGGTTAGTTGGTGGCGGGGAATTAATCAATTCGTTTCTCCAGCACAGCCTGATTGATGAATATATTATTTCAACTATTCCAATTATCTTAGGTGGCGGTATACGCCTTTTCCCACCGCCAAGCCCTGAAGAAAAATTGGAGCTAATTAGCTCAAAACAATATTCTACTGGCTTAGTTCAAGCACATTATAGGCGAAAATAAAACGGTTAAAAATTTATAATTGATAATCATGGTTCAAGTAGTGAGAAGTCCGAGGGTCGGCTTCCAAGGCTCGGAACTTCGTAGAATTTAAACACCACCTAAAACGTCATTGCCGTTATTAGGCATCGGGTATAAACCCTTATTAATTATGGATTACGAATCAGTGGTTGAAACAACCTCAAGAAGCTTCTGAACAGCTTCGCTAAACTGCTCGTAAGGCGAAACTCCTACGATAGTTTCTGCTAAATCACCATCTTTAAAAATTAAAACTGCTGGAATACTGCGAAGACCGAATCTTTTGAAAATTGGCTTGTTGCTGTCAACATCTACCTTAACGACTTTGGCGCGACCTTTGTATTCTTCAGCAAGTTGATCCATTAACGGACTGACCAAGCGACAGGGGCCACACCAAGTAGCAGTAAAATCAACGACAACAACTTTCTCTTCACTTTCAGTTAAAACAGTATCAAATTCGCTTTCTTGAACGTAAGCAACTATGTGAGTATCTGTAGACATTTTTTAATCCTTTAGTGTCAAACTAAAATTTCAGCAAAAAGCTAACTATACAAACTATACTCCCTTCTGCCTGTCAGATTCACCAGTCACCTACATTGGTGAACCCCCACACCCCCACAGATAACTTTTGCTTAGTAGCGATCGTGGATTTAATAATTTACAACTTTCTTACATAGGGCGCGTTAATGCACCCTACCAACCGACCTAATCCAAAAGGGGTACTGTCAAAAGTCATTCTCTGAAGAGAATAGTTCTAACAATCCAATTGTGCCTACGAAAAAAGTATAAGTAGCATATTTTATTGGCATCTTTTTTCTTGAAGGTGCATAAAAAGCTGCTATAATACCTTCGAGAAAATGGCTAGTCATAGCAAAACGTTCAATCCAAAAAATTGGATTAAGGCTGCTTGGTAGATTAGTATTAGTTATTGCTGCATAAATATTCCATGATTCCAATCCAATTGCGCTTGTTATAAGCATTGTGGATATAATTTTTACAAAAGTAAAAACGTTTCTTTTTATAAGTTTTAAGTTCATAGAATTCACAAAAAATTGTTTAAAATATTCAGCAATACTCGTGAAGCAACATACAAGTTAATGTGTAAGTAATTACGCAAAAAAACTCTCTCAAATTATTCGCCGTGTTCTCTGTGCCTCTGTGGTAGCCTACGGCAAACTGCTTTAGTCTAGGTTTTTCTGGTACTCATGTGTAGTCTTATATGTGTTATCTATAATTCCTTTTAAGTCAACCAATCTTATATCATGATTTACATTTTTGTAAAAGCCTCTAAAAATACGAATATGGTGTATTAAGCCTGCGATACCCGTAAACACTACCACAAGGCGGAAATCAAAAGTCAGGCAAAATTGTATTTCAAGCTTATTGCGCCATTTGAAATGGTGAACCAGCGCTGTGGGAGGGTTTCCCTCCGCAGGCGACTGGTGAACCCGAAGGGTATGTTTATTTACGCCGTGTAATACTACGAGTAATGAAGATTAAAATACTCAACAGTCAACAGTTATCAGTTATCACGGCTTCAGTAGGGGATTTAACCTCGAATGAAACACACCACTTGTATTCGTGGGGACTCTGACTTCCAACTGATAACTACTAACTGTTAAATCACTAAATATTTAAAAAATGGTAAAAATATGGAATAATACATAGTGGTAAATTTAATTGCGTTCCGTAAATTGATAAAAATATAAAGCTATGATTACTCAAAACTACAATTCAATTAATGTTGAAAATAGCTTGCTTAAACAAATCAAGGTTAAAGAAAATCAGCTAAAAATTGCACAAGAATCTAATATGCTCTATGTAGCTGAAGCATTACAAGATGAATTGTTAAAGTTACAAGGTCAATTATCAGAATCGCAAGACGTTGAAGTTCAAGCGTTGATGGGTTTGCTAGACGATTAATATTGTAAATTTGTGTTGCAAATATTAAAACACAAAAGCTCTGTAAACAGGAACCAGGGCATACTGATTTGGATGCATGGGGTTCTAAGGTTTCATAAACTCACGATGATTCTTACCTAGTTAAGATATTAGGGTTTTGCTGAGTATGTGGTGTTTTAATCTGCGGTAGTGAATTAATCTTAAGAACAGGTTTAATTGGGCGCAGTTGCCTTTGCCTAAGAATTTTAATTTCTCTCTCAAGCGAATTGTTTCCTTGCCTAAAAAATTCTTGAGAGTTATATGGTACTAAGTCGCGGGACAAATGTTGAGCTTGTGCTGGAGTCAAACGAGGAAGGGGTTGTTGAGCATTGGCAGAAGTCTGTATAGCCAGAAAAAAAGCTGTTGAAAGCACCAAGGGTTTTATTTTTATACATTCGGTGAATATCAGGTTTAACATGATTGATACATCTGTTGCGTGAATGCTGTATCAAACCATCTTGTGTTGGTCTGATTATAAGTAAAGTATACTTATTGGTTTACTTATTACCTCCCACAAATGGGTGAATTAATCAGCGAAAGCTTTATCGAACAGAATTCAGGAGTCAGAATTCAGAATTCAGGGGAGCATCCCAATTTTGCCAAAAGGTACAGGACTGACACAAAAAGCCTGTACAAACCTGTTTCCTTGGCGCTTTTCTCTAACGAGACGCTACGCGTTGGCGGAAGCCTCTCTAAGAGTTGGCGTCCTTCTCTAACGAGACGCTACGCGTTAGCGGTTCGTTATTTCATTATTGTTCTAAGCCAAAATCCCATATAAAAATAAATGATCGCACCTTGGCAATGCATCACCTAAATTATTAGTTTAGGAATGGTGTCGATCCGGTTCAGTGATAATGCTGTAGTAGATGTTCCAGTCTGTAACAGTCACTACTAAATCATAAAATTGTATTTTATACACGCAGTCTTTACCAAAATAATAAAATTACTAACTTAGCTATTGGCAAAACCCCAGTTTGCATACAGTTTATTTACTAACTTTTAAAATAGGTTAATATAATTTACACTAAAAGATATCAGTATTTTAACTGTTGCTTTACCTGTTAATACTTACTTAATATGTAGCACAATCTTTTCCATTATCTTACTCATCGTGAAACCTCTTCTACAAACTTACTTAGAACAAGAAATCTGGATACTAATACGAGACAAATGGTATTTCGCCACAGTTATCGGAGTTTGGGATGATTTGTTGTGGTTTAAACATAGAACTTACAACAAAGATACAGAGGAGGATACTCTCTGGGAAATGGTTGTCAAAATCAGTGAAGTAGTTGCTATTGATAAAGTTAGGTCTGTTATTAGTAGAAAAGCAGACGTGCTTATTTCACGGCTACTAGAAACTGAGCAAGAACTAAACGATCATCATCAAGATCATGACCATTAATTAGCTCAATAGTAAAATACTTGCTTGTCTCCTAGATGAACGGATAAAAGTTGAGACAAGCAGTATAAATCAGTATGATAGAAGATTGGCGGATCTCGTAGTTCCCTTTGGGTTGGTTGCCGATAGATACATTAGGTTAATCTAGCTTCAAGGTTTCTTTTGTAGAGGTTATGGCTACGCTAAGACAATAAAGATGTTCGCACAACGGAGGTTTAATCCTAATCTGATAGACTATCTTAAATTTGAAATTATAAAAACTGGTAGCTCAGGGCTGATAACTAAACTATGAGTGAAGCCTTATTCTGTATCGAAAATTTGCGAGTTGCCTATCCTGCGCGGAGTGGAGAAGAAGCAACCTGGGCGGTTGATGATGTATCTTTCACCTTGCAACCAGGCGAAAGAATGGGATTGGTGGGAGAGTCGGGTTGTGGTAAGTCAACTATAGGACGGGCAGTAATGCGTTTACTACCAGCTTCTAGTCGAATTGAGGGACGGGTGAGATTTCAAGGACAGTCAGTGTTTGACTTGATGCCTAACCAGTTGCGGAAATTTCGGGGAGAAACGATCGCCTTAATTTTTCAAGATCCCATGACACGCCTCGATCCACTAATGACGATTGGTAAGCATTGTATCGAAACCCTCCAGGCGCACTCACCAGAATTATCAACCCGCGAAGCTAAAGAAAAAGCACTTGCTACCTTAGCAAAGGTAAATATTCCAGCTAGTCGTTGGAATCAGTATCCCCACGAATTTAGCGGTGGAATGCGCCAACGGGTAGCGATCGCTTTAGCTTTACTCCTCAACCCCAAATTAATTGTTGCCGATGAACCCACTACCAGTTTAGATGTTACCGTTTCCGCGCAGATATTAAAAGAATTAACTCGTCTGTGCGGTGAAGAAAACATGGGATTGTTGCTGATTTCTCATGATTTGGCAATGGTGGCTGAGTATTGCGATCGCATTGGCGTCATGTACAACGGCAAAATGGTGGAAATGGGTTCTACAGAAACCGTATTTAGACATCCTCAGCATGAATATACGCGATCGCTCTTAAAAGCAGCTTTACACATTCAAGCAGTAAGTGATGACGGAGAATTGATAATTGCCAATGACTCAGAAAAGCAATTACCGATTATTAATAAACAATCCCCAATTTTGAGTGTCAGTGAACTCAAACAACACTACACCATAGAACCTAACTTTATCGAACGGCTGTTTAAGACACAAGCTCAGACAATTAAAGCAGTAGATGGTATCAACCTCGATATTTATCCCGGAGAAATTCTCGGCTTAGTCGGGGAATCAGGTTGTGGTAAGAGTACACTATCACGAACAATCTTGCAACTAATTCGTCCCACGAGTGGCAAAGTTGAGTTTTTAGGACAAGATTTAACTAAACTGTCGCGTCAAGAAATTCGCTCCTCGCGGCGACAGATACAAATGGTTTTTCAAGATCCCCATGCTTGTCTCAATCCGGCGATGACAGTGGGACAAAGTATCGCTGATCCTTTATTTATCCACAATCTAGCCGATCCCGTTAAGGCAAAAGAACAGGTTTTGTGGATGCTAGAGAAAGTTGGGTTAACACCGTCAGAAGTGTATTATGAGCGTTATCCATCAGATTTATCTGGTGGACAACAGCAAAGAGTTGCGATCGCTCGTGCTTTGATTACTCACCCTAAACTTTTGATTTGCGATGAACCCGTAAGTATGTTAGACGCTAGCGTGCAGTCGCAAGTGCTAGATTTGATGTTGCAATTGAAAGAAGAATTTGAGTTAACTTATCTGTTCATCACTCATGATCTTTGGTTAGCTCGATTTTTGTGCGATCGTATTGCCGTGATGAATGGCGGTAAAATTGTCGAACTCGGTTTGACAAAAACTATTTTTGCTAATCCTCAGCATCCTTATACCAAAACCTTACTAGCTGCTGCCCCCTTACTAGCACGCGCTTAACCAAACAAACTCCTAACTTTTGTACAGACGCGATTCATCGCGTCTCTAATTCCCAACTCTTGTACAGACGCGATTCATCGCGTCTCTAACTCTTAACTCTCTTCCTTCCCCTCAAGTAATTTAATTGGTTCTCCAGTCGAACCATATAGCTCAACATATCTTTTAAACAGCAATGCAGCTTCGTTATTTGAAGTCTTACTTAAATTGAATAAACGCGCTATATTTTTATCAGCTAAAGCTCTTAAATACGGCAAATCTTCAAATAGTGTCAAACAAGAAGCAAAATGCAATATTATTTGTAATAATGGCTTTGGCCACTCTAAATCACTATAAATATCTATAAAAAAGTGATGCTCTAAGTCATTTAACGGAAAAGCATGAAATATAACAATTATCCTTTTGTTATTGTAGACTGGGATACTCAGCTCAACAGTATATGGAGTATGTAATATTAAATCCACCTCTACAATCGGTTGACGCCAAATTCTCAGAGCATTACCTGGCGAATCCAATATTGTTTGGAATTTAATTATTCCACCAGTCTTTGTGGGCTGAAAGTGGCTAATTTGAAAAATTTTCAGGTTATTAAGGCTAAAGCTATGAACTGTTTCTAAATGCCTTAAATTCAATAAATGATAGATTTGGCAAATATAAGGAAACGGTAAAATATACTCCTGGCTAATCATGTGGAGCTTTTTTACTTGAAGCTTGTTAGCTTGAGCACGAGCGAGATATTCTTGATATTCATTGGGGCCTAAATCATTGCTATTAAAGCTTTCATCAGGTTTGAGATATAGCCAACTCAGAAAAAAGAAAGAGGCTGTAAGTAACTGAAATATTTCTATAGGAGATAAATAACCATCATTAAATGCAGCTATGCTTCTATCGGTTATCCCAAAAAGCCAAGATGGAATACCAAATAGCCAGATATTACTTTTGATTTGATCTATAAAAAGTGCTATCTCAACATTTGATATATTCCTATCCTTAATTACACTTAAATTATCATTATTTTTAAAGCAATTATTAAACATAATATTTTGATTATTACTACTTAATACTAGTAGTTAATAAAAATTGACTATTTATATTAAGTTTAAATACAAAATATAGTAACAACCTCTATCTTTAGCTGTATATACAAGTTGTATCTCTTCATAGCTGTTTAATATCAAGCTTTTGTTATAGGAATCCGGTTTGATTTCTGAAAATATACGTAGGATGTGTTAGCACAGAGAGTACGGCATCAAACTCGTGTTCATAGTGCGTTACGAACTCCGTTCTAACACACTCTACAATACTTAATTTCGTTCAAAAATCAAATAGTAATCCTATAGATATAATCCTAAATCCTATGTATATCCAGTCAAAACAAAATTATTTCTAATTTCTTATTCCCTACTCCCTACTTCCTACTCCCTACTCCCCGCCCACGTAGATAATTTCAAAAATCAAATACGATTCCTATAAAACTAATATTTATTTGAGGATTTTTGCGTAAATCCTGATAATTTATCTTGTTTGATGCCAAGCTATCTGGGGAGAATATGTCAAAACTTCAGTGAGGTATAAGCAATGATTAATCAGACATACACAGCTGATGTTTTAGTTGTCGGTGGGGGAACCGGAGGCACTGCGGCTGCTATCCAAGCGGCGCGACGGGGAGCCAAAACGATTCTGGTGAGTGAATTTCCTTGGTTGGGGGGAATGCTGACTTCGGCTGGAGTATCCGCACCCGATGGCAACGAATTAGAAGCCTTTCAAACGGGATTATGGGGTGCGTTTTTGCAGAAATTGCGACAACGACAGCCCGGAGGATTAGATAACAGTTGGGTAAGCTTTTTTAGTTACGATCCTCGGATTGGGGCAGAGATTTTTGCAGATTGGGTGCAAGAATTGCCAAATCTGGACTGGATTTCTGGACATGTGCCAATAGAAGTGTTTCGCCAAGGTGATTCTATTACTGGTGTGCGCTTTGCTGATTTTGCTGTCACAGCCAAGATTATTCTCGACGGCACAGAATTAGGAGATTTATTGGCTTTAGCTGAGATACCCTATCGCTGGGGCTGGGAATTGCAATCTGAGTGGGGAGAACCCAGCGCCCCAGTAGCTTTTAACTCTTTAACTGAAAAATATCCAGTGCAAGCGCCCACTTATGTAGTGATTATGCAAGACTTTGGTGAAGCGATGTCTACGACGGGCGTAGCTGCGGCACCAGAAATTCCAGCTGCGCCTAACTATAATCCATCGCAGTTTACAGGCGCTTGGGATAGCTATGGCACAGAGACATTTTTGAATTATGGACGTTTGCCTGGTGGCCTATTTATGATGAATTGGCCAATCTGTGGCAATGACTACGGCGAAGGAGTAGGGCGATTGATAGAGTCAGATGTATCCAGAGATGAATTTATCCAAGAATCTCGCTGGCACAGCCAAAATTTTGCCCATTTTATCCAAAATCAGCTTGGTCGTCGCTATGGTTTAGCAGAAAAAGTATTTCCTCACACCCCTACAGCTTTTGCTCTGCATCCCTATTACCGGGAAAGCCGCCGCTTAGTGGGACTAACTACTGTCCGAGAACAGGATATTTTGCCGATCGCTGGAGGTAGAGTTGCATCTATATATGAAGCGTTCGCCCTACAGCCCTTTGGGCATCCTACGGCAGGCGTTTGCGTTGGCGGAGCCTCTCGTAGAGAAGCGATCGCAATTGGTAACTACGCCAATGACCATCATTATCCTGGTGTTCAATTCCCACTGCAATCTAAATCTATCCGTTGGGGGGGACGCTGGACTGGAACTCCTTTTACAATTCCCTACAGTTCCCTGATTCCAGCCACAACAGATGGTTTCTTGGTTTGTGAAAAAAATATTTCTGTCTCCCACATTGCCAATGGGGCCACCAGATTACAACCTGTGGTTATGGGCATTGGTCAAGCAGCAGGGATGGCAGCAGCGATGTGTGTTGAGTTAAACTGCCAGCCAAGGGATTTACCTGTTAGGGCGCTGCAAATGGCTTTATTGGAAGATAATCGCTCAAAAGCAGCAATTATTCCTTTATTTAATCTTCCACCCAATCATTCGGATTGGCTGCACTGGCAACTGTATTACTTAAATAACCCACAAGCCTATCCAGCTAGTGGTGATTGCCCTTGCCCATCGTCGCGTGAGTACCCTGACTCTACTTTTGGCAAGGGATTAATTCGGGAAAGTAACTGTTTCCAAGGCATTTTTTACCGCTTGGGTCAGCAGGAATACAGATTCACTGTCACATCACCAGCCGCATATCAAGGTCAAAATTGGCAGCTTGTGACTTTGCGATCGCATATCGACAAGCAATTACGCGCTTATCCTCACGAACAATTAATTACATTGTGGGGTCATCAAAACCACTCTGGTAATTGGTTATTAGTCGAACATTTGAACGGAGGATAAGGAGAGTTTATTTTCAGTAAAACTGAATACTTTTTGATGAATTGTCCGGATATTAATCAAAAAGCTAAGTATCAGTGAAGTGGAGAGTTCCAAAATAGACATCTGCTATGCGTGCTGCCATTTCTCTTTTAGTCTCGAGTCTGATGTTCGGCCCCTTAGCTTCTAACTGCCAAACGATGGTCAATCACTTATCCTATGGGCTGCCTTCCACGCCTACTTCGGAACAGTGGCGCTCGGCGGCATCTGAACAAGCTTCAGATGATGCGCCACGTCATCGCGGTAGTGGGCGTAGAGAAGCGACATAAAAATCGGAAAATATCTATGTTGTGGTTTAACTACCGTAGGGTAATGCCTCTTTTTTCAACGGAAACAAAGTACCAGAAAACCCAGTGTTGTACTAACATCGGTTACACAGCTTTTCTGACAGATATATATACAGTTGACACACGAAAATCTTCAGCGATCGCTTAGTATTTCAACTGCAAGCTTTGTATATATAGTTAGCGTCAATCTTGGCGATCAAAACGCAAATTAAATTAAGTGCCTGGTTCCTTCTCCTCACAGATGGCTCCCAACGAAATAAACATTAAGAAGGATCTGCTAGCTACCTCTTAGTCCTCTTAATTATTCTACACCCAAGGGCAGATGCAAAATTTTGCATTTGCCCTTTTTAGGTAAAGTTTATTTAAAGATAAGGGAATGAGAAGGTTTTATCTCAAGCTGGCTTATGAGCAATAAAATACTTACTCATAAAATGGACTTGCGTCTCAATATTCTCAAAGCCTACTTTCTGTAGACGTTCTAGCAGGTTATCAGTGGTGTAATGCTTGTAATAGGGTTCATGGAAAGTTTCGGGGAAAAAATCCATCATATATCCCAACTCAGGTGAATCACTCAACTGAATTGAGTCACAGATAATAAAGACTCCTCCTGGTTTTGTTACCCGGAAGCATTGCTCAATCACTGTCTGACGTACAGTTGCTGGTAACTCATGGAAAAGAAAAACAGAAGTTACAGCATGAAAATAGTCATCTACATAGGGTAACTCTTCGGCATTCGCTTGTAAAAGTTGCGGCAATTCGCCTGCAATTTGGGATAGTAGTTCATTTGCTTTACGCAAATAAGCTGGTGACAAATCTGTGCCAAACAGAGATGCTTGAGGCAAGGCTGCCCGAATCAACTTCAGAGTCCGCCCAGTTCCACAAGCTACATCCAAAATACGGGCTTGCCGTGGTGTAACCAATTCAAAAGCTTTCACCCCTTGCTTGAGGGGAGCGAGAATCCGCCGCCGCATCGCATCAGCTGCCCCACCAAAAAGAATTTCTACTTGTAAATCATATAAATTGGCTGACAAGTCACTCAAGTAGCCATTGCTTTGGTGATGGAAGTTCTGGACGTAGTAGCTGGGATAAGCATCTATGTCAATTTCGGGCGAAAAATCTTGGTAACTCTGTTGTTTAACCCGCTCCCACATTTGAGGGAAATCTAGCCATATCAAGGGATAGTAGCGGAAAAAGTCATCCCAAGGGTTGTCAAACAATAAACTTTCCGGATATACACCTTTTTGAGTATCTTGCCAGTCTGTTTCCAGCAACTGATTCAATCTTTGTTGAAGTTTGGGTAAAAGCTCATTTGGGATGGGTTTGGTCTTTTGTTCAAGTGTCGGATATACCAGGTTCCTTAACCGTGAACTTAATATTTTGTGAGCCAGACCAAAGTAATTTTTGCTCTGCTGAAAGGTTTGATAAGTCAGCTTAGTTAAACTCTCAGGCATAAAAATAGCTTAAGGTTTGATACTTCTATGTAAATAATTGTAACGAAAAAATTATTAGGTGTTGGAAAGATAAAGGCTCTCAGGTGAGACAAATCTGAATCCAGATGATTTTAGCCATCAACGGTAGATTAGGGAGGATTTTTCGAGCTTTGGGGAAAAATACCTGATATTGTCAGCAAAACCAAATATAAATTTTTGTAAAAAGTAGCTTATGTTACAGAATTTTAGCTATAGTAGTTTAAAAAGGAACCAAAAATTATATATTCACAAATAGAGAGGACTATGGTTATGTCTATCGCAGATAAATCTCGTGCGTTGATGGTGCGTGAACATCAGCAAGTTAAGAATCGCCAACAATCAATGCTGATGCGGGCTGCACAAGAACTTGGTCTTCCTGAAGAAGCATCCCACTACTGGAACCCGATTCAAGGGAAAGTAGATGCTAACAGTCGGATGATTTATGGGCCAAGTCATGCTTCGATGAGCTAAGTTTCAAGAGCTTTAAAGTTGATTTTTTGAGCTATTTCCGACAGCAGCCCCACGCCGTCCCGAAGGGCGGCGATGGGAAGAATGTCGGGGCGGTGACGAACACACCCCCGAACCGATGTCAACCGCTAGGTTGACGGGGTGAGTGGGGTGTGTATTGAATCAAGTTAGCTTGTAGTTGTCAAGTTAGCTTGTAGTAATAACTTGTAGTAGTATTTTGTATAGATGACTTCAGGTGAAAACTTTATGACACTAAGAGAGTCACTAGGACTCACTCAAAGACAAATAGCTGAAGCAGTAGGTGTTACCGATCAAACTGTTTCCAACTGGGAGCGTGGAGTTCATGCTCCGAAACTTACCCTAAGACAAACTATCAAGCTTTGCAAAATCACGAGATCCACAGTTGAAGATTTAGCTGATTTATTTGAACCAGAAAAAGATTAGATCAGAATGCGCCTAGCCTACCAGTACCGTCTAAGACCAACCAAACAACAAATAGCCACTTTTGAAAACTGGCTTGAATTGTGCCGTCGTCAATATAACTACAGGTTGGCAGAACGGTTTAACTGGTGGGAGCAAAATCGCTGTAACGTTGACCGATGCTCTATTATTTCTTGTGGTATTGCACCACTAAAAGACAAACCCAGTTATTACAGTCAGAAACGCGATTTAACCAACACCAAAGCCTTGTTCTCTGACTATAAAGAAATCCCCTCGCACACCCTACAAGATGTAATAGCAAGGGTAGAGAAAACGTTTGACCGTTGGCTGAAGGGAGATAGTAAGGGTTTTAAGTCTGGTCGTCCCCGGTTCAAAGGCAAAGGGCGCTATCATTCATTGGCATTTCCTGACCCCATCAAACCAGAACACTTAACGGGTAAATTTATTCAGTTACCCAAAATTGGCAAGGTCAAAATGATTTTGCATCGCCCTATTCCTGACGGTTTCAAAATCAAAACCGCCACAATTACCTGTAAAGCTGACAATTGGTATATCAGTCTTAGCTTAGAAGATGTAACCGTGCCTAGTACTAAAGTTGATGTCATCCCCGCACTGGATAACACACTCGGTATTGACATGGGACTGAAATCATTTTTGGTGACGAATGACAAACAGGAAGTACAAATCCCTCGACATTATCGCAAATCTGAAAAGAAATTAAAGCGGTTGCAGCGTCAATTATCCCGTAGAAAGAAAGGGTCAAAACGTCGTCAAAAATCTATTAAGCGTGTTGCAAAATCTCATTTAAAAGTTGCTAATCAACGTAAAGATTTTCATTATAAAACTGCCTTATGTTTACTTAAGCAATCCCAGGTTATTGCACATGAAAACTTAAATATCAAGGGACTAGCAAAATCAATGCTAGCGAAATCTGTAAATGATGCTGGATGGGGTCAATTTCTACAAATTCTGAACATCAAGGCTGCAAGTGCTGGGTGTTTGATAGTAGCGGTAAATCCCAACGGCACAAGTCAAGAATGCTCTGATTGTGGCGCGACAGTCCCAAAAACACTGGCTGACCGATGGCACAGTTGCCAGTGCGGTGCTAGTTACGACCGTGACCACAACGCAGCGCGAAATATAAAACATAGGGCGGTGGGGCATCCTGTCCTTTCAAAAGCTAGGGAAATGTCCAACCCGTTGGGGGGAGTCACCTAGAAGCCCTCGCCGTCCCGGAGGGCGGCGCAGGGAGTATGTCACGGAACCTTTGCAAGCTCCTCTGGAGAGAGTTCATAGATATTCTTATCTAAATCTAAGGGTTCACCAGGATGGATTTTGTTCCCCAATTCCTAATCCCCAGTTCCCAGCCCCTTTTACTTCAAAGTTCACAACTTATAGTGATATGTGTTTAGACAAAATCAAAGCCACGGCTAAAATCTGAAATTGAAACTCCTTGAACAACCGCGATTAAGTCGTTGTTAAAAGATATCCCTGTCCCCACGGCATTATTAATAGAGATACTACCCAAGCTAAAGGTAGATTCAGGTAGTTCAATAAAGTCTTGGCTGATATTGAAGCCAGTAATCAAGGCGTAGTCACTATTGTTGCCATTATCATAGAAAATTTCATTACCTGCTCCCAGGACGAAGGTATCGCTATTAGCCCCACCAGTTAAGGTATCGACTTCGTTAACAATCGATCCAAATCCTGGGGCAAAAGGTTCAACGCCGATCAGGCGATCGCTCCCATCACCACCTGATAAAGAGTCGTTTCCAGCTCCACCAATCAATAAGTCCGTGCCAGTTTCACCAGTAAGGGTGTCATTTCCAACTCCAGTCCCACCAAATACGGTGTCGTTACCAGCCTCACCCTGAACAAGATCATTGCCTGCATCACCATTGAGTTGGTCGTTCCTCCCGCCACCTGATACCGTGTCATTCCCATTACCCGCAAAAACTCGATCATTTCCAGCGTCGCCAGAAATTACGTCGGCGCCATCAGAGCCATTGAGGATGTCATCTCCATCATTACCATTAATGGTGTCATTCCCTGCATCACCGAAGATGCGGTCATTGTCATTGTTACCAATGATGCGGTCATTGCCGTCCCCCCCATTGATCACGTCAACCCCATCGTCGCCATCAATGGAGTCGTTCCCAGCATCTCCAAATACTAGATCGTCGCCATCCCCACCATCAATTGTGTCGTTTCCTGCTCCACCAACGATCAGGTCTTCGCCATCGTTACCAAAGATTTCGTCGTCACCGGCTAAGGATACAATAGTATCGTCATCATCCAAAGCATCAATGCGATCGCTGCCAATAGTGCCAGCAAGAAAATCGTCCTCATTTGTACCAATAATATCCATGTGTTTTTTCCTTTCAACTTTCAGGAATGATCTTAAAAGGCATCAGTATTATTTGGGCAAGGATCTCTCAACTGACAACTCTGGAAAAAAAGCCACCCTCTACTCTGGGGCGGCAAAACTTATATATTTAGATAGCTACGGTACTTAATTAAGCATCGTAGTAGAGGTAAAACTCGTAGGGATGAGGGCGCAGCTGTAACTGCTTAACTTCGTTACCTAGCTTGTAGTCAATCCAATTTTCGATAAAGTCTTCCGTGAATACGCCTGATTCGGTCAAGAAGGCGTGATCTTTTTCTAGTGCTTGCAACGCCAGTTCTAAAGAACCTGGAGTTGAAGGAACCTTTGCCAGTTCTTCTGGAGAGAGTTCATAGATATTCTTATCTAAGGGTTCACCAGGATGGATTTTGTTCTTGATGCCATCAAGACCAGCACAAAGCATTGCAGCAAATGCCAAGTAGGGGTTAGAAGTAGCATCTGGACAACGGAATTCTAAACGCTTGGCTTTGGGGTTAGTGCCAGATAAAGGAATACGGATAGAAGCAGAACGGTTCCCTTGGGAGTAAGCTAAGTTTACTGGTGCTTCATAACCAGGTACTAGGCGCTTATATGAGTTGGTGCTAGGGTTGGTAATTGCCAACAGCGCTGGTGCGTGTTTGAGAAGACCACCAATGTAGTGCAATGCCATGTCGCTCAAACCAGCATACTTATCACCTGCAAACAGAGGTTGTCCGTCTTTCCAGATGGATTGGTGGCAGTGCATTCCAGAACCGTTGTCGCCAAAAATCGGTTTTGGCATGAAGGTGACGGTTTTGCCGTGTTTTTTGGCAACGTTCTTGATGACATATTTGTAAATCATCAACCAGTCAGCCGCTTCGATCAATTTGCCAAAGCGGAAACCTAGTTCGCACTGACCACCAGTGGCTACTTCGTGGTGATGCTTTTCAATGGGTACACCTAATTGTGCCATCGTCAACAGCATCTCTGTACGGATATCTTGGAAAGAATCCGTCGGTGAGACTGGGAAGTAACCTTCTTTGAAGCGTGGTTTGTAACCTAAGTTGGGTTTGTTCTCTGTACCAGCTTTACCGGAATTCCAAGCACCTTCTTCGGAGTCTAAGAAGTAGTAGCCTTCGTTAGCGGTTTGGGCAAACCTAGCATTGTCAAAGATAAAGAACTCAGCTTCAGGGCCAAAGAAGGCTGTGTCACCAACACCAGTGGAAACCAGGTAATCTATTGCTTTTTGGGCAATAACGCGTGGGCAACGATTGTACCATTCACCCGTGCGAGGTTCCTTAATACTACAAATTATACTTAGCGTTGGGACTTCCATGAATGGGTCGATCCAAGCAGTGTTGGGGTCGAGTACCATCGTCATATCTGATTCGTTGATTGCTTTCCAACCCCGAATGCTGGAACCGTCAAAAGGTACGCCATCAGTAAATGCAGTCTCATCGATTTGGTTCTGGTACAGTGTGAGGTGCTGCCAAGTCCCTACTGTATCGATGAATTTGAGATCAATCAGTTCAATTTTTTCATCTTGAATTCTTTTCAAGACTTCTTGGGGTGTTGTCATTGTTACTCCTTCTCTACCAATTTCCTAAAGTAAACCAGAATCTTACATTGCATCCTAACCCTGCTGATCTCAATCAGGCCGTGACACACCAGAAATATCTTAAATACTAGACATTAGCTGATTTTGTAGCTTCTGTAACAGATATCTAGATTATCAGGTTATATTAACCTTTCAGGGATCATCTGTACAAAACTGGAAAGTTCATCATATAGGGGTCAACTTTGGCATAGAATCCATAGATAGTGGATAAATTGTTTTTGTGCCGAATCTATTTTTAATAGCACAAAAATTTACTGGTGCATAAGTGCAGCCAAATAAATATCAAACCATAAATAGTAATGATTGGGAGAAGAAGGAATGCGCGATGCGGTAACAAGTTTAATTAAGAATTATGACTTAGCTGGCCGGTATTTTGACCGGAATGCGATCGATAGCCTGAAGTCTTACTTTGACAGTGGTACAGCACGAGTACAAGCGGCAGCAGCGATAAATACTAATGCAGCTGCACTTGTCAAGCAAGCTGGTTTAAAGTTATTTGAAGAACTGCCAGAATTGATTCGCCCCGGTGGAAATGCTTATACAACTCGTCGTTATGCAGCTTGTCTGCGGGATATGGACTACTATCTGCGCTATGCCACCTATGCGTTAGTTGCCGGAAACACAAATGTATTGGATGAGCGTGTGCTACAAGGGCTACGGGAAACTTACAATTCTTTAGGAGTACCTATTGGGCCTACGGTTCGCGGTATCCAAATTCTCAAGGATCTGATTAAGGAACAGGTGGCAACAGCAGGTGTAGTTAATACTACTTTTGTGGATGAACCATTTGATCACATCACACGCGAGTTGAGCGAACAGGATATTTAGCATCTAGCCCTAGCAATTAGAAATCGCGGAACTATACAAATAAAGTTCCCGTAAGTGGGCCTAACACGTATCGCACTTTGACTTGATTGGCAAGGTGCGTTTACTTTTATTAATGCAAAAAACTATTTCTTGTGTGACAAATTAATTAGTACTACAAGTAGAATAAGTACTGGAAAAATTTTATACCTGCTCTTATGATATTTATTATTGATATAAATAATTCTTGCCAATAGTTCTATGAGTATTAATGATCTAGAATTTCTGCACGGTGCGGCTTTTCTTCGACTCCTCAAAGGAACATCTTATATCTCTATCAGTTATTTATCTTATATTCATTCATCTCTCTATACAATAAAAAGCTCAAACCAAGAATCAGCTATTTTATTTAAAATATCAAAAAAGCCTACTTCTTCATGGTCATTTAGCTTCAGTTCGCAGGAAGAAAATGCATTAACAAAATTTCGTGAAGCTTATCCGGATATCAAACTTTTTATAGCATTAATTTGTCATCGGGATGGCGTTTGTTGTCTATCAGAACAACAACTATGGACAATTATTGATCCTAGTGAGGGTTTAGCCAAGCAGCGTGTTTCTATTAAAAGAGAACTAAGAGGAAGTTATTATGTTAAAGGTACGGGGAGAGTTCCCTTGGAACAGACAATCCCTCAAAATAATTGGCCTGAAGTAATTTTATCAACATCAAATAACCTATGATACCCACTCAGATTAAAACTAATGGCGACTGTATTGACAGATTAATTAAGAGATTAGAGAAAAAAATCGGAGAAAGAGAAGCGAATCAACTTAAAGAAACTGCTATTGAAATTGTCCAAAATTGTGTCAGAGTTTATTCAGAGAATTTTGGGAATGGTGATGTAGGGAAAAATAGTACAGGTTTAGTGAGTCAACCTTATAAAGGAATAGATGCTATTCCTAATGGGACAACTGGACTTATTTATGGTCGAGTTCAAAGTGGTAAAACTAACACAACTATTGCAACCCTAGCACTGGCTCATGAAAACAATTTTCGCTGTTTTATTATTTTAACCTCTGATAATACATGGTTAGGAAAACAAACGGCTAATCGTTTTAATAATCAAGTTCAAGCAGGTCCTGTTTTCTTTGATTGGGAAGCATGGAAAAAAGACCCTGATGGTTTTGCAAAAACTAAAGTTGCACCCTATATCAAAGATACAGGTGTTGTTTTAGTTTCTACAAAAAACGGTCATCACTTAGATAATTTATTAAAAGTTTTAAAAGCAGCAAAAATAAAATATGTTCCTACTTTGATTTTTGATGATGAAGCGGATAACGCTAGTTTAAATACGAATGAATCTAAACAAGCTAAAAAAGGAAAAGATACGATTGATGATAGTAAAATTTTTGAGACGATAGGTAAAATTCGTCAAGAGGTTGCTAATCATATTTATATTCAAATCACAGCGACTCCTCAAAGTTTATTATTACAAAAGCTCTCTCAGCCTTGTAAGCCACAATTTTGTGCCGCACTACCAGAGCCGGGAGATAGTTATATGGGAGGTGAGTTATTTTTTGCTGAGAAAAGTAACTACTCTTGTATTGTAGATGCTGGAGAAATTAACGAACTTAAGAAACAAAAAGGTACAATAAATCCGGGGAATAAATGGATAATTCCTGAAGGATTACGACTTGCACTTTGTTGCTTCTTCTTAGGTTCAATCTACAAAATGTTATCTTCTGGCAAAGAAGATGATAAATATTCTTTTCTTGCTCATGTTTGTTATAAGCAAGATATTCATAGTGTATTAGAAAAAGTGATTAGTCAATTTGTAATTAATTTAGATCAAGCAATTAGAGAAAAAAGTTCAGATACAGAAAATAAACAAGCTCGGAAATGGTTAGATCAAGCTTACAAGGAGCTAAATAAAACTGCTGATAATTTACCTCCAATTATTGAACTTATAGATGAGCTAAAAGTTCAACTAAGACGTGCAATTCCTAAAATAATTAATGCAAATAATCCTGAGAAAGAGCCTAATTATAATCCTGGCATGAACATATTAATTGGGGGTAATAGATTAGGAAGAGGTGTAACAATTGAAGGTTTAATGGTAACTTATTATGGACGAGATGCAAAACAAAAAGTAATGGATACAGTTCATCAACATGCTCGAATGTATGGTTATCGTTCACAACTAAAAGATGTAACTCGCCTCTTTTTACCAGAACATATACTAGACGCTTTTCGTTCTATTCACGAAGCAGATGAAGCGATGCGGCAAGCAATTGGAGATGATATTCATAATATCAAACTACAACCTGTTTGGATAGGGGGAAATCTTAAACCAACTCGTTCTAATGTTTTAGATCCTTCAGTAATTGATGTATTAGTACCAGGTTCATTAGTTTTTCCTCAAAACCCAGCCTATAAAAAAGATGAAATCGAGGATAATTTCAAAGAAATTGAGGAACTTTTAGTAAACTACCAAGACAATAATCAATATTATGAAGTTGATATAGAACTTATCATTAAAATACTCAATTATACAAGAAGTCATTATGTTTTATCGGAAAAATGGGAAGATAAACGTATTATCAAAGGATTAACAGATATAAAATCAAAGGGTATGACAAAGGGTCGTTTAAATGTTCGTAGAGGTGAAAGAAATAATAATCAAGGATTAGATATGACCAGAAAAGACCCTTTTGAGTGGATGTTTGGCTTCGGCTCAGGTAGGTGGTCATTAGAGGCTAAAGAAAAATATCCCGATGTGCCAACGTTAATTATTTGCTATCAAAAAGGTGAAAAAAGCAAGAAATGGGATGGTCATCCTATATATCTACCTATGTTAGTTTTACCTAAACAAAAATTTGTTTTAATGTTTAATTATGATGAGGATGAATAGGTGATATTTTAAATTTGCGATCGCACCTTTGGAAAATAATTTTTTTAGATTAAATCTGTGTTTTTGAAGCTATCTTTCGACTAATGCCAGCCAGAGACATCTACCACGCCGCAGTCATTAAAGCACTTATAGCAGATGGTTGGACAATAACCAACGATCCCTTATACCTTGCTTATGGGGGTAGAGAACTTTACGTAGATATTGGAGCAGAAAGAGTTACCATTGCTGCTGAGAGGGATAATCAAAAAATAGCTGTTGAAATCAAAAGTTTTCTGAGTCCTTCTCCCGTGAATGACCTTCAGGAAGCTGTGGGACAGTATGAAGTTTATCGTAGCGTGCTTAAAGAACTACAACCAAAACGCCAACTTTATTTAGCAGTTCCCAAGCGGGTTTACGAAGGTATATTTTCCGAACGCTTTGGTCAGCTAATTCTTAATAGTATAGGAATAAACCTAATTGTCTTTGACGAGCAACTAGAAAGGATTATCAGATGGATAAGCTAGCTCGGTATCGTAAAATTATTCGTCAGTTGATATTTGACTATGCTAGTCACAAACCTGCTAACGGTCAAATAGAGACAGAAGCAGTCATTGACTCGGAGCGAGACCACTACGAAGTGTTACATGTCGGTTGGGATGGAGTGCGCCGCGTACACGGTTCGGTGGTACATATAGACATTATTAATAATAAAGTGTGGATTCAATATGATGGTACTTCCCAGCCAGTAGCAGAGGCATTATTAGAAGCGGGTATTTTGCGCGAAGATATTGTCTTGGGTTTCCATCCGGCTGAACTACGGCAATACACTGATTTTGCTGTATCTTAATTATCTGAATATTGTGTATTCGCAAAGAATAATACATTAAGTAGCGATCGCTTCCAATAATCATTTTGTTTTGTGGATGCGCCCAGCCCCGAACCGACGCACATAGCGAAAACCAATACGCACAAACCAGATTTGTGCATCTGGGTAGCGAGTTTCAAGACGCTTCGAGGCATTTATTTCATCAGTATCCATTTCCCATGCACCTGTCTTGATGTCTTCGCTACAATCTTGCCATAATTATTTGCTTCGACTTGTGGGCGCACTTGAGAGTCGTAGATTTTATCACCGCGACGAGCAAATTCTTCTTTGCTGTAACGAGGTTGTCTTAATGGCATAATAAATATTCCGTAGTCTTAAACCACTGGTTAGGAAAGAAAAAGTCCTTTAGCGTCTATTTTAAGTTTAATAGTGTGAATTCTGACTGGCTAAGGAATGCGATCGCTCATAAATTAAACGCATTATTATCTTATCTGAACTAGAACCGCTATAAGCCACAATAGAAGTTGCCGAGGTTTGAGGCGCTGATTATGGAAGAATTATTAGCTCTGAAAGACTTGCTTGTTAAAGGCGATGTTCAAGGAGCATTGATTATAGTTGAAGAATTAACGGAAATGAGCCGAAATGACATCATCAAGACGATTCGTAGCTATGCAGTGATTTTGCTGTTGCATCTGATTAAACAACAAGCTGAAAATCGCACGACTCGCTCTTGGGAAGTCTCTATTCGGAATTCGGTTCGGGAAATTCAACGGGAAAATAAGCGGCGTAAAGCGGGGGGTTATTATCTCACGCCAGAAGAATTGTTAGAAATTTTAGCAGAAGCCTATTTAAATGCCATTGATGAGGCTTCCTTACAAGTAGAAGAAGGTCGTTATGAAGCTCAAGAATTAGAAAAACTTGTTAATCAAGAAGAAATTATTAATCGTGCTTTGACTTTAATTTTACCAGGGTAAGCGCATCTAATTTTGTAGCTCTTGATACAGACAAAAAGCTTAAAACTCTATCTGAATATCAGTTTTTCATTCAAAATAGGACAAATTGTCGTAAATGATTGAAAAAACATGGGTCAAATAGCTTTTTATGTTTTTTGACCACATAAATACGAAAATGTCAATCCCACCCCTTGGCTCAGTGTAGTAATTTTGAACTTATTTGTGCTTTGGTTGAACCCCAAAACCACCGTGTCAATAGGGTTTGAGATGCGCTAACCCTGTTAATTTTACCAGGATCTAGTTAATTGGCTAAACAGAGACTCGATACATTATTAGTAGAGTTAAATTTATGTTCTTCTCGCGCTTTAGCACAACGGCTAATTCAGGCGGGGGAAGTTACTGTTAATCAGCAGCTAGTTGATAAACCTGGTACAGAAGTTGATATTACTGCTCAAATAAATATTAAAGAGCGATCGCCTTTTGTTTCTAGAGGTGGTGAAAAACTCTCCAAAGCCTTATCAGTATTTGCCATTCCCGTAGCAAAGCGCATTTGTTTAGATGGTGGGATTTCTACTGGTGGTTTTACTGATTGTCTCTTACAAGCTGGAGCAAAACAAGTTTACGGAATTGATGTTGGTTACGGACAAGTTGATTGGCGGTTGCGAAATGATTCGCGGGTGATTTTACGGGAACGCACCAACTTACGGCAACTACGACCAGATGAGCTATATGGCGAAAATGACCCGATTCCTGATTTGGCGGTGGTTGATGTATCGTTTATTTCTTTAACAAAAATTCTGCCTGCTTTGTGGCAACTAACTCAAGCTAACCGTGAAGCTGTGTTGTTAGTCAAGCCACAGTTTGAAGTCGGCAGATCCCGTGTGGGTAAAAAAGGTGTTGTGCGCGATCCAAACGACCAAGCTGATGCCATTTTCCAGGTGTTGCAAACAGCCTACGAATTAGGATGGAAATATAAAGGCTTAACTTGGTCGCCGATCACTGGCCCTGCTGGGAATATTGAGTATCTTTTGTGGTTGGGAATGGAAAGTGAAACGCCACCACCTGATTTAGAAGCAATTAAGCAAATAACGCAATCAGCAACAACTGATTTACGGAAGAATTAAAGGTCGTAGATTAGACATTCTACGGATTCAGGATGGCGATCGCAATAATTATCCAAAGAAGTTTTCTTTGATTTTGCTTGCTGTTGATCGGCTTTTTCAGCTTGTAATTCTTCCACAATGTCCCAGGCTACGGCACAACCAGCAGAATCACTGCCATCTAGCTCACAAGTTGTACGCGCTTCACTAATGGCTTGAGTAATAGCTTCTTCAAGATTTGTCGCGCCAGCAGTTTCAAATGAGTTTAGGGTAGTTGTCATGATACTTTTACCTTTAATTTACAGAGATAGATATTAACTGTGAGCTTTCAATGACCCCAAAAAGCTCACTCTCCGGGTGAGGCTCCTGCATCGCTAACGCCAGTCCCTCTTTGTTGGAGCAACAACACCGAGCTGGCTCACATTTCCAGTTTAGATAGGCTTCCCACCAGAGGTGGTGGTAAACACCGCCATCTTTTTAGCTAATTTGAGTGGGAATTACCCTCTTGTCATCTTTGATTCAAAAAGGTAAATAAATTCCACTAGTTGTGGTAACAAGCAGAGATGGTCATGTTCTCAATCTTGCATCCCAAATTGGGAATGTCACTCAATTGTCAGAAGAGTTTGATAGAAGTTGATAAACACTTATAAATAGTAACAAAGGCGAAATAATTTTTATTTATTCTCAACACTTCCGTCTGTAGTAACTCAAAACTCCCTAAAGCACTGCTCATCTGTACAACTACCCAATTCATCAGGTGTACTGTCTCTAAGCAGCTACACTTACATAAGTACCAATACGATTATTTTTTAACTAAAGTATATTTTTTGATTGCTCAAGTAGAGTAAATACTGATAAAACATAAAAGAATAAAGTTTTAATAACAATATGTTAAAGTATACTCTGGGCGCTACTGGTATCGGACTGATAGCCTTAATCATGGGAGAAGTTATAATTCCCCAGCAGGCTGCTGCTATATCTTTGTACTCTATTACCGATCTTGGTTCCTTAAACCCTACTGCTACTGGCTTTGATGCTTTTAGTGCAGCATACGGCATTAACAATGCTGGTCAAGTAGTTGGTAACTCAATTCTTCCTAGTACTGATGTTTTCCGCTCTAACGCCTTTCGCACGGCTCCTAACAGTGCAATTAATCCAGCAACTGACGACTTAGGAACTTTAGGTGGTAATTCAAGCACTGGCTACGCAATCAATGACTTTGGTCAAGTGGTCGGTGAGTCAAAGAAGTCTGTATATGGATCTGATTATGCTTTTCTCTGGAGTGATGCTACTGGAATGCAAAATCTAGGAACCCTTGGAGGAGAATCCAGCGTCGCTTATGCTATCAATAACTTAGGACAGGTCGTTGGCTCGGCAGAAACGAAGGAAGGAGACTTCCACGCCTTTTTCTACAATGGGAGTGGAGGATTACAAGACCTGACCACCCTTGCAGGATTAAGCTCTGCAAGGGATATTAACGACTCAGGACAAATAGTTGGCTCTGCACAAACTCAGTCAGGACAAAATCACCCTTTCCTCTACAGCAGGAGTGGAGGATTACAGGACTTAGGCACACTTGGGGGTGACGAAGGTGTAGCTTATGCTATCAATAACTTAGGACAGGTCGTTGGTAGGGCAGACATTGGAGCAACTTTTGAACCAGATGATCCAGAAGAAGGCCCTAGTAATGTTAGCCACGCCTTCTTTTACAGTGGGAGTGGAACACTGCAAGACTTAGGTACACTTGGGGGACCAAACAGTGAGGCTACTGATATTAATGATTTTGGGCAAATAGTTGGTAATGCAGGCTCTCCCTTCTTCTATAGTGACGGTAAAATGAGTAATTTAAACGACCTCATTCCTGCTAATTCTGGTTGGCTTCTTGGAAGCGCAGATGGGATCAACAACTCTGGACAAATTGTGGGTACAGGTACTATTCAAGACCCTGAACGTAATTACCCTGTTCATGCTTTTCTTTTGACACCTGTTTTGGAACCGACTTCTGTTCCCGAACCCTCAATCATATTGGGTTCATTGACGGCTAGTGCTTTTGGTATAGTCTTAGGCAAAAAATCTAAGCAGCAACGCAAAGCTAAAGGCATAGTCTAGGCTCACAACTTCGACTATTTTATAACTGCCGTGTCAGCGAACTTGATACGGTAGTTTTTACATTAAGTTTTTCTGAGCGACCATCAACCTGTAAATTTCACCGTGCTTATTCTTCTGTGTGAATTGGGGTAAGACTTGTCTTGTTTTTTTTTAAGTTAAATATTTTACCTCCTGATTAATTTGAGCCAACAGAAACTTTTCAGAACACAACTCAAAAATCTCAATACTTTATGCCTAACTCTTGTCGCAAGCGATACAGAATTGTATTTTGGTCAACTTGAGAGAGAATTTCTTGAATGACGCTGCTAGCGCCCAACTGTCCCCAAGTGCAGCCTTTTTCGAGATACACCTGAGCGGCTTTGCCAACGGAGTATGCACCATAACCAGCGATACCAGCTTGAGCGATCGCACTGCCAGCAAAGGCAGTAATATTGCTGGGATTGTCAGCACTGGTTATTGCAGCAGTACTTTTACCCAAGCCCAAAAGGAAACTACTACCTAATTCTCCCAGTAGCAAGCCACCAGAACTAAATAAAATCGTTTTTAAAATTTTCCCGGCTTCGTAGCTAGTCATCGGCAAACCATACAATCTAGCTAGGGCGCGAATTAAAGCCAAATCCGCAACAGTTCCGCCAAGGATATCTAAGAATGCGATGGGATTGAGCATTACTGCCAAAGCTTTGTATTTGGTAAATTGCCAAATGATATCTTCAGCTTCTTGTTCGCGTAAGTCGATGGTTTTTTGAGCGATCGCGGCTTCTGCATCCCGTGCTTGGATGAGTGCATTTAAAGCCAGAAGCGATCGCCCTTCTCGATTGAGAATATTCAGAATTGTTTCTTTGAGTTCGTCTACTTGCGGTGGCGGTGTCTCCCATTCATAACTGACACGACCATCAGGCCATTCAACCCGTACTTCCATTGGCGCTGGTTCCGCCGCCACCATAACAATTTCATCAGGTAATAGAGGTTTCGCTTGAGGATTCCCAGCGCCTAGTTGTTGCAAATTTTGGTAAATCACTCCCTGGTCTGTATCTGGGTAAAGGTCTATTTTGTTAAATACTAAAATCAGGGGTTTTTGCGATCGCCGCAATTCCAGCAGTGCTTGATACTCAGTGCGTGTGATATCACCAGACACGACAAACAAAATCAAATCAGCCTGATGCACGACTTCTCGCGCCATGTCTGCCCGTGACTCACCCTCAATTTCATCTAATCCGGGGGTATCAATTAATTCTACTAACACCTTACCCCCTGGCTGCCAACGGACGGAACGGGGCCATTGAGTGACACCGTTCAGGGGCCCCGTTTGCAGAATCTTCTCTCCCAGTAAGGCATTTAGAACTGCTGACTTACCACGACTTACCAAACCGAAGGCAGCAATTCTAATAATATTAGAATCTAGCTTGTTGAGTGTGGAATTCAAAGCTTCCAATTCTGGTTTCAACAAACCTGCCAATTCCGGGTTGGATGAAAGCTGTCCTGACTTACGAAGATATCCATACCAAGACAGCGCTTGTCTGAGACTGGCGCGGGCACGATTTAAATGAGTTTCTTGCAGATTTCGCACGAAGTTAGGTTGATTCAAGGTTGGACAAACAACAGGCTACATATCCATTTTGATCTAATTCCAAGACTGTTAACCTGTTTTGTCTTTCTTAGGCAATTATTTTGATGATTTACATACCTTTTAATGCAATGTCCATTCAGAACGTAGGATCATGTTCATTATCCCAACACTTGTGATCGCGCCAGTTTCTCCCAGTATGTTCGCATTCAGATGCATTATCTATCCAAGGAATCGATGTAGAGTGGTGCGAGGTTCCAATGAAAGCGAATAAGCTGCCAGTTAATAAGGGCAATAATAAGGATAAAATTATCAATGTACAAATCGGTAGAGCAATTAAATATCCAGTGAGCAGCATAATATTACGATAAGTCCAAAAAACTGTGCCTAATTTATTATTTTTTTGGCTAGTTTTTAAGCTAATTGTTAAATTCAAGAAAAGCATAATGCAACCCTATTAACGCCTGTTTATATAGCAATCCCATTTGATTTTCCAAAGCCAACCTGACTGAGAGCTAGCCGGATTAGGTTTTGGCTCTCAGTATATTTAGCAAAAATCAAATACTACTCCCATATATATACGGATTTTTGCGTAAGAATATTATTGAAGCTATATACTTTAATGTCAAAGGTGGAAGCGACGACTTTTAGAAGTTCTAATTTATGGGCACTAACAAATATTTTTAATGAAAATATATTGAAGTTTTAGCAATCGCCCTTGCGTGAATTCTGAGGAATTTAATTCATAGCCTTCCACCGTCGATGCTGGATTGTTGTATTGCGATCGCTTCTAGGTAAACTGTAAATTTTAGTTCCTACCGCAGACTTTCAGCCCTGAAAGCATGATTTCGGACTCGCTGTTCACTGTATCCCTAATTTGGTTAGCAAAATTTTGCGTGATGCTAGCGGTATAGAAGTAGCGTTAATTGTTTTTTATGCTTAGAGACGATAAATCTGAAACTTCACAAAGGCTAGCTCAATGCTACTTGTAGAAAGTTTTGCCTTCATTGATAATCCCCAACTCTTGCAGTGTGTCATTAATGGCATCTACTACCCCCACATCTTGTGGAGTAGCTTTACCATTTAATACTCAACGCAAAGATAAATAAAAGCTCAGTTGTCCGAAAGCAAGGTCATCAGATTTTTCACCACCTTTGATTATCTTTTGGGCATATTCGTTCACCTTGGTTTCAATAAAATTCGTTAATTCCATAAATGTTTCTAAGATAGCTATGTGTTTTGAATGGTTTTGCTTGTAGCAAGTGACATGTAAATAAACAGCAAAAATGCTGTTTATTTACACTCACACATTATCTGAGAATTGTGACAAAAATGCAAGCACAGTTAAGACAATTAACACAAAATTAAGTATAATTAACGTGTAATTTAATACAAAAATATGTCAAAAAAAGAATTTATATGTTAGCGTGGTGCATTATTTATTAAGGCACCCAGATGATCAGCGTAGGATTGGGATAATTTTGTACTGGAAATACTATCTATTGACTTAGAAACACTAGAAAGTTGTAAATATCGTTCAAAAGCTTTAATCTACAGCGTTTTGTCGTTGATGCTGTAAAAACCACTTATACAACTCTGGATTATTATATGTCTGCGTCCACGAGTCGTGCTTGGCTTCTGGGTAAACTGTAAATTTCACATTTCCGTCGCGGGCTTTGAGTGCAGAAACCATGATTTCAGACTCGCTTAAGGGAACTACATTATCTTTGGCTCCGTGAAATGCCCACACAGGAAGATTTTTCAGATTACGTGTAGCTTATGGATTACCACCGCCACAGATAGGCGCGATCGCAGCGTGCATAACGGGCAATATTTGCATAGTAACCATCATTATGAAAAATTTGGTAAGACTGCTCGTGTATCCTACCAGGTAAAATATCTTGAAAAGGTATAGTAGACCATATTGGCATCCATACTCCTGTAACGATCGCCACTTGCTCTGCAACTTTGCTAAAAGGGTTACGTCGGCTCAACTCTGCAAAATATGGTGCTAATTCATTTTTATAAAATTCTACTTTGGTTTTTAACGGCTCTACATTGCGCCCTTTAACAAGTTCTAAAATTTTATTTTTAATTTCTGGAGTACTCAAATATCCCAAATATTTAGTAGTTGTGACATTTGCCATTACCGTTTATCCTGGGAAGATTTCCAGATTTTGATTGCAATAGACTAACTTGCTCAAAGAAGACAGATACGGGGACGCAAAGAAATAACTCTCCCTATCCCTGTTTCCCCGTGTCTCTTTAGTGAAGGGCTACTACCAAATCCGATTTCCATTTTCGTCAACTCGTGCTGCCCGAATTACGTCAGAAATCTCTTCAGCATCTTTAACGTGGTGGAGTGCTTTTTTTGTGCCATCGGGTTCATCTACAACGAAATAAGTTGGCACTGTGATTTTGTCACCTGTAATATCTGGTACATCATCTACAGCTACCTGTTTAGCCTTTTCTTCAACAGATTGAGACTCATCAGCAATTCTATCTCCTGGATTTGCTGTTAAGTTTCTTTCATTGACGTTTGGTTCTTGGCGCAAATGTGTATCCTCAGCGACTGGTTGATTAATTTGGTTTTCTTGATTTTTATCAGTCATGGCTTTTCTAGGTATTGAAAATACTAGCTTTACTAAATAACATTCTAAAAAGTCGAGGATACAAAGAGTTCTTTCTCTGGAGAGACTTTCAGAAGAACACGTCTTAGGTTAGATATTTACTCTGATAAATTTACTTCTTTAGTTGAAATGGGGTATATTTTCCCCCCAATGCTTCTACAATTGTACGAGTATTCGCTTCCATCATTTTAATATACGAATCTCCTGGACTTCCCTTAGCGCCAATTGAATCAGAATACAGTTGATTTGGTGCTAATTTCACACCTGCTTCTTGGGCAACAGTTTTAATTAAAGCTGGGTTAATTGTAGTCTCAGCAAAAATTGCCGAAACTCCTATTTTTTTAATTGACTCTACCAATCGCTGAACTGTTTGAGCGCTTGGTTGTTCTTCAGTACTGATACCAATTAAAGTACCTGCGATCGCAATTCCATAAGCACGTCCATAATATTGAAATGCATCATGAATTGTTACCAGTTTGCGCTTATCTGTAGGGATAGTTTGAATCTGTTGATTAATCCAGCTATGCAACTGTTTTAATTCATTAGTAAGGTGCGATGCTTTTTGAGTAAATTTTTCTCTATCTTCAGGTGATTGCTTAATCAAAGCATCTCGTATTACATTTGTCATGGCGATCGCATTTTCTGCACTACCCCAAACGTGCGGATCTGGCACAACTTCTCCTTTGCCTTTATCAAGCTGCAAAGATTTCACAGCTTCCCCTACAGCTAACTTTTGCGCCTTATCACCAGAAGCATTCATCAATTTAATCAGCCCCGGTTCCAGGTTATAGCCGTTATACAAAATCAAGTCAGCTTCTTCCAAAACCCTGCTGTCTGCTGGTACTGGTTCGTAAACATGGGGATCAGTACCCGGTTTCAAGATTCCACTTAGTTGAATCTCGTCTCCTGCAACCTCTTGTGCCAAATCAGCAATGATGGTACTTGTTGCAACCACTCGTGGCTTATCTCCCTTGGCAGTGTTGGAGTTAGAGTCTTTCTGGGTACAACTGAATAAAGCCAAAGGCACAAGCATTCCCAAGCAAAGCCGCAAAAGAATTTTTCCCTTCATTCTGCTGATTATTCCTTTGCTGTAAGGATTACTGCCGTCTATCTCTAGTATTAGTTTCATTTATCTTGGATATTACATCTAATTATAGATTTTTTCATATTTCTCTCATTTTTGTAGTAAGCTCAAGAAATAAATATTTAAACGTGATTATGAAAAATGTCTCTTTTCCTGCAAAATTGGGTCTATTCCAGACAAAAATAGAGGAAATGCCTGCAAAAACTATCAAAGCTTTTGACACGAGTTCCAAAGCAGCAATTAGCATTGCCCATTTAGGGGTATACTACCGGACACAAGAAGCCTTAAGGGACGTTAACTGCATCGTCAAACCGGGAAAACTGACGGGTATTTTTGGCCCTAACGGTGCAGGCAAAAGTACGCTGATGAAAGCAATGTTAGGCTTGGTTCCTGTTAGTAGTGGTACGGTGCTATGCGAAGGCAAACCCTTGATGCAACAACTAGAGAAAGTTGCTTATGTACCACAACGTAGCCAAATTGACTGGACTTACCCCGCCACAGTCTGGGATGTAGTAATGATGGGACGGGTAAAGAAAACAGGCTGGTTGCGTAGCTTCTCAACAGTTAGCCGCCAAGTAGCGAAAAATGCCATAGAAAGAGTTGGGATGAGCGAATATTGCGATCGCCCCATTGGACAATTATCAGGAGGACAACAACAACGGGTATTTTTAGCCCGTGCTTTAACACAGCAAGCAGAAATCTTCTGCTTTGATGAACCTCTAGTAGGCATTGATCAAAAAACCCAAGCAGTGATTTTTGAAGTCTTTCATGAACTCGCCGCCAATAATAAAATCGTGCTAGTAGTCAACCACGACTTAGGGGAATCAATCACCCATTTTGATGATTTAATATTACTAAATCGTGAATTAGTCGCCACAGGTTCACGCCAACAAGTACTTACACAAGAGAATTTAAATCTTGCTTATGGTGGAAAAGTAATGTACTTTTCAGATGCTGCCTAAATACTTCCTAATTAAATAGAGTTTATGTTACAAGCATTAATTGAGCCGTTGCAATACGGCTTTATGCAGCGATCCCTCGTGATTGCGATTTTAGTTGGGATGTTGTGTGCAGTTGTAGGTAGCTACCTAATGGTGCAGCGACTAGCCTTGCTGGGTGATGCCATCAGTCACTCAGTTTTGCCAGGACTAGCGATCGCTTTTATGGTAGGAGCAAATATATATATTGGCGCATTTATAGCCGGAGTTTTGAGTACAATGGCGATCGCTTGGATTAGAGTGCGATCGCCAATTAAAGAAGATGCGGCAATGGGCATAGTTTTTTCAGCATTCTTCGCCCTTGGTATCACCCTAATTACTGTTATTCAAAAAGATAACAAAATCGACCTTAACCACTTTCTTTTCGGTAACATTCTCGGTGTTACTATTGATGAAGTGCGGGATACTGCTATTATTGCCACTATTGTTTTAATAGTTGTTCTCTTATTATATAAAGAGCTTTTATTTTACACATTTGATCCTTTAGGCGCTCAAGCCGCAGGTTTGCCCGTCAATCGGCTAAACTTTGGACTGATGGTGCTAATAGCTTTAACAATAGTCGCCAGCATGAAAGCTGTTGGTGTCATTTTAGTATTATCACTTTTGATTACACCAGGAGCTACCGCCTATTTATTAGTTAAGCGCCTCAACTATGTAATGATTTTGGGTGCAGTAATTGGCGTAATTTCTAGTATTAGTGGTATGTATCTTAGCTACTTTTATAACTTGCCCTCTGGGCCTGCGATCGTTTTAGTAGTATCAGGATTCTTTATTTTGGCGTTGTTATTCAGTCCTAAATACGGTATTTTTACCTTGAGTAGCAGAAAGCTCACATCATAATCTTTGAATTACGGTGATTTTCCGGCGTATAGTATTACTATTTGATTTTTGAACGAAATTAAGTATTGTAGAGTGTGTTAGAACGGAGTTCGTAACGCACTATAATCACGGGTTTGATGTGTTACGCTGTCGCTAACACATCCTACGTATATTTTCAGAAATCAAACCTGATTCCTATATATCTATCTGCTTTGGTTCAGGTGTATTGCCACAGATAGGTGGAGAAAAAACTGAGTCGTTGTCGGATGTGTCTGAGCGAAATTATGACGCTGGGTATCGGACATTTAGGCTACCGTCGAAGGTATAACATCGGTGATTACACCTTTTTTTGAAAGCGGCTTTCCATGAAATCGGCATTTAATTTTAAGATTCCTTAGACCGCCAGTTATTTTTATCGCTTCGGCATCATCTATTACTGTGAACCAACTTTTATTTTCTAGCTTTGTATTTTTCATGAAGATTATCCGTTAGAGAATCCTGAGATATTACCATTTTTTTTTGGAAATTACGCACGAATTCGCCCCGGCTACTGCCACGCCCCAATTAATCTCAGCACCTCACCACCGCGATTTTTGACTTCCGCCTTGCTGTACTACTGATTCGCTTGCGATCGCAAACTTTCTAACGCCTTCTGCAAAAACTTACCCCATTCTGCTGCCAAAGGGATTTCTGTAAACGGAACCCGTACTGAATCAGTAGATTCTGAAAATAGAAATTCTAACTCTATAGAACGACCTTTTTCTGGTATATTTTCTAAGTCTACTTTTTTATCATCTACTAAAAGAGATACTTCTTTCACATCAAGCAAAGAGAATGTTTCTAGTTTAATAGGCCCTTTAGGCGTGGGTTTTCCCCAAGTTAGATTGTTGCCTTTTTGACCTAATACAGCGTAGATATCATACTTAGCCCGTTCAAATTGCTCTGCCCAAGCGCGATAGGCTTCAACTTTTTGATATTCCTTCGAGCCTTGCCAAGCCAACCAGAAAAACATTACTAATAACGGCAACCATAAAAGACCACGTTCCATCGTTTAAAAAATTCCTGAGTGAAACTTGTAACTAAAAGTGCAAAATCCACCACTAAAGGATAGAGATAAGTTATGGTAGTGAGCAAACTGGCAAAAAGCGGTGATGAGTTAATATGAGAAAACTTATATTATTGTGCTTGTTTGTCATTGGGCTAGGATCTGCCATATTCGGTTTCCTGAATTTTCAGGGATTGGCAGCTAAAGGAGAGTTTGAGACGATTTTGCTTGATTTTCGGGAAGATATTCCATCACTGGTTGTGGAACAGGATTTGCAAGCGATCGCCAAACAATACAACGTTACACCCCAATTAGACAACAAGTTTTCCAAAAAAGATAATGTCTATATTATCAAGGGCGATCGTCAACGGCTCAAAGAACTGAAAAAATCTCAGTTTGCCCAAGCTACAGAATTCATTGAACCAAACTATATCTATAACAAGATTCCTCAACCGGGTAAGGCAGCAAGGCTGGGAGAATTTTTGAGACCCCAAGAAGATGACGATGAGACAACTCCCTCATTAACTGGCCCCAATGACCAATATTACAGCAAGCAGTGGAACTTGCACAAAATCGGTATTGAAGGCGCATGGAGTCAAACTAAAGGCAGTGGCATCACAGTCGCAGTTATCGACACTGGTATTACCAAGGTGCGCGACTTATATGAGACAAAATTCGTCAAAGGCTATGATTTCGTTAACGACCGAGAAGAAGCCACAGACGATAATGGTCACGGTACTCATGTTGCCGGAACTATAGCTCAAGCTACAAATAACAAATATGGTGTAGCTGGAATTGCTTACGAAGCCAGTCTGATGCCGCTAAAGGTACTTAGTTCTTATGGTGGCGGTACTGTTGCCGATATTGCCGAAGCGATTAAATTTGCTGCTGATAAAGGCGCAGATGTGATTAATATGAGCTTAGGCGGCGGCGGTGAAAGCAAGTTGATGAAAGAAGCGATCGAGTATGCCCATAGAAAAGGCGTAGTTATCATTGCCGCAGCCGGAAATGAAAATGCCAATGGGGCGAGCTATCCAGCCCGCTATCCTTACGTCGTCGGCGTTTCCGCAACTGGCCCAGATGGTGAAAGAGCGCCCTACTCTAACTTTGGTGCTGGGGTAGATATCTCTGCTCCTGGTGGTAGCGAAGCTGGTAAGATTCTCCAAGAAACTATCGACGAAAAGGGCGAAGGGGTATTTCTGGGCTTCCAGGGTACAAGCATGGCTGCTCCCCACGTTGCTGGTGTTGCGGCATTAATTAAAGCTGCTGGCATCAAAGAACCAGATGAAGTCTTAAAAGTTCTCAAACAATCAGCGCGAGTTATCCAGGATGATGGTTTGAACTATTATGGCGCTGGACAACTCAATGCAGAAGCAGCAGTCAAACTAGCCTTTAGCGGGCAAATCAGTTTTCCAGATTTCTTTCGCTGGTTACGAGATAACGGCTATCTTAACCCCGGCTTTTGGATTGATGGTGGTGCAGTAGCACTGTTACCCAAAGTTTTAATGGTAGTTGGTTCCTATCTGCTAGCTTGGTTTTTACGGGTTTACTTCCCCTTCACTTGGAGTTGGTCTTTATTTAGTGGACTAATCGCTGGTAGTTCTGGGTTATTCTTCCTCAAAGGAATCTATATTTTTGATCTTCCCCAATGGCCTTTCCGGGTTTTGGGCAGTTCAATTCCCGAACTAGGCAATACTCTCCAGGGAACCCATGCATTGAACCCGCTATTTGCTAGCGTACTGATTCCCATTGTGTTAATGGCATTGCTGCTGGGACATCCTAGTTGGAGATGGTTTGCCATTGGTTCAACCTTAGGTGTAGCAGCGTGCTTGACAGTAAGTGCGTTTTTAGATCCCGCAGTTATGGGTTTGGGAAGTGGTTACTTAGCACGCCTCTTCCTCATCGCCAATGCCCTAATCTGTTATGGACTTGCTCGTTTAGCATTGAAAAACGAAGAAAAAATAGCATAAATGCAAAGTAGGGAATTGGGAATGGGGCATTGGGCATGGGGAATAAATTTTTATAACTCCTAACTCCTAACTCCTAACTCCTAATTCCTCACTCCTAACTCCCCCACTCAGCACTCAGCACTATTTATGAGCATTACACTTACAGGTACAATCGAACGCCGTGATATTGGCACAGGCGCATGGGCGTTAGTTACAGAAGAGGGCGTTACTTACGAAATCCTCAGAGGTGCTGACAAAGACTTACTCAAAGCCGGACAAAAAGCAAAAGTGAAAGGACAGGTACGTGAAGATATCATGACAGCCGCGATGATTGGCCCTGTCCTGGAAGTTAAATCTTTTGAGGTAATTTAGTTCTGACTAGCTGGGGAATTTAGAACCTCTTGAAGACGGCTTCTAAACTCCCCTTTGGGATGTCCTCCTTTTACTTCACCCACAATCTGAAATTCCCCTTCTGGAGAATTGCAGATGATGTAAGTAGGCCATCCCATTTCTGATTTATCGGGATACTGAGTTAATAAAATCTTGCGATACTTGCGGTAAGCCGCCGTATCCTGCATTTTTACATCGATAAATTCTAAACCCAGTTCTTCAGCCACTTTTTTGTCATAAAAAGACATTTTGTGGCAGATGCCGCACTCACAGCGCTGGCTAGTTTATGGTTAGCAATCATGCCTGATACATTCAGATCCTCGATCCTAATGACAGCAGCTTTACGACTTATGTCAGTGGTCATTTTTTGAGTGGCATCTTGCCGAATGTTGGCAACATGAGCGTGTTGTGTTGCCAGTCGGACATAATATCGTTTCGCTTTATTTGATGCTTTGATTTTCAGCTTCTTATTGCCAAGGACTTTATTACGATTTCGCCACTGCAATTTCCCAAGCTTGATTTTCGCCTTTTTGGTAGTGACAGGCATATCGTAAAAAGTACCGTCAGAACAAGTTGCTAAGACTTTCACTCCTAAGTCAACACCAATCTTTTTAATTGGGTGAATTATTGGTGGAATCTTCTCGGCATCCAACACAAACGCAACGAACCATCTATCTGCGGTTCTAGAAACAGTAAATGTCTGGGAACTACAGATAAAATCAATTCGTTCTTTTAATCTAAGTTCCTTTAGTCCGGGTAACTTTATAATCTTTCCAGCATTTATTACAACTCGGTTAGTAAATGGCAGTGCTGGTTTACCTTTTTCGAGATATATGCCAGCAGTTTTGTAAACACTAAAGGAGTCACCTTTTTTCTTGGACTTCTTCTTTGGGAAATCTCCTAACCCTTTACGCCACTTCGAAAAAGCATCCTTCAAGTCAATAAATGCTGACTGATACACTGTGGACGGATACTCTCTCATCCACGCATATTCAGGCTTTTGCATTGTAACTTGAGTTAGAACTTTCTTGATAGCATCAATGCGTTTGGAGTCAGAAGCTTTTACGTCTTCAAAACTCCAAGATGCAGTTAGCAGTTCTAATCCATAGTTGTAAACAAACCGCTTAAAGCCAGCATTGCCACGCATCAAGGAGGTTTCAACCTTATTTAGTTTTAATTCTCGCTTGATAGCAAACATAGCTAAACTTTTGCAAACTTATTTACTTAAATAAGTATATCCTACTTTGAACAAGGATCGACACCTTGAGCAATTAACTTTACTTTTTGCTTATATTTGCGTAATCCGTATAAACGACTGGAAAAGCAATGCACGATTGACAACAAATCTTGAACCAGTTCTTCATGGGGCGATAATGCTTCACTGTTAGCTACTACAACAGTTCCGCCTCCCCAGACAATAATTTGTTCTACCAAGTCAAAACCGAAGCGGCATAGCCTATCTTTGTGGGCTACATAGACCGATTTAACTTCTCCTTGAATTGCCCACTGAATAATTTGGAGAAACTTTTTGCGCTTAAAGTTAAGTCCACCGCCTATTTCTTCGATTCTGTCAGTGACTACTACGCCATTAGCAACACAAAACCCATCCATAGATTCAACTTGACTAAGCAGATCATCTTTTTGCCCATGTGATGAAACACGGCAATAGATAATTATTCTTGTTGGAAATTTGCCGGACTTCAGGTTTCGAGCTAGTGCTAAGTGTGATTCTGTGTAAATTCTTTGATTGCCTAGCGTCCTTTCCGGGGTTAGTTTCCCTTCTGTCTCCCACCGCCTTAACGTCGATGAAGAGACACCAATTAATCCGCCAAACTCTGCAACCTTCCACATAAACTTGTCTAAAATACCTAAATATAGATAAGTTTAGCAAAGTTTTCTGCTATTTAGTTTAACTCTTCTGAAGAGAACTTAATTACAGCTAAACTCATGGGTTGGAGACTCTTTGATTCTATGCAAAGTTTTTTAGCATAATGCCATGAAATATTACCATATAGCTGGTCATTCTTGGCAAATTAATAGTGAAACCCTGAACCAGTAAGTGTTTTATCTCCTTCCCTGCTTCTAGTAGGGAGGGCAATTTTTTGGCAGTAAGGGTCAAAATGTAGAAAAAAAATTAAGAATATGATTAAATATCATAGCAATCATTTTGATATGACATCTCTAGCTCATAATAAAAAGAAAGCGATTCAGGGACGGGGCGATCGCATTATGCTTTATCCTGGCAGCAACATAAGGATACTCAAGGTCTACCACCAGTAGCAACAAGTAGAGTAATGCACTACAGTTATGTAGGCGGTGTCTGACAACAAGCCACTACGCATCTAAGCCAAAAAAAAACCCCCAGTGGATGTTAGCCAACCAGGGGAGTTAGTTATCAGGGTGCATCTACCAATTAAATGTTCTCAGGTTAAACACCATACTCCGGATAAATTTGTACAAAGGTTAGTTATTTATTAAAATAAAAAAACCCCAGTTGGTGTTAGCCAACTAAGGGAGTGAGTTATCAGGGTGCATCTACCATCAATCTTTTCTAGGGGCAGCCAGTATCTTCCGGAGAAAATCGTCAAAATCGGGGTTGATGGCAATGTCTACGACGGGCTACGCCTACGAAACTAGAAAAAACCCCCAGTGGGTGTTAGCCAACTAGGGGAGTGAGTTATCAGGGTGCATCTACCAATAATTTTTTCTACAGTAAATGGGTCGCTACCGGATAAATTAGCAGAGCATGAATTTGTTACTGTTTGTTTATCAAAGAAAAACCTCAGAGGGGTTAGTTATCAGGACTAATTTGCCAATTAAATAATGGGTGTGCCAGCCCCAACGGGGAAGTTAAAAGTCAAAAGTCAAAAATCAAGCATGATTGTTGCTTTAGGACTTAAGCACAAGAAATCGCCCAAACTCCTGACAAAGTTGACTCTTAGCGTAGCGATCGCAACGTAAGAGTGCGTAGAGTAGGAACTGTTGAAAGGGTTCCCCGACTCTTAAAGCTTGCTAGCAAGAACGTCTTTGAACAGGATAAGCAACTGGCGTAAGCTCATTATAAATATAGGTTTGAAGCTTTTAGTGCGTAAGTTTTGTGCTTAATTCTTTCATAAAAAAACCCCCTAGTGGGCGTTAGCCAACCAGGGGAGCTAGTTATCAGGGTGCATCTACCAATTAAATGTTCTAGGTTTAACCACCATGTTCCGGATAAATTTCTGAGAAAATTGATTCTTCTGTTTTTTCCAAAAAACAAGAGTGGATATTAACTGAATTAAGGGAGTTCAAGATCAAGGGACATCCCATCTACTAATCAAGTATTCTAGGGTTAAGCACTATTTTCTGGTAGAGAATATCTGCGTCAAAAGTTGCTGTTGTTTGCCAAAATTAAAAAAACCCCCAGTGGGTTTTAGCCAACTAGGGGAGTTGAAGATCAAGGTGCATCTACCAATTAAATGTTCTAGTCGCAAGTAATCCGATCCGGATAAAGTTGTAAAGGCAGAAAAAGCAAAACAACTAGAATTCAGAAACATTCAGGGGTGGGATGCATCTAAGTTATCAGAGGGAGCGGAAAATCGACTTGAAACTTTCGCGTTTCAAACCAGATTTAGGAGGCAAACAGGAGAAACTGTGACCCAGGAATTCCACATTTCGGTAACTCCTGTAGGGCGAAATGACTACTTGGTGCGGACGGAACAAGTCGCGCCTGGGGTACCATTGGCAGAAGAATTGGTGACTTGGCCTGTAGCTGATTGGTTAATAGCTGCTGGGCATTTGATGAATGATCCGTTGAAGTCGGTGTTGCAAGGTGATCTATTCGCCTCTGGTGGTCACGAAAGCGATATCGCCAGAAACTCTGTTAATTTGGTGGTCTTAGGTCAACAATTTTATAACGCCCTATTCCAAGGTACTCTTAGGGATAGTTGGATTACTGCCCAAGGTATTGCTCAGAACCATCAACAAGTACTTCGCTTACGGTTGGGGCTAAAAGACACCAGATTAGCTCGTTTGCCTTGGGAAGTGATGCACGCTGGCGATCGCCCTCTAGCTACCGGGCCTTATGTGGCTTTTTCTCGCTTCCAAAGTGGAATTTTGGGAGTTTCGCCTTTGCGATCGCTGCGGGGGGCTACGCCTACGCCAAATATGCCCACACCACTACAACAAGGTGGTGTAAGAGTATTGATGGTAATTGCTTCCCCTTCAGATCAAGTCCGCCTTGACTTACAGAAACAAGAAGCTATCAAACTGCAAGCAGAGCTTCACCGTTTACCACGAATTGCTGAAAATAGCAATCGTTTCCCAGAAATTGAACTCACTGTATTAGATCAACCAGGGCGAGAAGAACTGACGCAAGCTCTAGAACAAGGCAGATACCATGTTCTCCACTACTCAGGTCATAGTAACTTAGGTTCCAATGGCGGAGAAATTTATCTTGCTAGTCGCAGAACTGGCTTAACAGAAATCTTGACTGGCGACGATTTGGCTGGTTTGCTCGTCAACAATAACATCCAAATGGCAGTGTTTAACTCCTGCTTGGGGGCATACACAGCTGCATCCGATCCCTCTGGAGATACTGGCGAACGGAATTTGGCAGAAAGTCTGGTGAAGCGCGGAATTAGAAGCGTTTTGGCGATGTCAGAACGGATTCCTGATGAAGTGGCGTTGACGCTCACACAATTGTTTTACCGCAACTTGAGTCAGGGATATCCAGTAGATTTGTGCGTCAGTCGGGTACGCCAAGGATTAATTTCTGCTTATGGTTCTCACCAGATGTACTGGGCATTACCGATTTTATATCTCCAGCCAGAATTTGACGGTTTTCTGAGCCAAGAAACTGAGTTATCGGATGCAAAGCCCAACCAGTATAATTCGCCTTTAGGGGCAACTTCTACGATGTACTCTGCTATGGCAGACGATAGCGAGATGCCTTTAGGAATGGAGGATATGATTCCTTCTGATTTGGCGCGTGATTCTGGGCTGGACTGGCTAGGTGAAGATACTTGGGGCGATCTTGTTGATGAAATTGAGTATGATGACCCAAGCTATGCAGAAGATTGTGCGATAGTTTCGGATTTATTTCGTCAGCTAGATAACCAAACAGCTCCAACTGAACTGGATCAACAAATTTCCGAAAATACTCTTCAACAAAGCCAGGTTTCAGAAGAAATGACTTCTTCGCAAGAGGAAGCAGATTTGTGGGGAGAAGCCCCAACACCGCCGCCTCCAACTCCTGGAAACTTGGAAGGAAATTTGCAAAATTCTGCTGATTTTTTGCGTTCACAACCACCGCCACCAAGACCTCGTACCCAACGCCGCAAGGTGTGGCCGATTGTGGGTATTGTGGGGATCAGTGCGTTAGTAGCTGCGATCGCTTTAAATTGGTGGTGGCAGCGATCCCAGCAGCCAATTCTGCCTAACATACCAGTAATTTCCACCCAGCCTTTACCCATTAAAAAGCAGCAAAATATCGACTTACAGGCGGCAGAGACTGGAATTGTCACCGCCACCGCTACAGAAAAATTGAGCCAAGGCGACTTGCAAAGTGGGTTATTGGCTGTAGAAGAACTACTCAATCGTGGCGCACTGACTGCGGCTGAAACTGCCCTGAAACTGATTTCAAGTAAACAAGCTGATGATCCATCGGTGAACTTTTACAAGGGACGGTTAGCTTGGCAGTCTATACAAGCCGGAAACAGTAACTATAGCGTCGATGATGCCCGCCGTTACTGGGAAATTGCTGCAAAAGCTAACCCAGAATCGCTTTTGTATAATAACGCCTTGGGATTTGCTTACTACACTGAAGGCGATTTAAATCGGGGTAATGATTCTTGGTTCAAGGCTTTGAATTTAGCTCTTAAAGAACAGAAAACAGGCTCAACATCTACAGTCCCTCAAGATGCTTTAACTTCTTATGCTGGTTTAGCTCTCGGACTGTATAAATCTGCACTGAGTCAACCTAATGGTAAGCAGACACAATATCTGAAAGAAGCGATCAAGTTGCGACAATTGGTAATTAAGTCTGATCCAGTAAATTTTCAGATAGATAAATTAGCTAAAAATTGGCTGTGGACGGAGAAGGCGATCACAGATTGGCGATCGCTCCTCCAGGAAAAGAGTCAAGAGCAGTAATATGTTGTGGTGGTGCGATCGCTTCTAATTAGTAAATCTTTCAGTGCGATCGCTCTGTTGATTCAGGCTGGCGATCGCTTCTGGCAGTGTCGTTAATTGGTTGTAGGCTATTGGTTCCTAGAACTTTGAGTTTCAGGCGATCGCGGCTACTAATTAAGAATCCTGCAAGATATCAAAGCAATCTACTATCCTGTGTAAGACTACGCGATCGCTAAGAATTTTTACTGAATCTAAAAATAATTTATCATTACCAATAGCTTTAATTGACTTCTAAACGAGTCTTCGATACTCGCGGACGAGTCTTTGATACTCGTGGACGAGTCTTTGATACTCGCGGACGAGTCTTTGATACTCGCGAATGAGTCTTTGATATTCGCGGATGAGTCTCTGATACTCGTGGACGAGTCTTTAATACTCGTGGACGAGTCTTTGATACTCTTTTACTTTTTTAGCCCTTGTTTACGCGACTTCTCCAGCCCGAAAAATCTGTTCAGCAGTTAAATTCAACTCTGGGAACGCTGGCGACTGAATGAGGTCATTTTCCCGAAATTGCCTAACTTGATACTCACCTTCAATTAATTGGTAAATCGAGATAGTTGGTTGTTTAGGATTGCCAATAAAGCGCCTACCACCTAAACCTAGATAATTTACAATCCAATATTCAGGAATACCCAAAGACTCGTAATCTTCTAGCTTCAAAGCATAATCATCACTCCAGTTGGTTGAAACAACTTCTACAACCAACTTCACGGAACTACCCCGCGTAATGATAGATTCTTTTTTCCAACGAGGTTCATCCATAATAGCTTGTCTATCAAGAACGATTACATCTGGTTCATAACCTGAATCAGTGTTAATTGACTTGATGACGCATTCTTTAGGGATAAAACAAGGGATGGACAGACGGGTGATTTCAATAAACAAAGAACCATTGATGAACCCGGCTATCTCTGAGTGCTTCCCTGTTGACTTAGGCATTTCAACAATTACCCCATCATGTAGTTCATAATGCCTGTCTGAAGATTCGGGATACCAGGCGATAAATTCATCAAATGTTACTTGTTTGGTTAAGGCTTGAGTCATACTTTGCCCTCTTTATGTCAAATTTGACCCCTCTCCAAACCTCTCCCCGACACGGAGAGAGGCTTAATCAGCGAACTGAGGTTAAACTTTCGCAGCAGCAGCATTTGGTAAATTCACTTTCAATCGCTTAAACATCGCTTCTCGTGCTTGTGCAGCGAGGCTATCGTCAAAAGGTTTTAAGGTAATTTGTTGCTGATACTTTAGCCGCAGTGCTGTTTGAATTAACCAATCAGCGACAAAGGGATTTTTCGGTAACAAAGGGCCGTGAGAATAAGTAGCGATCGCATTCTGATAAAATGCTCCTTCTGTCCCATCCTCTCCATTATTTCCCAAACCGTACACCACTCGCCCCAAGGCTTCCACTTTTCCCAACTTGGTACGTCCGCCGTGATTTTCAAAGCCTACCAAATATGGTGTGCTACCCGTCATCTCTTTTAAATCTTGCGCTAGGCGTGAAGCTGTCACTTCAATTACCAAGTTACCAATACAACGCTTAGTATTTTCACCAGGATGCACGGAAACTAAATCGAGTATTCCCAAACCATCAATCCGTTGTCCTAAGCCTGGTTCATAATAATGTCCCAGTAATTGGGGTGAACCACAAGTAAATACTCCTGGTGTTCCATTTTCGATTTTCTCGCGCATCGCATCAGCTTTTGCACCTTGCAAATCACGCATGACAATTTCTTGCTGACGATCTTGTGCGCCACCACCAACGATTACATCTACAGTTTTTATATCTGCGGCTGTGGAATTTTGATCTAGGGGTAACACTTTAACATCGTATCCCCGCCACTCGGCGCGACGTTCTATAGTAATTACATTACCGCGATCGCCATAGGTACTCATCAGCGTCGGGTATAACCAACCAATTGTTAATTCCAAATTTTGAGAACTCATAAATTTAGGGAATGGGGAATAGGGAATGGGGAGTAGGGAGTGGGAAATTAGGAATTGAGAATGGGGAATTGGGGAAATAATTTCTCTTTTCTTTACCCCTACTCCCCATTCCCCACTCCCTACTCCCCAATTTAAAGAATTTTCCGCCCAGTTAGAACTTCTCGCACTTCTAGCATGGCTGAGTAGGTGGGCAGAATGTGCAGAGTTTCATTCTCTGGTGTATGCTCTAATGCAGTAGCGATCGCTTGTCGCAAATCTTCTTCCACAATTAAATTTAAGTTACTCTCAGGGGACTTTTGGCTGTAACGTAGACGTAGTGCCATATCGTAGACGCGATCGCCACTCACTACTAAAGTCCCGCCGCGTTCGACTAATTTCTCGGTATCTACGTCCCAAATCCAGGATACATCAGTACCATCGGGTGTGCGATCGTTTAATACCAGCAGTGTGGTTTTATCTGTGCTTTGAGTAACTACGCGAATGGTTTCATTCGTTCCTACAGGATTTTTTGATAACAATATCCGCACCCGTTTACCATTAATTACTAAATCTTCAGCCCGACCAAAGGCAGCTTGAAAGGTATTAATAGTATCTCTAATTGTTACTTCATCAACTCCTAACTCAATAGCCGCAGTAGCAGCAGCTAAAGTATTATATTTGTTGTACAAACCAACCAGAATTTGTGACCATTCACTACTTTCGAGAGTCGGTTTACTTTTACTAAAACCACACTTAGGACAAGTAAAATCTCCCAAATGAGACAAATAAACACCTTTGTAATCTAGAGAATGTCCACATTTGGGACAATAAATAGAATCAACGGCGTGAGGAATTGCTTCTAAATAATGTTCTGGTTCATTCAAGCCAAAGAATAACACCTGTTGGGGTAACTGCTGACCGAGGTTAGATAAAGTTGGGTCGTCCGCATTGGGAATTACTACCGTTTCTGGTGGTAGCGTAGAAATAACTTTTGTCCAACGTTTACTAATTGTGTCTACTTCGCCATACCTATCGAGTTGGTCACGGAACAAGTTTAAACAAAGAATAATTCGCGGCTGGAGTGGTGTTAATACTCTTGGGACAATATTTTCATCAACTTCCAAAATGGCGTAATCAGTATTTAGCGTACCTAGTAAGTTGGTGCTTTCTAAAAGCGCCGTCATCAAGCCATTTTCCAGATTTGCACCTGTAGAATTATGAGTGACGCGAAAACCCTTGCGTTCTAGTATTGTGCATAAAAGCAGGGCTGTAGTGGTTTTGCCGTTAGTACCAGCAATTAAAATCACTCCGTTTTTAACTTGCTGACTCAATAATTGTAAAAGTCGGGGTTCAATGCGACGAGCAATCGAGCCTGGTAATACACTAGCAGCACCCAGACGGAGCGATCGCACTATAAACGTTACACTTTTTGCTACTGACACCGCGAAACCCAATCGCAGCCTATCTATGAATTGTATTTTGTTTCCCACATTCGTACCCTAGTCTTCTGGCGTTGCTAATTAAAAGTGCAAATTTAATCTTGTGAGTTTAGCGAATCCTGGCTGAAAAAGCCAGCCTCAAAATCAAGATGCAGGGAGCAGGGGAGAGTTTGAATTTAGTTCATCCACCTCGGAACTCCGTTCATCCACCTCAGAACTGGATTCATCCACCTCGGAACTCCGTTCATCCACCTCGGAACTGGATTCATCCACCTCGGAACTCCGTTCATCCACCTCAGAACTGGATTCATCCACCTTGGAACTCCGTTCATCCACCTCGGAACTGGATTCATCCACCTCGGAACTCCGTTCATCTTCATCATCCACTTACGAGAGATAATCTCAGTAGGCGTTATCTTAAAAAGTAGTGCGCGGGCGTAATTACATATCCAGCCCAGTTTGCCGAATTCAGCACAAACTCACGACAACTAATAGCTTGCAAGGTTCCTTTTGATGAATACCACAAAGTTTCTTTTTTTACATAAACAAATTACTGGCTGGCAAAGGTGGTTGTCCAAGTGCCTGTTGTTGCTTGCAAGTCTTTTCATTATAAGTATGCAACCTGCATTTGCTGGTCTTAATAATGATTTATATGATGGCAACATTTTTGTCGTTTATGCTGGCAACGGTTCATTGGTTCCTCCCAGACAGACATTGGCACAGGCTTTAGCGGAACATAAACCCATATTTTTGGCCTTTTATTTGGATGACAGCAGCGATTCCAAAAGATATGCTATTTCCATTTCACGAGTACAGGAATTCTATGGTCGGGTAGCAGAAATTATGCCGATTAGTGTAGATGCTATCCCGCTTAAACAGACCTACGACCCTACAGAAGCAGGATATTACTATTCTGGGGCTGTTCCTCAAGTTGTGGTGTTTAATAAATCAGGTGAAGTCGTTTTAAATAAAAAAGGTCAAGTACCTTTTGAAGAGATAGACGACGAATTTCGTAAAATCTTTGATTTAGTACCACGCACTGAAACAGCACAGCTAAAACGGCGAGCCTTTAATGAGTTTAGTAGTGAGTTAGCTAAGTAACTTATAGGGTAGGCCAAATTGGTCTGCCCTAATTTTTAGTGATATCTGTTACTACATTGCCATCGTTCTCAAAGCATAATATTGAAATATCTGTGTTAACAGATTAGAAAGTTAGCAAGAATTCAGCACCCAGGAGTCAGAAATCAGAATTTAAAAGGAATGCAGTACGATCAGTAAATTGATGTATCAAGTATTCTTCTGATTCTTTAACTATTCTGACTCTTAAATTCTTACGAAAGTTAATTCATAGTCTATAGTCCATAACAAATGACTAATGACTAATGACTAATGACAAACTAGAGTGTATTCTAATGTCAAAGGTTTACACGACTCAGGAGCTAATTAAAATTTTGGCAGCCGAACGCCAAGCTTGCCTCAACGGAAAACGCCTAAAATTAGAAATACCAGTCTCTGGCAATCCTGTAATTGACCAGTTTCTCATGACTGATGGGCTGCAACAGTTCACTGCCTATCAAGATTTCAAAGCTGCAATTCATGAATATCAAAGGGAAAACCAAGTTTCAGGTATTATTTGGCGTGAGGTAACAGTCAAAGGTAAAAACTTAAACTATCCCGAAGTAGACAGCGAGTTAATAGCCCTCACCAGTGACTTAGAAATATTAAAAACTGCTAAAAATTCTATTGTAGAATTTTGGTATGAAGTCTCTATGGGGATGGATTTATACTTAAGTTTCAATAATAATAAACAATACCAAAAAATTGTTACATCTGATGTAGAAAGAATTGTTCAAATAACAGAATGGGCAAGTTTATGCAAGTGGGAAAATTCTAACTTTTTGGAAATGATTTTGCAGCTAGGATGGGGTAAACCAGAAGAAGCTTGTTATAAACGAGGAAGACCGCAATCGGGTAGTGAATATATTCATGCAGTCAATCCTGGTAATCGGCCTATTGGTTGAGCGAAGAGGCAGGGGGGCAATGCTCTGTTTGGTTAAGGAATTTTTTGGTTGAGGTAGGCAGGGGGGGCAGGGGGAGAAGAGAAGCAGGGGGAGAGAAGAATTACTGAACAATAAATAACCTTCTTTCCTCCCCTGCCCCCTGCCTCTTTCAAAATTAATTCTGCGCGATGAGATTGACGATCGCACTAGCTAAATCTGCTGGATCGACGGGTTTCGGTAGGTGCTTTTGAAATCCAGCTGCCATTGCTTGGTTATAGTCAATTTCTCCAGCATAAGCTGTCAATGCGATCGCAGGAATTTGCCCACCTTGTTCTGGCGGTAATTTTCTCACTTCGCGCAGCAGCATATAGCCATCCATTATGGGCATTCCAATATCGCTTAACAAAATATCTGGCTTTGATTGAGTTAGTATTTCCAGCGCTTCACTTGCTGATTCAGCTAGGGTTACAGTTGCGCCATATTGTTCTAGCGCAAAGCTAAAAAACTCTCGCACATCTGCTTGATCGTCCACAAGCAGAATTTTTACTCCAGCAAGTAATGTGTCGTCATTACTTAGTTCTGGTTGAGAAGCTTCATCACTGCTGACTCGTAACTCGGAGTTTTTGAGCAAAGGTAGTCTGACTGTAAAGGTAGCTCCTTTTCCTTCTCCTAGACTCTCTGCCTGAACTGTACCACCGTGAAGTTCTACCAAATGACGCACAATTGCTAACCCCAATCCCAACCCGCCAAATATCCTGGTTGTCTTGGCATCTGCTTGTCGGAAGTAATCAAATACGTAAGGCAAAAATTCCAGCATAATTCCCTTACCTGTATCAATCACCTGAATTTGAGCTTCTGACCCAACTTGCTCTAGACGCACTTCTACTCGTCCTTCTGTGGGTGTGAATTTAACGGCATTGGAGAGGAGATTCCACATTACTTGTTGCAAACGATCGCTATCACCCAAAACTTTGCCGATATCAGGACTTAGCACCGTTTTTATTTCGATTGATTTGGCTTCTGCTGCTAAACGCACCGTTTCTAGTGCAGCTGCGATCGCTACTTTCAAATCCACTGCATAAAGATTTAACCTGACTTTACCTTGTAAAATCCGCGAAACATCAAGTAAATCTCCAATCAGTTGGGTTTGTAACTTGGCATTACGCTCGATTGTTTCCAATGCCCGGATTCTTGTGGCTTCGTCAAACTTGCGGGTTCTGAGTAACTTCGCCCATCCTAAAATCGGATTTAGAGGAGTTCTAAGTTCATGGGAAAGGACAGCAAGAAATTCATCTTTAATCCGGTTAGCTGTCTCGGCTTGTGCCCTGGCAGTTTTTTCGGCTTCGTAAAGTTGAGCGCGGGCGATCGCTTGGCCACACTGCTGTCCCAGTGTCAACATAAATCCCCGGTCTTCTTCATTAAATATTTGAAGAGGAGTAAAGCTGAATCCCAAAGCCCCAATTACTTTGCCTTCTGCTACCAAGGGAATAGAAGCCCAGGCATTATTCGCTATAACAGTCACAATATTTGCTAAGTCGGGATATCTAGCAATCATGGCTGCTAAATTTTCTAAAAAAACCGGCTGCCCAGTTCTGACTGTTTCTGCTATTTGGTTAGGTGCTGTGATGGGAAAAGTCTCCCAAGTATCTATAAGTGTTTGCGGATAGCCAATTGCTTGCACAACTTTTAGGGTAGTACCTCCCTCAGTAAGTAAGACAACGGAACCACCAGTAGCTTCTAAGGCGGCAATGCCTTGGTTCACCACTACATCGGCTACCTGTTGGGGAGTTAAGGCTTCGGAGAAGGCAGCAGTTATTCTTTGCAAAAGTATGGTGCGATTGACAGACCGTTGAGTTTCTTGGTAGAGTCTGGCGTTGTCAATCGCTATTGCTGCCCGACGAGCAATATCCTCTGCTAAAGCCAAGTCTGTCTGTTGATAATGCCGACCTGACTCGGCTGTAAAAAAAGAGATTGCTCCGAATAATTGCCCACGGGAACGGACTGGAATCACCATTAGAGAACGAATACCCAGGCTTCGCAGCAATTGTAGATGTTCCTCGTCTTCAGCCATCTGTATAAGATGAGAGTCGGAAAATTCCGGGTAAAAGACAGATATTCCCTGCCGTAGCTGCCACACAAGTTGTTTTGCTCTGGTTTGGGGTGAATAACGCCGTTGGATTTCGTCTAAAATATTTTGTTTTCTGGGATTAGCAATTGCGATCGCAATTTGTTTACTTGACCAATCTTTCTGGAAAACATCTACAATACACCAGTCAGCTAGGGTGGGAACTGCTAAATTGGCCACACTTTCCAAGGCGACTTCATAATCTAATGAGGCAGCTAGTAAGGTGCTGGCTTCGACTAAAAACTGTTGTGTGGCTTCAACTCGTTGGCGTTCGCAAAGCGCAGCTTGCTGCTCGCGGAGCGCGGCAAGCCGTTCGCTAATATCTTCAATAATGCCTAAAGCATACTTTGGTTGTCCGTTATCATCCCAAACTACTGATGAAGTTAAATTTACCCAAACAATAGAACCATCTTTGCGGATGTAGCGCTTTTCTAGAGAATAACCACTAATTTCTTTTGCTAAAACTTGCCGAGCATTTTCCCAATCAATTTCTAAATCGTCAGGGTGGGTAATTTCCTGAAAGTTTAATTGGATTAACTCTTCATGGCTGTATCCAGTAATTTCACATAGGGCAGGATTAACTTGAAGAAATTGTCCATCCAACCCTACTAAAGTAATGCCAACAGCTGCCTGGTTGAACATTGCCCGGAACCTTTCTTCGCTTTCTCGTAAGGCAACTTCTGTTTGCTTTGCTGCTGTCACATCTGCCAAAATAATTCCAATCCCTATCCTTTCTCCCATTGGATTATTCACCGGATAATAGTTGCCCAGCCAGTAGCCGTAACGTTCTGGTTGTTCCCTTGTATTACCACTGATTTCTACATTCAGCAGGGGTTCTCCAGTATCCAACACGTGCTGTAATTGTAGCTCCAACTCAGCCGCCATCGCTGGCAAAACTTCCCCAAATTTGCGTCCTAGATGTTCTTCTATGGTCAAACCGTTAATGTCAGCGAAAACTTGATTAATTCGGATATATCGCAGTTCCCGATCCAAAAAGCATACCGCAACGGGAGCAGCGCCTAAGAGCGCATCTAGAAGAGATAGAGATTCGGCGTAATGGACTAAAGCCTGGTGGATATCTCGATAAAGTCGGGCATTTTCCACTGCTAAGGCAGCCCGATGGCTAATCTCTGTTGCTAAAGTTAGGTCAGTGCGATCGTAGCGACGGTTTGATTGGGTGCTGACAAAACTAATAGTGCCGAGGACTCGCCCTTGTGCGATTAACGGCACAATCATCATAGACTTCATCCCCAATTGCCGAACAAGTTCTAAGTGTTCCTGATTCTGAGTACTTGCCACTAATAGCGAGTCAGAGATATCTGAGATTAATTCACTTTGCCCAGTTTGCAGTACTTTAGCAATTACACTTGCACCCTTGTAATCTGGCACATACTCCTGAAGTTTACGCGCTAACTCCGCTTTCGATGAGTCTGCATGGGCAATGGGTAGACGGCGAATAGAACCATCTTCATTTAGAACATCAACGCTACACCAATCAGCAAGCTGGGGAACTGATATTTTGGCGATCTGTTGTAAGGTTTCTTCGTAATCTAGCGAAGTAGATAGTAAACTACTAATTTGGGCGATATAGCGAAGCCTTTCTTCAGCCTGCTTGCGCTCTGTAATATCAAGAGCAAAAAAAGCTCCTCTATCTACAGTCCCTTCAAAGTGGCTACCACCCGCCAAAATTGGGAAGCGCGAACCGTCTTTACGAATATATTCTTTTTCAAAGGGGGTGCAAAAGGAATCGTTTTGAAATTGAGTTAATGCTTGCTTATCAAGTGGCAGGTATTCTTTAGGAGTTAGGTCTTGCCAACGAAGTTCTCCGGCAAGTAATTCTTCACGGGTATAACCCACCATATTTAGCAAGGCATCGTTAGCATCTGTAATCCTGCCGTCTCTATGCCAGAAGCCAATACCAATCATATTAGACTCAACCACACTGCGAAACTTCGCTTCGCTTTCTTGCAGTGCTTGCTCAGTTTGTTTCAGTTGAGTAATATCAATTGAACTAATGCCTACTCCTAATAACTGTCCATCCGGCAAACACACCGGATAATAGCTGACAAGACCATAACGATATACTCCAGAAGGATTAGTTTCACCGCTCACTTCCTGATTAAGCAAGGGTTGCCTAGATTCCATCACTTGCTCAAAAACAGGCTCAATTTGAGCTGCCCATTCCGGTAGTACTTCCCTAAAGGTGCGACCAATATGTTGACTTTGTGGTACACCATTGGTAGCTGCTAACGCTTCATTAACATGAATGTAGCGAAGTTCAGTATCGAGAAAAGCCAGCGCCACTGGTGAACTAGTAACCCAAGCATTGAGTAACGCCAGAGATTCGTCTTTTTGCTGAATCACTTGCTGAAGTTCTTGGTGTAACGTGGCTTTTTCTAGTTCTGCCTGCTTGCGCTCAGTTATATTTACACCTACACAGGTAATACCTTGAATGCTATTGTCTACATTTCTTAGCGGTTCAATCAGCAAATCGTAGTAACGGTTTTCTCCATCAATTGTCAGATAAACCTCTTGGCGGGTTGAAATACCAGTTTCTAGTACCTTCTGCTTAATTGCCCTCAATTGCTCTGCTACTAAGGCTGGAAATAGTTCATCATCAGACTTACCCAGCATTTCCTCAGCAGTGTTTAGACTTTGAGGATTATGAATCCACTGATATCGCAAATCGCGATCGTGTTGAAATACCACGATATCTGAACTACTTAACGCTAATCGAAATCGCTCCTCACAAACTCTGAGCTTTTGGAGATTTCCATCAGCCCGGCTTTTAGCAGTCTTTAATGCCTCACATAAGATACTAAAGAGCAATCCTTGTAATGCAAACAACCCAATTCGCACGAAATTGGATAAGTCAAAACTCAGATCATAAGCTGGAGGGAGAAAAAAGTAATCGCTCAGTAACGCAGACAAGGAAGTTGCTAACAGCCCTGATTTCAAACCACCATACCAACCACTCACCATTACAGCGCTAAAAAACAGCAAGAAAGGAGTTTCTCTCATGCTTAACCAGGGGTCTAGCATCAACATCAGCACTAATGCAAGTGCGACAATTAATACAACAATGCCATAACGCAGTAACTGAGAATAACGAATATGGGGCATGAAAATGTTTTGGAATAACCAATACTTATTGCAAAGGCTCTATACACCCTAAGCTAGTTTGCAATTTTTAGGAATTTATCTCTAGATAGATTTTTATTTATTTATAAAACTTCTGTGGTGAGAGGTTAATTACCCAGTAATATAGTATCTAAAGCCAGAATTTATTACTTATCTTATATATTTATCGGACTAATATTTGATTTATGAAAAAGCTCGGTACAGATCGAAAAGCCTAATTCTTTATCCCTTACTCCCTACTACTTCGGCTCCTTTTGACTTCGCTCAAGGCAAGTCGCTCAGTACAATTCCCTACTCTCCGCCCACCTAGATAATTTCCAAAATCAAATACGATTCCTATATAACATCGGTTTGCTGCTAATAAATACTAAATTCCAAGAGATGCATTAACCCAAGTTTATAACAAATATCAAAATAAAGATGATTTTAAACATCCGATATATCTTCTGGTTCAATAAATCACAGTCTTCAGCACTGTTACCAATTTTTCAATATGTGCTGCTTCATGAGTTGCCATTAAAGATATTCTAATCCGACTTGTCGGCACTGTTGGGGGACGAATTGCTGGAGCAAAAATGCCAGCATTTCTTAGCTGTTTTCCAGCTTTGAGGGCATCTGTTGCATTGGACAATTGGAAACATAGTATAGGTGATTCTGAAGGTAATAGTTTTAGATTAGGTAACTGTTGTTGCAGCAAATTTTTCAAGTGATGTACATTTTGCCATAATTGGGCACGGCGTTGCGGTTCTTGTTGGACTATTTTGATTGCTGCTAAGGCCGCCGCCGTATCAGCAGGTGAAAGCCCAGTGGTGTAAATCCAAGTGGGTGCGCGGTTTTGCAAAAAGTCAATTAAGGCGCTACTTCCTGCTACATACCCGCCTAAACTACCCAAAGCTTTACTCAAAGTGCCAACTTGAATTAACTGCTTTCCTGTACATCCAAAATGTTCCACACACCCAGCGCCAGTTTTTCCTAGTACCCCAGTGGCATGAGCTTCATCAACTAGTAGCATACAGTTAAATTCATCAGCGATCGCCAATAATGCTGGCAACGGACATAAATCGCCATCCATGCTGAAGACGCTATCAGTAAGAATCAAACAGCGTCGGTAGTTTTGTCGCTGTTGACTCAACTGAGTTTTTAAAACTGCAATATCACAATGTGGGTATTCCACAAATACTGCACCACTGAGAATTGCTCCATTTTTCAGACTGGAATGATTGTACTGGTCAGATAAAATTAAATCACGTTTGCCAACAATGGCGGTAATTGTACCCAAATTCGCTAGATACCCTGAACTAAATACCAAGGCATCTTCTGTTTGTTTGGTAGATGCGATCGCCTCCTCTAATCCTCTGTGCAATTCCCGATGCCCACTGAGTAATCTAGAACCAGTACTACCAGTGCCAAATTCTGCGATCGCAGCAGTTGCGGCTGCCATCAATCGCTCATCCCCAGTCAATCCCAAATAGTCATTGCTGGCAAAATTAATTACCTCTTGCCCAGCTAAAACCACCGTTGCACCTGGACGACCGTGGATTGTTTGTACCGAACGATACCAGTCAGCCCGATGAATTGTTGCTAAGGAATGTTCTAGCCAGGCATAAGGGTCGGTGGGCATGGGGCATCGAGGGAGATGAGGAGGATGAAGGGGATGAGGGTGTTGAGATTAAAGTTGATAAAGCAGCAGTCACGGGGATGAGGGGGATGAGGGGGATGAGGGGGATAAGGGGGCAAAGAGAATAAATAACCCATGCCCAATGCCCCATGCCCAATGCCCCATGCCCAATGCCCATGCCCATTAAACTTGTTCGCTGCTGAGATGAGCGATCGCTTGTTTAATCCAATCTTCGACGTAGGCATCTTTGGGTAGTCCGATGTCTTCACTTACTACATGCAGGGCGTGACTGACTTCATGGGCAGTATATCCCAAGGCGAAGAGGGTCATTTGCACCTCTTCGAGAATTCCTGGTGCTGGGCCACCTGTGGCGACGAAGAACCCGGCTGATTTGCGCCACTCGACTAATTTGCTTTTCAGTTCCAAACAAATGCGTTCAGCGATTTTTTTACCGACACCGGGAGCCTGAATTAAGATTTGCGTATTACCAGCGATAATTGCTTGGACTAAATCTGGTAGTTCCAGAGTGTCTAAGAGGGCGATCGCTAAGGCTGCACCAATACCAGTAACAGTCAGTAAGTGGCGAAATAAATCGCGTTCGGCTGGCGACGCAAAGCCATATAGAAAGGGCACTTCTTCACGAATTTGCAAATGGGTAAAAATTTGTGCCACTCCTCCTGACTCTGGTAACTGGTTTGCTAGCCGTTGAGGAACTTGCAAATCATACCCCAAGCCATTCACTTCTAGAGTCAGAATCACGCGATTAGCGCCAATTGTTTGGATACCAGCGACTATACCTTTTAGATAACTAATCATTACAAAAAACCAAAATAATTTAAGCCTTCAATGATTCCACCTGCACAAAAACTTTTTGCCAGGTAGCGATGTTCAGAGGGATGCTCATTGTGCCATTGGAGTAACTCTTTTCGGGCATTCCCTACAATGATTCCCCGTGCGTTGCCTACAGCAAATAAAGCAATATCATTACCTGAATCACCACAGACAACTGTTTGTTCAGCTGCAAATTTCCACTTTTGGCGTAAAAACTGCATTGCCTGACCTTTATCGCTGGTATGGGGTACAATGTCAAGGTCAATACCGCTACTGTAGATTAACTTTACATTTAATTTATATTTCTGCAACTCCGCTTCAAGCTGTGGTAAAAAATTTGCAGATGCATCTTGTTCTAGAAAAAAGCTCACTTTAAAGGGACGCTGTTCTGAATCTGGTTGCCGAACTAACTCCCGGTATTTTTGAGTAATAGATAAGATAGTTTCCCGTTCCCATCCCGGAGAGAGGATTTCTGACCAACTTGAGTCTGGAGTATCAGTACCATCTAGGTAAATTTCTGTACCCACAGAAAGAACGAGGGCATCGGGTTCTAAAAGATTTTTTTGAGCTTGGAGTTCTTTATAAAGTACAGGCGATCGCCCGGTAGAATAAACAATTTTTGTACCATATTCTTGGCGATGTTGACTCAGCAGTTGATTTAGTTCTGCTAAGGCGCTGTCATCGCCTACTGTGCGATACACCAGGGTGTCATCCAAATCTGTTACGAAAAGGAATTTAGTCATAATCATCTCTTATGCTTTGCTTTAACATCAAATTTGCACTTATTTAAAGAAAGCATAGATGTAGTCTGCTTTAATAAAAAATCAGCTAGCAGATATATTCCTTCTTGCAAAAACTGCTTTCATTGTTATATTTCACGTAATAAATGGATTTATAAGCTCATTACAATGATTGTTGCAAATGCTTAAGCCTTTCTTATACATGGAAGAATGTTTGTTGCAAAGTATTAAGCGTTTGCAGCAACTAATTATATGTTTGCTGCAAATACTTAAGCCTTTCTTATATATGGAAGAGTGTTTGTTGCAAAGTATTAAGCGTTTGCAACAACTAATTATATGTTTGCTGCAAATACTTAAGCCTTTCTTATATATGGAAGAGCATTAGCTGCAAACATTCAAACTTTGACAACTAATGTTTAAATTTGAGAGATGTTTACAGAGACGTAGGACTGAAAAACAATGTAGAGAGGTGGGAATAATGTTTGGTTAAGGCAAGAGACGCGATGAATCGCCGTCTCTACAAGAGACGCGATGAATCGCCGTCTCTACAAGAATACAATTTATTTAAATTACTCTACTGCTTGCGATCGCGGTTAACATGTCTCCATAACATCCACCAACCGAATGAATAAATCTCGCACTGCGTTTCTATCCTGCCTCGGAATGAATTCCGAGTCTCATAGCCCAGAATTAAAGTTCGGGGCGGGATGTCGGTAACTGTGACAGTTTAACTGTGACAAAAATGTGGGTAAAAGAGTTGAAACTGCTATTTAGAAATGATCGACGACTCTTAACGCAATGGCGATCGCTTAATTGATTTTTTAATCTTCACAAAAAATTTAGGACTTACGCAAAAAGCGCTAAAAAGCTTAATTTCTCGAACCGCCAAGACGCCAAGAACGCCAAGAATCGTAGAGTTTGCGTAAGTCCTAAAATTGTATTGTTTTTAGCTAATTGAAGAGGTTAGACCCTCAGAGACAAGCTCAATATCAAGACGGGGTATAAAATTAGGCTTGTTCTCAAGAGTGGCGAATTGGGTTCCTTGGAAGGACAAAGCACCAGTGTTGCGGTTGTAACTGAACTCGTTAGTGGAAGTAGCGCCAAACCCAATTGTGGAAATCTGAATTTTGTCACTCTGCAAGTAGCTGAAGTCTTTGATGATCTCAATGCCTTCAGACCTGAAGTTGAAGACAAATGTATCAGCCCCAGCATCGCCTGTGAGTGTGTTGTTACCAGCACCGCCTGTGAGTATGTCGCTACCAGAACCCCCATTTAAGAAGTCGTTACCAGCGCCGCCTTCGAGTGTGTCGTTACCAGCCTCACCAACCAAAATGTCGTAGTCTCCATAGCCAAGCAAGTGATCATTGCCATCACCGCCAACCAAAAAGTTGTGACCGGCATTCCCCTCAATTCGATTGTCCAGGGCGTTGCCTATGCCATCAATATCCTTGCTATCTGTGAGAATCAAATTCTCTAGGTTATCACCTAAGTTGTAGCTGGACGAAGACTCAACCGTATCGATTCCTTCATTCAAATATTCTGTAATACTAACTGTTATGATCTGATTCGCAAACTGATTGATGAGAAAACCGTCCTCAGACCCAAATACAAAAGTAATATAAGTATCGTTGCCAGCTCCACCAAATAGGTCAGCAAGCCCCTTGCTGCTATCAAGGATGTCATCGCCTTCCCCACCATACAGTTCGCCGCCGCCTTCTTTGCCCCTTCTGCCTTCCTGAATAAGTATATGAACCGAATCATTTTAAGGAAGGGGATGGTTTACTGTGTGCAAGTGCCACCACAGCTTGAACTAACTCTTGTGGATTAAAGGGCTTGGTAAGATGCCGTTGATAGCCACTGGTTATGGCTTGCTGGTAATCATCAACTCTGGCATAAGCGGTCAAAGCGATCGCCAGAATGTGTCCCCCTTTTTCCGGGGTTAAAGTGCGGATTTGTTGCATCAAGCAATAGCCATCAACTTCGGGCATCCCAATATCACTGATTAAGACATCGGGTTGAAAGGACTCCAGATTTGCCAACACTTCTGCCGCAGAGGAAACAGTCAGGACTTGCGCTCCGTATTCAGTAAGCAATACTGTTAATAGCTCACGGGCATCAGGATCATCATCAACTGTGAGGACTCGAATTCCCGTGAGTTCGAGTGTTTGTTGTGACAATTCATCTATCTGCTTAATTTCCGATTCAACATTCAGCAGTGGCAAATGGACTGTAAAGGTCGCTCCAAAGCCAACACCCGGACTATCAGCCGCGATCGTGCCGCCATGAGCCTCAACTAACTGACGGACGATCGCTAACCCCAATCCTAACCCGCCATACTTGCGAGTAATTGAGATATCTTCCTGACGAAATGATTCAAAAATATACGGGAGAAAGTCAGGACTAATGCCTTTGCCAGTGTCGCTAACAATAATCTGTGCTTGATCATTGACTTGCTTTAGTTGAATTTCTACCCGTCCGCCTTTGGGAGTAAACTTGATCGCATTAGAAAGTAAATTCCAAACGATCTGTTGCAGGCGGTTGGAATCTCCACAAACCTGCCCAATATTCGGCAGTACTGGATGCAATAGTATTGATTTAGCAATAGCTGCTGTACTTACCGTGTCGATGGCACATTCAATGACAGATGCCAGATTCACAGGACTAGCATCAATGCTGAGTTTGCCGCGCAGAATCTTGGCGATATCGAGCAAATCATCAATCAGTTGAGTTTGCAGTTTAACATTACGTTCGATAATGGCTAAGGCTTCAAGTGTTCTAGTTTCATTGAATTTGCGACTTTGTAGGAGTTTTGTCCAGCCGAGAATAGGGTTGAGAGGCGATCGCAATTCGTGGGAGAGAACGGCAAGAAACTCATCTTTGATGCGATTGGCACGTTCTGCTTCAGCCCGCGCGGCTTGCTCTAGCTGGAATAAGCGATCGCGTTCACCCTCCAGTTGTTTTTGCGCTTCGATATCAGTCGCACTGCCAAACCATTTGACAACTTGACCTTGCTTATCTTTTTGCCCAATTGCTTGGTGTAGATGCCAACGATAGACACCATCTGCCCTCCGCATACGACCTTCGGCTTGATAAGAAGTACCCTGTTGTGCTGCTTTGCTCCAATGTTGAGCCAGAATAATTATATCTTCTGGATGGACAACCTCTTTCCAGCCGATGGTGTGGGCTTGTTCTAGCGTTAATCCTGTGAATTCCAACCAACGTTGATTGACATCGAGTAACGCTCCTTCTGCGTTGGCTGTCCAAACTAATTGTGGAATTAATTCTGCCAAGCACCGATAGCGTTCCTCACTTTGGCGTAATGCTTCCTCTACCTGTTTGCGATCGGTGATGTCTTCGGCAATACCTGCAAATCGATAAATCTCTCCTGTTTCATCTCGAAGCCCAAAGCAGCGATCGTGAACCCAGCGAATGCTACCATCGGGTAAAAAAATCCGATATTCCTGGTCATATTTACCTGCAACAGCTTTTTCATGAAAGGCTCTCTGGACTGATTCTCGATCTTCTGGGTGGATACGATCAACCCAGGCTTGTTGTCCTTGATACATTTCTTCTGGGTTTAATCCCCACAGTCGTTTGTAGGCAGGACTGACATAGCTGACTCGATTTTCAGCCACTTCTCTGATCCAGAATACTGCATCAATATTTTCTGCAAGTTGCCGAAAACGTTCTTCACTGTCGCGCAAAGCTTCGGCTGACCGTTTGCGTTCGCTGATATCTATATCAATACCAGCCATCTGCATCGGTTGCCCCTGTTGGTCGTAAAACACCTTGCCCTGGCTCAATGCCCACCTAATTGTGCCGTTGGGATATACTACCCGAAATTCAATGTTATAGTCTTCTCCGGTAGCGATGGCACGATCTACATCTGCCAAAACGCGATCGCGATCGTCAAGGTGTAACCGTGCCACAAACATTTCAAATGAGCCGTCAAACTCTCCTGGTTGCAGTCCAAATAAGGCTTCTAGATTATCTGACCAAGAAATTTTTCCCGTTTTAATGTTCCAGTTCCACGTTCCCATTCCAGAGGCTAGTAGTGCCAATCGCAGCCGTTCTTGGCTCTGCCGTAGTTCCGCTTCTACCTGTTGGCGTTCCTTTAGTTCACGCTGTGCCTGCTGATACAGTTCTGCCTGTCGCAAGGCGATACTCATCTGAGTTGCCAACTCTTTAAGCAAGTCTATTTCTAAGGGCTGCCAAAATCGAGGGGAGGTACAATGATGAGCAATCAGCAATCCCCAAAACTGGTTATCTTGCAGAATTGGTACAACCAGATGAGCTCTGACTTGAAATGCCAATAATTCAGCGTGGCATGGCTCAATACTGCTATCATGAATATCTGATACTGCCGTTACTTGCCCCTGATAATAGCGTTCAATATAATTCTTGATAAAGGTGGGATTATACCTGACAAATTTCGGTTGATTTGAGGCGATGTAGCTTTCATTTGGGCAGGGAGCATACATCGTAGACGAAAGCACCGATCGCCACTCTGCCCCAACCGATTCAGCTAGTATAGTACCATTGCCGTCAGGTTTTAACCGAAAAACCAAAACCCGATCAGTGTGAAGAAATTCTCTGACTTCGGCTACAGTCGTCTGAAGAATTTCATCCAGATTCAGCGATTGGTGAATTTTCTGGGTAATATATAAGACTACGCGCTCTCGTTCAATACGCTGTTGTAATTGGGTGTGTAGCCGCATTGTTTCAATTATCCCGTTGACTGCTATTTGTAGCCTTTCTGGGGTAATTTGCTCTTTGACAATATAATCTTGTGCGCCCGCTTTGATTGCTTGAACTGCGATCGCCTCATTGCCCTGTGCGGTGACAACAATCACAGGTAAGCAAGGCTGTGGGGTCAAGGGTTGCAATTGAGCCAGAAATTCCAGTCCGTCTAGGTCGGGTAATCGGTAATCGAGTAAAACGGCATCTGGCTGATGTCGCTGCCACAGTTCTAGTCCTTGCACCGCTAACGTTGCTTCCAGGATAGCATAGGAATATTCGCGATCGTGCAGCAAATATTGCCGATAGAGTTCTCGATCGTCTGGGGAATTAACGACAATTAGGACGGTGCGCTGTTGCTGAGACATCGTAAATTAATTGAGCGGATAGAGTTAAAGCCCACATTTGGCAGATTATCATAGAGAAATCAATCTTTTTAAAATAGCGCTAAAATCCTCATTTATATCAAGATTTTGCCATAGTCCTATTTTATGGCTCAGGGAAATGTATGATTCGTACTCTCTGACTCATAGAGCACAATACATAATTCAGGAGTAAAAAAAGAAGAATAAATCGTCTCAAAGCTAGGTGAGCAAATTCTTTGGCTGCATTATTATCAATACCGCAGTAAATGTGCTTTTGTTGCCCACGCTGCTATAGTAGTGAAATTGTTACATTAATGCTTGAACACAATATTATTGTCGTTGGAACATCAGCCGGTGGAGTTGAGGCGCTGACTTATCTAATCAAGAATTTGCCGCCCGATCTCAATGCTGCTGTAATTATAGTTCTTCATGTATCCAGTCATAAAACGAGTGTTCTGCCAAAAATATTAAGTCGCGCTGGCAACTTGCCTGTGTCTCACCCTCAGGACGGCGAAGCTATTGTTCATGGTTGGATTTATGTCGCTCCCCCTGACTACCACTTACTAGTAGAAGAAGGATATTTGCGTTTGACGCGGGGAGCAAAAGAAAACCGTAGTCGTCCCGCTATCGATCCGTTGTTTCGCAGTGCAGCGCGAACCTATGGGCAGCGAGTGATTGCTGTGCTACTAACAGGTACGCTTGATGACGGCACCGCAGGACTAATGGCTGTAAAAATGCGGCGCGGCGTGGCAATTGTCCAAAATCCCGACGATGCTTTGTTTCCTGATATGCCACGTAATGCGATTAATAATGTAGACGATATTGACTATATCGTGCCACTTTCAGATATTCCTTCTATTTTGCTAAGTTTAGTTAATATACCAATGGAAATAGAAGCAGAAAACCCCATACCTACCAAGATGGAGTTTGAAACTGAAATAGCGCAATTGAATTTAAAAGCAGTAGAAAACGAAAACGATCGACCTGGTAAACCATCAACCTTCGCCTGTCCTGACTGCGGCGGTATCCTTTGGGAAGTCGAAGAGAAAAATTTGTTGCGCTTCCGATGCCGCACAGGTCATGCTTATTCAGCAAAAACTTTGCTAGCCACGCAGTCTGATGCCATAGAGGATGCGCTATGGATGGCTTTAAGGGCATTAGAAGAGAAAGCTTCTTTATCACATCGCCTGGCTTCAAGAATGGAAGCTCGCAACCTACCATTGGCAGCGCAAAGATTGAAAGAGGAGGCGCACTCTGCTCTTGAACGCTCCGCCATTATTCGAGAAGTGCTATTAAAAGACGATGCCAACACAGATGATTAAATCAGTGAACAGTCAACAGTTATCAGTTATCAGTTACTCATCGCTTAACGTTTCAATCAACAACTCTACCTGTTGCTGTCGTTGCTGCAAAAAACTTTCGCACTGACGCAAATATTCAACAGCACTTGCAAATTGCTCAAACACAGCTTCCAATTCCAACTCACCTGATTCAATACGAGCGATAATTCCCTCTATTTCAGCAACCTTTGCCTCATAATTCCAAGCTTCCTCAGAACTAGAAGCATTCTTACGTTTAGCCATCTAAACCTCCGGGGTACTCCCGCCACATTGGTACTCCAATTGGCGGTGACGGGGGATAGGAGGGCTGATTGAGTGGGGGTCGATACCCCCGAAATCAGCAATCAGGACTGCTTTGCTTCTCAACATAAGACTTAAGTTGTTCCAATGTAACGCCTCCACATGAGGCGACAAAGTATGCACCTGTCCAGAAGACTGGTTTGCTGTAAAACCGATTAACGTGTTCATTGAACTCCTTGCGAATTAAACGACTAGAAACGGTTTTAAGGTTGTTCACGAGTTTACTTATTTCCACATCCGGCGGGTAACTAATAACCAAGTGAACATGGTCTGACTCTGCGTTGTACTCTGTTACCTTACTCCTCCACTTAGCGCAAGTGCCTTCAAATATCTCTTGTAGTCGTTTCAACATTGCTTGGTTGATAACCTTTCTTTGGTACTTGGTGACAAGCACTAAATGAATATTAAGGCTATAAACTGCTCTGTGTCCTATGTTGTAAATCATGCCACCAAATGGTATTATGACTATATGCTACTAACTTATCAGTTCAAACTCAATCCCACTCCCGAACAGGTTGTCATTCTTGAAATCTGGGGCGAGTTGCTGCGTCGTCATTGGAACTACGCGCTAGGTGAAAGATTGGAGCGGTAGCCTGCGGCAAGCCCTTCGGGTGACGCTCCTACGTCGCTAACGCTTCGCTAACAGCAGTCGCTCGTGGGAGAAACCCCCAAAACCGCGCTGCTTCACCGCTACGCGTCTACGTTTACTTTTATAACCTTCACTTTAACCTGACCCTGCCCCAACTGAATCAACAAATCTTCTCCTACATTCAACTCCGGCGCAGAACGAGCGATCGCCCCATCTTCCCGCCTCACCACCGCATAACCACGCTGCAACACAGCTTTCGGGTCAAGACTAGCTAACTTTTGCCGCAACAACTCTAAATGCTGCGTTGCTTGCTGCGATCGCGCCGTCGTAATTTGCACCAAATGCTGACGCTTCCAACCTAATTTGTCTACCTCCAGCTGCACTTGCCGATCTAAGCGCAAACGTCGCAAACGATTTCGTAATACTTGCAGTTTATTAAGAGCAGTTTTCCCAGAGTCATATACCGCTTCATGTAAAGCTACAACTCGCTGCCGATGATCAGTATACAACTCTGAAAGTGATGGCACAACCAGTTCCGCCGCCGCAGTCGGTGTATGCACACAAGCATCTGCAACTAAATCTGCCAAAGATTCATCTCGTTGATGACCGATACCAGTAATTACCGGAATGGAACAAGTAGCAAGCGATCGCACCACTCGTTCATCATTAAAACAAGCTAACTCCTCCACCGCGCCACCACCCCGCGATAAAATTAGCACTTCGGCGCGACCATCTCTTTCCACCCGCTCAATTGCTTTGACGATAGATTCTGGCGCTTGCTCACCTTGTACTGTTGCGGGAGAAAATAAAACCTGTAAACCTGGATACCTTTGTCTGAGAGTTTTTTGAATATCACCCCAAGCAGCAGCCGTTGGTGAAGTGACAACAGCGATCGTTTGGGGGTGAGTTGGGAGCGATCGCTTTCTTTGCGCGTCGAACAATCCCTCAGCCAGTAAGCGATTTTTGAGTTGTTGATAGCGCAACGCCTGTAAACCAACACCAGCAGGTAGAGTCTGCCAAACTGATAACTGATACTCTCCCCGTTGCGGATACAGGCGAATACTACCCAAAATAATTATCTGCTCACCAGGAACGGGTACCTGGGCGAGTTTTGGCAATTGGCTATTCCATACCACACACTTAATTCCGGCGGTGCGATCGGTATCTTGCAGCGTAAAAAATAAACCACTGCGATGGTGGTTAGCGCTAGAGACTTCGCCAGTTACCCAAACTTGCCGTAATTGTTCATCTTGCTCTAACAGCAAGCGGATATAGTCAGTTAATCCAGAAACTGAAAGTGCAGTATCGAGAATGAGAGAGTGGGGAAGGTCAAAAGTCATCAAAGATGCCTGAAAGCATTTGTGCTGGAGCGATTCTAGCATTTTAATGAAAACCAAAGGTTAACCCAGTAAACGCTTCAATCTTTTGTAGACATCATCATCATTGCGCTTACCGACTAAAATCACTTCTATTAAATCTTCATCTGGAAAATACCTGTAAACAATTCGATATTCACCACTATCAACTCGATATAAACCCTGATAACCAGATAGCTGCTCACTATCAACGGGTAAAGGCTCAACATTCAAAGCCAAAACCTTTTTTGCAATCTGTGCTGCTATTTTAGGCTGTAAACCGTTCAGAAAATCAAGAACAGTTGCTAGACCATCAAGCTTCGCCATTAGCTAAATGCTTTAATGCAGATGTAAAAGCCTCTGTACCAATCATTTTGGACTCACTCAGAGCAACTTCAGCAGCTTGACCGAAAACCATATCTTCTAATTCTTCCAGCCGATTAATTAATTTTTGGTAGCTCTCTGCTGAGATAATCACATGGCTAGGCCGTGATTGCTTAGTTAGTAGAACTGGCTCAGTAGCAGCTTTGTCAAAAACTTCACCGTGTCTGTTACGAGCATCTGTGAGAGTATAGGTCTGCATAGTAATTTTGACTATTTTAGACATTTTGACTATATTTTAGCAGATAACTCTTTTCATCTCAATTTTGACTCAAGATAATATACTGTTCATTAGACATCTGGTGAAAATGAATGTAGAGACGTTGCAATGCAACGTCTCTACAAAGGTTTCAGGTAATGCATAATTAATTTCTGAAGATGTCTATATTGAATGTTAGATTTTTCACTGCGTCTTAAAGCAATAAGTGATTACATTATTTGGTTTAATCTTTCAAAGACTGGAGTAACTGGCTAGGACGTGCCATTTTCACAGCAAGATAAACATTGGGATAGTGAACAAATATATAGTGTTCATACTTGTACCAATGCATTTCACCCTTTTCTTTATTACAAACCTGGCAAATGACCCATAAATTATTGAATTCCATTGATAACCAAGGATACTGTGACCGAGGTAGCTTGTGATCTATCGTCTTACCACCTTTGTCAGAGTAGTGAGATCCACAAATTGGACAGTACCAATTGGAATTTTTTCTTACCCAGTCTTTACTATCTTGAGTTGTACCGCACTCATAATCACCATTAATATAGCGCCAATAATCGAATTTTCTATAAGTTTCAAAATCTTCATCAGTTAGCCTGTGATATCGCTTGTTACCAATTGTGTCTGCAAGCTCAAATAATTCTTTAAGTTCTTTATCTTCAATATTAACCATCTTAATTTCTAAAACTTGACTGTTTTATACGTCTTGTGATTATGCTTATTTTTATATTTAATATTAGTATTTTGGCTGAAATCAATAAATTCAATTTCTGTCTCAGGAAAGTGCTTATCTATTTCTTCTGCTACCTCGTTAACTACTTTAGATAAGCTTTGGTTATAGTCGTTTATTTCTTGATTCGTGAGATATTTATTGCCAATCCTATCAGCCTCGATAAATAATTCTTCAAGCGTCAATTCCTTAACCTGATAATTGTTCAGAAGCTCTTCTATTTTTTGATAAAAATTAACAACATTATTCCAGCCAATATTCTTGTAAAAGTTTTCTTTTAACCAAATTTGGTCTTTTTTATGAAGCTTGCTCCGATTATTTGAGTTGGCAAGTTGAACAACCCGATAACTCATTCCTCTAAAATTCCTTTTTTTACCTTTTTGCTCAATCATATATTCAGTGTTTTAGCCTAAAGTCCATTTGAAAAAAGTAATTACTGCTTTCCGAATTTCACTATCTTCATATTGGAGGATTTCTTTAGTATTTATGGCTAGTTTCAGTTTAATTTTATCAACTAAATTTTTTAGAGATTTATTATCTTTTTTGAGTTGTTCATTAACTTCGGTTAAATTTTTATTGTGAGAATATATTGTTTTGAGTTCAACTTCTAAAATATTATTTTTCTGAGACAAGCTTTTAATTTCAGCTTCGTATTTTTCTCTTTCCTGTTTTGGGTACTTTTTAACTTGGTCAATTTTGGCAGCATATTCCTGCTCCTTCAATTCAATCTCTTTAGTTTTCTTCGTTACCAGACCTTTCTGGGCAGCTTGAAGACGCTGACGCTTAATTAATTCAGAACCAGCAAAAGGCGAAATAGCTCTGCGAATAGTAATTTCATCAGGATTGGTACTAAAATCAATTACTTCCAAAGCACGCATAGCATCTGCTTTTGTCCATCCCTCACTTTCAAGTAGCTTAATAGACTGTGATTTATTCACGTTTGCTGAAGATAGTTTATGTAATTTATGTTACTATGATATCAATACATTATCTCCATGCCAAGAAGCTGGATTCAAGGATAGCAGTAACTTTAATAGCTTTATCGATACTGAAGACTACTTAGTTTTTTGTTGTGACTAGATTGGGATTTGACGAGCGATGTCTACGACGGGCGTAGCTGCGGCACCACGATAGAGGTTTTCTCTCCAAAACAAAGCATTCTCATTATGTACAGTGCATAAGGCTCAGTTGTTTATAGGACTTACGCACACTCTACGAATTCTCGGCGCTCTTGGCGTCTTGGCGGTTCGAGAAATTAAGCTTTTTAGCAATTTTTGCGTAAGTCCTAGTTTAGATAATTTTTTGTTGAAAACCCCTTGCTTACCCAGCCAAAAAAAGCTATCTCTAAATGCAAGTTGGTATCATTGTGCAAGACTACCCTAATCTGGTAGCGATCGAGTTACGATCTTGTTACACCCCTTTTTTGATTTGAGAAGTCCTATTCCAGAATTTTCTGGTTAAAATAGTATATCTGTTCTACTCAAACTCCCAGAGTAACACTCCTTAAAACCATATATTTAGAGGCATTAGAGGCAGGAATGGCTATCAACACCGATACTTCAGGCAAGCAAAAAGCGCTGACTATGGTGCTTAACCAAATTGAGCGCAGCTTTGGTAAAGGAGCAATCATGCGCCTGGGCGATGCTACCCGGATGCGGGTGGAGACTATTTCCAGTGGGGCGCTTACCCTAGATTTAGCATTGGGTGGTGGTTTACCCAAGGGGCGGGTAATTGAAATCTATGGGCCGGAAAGTTCCGGAAAGACTACAGTAGCGCTACATGCGCTCGCCGAAGTGCAAAGAAATGGCGGTGTTGCAGCCTTTGTTGATGCAGAACACGCCCTCGATCCTACTTATGCTGCGGCATTGGGTGTAGATATTGACAATTTGCTGATTTCCCAACCTGATACAGGCGAATCAGCTTTGGAAATTGTCGATCAGCTTGTTCGTTCTGCTGCGGTTGATATTGTAGTCATTGACTCAGTAGCAGCACTGGTTCCCCGTGCTGAAATTGAAGGCGATATGGGTGACGCCCACGTTGGTCTGCAAGCGCGATTAATGAGCCAAGCCCTACGTAAAATTACGGGCAACATTGGTAAATCTGGTTGTACAGTCATTTTCATCAACCAGTTGCGACAAAAAATCGGTGTTACCTACGGTAGCCCAGAAACGACTACTGGCGGTAATGCATTGAAATTTTACGCTTCGGTGCGCTTGGATATTCGCCGGATTCAAACCTTGAAAAAAGGTACGGATGAATTTGGTAATCGCGTTAAAGTCAAAGTTGCTAAAAATAAAGTAGCGCCGCCTTTTAGAATCGCTGAATTCGACATTATTTTTGGTAAAGGTATTTCTACCTTGGGTTGTCTTGTTGACCTAGCAGAAGAAACTGGTATTATTGTCCGCAAAGGAGCTTGGTATAGTTACAATGGCGATAATATCTCTCAAGGACGAGACAACGCCATTAAGTATCTAGAAGAAAAGCCCGAGTTTGCTGACGAAATTAAGAAACTGGTGCGGGAAAAGTTAGATAAAGGTGCTGTTGTTTCTGCTAACTCTGTAGCTAAAGCCAGTGAAGAGGATGAAGAGGAAGAAGTCGATTTAGAGCTAGAAGAATAAGGAATGCGGATTTATATTTATCTGCAACTTTAATATGCAGTGGGTTACATAGATAGATAGCTAACCCACCTTTTCCAAAGTATTGATGAGTTATAGCAAGCCTTAGATAATGATTGCCACTATTATGATGAGCAATCATTTTATTTTTATGGCGTTTGTCCTTGGAATCAGTATAAAAAAGGGGCACAAAAATTTTATGTTGTGCCCTTGCAAATTGTCTACACTTCACGCAATTAAAAATTGCAATAATTTTCAATTTTTTAGCTGGGATACTATGGTATTTGTCTGCTAAAAAAGCGGTCTAAAATTTCTGATTTCTGTTCCGAATTGAAGTTTTCATAGGAATCTTCAAACTTTTCAACTAGTCCAGGATTTCTAAAAATCTCTGAATTATCATTTGGTTTTTCAGTCAAAAGTTTTGGTCTGTTACAGGGATAAGTAAGTATTTCTACTTGATTATCCCTCTTTCGATGCATAAGTTGCATCAATAATTCCATTGCTACAGTTGGCAACACGCGGCAGGTAGAACTCATGAAAAAATCAAAAGTCATACTACCTAGACGGATGCGATCGCCATCTTTGAGCTTGATCGGCCCAAAAGCGCGATCGCCATTCACAAATGAGCCATTGGTACTGTTGAAGTCTATAAAGTAGAAACCTTGATCGTCGATATATTGAATAGCAGCGTGGCGACGAGACATATAACTATCAACAATGCAAATACCACTGTTGCGATTACGACCTATTGTCCAGATTTGCTGTGGCTGCCGTAAACTTTGGGTTTGATTGTCGCACAAATTAGTCATCAAATAAACAGCAGAAGTATCCACTACACCATGTATGTAAGATGCCTTCCTTCTCGTCAACGAAGGTTGAGATAGGTTTTCTAGCTGGAGAATTTCATCTAGAAGTCCACTGTGGTGTTCATACAACTTAAGAAATACCTGATATAAAGTTAATCTCCGTTCTATTTCCGTTTGTGCAAAGTCAGTCATTATATGTAAACCTTGTATGACCTGATTTCGGTTGTGAATATTCTGCTTCAGCCTACAACCAGGGATAATTAATTTTTAACTTTCCGCTACCATCTAAAAATTTGAGTGGCTTAAGAGCGTTAGATTTTACAATTTTTAAAAGCGAGATTCCCTGTCGTTTCTAGCCATGAAAAGCATGGAAACATCAAAAAAAAAGTATTATGATGCTTTATTGTTTATTGTAAATAATCATTTGTTGTTTGTAACAGATAATAATTATAAAGATTTGATTAAAAATTGCCAACTGTATGCGTATTTTTACTGAAAAATAGGATATTTATTGACATTTGCAAGAGCGATGACTAGACTATCGTTTAACACAACTATAGGATTACTATTTGATTTTTGAACGAAATTAAGTATTGTAGAGTGTGTTAGAACGGAGTTCGTAACGCACTATGAACACGAGTTTTATGCCGTACTCTCTGTGCTAACACATCCTACGTATATTTTCAGAAATCAAACCGGATTCCTATATAGGAATCCCAAATTATTCGCGATCAACAAGATCCCCAACAACTTTTACGATGTCGGGGATCTCCGGGTTGAATTGCAATTCTTCCAAGTTAAATAGAGTTGTTATATCCTATTTATTTAGTCAGTTCTGAATAAATCTGAGTTTTCTCGATAAAAATAAGAGCTGATTTATCTAAGCTCATGAGGAAATAGAAGCCTTGTCAGCTTTGTAAAACAATACAGTTGAGTTTAAGACTTGGCCTAAGCACCCTTAAAAAAGAGGGAACTAGTACTGCGAGGCGGAAGTCAAAAGTCACATATACTTTAATTTTGCGCTTTCTGACTGTAATGAAATGGTAGGTTTATTTCCGCCTTGCGGTACTAGTCTGGGAGGCAGAGCAAGCAAGTAACTCTCAAATTTAAACTTTCAACTTATAACAAGCCTCGTTTCCCATTGGGGCGGATGGTCATCCAATTTGTTTTTGCTAGTGCAAGCTGCTCATCAGAAATTTTGGCATTGGTGAGATTAGCACCACACAAGTTAGCTCCTTGGAGGTTGGCATTACTAAGACAAGCATTGCTGAGGTCTGCGCCTCGCAAATCTGCCCCTTGTAAATCAGCATGATTAAAGTATGCTTTGCTCAAATTAGCATCCTTGAGATTTGCTCGAGTGAGACTGGCTCTGCCAAAGTCACTATTGTGAAGATTAGCTCCCTGGAGATTAGTTTTTTGCAATTGAGTGGAATGGAAATTTGTTTGGGATAAGTCAGCACCTTGCAGATTCAGCAAACTTAAATTGTGTAGAGCAAAATCTCGTCTTCCTTTCTGATAAGCAGTTAATAAACCTTGAGTATCTAATTTACGCTCAACTTTAGAAGTTTTAACTTGTGAACTATTACTATTGCTGTTAACAAAAGTCGTTGATTTCGCCATCCCAGAACCCTGGTGTAATCCACCTGCTTCGGCTGCTGCCTTGGCTCGTCTAGCGCGAATTGCTGCCGCTACTTGTGCCACTCCTGTACTAGTAGCAGAAGAGTTGTTACATAAAACAGCAGAATTTTCCAGATGGCTGTGTGTTCGATCTTTAGACCCAGTATCTGATTTAATTAATAAACCCTTTGCTAAACTTTCTAAATATGGTTCTATTTCCAATGCTCTGAGAACTTCTGTTGCTGACTGATAGCGATTACGTACAGACACCTCCAACATTTTTCGCAATACATTGCCCAAGTGGTCACTCACTTGCACAAGTTGCTCCCACATTATCTCGCCAGTGTTGGGATTATAATCTAAATCTTTAGGAGTTTTGCTAGTCAGCAAATAAATGCATGTCACCCCCAGTGCATATATATCACTGGCGTAGACTGGACGCATAGCCATTTGCTCTGGAGGTGCAAAACCAGGAGTGCCAATGGCATAAGCTGTTAATGCTGTCTGTCCTGATTGATTTACCGCACCTTGGCTAATTTGGTTTTTGACAGCGCCAAAGTCGATTAGTACCATTCTGGCATCTTGAGTGCGGCGAATTAAGTTGGCTGGCTTAATATCACGGTGGATCACCTTTTGATCGTGGATGTATTGCAATAGTGGCAGAATTTCGCTCAAAAATTGCTTGACTCCAGTTTCGCTTAAGATACCGTTAAGTTTGATCTCTTCCTGTAAGGTATCACCACTGATGTATTCTTGAACTAAGTAGAATTGTTCATGATTTTCAAAATAGTCTAACAGTCTCGGTACTTGGGGATGATTGCCAATCTTACCTAAAGTTTTGGCTTCTCGTTCAAAGAGTTCTCTGGCCATCTGTAAAACGTGTGGAGCGCTTCCTGATGGGCGTAATTGTTTGATTACGCAACTCGGTTCTCCTGGTAAGCCTTGATCGTTGGCTAAGAAGGTTGCTCCAAAGCCACCTTGACCTAATGGTTTGATCACCTGATAGCGATCGCGCAACAGTAGTTGCGAGCCACAAGACTGGCACCTTTGGCTATATACCAAATTTTCTGGATTGGGACAGATAGGATTTAAGCAGTAGCTCATGCACTGTCAACTCGCTGCACGAAGAATCACGGTGAGTTGTTATACTCTCTTTCAATTATTTAGATATTAATCAACTCTTGCCAGGTAATTTTTGCTGGAAATGCTTTGAAGATTTTTTAAAGTTTAGCTAATATTACGTAATTTAGTTATGAAATAAAAAATTTATTATACTTAAAACGTTAGGTAATATAGCAATCCGATTTGATTTTTGAATCACTTGTAGAAGTAAGGGACTGGGGATTGGGGACTGGGGACTGGGAAGAAGGAATAAAAGTGTACTGAGTTCTGTTCAAAAATCAAATATGAGTCCTATATCTAAATTACTTTTGGAGCGAAGTCGGAGTAGCGGTTTGGGCTGATAGCGGAGCATTAGCGCCGCGCTATCGACCTACACCTACAACGGGTATCTCCCCATCTCCGAAAGGGAGAGGCTAGTACCAAGGGATAATAAATATCAAGTTCGGATGATAACTTATAATGAAATCTATCAATGTAGGTTGGTTGGGTTTTAGCAAGATCCCTTTAGAACAGGGCAGTCAAACCCAACATCAACAAGGATAAAATGTTGGGTTACCTTGCGGAAAACCCCTTCTTTACCAAACGCTGTTCGCTTAACCGAACCTGATATAAGCCCACACTAACTCCCTTACAGAAAATCGCTGTATAATTTTAGATGCCCAAGTTTGGAGGCAATTTAACTCCATTAGTCGTTACGAAACTATTAGCTGGCTTTCATGTTTACACTAATCAGTTGTTCGAGAAGTGCAAAAACATCACTGCGACTAAGTTTCTCTTTACCACTAGCAAGGGCATCAAGAGTGCCATTAGCCAAGGTTAAGGGAATTTGGCAAAAATCTAAGGCTGGGCCAGTAGGAAGGTTTTTGGTATAAACTTCTGCCAGGGCTAGATTGCGCCGGGCATACTCTTGCATATTTTCTGCACTCCAACCCTCTGGAAAAAAGTCTACCCCACGCCCTAAATCTTCAGTATGGTTACGCAGGATATTAACTGCTTGTAAACCCCGCCCAAACCCGATCGCCTGAGTACGGTTAGTTTGCGTTCCATCGTACCATGTCCATAAGTCCGATAGTAACAATCCGACTGCACCTGCAACCCCAAAGGTATAACGATCCAAATCAGATTCTGTATAAATTTTCCAGTTTCTTTCTGCCCAGTAAGCCATCCGGTCTGCCATTGCAGCAGTGGCATCCCAAATTCGAGGCGCAATGGTCTCTGGCGCTAGTATCGACCATTCTCTAATCCTTACTGTGACTTCTTCTAAGGTATTCTCATACCCACTAAATCCCGCAAAGAAAGCATCTACCGGGAAGCCATCAACCCCTGCCTGTAATGTCAGGCTAATCGTTCTTAACAGCTTTGCTTTAGTAGCGTTATCTAATTCGGGATGATCTTCTATTTCATCAATGGCACGCATACACAAATATGCTGATGCTACTGCTTCTTGTAATTCTGGCGGTAAAAGACTAATTGGGATATAAAAAGTTCGGCTAGTTTCTTTGAGGATTTGCAATGCATCTCTACGTAAATTCATGTTTTCACTCCCCGATTGATTTTTGCACCACATGAAGTTTGCAGTTTTTTGATGATACTGGATATAGTTTTGACTAAACTTTAAAAACTATAGACTATAAGATACGCTAGTATTTCATCTAAAAATTAATAGTTTTTGGTGTTGCAATTAACAAAACTCTCAAATTTATCAAAGTCTAATTTAGTATATAGGGTTTTGGTCGCAAAAATCTTTAATGTGCCGTTTGATATAGCTATCATCAACTTTTAGTGGATATATAAAAAATTATGCTAATATTTGGTTGATTAGTGCGAATTTTTTCCATGAGTAAACATCCATAGTCTGGATTTGAAAGTATTTTAAGTCTGCGTTAAATTGACTAAGAAATTATAATTATTGTATATATAAAGACAATTGAAGAGAAGCTATAGGACTCATATTTGATTTTTGAACAAAACTCAGTACACCTTTATTCCTTCTTCCTAGTCCCCAGTCCCCAATTCCCAGTCCCTTACCTCTACGAGTGATTCAGAAATCAAATCGGATTCCTATAGTAATGGATAATAGTAAGTGTAAGCACCTTTAGATACGAACGGCGCTATGTCGAAGAGTTAGGGTAAGTTACATAGACATAAAGGGCTGGGATGCGTGCGTTGGGCTATGTCCACGCTTGTTGGGTTACAATGGGAACCTGCTTAGTGTTTAAGGTGGTATCAAGTGACCATAACCGAGAACAAGAAGTTCCCCTATATTTACGAGATTGACAATAAAAAAGTGGGCTGTTTACCCACTCAATAAAACATTTATGAATATTTGACCTCTTTTATCATGTCCGCTTGATTGCTTCTTAAACTTGAAGAACCCCACCCCGCCAAAGCTATGCTTTGTCTCTCCTCCCGGCTCTTCGACAGGGATTGAGGGGTAGCGTATAATGAATGACTGTGGTCAGCAAATTATTTATGCGGACATTATCACTGAATATGGAAATTTGGCCTTGCATAGTTGCGGGATAATTTAGCAACTTCCAAAATTCTCCCCCTGCTTCTGTTGCTTGCCTCAATTCATCTCACCGTTCTGCAAGGAAGCTATACTCTCCACTTTTTACTTGTTTTCCACTGGTGTCAGTCCATTAATTGCTGGGCCGTTGATTACCTTTCCTTGTGTATCAAACCGCGAACCATGACATGGGCAATCCCAGGTTTTTTCTGAGGAATTCCAGGCGACGATACAGTTGAGGTGAGTACAGATTGCTGAATGTTCGTGCAGTGTGCCGTTTTCATCTCGGTAAGCTGCGACTTTTGTCAAACCACTTAGCACTACTGCACCTGTACCGGGAGCAACTTTTTCAACGGAATCAACATCGCCTGGTGTCACCCACTTTAAATACTGAGCAGCAACGTTGAGATTTTCAGAGATAAAATCACCGACTCCACCAATTTTCACACGCGATGGGTCATAAAGTTCTGCCCAGCTATTATTTCGCCCTAAAATCAAGTCAGTTAATAGTATCCCCGCGATCGCACCGTGGGTCATTCCTATGCCTGTATCACCTGTAACGATGTAAACGTTTTCCTTATCAAAGGGGTTTTTGCCAATGTAGGCAATACCATCATCAGAATTCATTACCTGTCCCGACCAGCGAAATAAAACCTCCTGTGCCATTGGGAAACGTTCTCGCGTCCATGTTTGGAGTCTGGTATAGCGAGCATCGGCATCGTCAGCTTGTCCGGTTTTGTGGTCTTCGCCACCAACAATTAATACATCATATTGTTCGTCAATACTTTGTAATCTTACGTAATGGTAGGGGTCAAGGGTATCCCAATAAAGCGCTTTGGGAACAGAACCACGAGGCACTTTTGCACCGATGACAAAAGTGATGTATGGAGCCTGCTTGAAGTGCATAGTAGCTAAGTTACTGATGGGTGAGTTGGTTGCTACTACCACAGCATCGGCTGTGACAACCTTACCACTGCTTGTCTCGACACGGGCGGGTAAACCACCTTGGATTTTTTCTACGTGCGTCCCCGTATAAATTCTACCGCCACGCCGTTCTATGGCTTCTGTAAGTCCAGCTAGATATTTTAATGGATCAAATTGCCCTTGTTGGGGAAAGCGTAGACACACTCCTGTATCAAAGCTAGTCAATGGCGCTTTCTTCACCATTTCAACATTAGTTAGTCCAACGCGGTGTGCTGCTTCTAACTCGTGCTGAATCTCGTCTATTGATTTTAAGTCTGGCGGAAAAAGATAGCCATCAAGTCGCTCAAAATCACAGTTAATGTTTTCTTGGGTAGCGATCGCCTCTATAGTATTAATTGCTGTTGTATGACTTTGAGCAACTAGTTTTGCGCCCTCTTTACCGTGCATTTGCTCTAGTTCGTAGTAACGATAACTCAGCACATTCGATACGTGTGCTGTTGTTCTTGCAGTTTGACCGCCACCAATAGGGCCATCATCCAGCACGACTACTGATTTACCTGCGCGGATTAACATATAGGCAGTTGACATCCCCGCTATCCCAGCACCGACAATGCACACATCTGCATGAGTATTTTCGGTAAGCACGGGTTGCTCTGGGATTTCTGCCGTTGTCATCCAAATAGAAATAGTTTTACCAGAGTCGTTTTGCATATTTCTTTAGAGTCTTAAGCCTAACTTAATTCGCTGGAAAGAAGGTTATGAAGGTAAGAGTTATGAGAAATTAGAAGGAAAAATATTGCAATATTTTCCCTTCTATGGTTGTGCCTTTATATGTCTTTCAACCTTCCTACAACCAAGCTAAGATGTGTATTCCAGCTTGTTATTTTATAAGCCTAGACTATTAATTGTAAATAACGTATCTGCATCATGATAGACATAAAAATATGCTTTATGGAGGATGGAATTGCCAAATATTTGTATAACTCAAAAAGATTTAGAGTATTTTGTAAAACCTTTAACCTTAGAACAGTCATAATTTCCTAGAGGTGAAAGTGATATCATCATTTTTGAAGTGGATTTCCATTAATACAATAAATTTTGAAATAATTTTTTACAAAATGTTTCGTTAGATAGATGTACACTGTTGCCAAAGTGAAAACAAAAACATATCTGTGTTGGCTATGGAGAGCCTATAAATGCTAGAGCCTGGTAAATTAGGATCTATAATTAATGGTTTATTAATACTGACATTGTTAGCCTCTTGCAGTGGTAAAAGTTCTGTAGAAGATATGGACAAAGAAACACAAAATATATCTTCTTGGGTAGCAACAGAAAATATGATTGGTGATGCTTGGATACGCAATATTGTACCAAATAAATATGCTGAACAAACATTGAAAAAATCCACTGAGGAACTGCGAAAAGAAAAAGATAAAATAGACAAAATAAAGTTATCTAAAGATGTAACAGAACATGATAAATCACTACTATTAGCTGAAGTTATACACTTAGCAAATAAAACAGAAGAAATGTCCAGGGCTGTAGGAGAAAAAATCGTTTAAAGGTACAGCAAAAACTCGAAGAATTAGCAGCAGAAGAACGATCGCTAAATAAGCTGAAAAAAAGTAGCAAAGCAAATTAATGAATAAAATTTTGGAAATCGCTCTTGGGATTGTTACCAGTATTGGTGGGTTTCTAGATGTAGGTGCGTAGGCAATACGGTTCGGATAAGCATTTTTCACTTTCCTTGTGGTCTGGGGAAAGGGTAAGGGGTAAAGGGTAAAGGATGTATTGAAAACCTTTCCCCTTTTCCCTTTGCCCTTTAACCGAACCGTATTGGAAGTGGATGTTGAAGCTGAAGCAACACCAGCTTTAGAGTATGAAAAATGGCTGCGCGATCGCATCATCGCACGAATTCCAGGGGGAGGATCATGACAACTCGTGAAATTCATCTAGAGTTGCTGCTCGGTAAACCAGTATTAGACTCAACTGGTAAAGCCGTCGGACGCATTGAGGAAGTACGCGCCGAACAACAAGGCGAAGAATGGATTGTTAAGGAATATCTTGTCGGTTATGCTGCGGTGTTAGAACGGTTATCTGCTTGGACAATTGGGTTAGGAATTTTGCATCTATTGGGGGCGCACAAAATCCACGGTGGTTATACAGTACCTTGGGATAAGTTAGATTTGACTGACCCTGACAAGCCGCGTTTGCGTTGCAGTCTAGATGCATTAAAGTCATTAAACGAGCGACCACAGGATATATAGATGCCTACGCATTAGTATTGTAAGGTGATGCATTGGCATTGCAGGGTATTGGCAAATTTAATTTGCTACGAATTAATAAAATTCTGTTTTTATACCGTTTCAATTGATTATTGCAACACATCCTTGGGTAAAGACGCGATGAATCGCGTCTCTACAAATGGTCTATTTGTCGGATTCTTATTTTCAAATTGGTATTACCACACACGAAAATCACTCTCTGTTAAAAAATATCTGCTAATCTTTTACCCAACCTCTAGCGAAAGAAAGAGTTTGAGGCTGGATATCTCTGTAATCATGAATGCGGACAAGTGTTTATCTGCTAAATAACTAATATGCCGCAATATTTCGGAAAACTACCCACTACTAACCAACCTTGGACAACTGTTAGCAATATAAAAGCTGTAACCTCCGACAATAATATTATTAATTTTGACTGTGGCGACTCACGCCTTACTATCAGCGTACTTGCGCCCAATTTACTCCGCGTGCGTTTTGCACCAACTGGGGAATTTATGCCTCGTCGGTCTTGGGCAGTAACGCTAGATGATGCAGAATGGGCAACAACACCTTTTACGGTGCAAGAAAATGAAGCAACGGTAGAAATTGAAACAGCACAGATTCGTGTGTGCATCCAGCGAGAAAAGTGCCGCATCGTCTGTTTCGACAAAGCTAATCGCCCTTTTGCCCAAGATGCAGAGATGGGTATAGGTTGGCGGATGGGTGCAGTTGCAGGTTGGAAAGAAATTGTAGCCGATGAACATTTCTATGGTTTTGGTGAACGCACAGGCTTTTTGGATAAACTCAGCGAAGTAAAAACCAACTGGACAACGGATGCCTTAGATTATGATGCACTGACTGATGAAATGTACCAAGCAATTCCATTTTTTATGGCTTTGCGCCCAGAGTTAGGCTATGGCATCTTTTTCAACACTACTTTTTGGAGTCAATTCGATATCGGTGCTGAACAACCAGGTATTTGGAAGATGGAAACTCGTGGCGGTGAGTTGGATTATTACATTATCTATGGCCCCGAACCTGCCAAAATTCTGGAGACTTACACTCAGTTAACTGGGAGAATGCCATTACCGCCAAAATGGGCGCTAGGTTATCATCAATGTCGTTGGAGTTATGAATCAGAAACCGTTGTGCGGGAACTAGCGCAAGAATTCCGTCAGCGTCGCATTCCCTGTGATGTTATTCACTTGGATATTGACTATATGCGGGGTTTTCGGGTATTTACTTGGAGTCCTCAACGCTTCTCTAACCCAGCAAAACTTATTAGTGATTTAGCACAGGATGGTTTCAAAACAGTCACAATTATTGATCCTGGTGTGAAGTATGAACCAGAAGGTAATTATCATGTTTTTGACCAAGGCTTAGAAAACGACTATTTTGTGCGGAAACCTGATGGCGAGTTGTTCCACGGCTACGTTTGGCCTGATAAAGCTGTTTTTCCTGATTTTTTGCGTCCTGATGTGTCTAACTGGTGGGCTGATTTACACAAAAGTTTAACTGATGTTGGTGTGGCAGGGATTTGGAATGATATGAATGAACCTGCTATAAACGATCGCCCTTTCGGCGATGATGGTGAAAAGATTTGGTTTCCCCTAGATGCACCGCAGGGGGGAGATGAGGGAGCAGGGAAAGAGGAGGAGAACCAATCTAAAATTGATGTGACTCATACAGAAGTGCATAATTTGTATGGGTTGATGATGGCTAAAGCTTGCTATGAAGGGTTGGAACGGCATCGAGGTTCAGAGCGATCATTTGTGTTAACGCGATCAGGTTATGCTGGTGTGCAACGCTGGTCTTCTGTGTGGATGGGAGATAACCAATCGTTGTGGGAGCATTTAGAAATGTCTCTGCCGATGCTTTGCAATATGGGACTTTCGGGTGTGGGGTTTGTGGGTTGCGATATTGGCGGATTTGCTGGTAACGCCACAGCTGAATTATTCGCTCGGTGGATGCAGGTAGGAATGCTTTACCCATTGATGCGCGGTCATTCGGCAATGTCTACTGCTCGTCATGAACCTTGGGTATTTGGCGATCGCGTTGAAAATATCTGTCGAGAATACATTAATCTACGTTACCAATTACTTCCCTATATTTATAGTCTTTTCTGGGAAGCGGCAACGACAGGCGCACCGATTTTAAGACCCTTATTATACCACTTCCCCAATGATCTGAAAACCTATAGCCTCTACGATCAAGTATTACTAGGTGCATCGTTGATGGCTGCACCAATTTACCGCCCTGGAGTTGAGCATCGAGCTGTCTACTTACCTGCTGGCACTTGGTATGATTGGTGGAGTGGCGATCGCTACGAAGGCCCGATTCACATTCTTGCTCATGCACCGCTTGAAAGAATGCCACTGTATGTCCGTGGTGGTGCGATCGTTCCCATGCAACCTGTCAAGCAATACGTTGATCAAGCCCCATTAGACGAGATCCGATTACGGATTTGGCCTGGTAATAACGAATATCAGCTATTTGAAGATGATGGACAGACAAATGAGTATCAAGATAAAAAGTTTTCGCTATCAACTATCAGCGTATTTGCTGAATCTAATCAAACAGTAGTTGAAATTGGAGCAAGAGTGGGAGAATGGACACCTCCACTGCGTGAAGTAATTGTAGAACTTGTTGGGGTTGGAGAGCAACGTTTCCAGGATGATGGTAAGCGACATTCTCTGCAATTTTGAAATACGGATTGGGGATTGGGCATTGGGCATTGGAATTAGATATTAAAAATTAGCGATTAGCTATTAGGAAGGATTTTTCGCAGTTCCCAGTCCCTAGTCCCCAATCCCCAGTTTAACCACCATTATTTCCTACTCTAAATTGTGCAATAAAAAATATGCATAGAGGTAGATGATAAGCAAGTCAAGGACAAACATACAATACAAATGATAGAAATGGTTAAACCGTAAGAAATAGATAAGTTTACCACGCTAAACAGATGCGGTTAGAGAACAATCGATGTTAAATATTAACCGCTTGCGGCTGCAAGATATATCTAAAATCCTTACAAATTCACTTGTCGCAAAAGTTGCGAGTGCGATCGCTGTTTTTGTTGGCAGCTTGATACTAGTTGGTTGGTGTCTTGGCGTTGAAGTTCTTAAGCGTGGCTTCCTTGGTAGTCCTGCCACAATGAAAGTAAATACAGCGCTCTGTTTTGTGCTATGTGGTGTGTCGCTGTGGCTATTTTTAAAAGCAACAAATCAGGGGAGCAGGGAGGAAAAAACAATTGAAAATTCCCCTGATAGTTCCCTTTTAATTTCTAGGCTCTGTGCAATAGCTGTCACCACAATAGCTGCGGTTACACTTTGTGAATATCTGTTTGGCTGGAATCTTGGCATTGACGAGCTACTGTTTCGTGATTTGTCAACTACGCATCCAGGGCGAATGGGCACGAACACAGCACTGAACTTTATGCTGGTTAGCGTTGCCCTACAGATTTTGATTGATCCAAAAACCCACCGTAGTTATTGGTATGCTCAGATTATCGCTCTGATAGCTACTTTCATTTCCTTTCAGGCGCTCATGGGCTATGCCTACAAAGTGAAAGTTCTCTATGGGCTTGCTCCTCATACAACATCAATGGCTTTACACACGGCGATGTTGTTCAGCTTATTAAGTGTGGGGATTCTGTGGGCGCGGTCAGACCAGGGGTTAATGAGGGTAGTTACAAGTGATAGTTACGGCGGCTTACTTGCACGTCGTTTATTAATTGCCGCGATCGCAGTACCTTCTATATTGGGGTGGGTAATTGTTGAAGGTCAACGAGCAGGACAATACGATCTAGCTTTTGCAGTATCGGTATTTGCGATCGTCCTGATTGTGATTTTTACTATTTTGATTTGGCAAAGTGCTAGGGTTATTGAACGCCTTAGCCATCAACGCGATCTTGCCCAAGAAGCACTCAGAACCTACGAAGCTAAACTGGGAAGTTTCGTAGATTCTAACGTTATCGGCATTCTGTTTGGCGATGTGTATGGCGGTATCGAGCAGGTCAACGACGAATTTCTCAGGATGATTGGTTACACGCAGGAGGATTTGTTAGCAGGTAGGTTAAGTTGGCGCAATATCACACCCCCGGAGTATCTATACTTAGATGAGCGAGGTGTCGCCGAAGCAAAGGGAAACGCCAACGCTGCTTGTACGCCTTACGAGAAAGAATATATTCACAAGGATGGTAGGCGCATCCCGGTTTTAGTTGGTTACGTGCTACTAGGAGAAAACCGCGAAGAGGCAGTAGCGTTTATCCTTGATTTGAGCGAACGTAAGCAAGCACAAGCAGAGCAACAAAAATTAGTATCACTAGTAGAAAATAGCTCAGACTTTATCGGCATCGCCACCCTTGAGGGTCAATTACTCTACATAAATGATGCAGGTCAAAAGCTAGTAGGGCTTTCCAGTTTTGATGAAGTCAGGCAAAAGGCAGTATTAGATTACTTCATGCCCAAAGACAAAGCCTATTTTCAACAATATATACTGCCGGCTGTGCTACAACTTGGGCGCTGGCAGGGAGAATTCTGCTTTCGCCACCTCCAAACAGGTCAACCGATACCAGTTGATTACAATATCTTCACTGTTACAGACAACAAAACAGGTCAGCCAATTGCCTTAGCAACTGTGACTCGCAACATCAGCGAACAAAAAATGGCTAAGGAAAAAATCTTACAACTAAACAAGGATCTACAGCGCCGCATTACTGAGTTACAAACTCTGTTGGAGGTAATTCCAATTGGAATTGGTATTGCCGAAGATCCAGAATGCAAAAATATCAAAGTCAATCCTGCTTTTGCCAATCAGTTGGGAATATCGTCAGATATAAATGCCTCCCTCAGCGCTCCTTTGGACGAAAAACCGACAAGCTTTAAAGTCTACCGCGAGGGAAGGGAACTGGCAGCAGAGGAACTCCCAATGCAATACTCCGCAACTCATGGTGTTGAAGTTGTGGATTGTGAACTTGATGTTGTCCATGAAAATGGAAAAATCGTCAACCTGTTGGAGTACGTTGCACCTTTGTTTGACGAAGAGGGTAAAACCAGAGGAAGCGTTGGTGCATTCTTAGATATTACGGAGCGCAAACAGGCAGAGGAAGCACTTCTAAATCAGCAAAAATGGCTAGAAGATGTGTTAAATCTGATGCCAAGACCATTGTTGTTTATTGAACCAGGAACGGCGCGGGTAACTTTTGCCAATCGTTCTGCTAACGAATTAGCTGGGGGTGAATTTCCCAAAGGTGTACCAGCCGCAGAGTATCACACAGTCTACCACTATACAGATGCAGCCGGCGATCGCATCCCCAATGAACAAATGCCAGGAGTACGGGTTGCCCTTGGCGAACGCTTGAATGGATTGGAGGTAGACTGGCACACCCCTGGTGGTGTGCGCTCTCTATTAGTATTTGCTGATACCTTAGCAGAAATGTACGGTCATCCGGCTACCTGTATCTTGGTGTTCCAAGAGATTAGCAACCTCAAGCAGGCAGAAAAAGCCCTCTCGTTAGGTTACAAAAGGCTAAAGCTACTATTTGACACAGCCAACGATTTACTCTCAAGCCAGGAACCAGTACTACTAATCGATAGCGTCTACCAAAAACTAAAAGAGCAAATTAGTTTAGATGTTTATTTGAACTATTTGGTTGAGGATAACTCTCAGGTAATGCGGTTGGGGTCTTACAGTGGTATTTCCCCAGAGATAGCAAAGGAAATTGAGTACTTGCCATTAGGTCAAGGGGTTTGCGGTACTGTAGCGCAAGAACGCAATTCCCTAGCTGTAGAGAATGTGCAGGAATCCACTGACGCGCAAACAGAATTGATTCGCTCTTTAGGCATTACTGCTTATTATGCCTACCCATTGATTGCCCAAGGACGCTTGTTGGGCACTCTTTCTTTTGGCAGCCGTACTCGGTTAAGCTTCACTGACAATCAAAAGGGGATGATGCAAGCAGTGTGCGACCAAATAGCGATCGCAATGGAACGAGCTAGTTTAATTGCTTCTTTACAACAACAAACTGAGCAGTTGCAAGAGGCTAACCGCATGAAGGATGAGTTTCTAGGAATATTGTCCCACGAATTGCGATCGCCTCTCAATGCAATTCTTGGCTGGGCGCAATTACTGCAACGAAGTAAGCTTAGTGAAACCCTAATAGCTAGAGCTACGGAGACAATTGAGCGCAATGCGAAGGCACAAACCCAGCTAATTGAAGACCTGCTGGATATATCACGGATGATGAGAGGTAAGTTACGTCTCAATGTCAGTACTTGTAATTTGGTTCCAATAATTGAGTCGAGCCTAAAGACTGTTAGCCTCGCCGCCCAATCTAAGGAAATCGATTTAAAATTTTCCCTTATTCCTTCAAAAGAAACGTCAAATTCAGATTTGGGATTAGGAATCAATCACGAAAATCTAGAATCAAGAGAATCACAATCCCCAACCATGTTGGGCGAAAATTCTCAATTCTTAGTATCCGGTGATTTTGAGCGCTTGCAGCAAATAATCTGGAATCTGCTGTTCAATGCCATCAAATTCACACCCACAGGAGGACGGGTAGAGGTGCAATTGTCTGTAGTCACTAGTCAAGAAAAACAAGACACAACGGATAAATACGCCCAGATTCAGGTAATTGACACAGGTATTGGTATCAGCCCTGATTTTCTTCCTTACATTTTTGATCGCTTTCGTCAAGCTGATAGTTCTAGCACTAGAGCCTATGGTGGATTAGGACTAGGATTAGCGATCGCGCGTAATTTAGTAGAATTACATGGCGGTACTGTTTACGCAAATAGTCCAGGAATTGGACAAGGGGCGAGGTTTACTGTCAAACTACCACTTCTGAAAAGTCCGCCCCTCCACCCCATTGCCCCTTTACCCCTCTCTCCCTCCATCCCTCTCTCCCTCCTTGGTGTACGCGTGCTAGTTGTAGATGACCAAGCCGATACCCGTGACTTCATCACCACAATCCTCGAACATTACCAAGCCGAAGTTCAAGCTGTAGAATCGGTTGCAAAAGCATTACAGCTAATTACACAGTGGAAACCAGATGTTTTAGTTAGCGACATTGGTATGCCCGATGAGGATGGTTATTCTTTGATCCGCAAAGTGCGATCGCAACCACCAGAACTAGGGGGAAATATTCCCGCCGCAGCGTTAACAGCTTATACCAGGGCAGAAGATCGGATGCGAGCTATACAAGAAGGTTATCAGCTATATTTACCTAAACCTATTGAGGCAGCTGAGTTAGCTACAGTAGTTGCTAGACTTGCTGGACGGACTTAGAGAAAATGGGGTATGGAAAATAGGTATTAAATTTTACTTTATGTCCCATTCTCTTTGTTATTAATATCAAAATTTATACAAAATATCAATTTTATGAGAAGAATTCAGAAATCAGGAGCGGAGCCGGAGCCTCTAAAGCTCCGGTCAGAATTCAGCATGAAATAATCTGGATTTATTGTACGGGAAGGCTTACGATACGAGCTTTTTAGCCCAATTGCACGAAGAAAACATGAGCCTCAAGTCAGTAATTTTCATAATGAGATTTCCTGGCTTTTGGTGCATTTTATCGTCGTTTAGGTTCTCAACCTGATTTATTCCTATTTTGTTTAATTTCTCACCTATCAATCCTGATTTTTTATTTTTTGATTAATTTAATACCTAGTTTTATATAAAATATTTTCCTGACTTTTTCCAATTGTATTTTATTTTTACTTAGATAATCATAGTAAATGTAAATCTTTATTTGGAGGAAAACACTGTCCCATGAAAGCGGAGTCATTGATCAAGACCAAATCTATCTGACCGACCGACGCCAAGATTGGGGCGAGGCACCTGATGCTTCAATTTTCCATAGTCGTAGCGACGAACTGGCTAATTTTTAACTCAGAATCGGGTTTGGGTTAAAGGTTTTTTCTTTCCTTTTCCCCAAAACCCGAGAAGTATTGTATCCCTTTATAGGTAGAGTATTTTGAATTCTGACTCCTGTTTTATTCCAACGTCAATACCTGCATATAAAAATATTTAAATGTATATTTTTATTTCGGTATAAGAAATTTTTGTCTTTTGGGGCGATCGCTATTTAGGAAAAGCGGCTTCAATAGGCTGGCTCTTTTCCTTCTTTAGTCCATTCTCAAGGGGATCATTAGCACGGGAAGATTATTTAAAGCTTATAGGACTTACGCAAAAATTGCTAAAAAGCTTAATTTCTCGAACCGCCAAGACGCCAAGAGCGCCGAGAATTCGTAGAGTGTGCGTAAGTCCTAGCTTATTAGAAGCGAATTCCGAAATAGGCAATTTAAGAATTGTATTTAAAGCATGTAACTTAATCTAATGCAAACAGACTACATAAATTGCAAATTGAGTATTTCAAGAAAATAGTCCTAACAACACTTGGGTTGCTGCCATCAGCATGATTGATCTGTAATATTCACCCAATTTATTCAGATAATCATCCAAGAAATAGATAGTGCATCTTTCAACTTCCCTCAACTACTAATCAGCAGTATTTTCTAGATTATAATTTTCCCTATGATCGCCCTAACAAAAACATTAATAAAAACAGCAAAAATAGTAGCTGAAACACAAAAACTAGATAGGATTGACTTATATGAATCGAAGCGAGCTGATTTTTTGCAAGAAGTAATTGAAGGCTTAGAAGATGGTATATTAATTCTAAGCCAAACTGGTGAAGTAATTCATGCTAATGCATCAGCTCGTAGCCTTTGCTGTCAATTTAATCAAGGTAACTTCAACCAAAATTTTGTTGTACCACCAGTCATCTGGAATCTTTGTGAATCATTATTCAATAGTCGGGATTTATTTTCTGATAAACTTTTAATTCTGTCGGATGAAATTGTACTTGATAAGTCTAATATTTTTCGGATTAGGGTGAGACTGCTAGATTTAGAGGGGTTTGAAGTGCCTTGCTTATTGGTGACTATAGAAAATCAATATGAATCTGTGAAAAATGTAGCACTCACTGAAGTTAAAAAATTTGACCTGACGCCACGAGAAGCTGAAATTTGGTTTCTCTATAGAAGTAACTACAGCTACAAAGAAATTGCTACTAAGCTTTACATCACCATAAATACCGTAAAGAAGCACATGAAAAATATTCACACCAAGCGCCAAGCAAACATGTCTTATGATTGAAAATCCCTAAAGATGCAATACGCTTGGATTAGCACCAAAAATCTTAAGCCAAAGGCAATACAGTTCAGTTAAGGTTTGATCCTCCCTAATCCTACTTAAAAAGGAGGAAACTAAGCCCCCAAATTTATCGGGGGATTGGGGGGATCTTCCGAGGTCAAACATCTTAACTGAACTGTATTGGGTTTTATTCTCCTTGATAAAAATTCATTTGTAAAATGTAATAAATAATTAGCAATTAACCTACTCTTCATAAACAAGTGTTTCATGAATTAATATTGGCAGATTTTTGTGTAAAAGCAATACTATAGGATTACTATTTGATTTTTGAACGAAATTAAGTATTGTAGAGTGTGTTAGAACGGAGTTCGTAACGCACTATGAACACGAGTTTGATGCCGTACTCTCTGTGCTAACACATCCTACGTATATTTTCTCCAAATCAAACCGGATTCCTATAGCCTTCACTTTTATGCAGGGGTAGTTAATTGTAATACCATTTAACGAAAAATTTGATGCAGATGTCAACCCTGAAAGCCTTGCTGCATCTAATTTTTTAATTTCGTTAGCGTAGCGGGGCGTTCGCTTTTAGCGTCTCTAAGAGTTACCCATTGCGTAGCTTGCTTCTCGCTTTTGGCAAGTATTGTGAATTGGTATAACGCGTGCCTTTCTAATTTTTATGCAACTTTTAACTATGGAGAATCAGGACTTTTTTGCAGGCGTAATAAAGTATTGTAAACCTGCCGTTTTAAGACATCGTTATTTTGTAACTCTATAGTTATTTTGTTGAACTGCTCAAATCTCAAACCCTTCTCTTCGACAACTTTCTGAGCGTAGTTACAGTAATTCACTGCGATATCTTGAGCCTTCTTTGGAAGACCACTTATGCTGTTAGAATCGTTACAAACAATCTGGGGAATTTCTCCATTACCAATAAGTTTTTTAATTTCTTCAAAGGCATTTTGACGCGCTGGCTCCATTGCTAGCACGGCTTTAGCGTAGCTATCGATTTGAGTATTGTTAACTATTGGTGTTGGAGTTTGACCATAAGCTTTTGAACTAAAGGAAAAAGCGTTGGAAATTACACCCACAGTAGCGATCGCGCCGAAAAAGAATGATTGGGAAAGGATTCGCTTTCGGCTAGATCGAGAAAATAAATCAGAAATTTTATTCATATAGTGTGTGACACAAAACTACATCAGGGATATTATAAGAACGTTGAATTATTTTCGGAGTTGGAAGTTCCAGGAACTGCTCAACATATCAAGCTTTTATATTTGATTGTCAATTCCCTCGGCAGACTTGACAAAGTTCGATGACTTTAGTTTGGAGTGTTGGTATTTCTGATGCTCCTTGCTTGAGACTCACTTCTAATTCCAATAGTAGGGGTAAGCAAGAGATTAACTGTTGCACAGAAAGAAGCTTGATTTCTTGCTGTAAGAAGTAGATCCGTTTGGGATTGCCGATATCAGCAGCAATAGCGATCGCTTGTTGATTGCGCTCCCCACTTTCTATCATAATCTTGACCCACAGCCATGTGCGAAATTGTCCAATCAGCGTGGCGACTATCCGTAATCCCGGCTCGGAAGCATTGCTCAAATCTGCCAGTGTCGTCAAAGCTTTAGGTGTATCTCCTGTTCTGATTGCTGCTGCTAATTGTAAGCTATTTTGAGTAGTATTTCTTACTAACTTTGTAACAGTATCTGTGTCTAAGGGCTTATTGCTACCTTGGGCATATAACCGCAGTTTCTCTAATTCATTGTAGAGCAGCCGTGTATCATTTCCTACAGATTCTGCTAAAAACTGGGCAGCATTGGCAGTTAGTTTTACGCCCATAGTCTGAGCTGCTTGATTAACAGATTGCACCAGCAATTCAGTTTTCCAAGGGGGAATGAGGGGAAATTCTCGAAACTCGGTAGCAAATTGTTTTAATAATTTTGTGGATTTGAGGCGTTCATCTGGCTTGTTCCGGCTGGTGAGTAATAAAAATGAGTTTTCGGGAATGACAGATAGCGATCGCACCAGTTCTGCTAACACATTCTCTGGACACTGCTGGCACAGAGTAGTATTTATCAGCCATACCAAGCGTCCACCAGCACCAAAAGTGGGTGTCATGACCTGATTTAACCCTTGGATAGCAGCATCAGCTTGATCTGAGGTGAATGCAGTGTAATTAAAACTTATCCATTGGGGATCGAGGACGCGATCGCGCAGCATAGCGATCGCCTTTTCCATAGCAAAATCATCCTCACCCCAGTAAACATAAATTGGCATAGACTAACCTCGTATATTAGGGAATGGGGGATTGGGGATTAGGCATTGGGGATTGGGGATTGGGCATGGGGCATTGGGCATTGGGCATTGGGCATTGGGGAAAAACTTACTTCTTCACTCCCTCATCTCCCTCATCTCCCTCATCTCCCCCTGCTCCCCCTGCTCCCCCTACTCCACACTCCCAAAATTAAATACTTTTAAAATCATTCTGTTAATTAAGGTAATTTTCCCTAAAATCTATCAAGTGAGAGCATGAGGCTATGAAGATTGGACGACAACTATCAAACTTACTTAAATCGGTTAGCACGGCTAACGCTGCCAGAAGCCTACAGATCCCAAGTCCAGCATATCCAGGAATCTTCTAAATTTCAGCCACATTCTGGGTTGAGACAAGCAGCGTCCTTTCCTGGCTATACGCTAATTACCCCACCAGCAGGAGAAGAATCGCAAAATTCTGCTTTCTATGACAAATTACAGACTTACCAACAGGAACTTTTGCAGTTGCCTGTAAGCCGTGATTTGATTGTGCCTCTACCTCCTGCTAGCTTCCATATAACTTTAGCGGATTTAATTTGGGACAATGCTTACCTTGACGCTTGCGAAAAAAATCCCAAATTTGATGAAGAGTTACACTCTTGTTTAGCCGAAACCTTTGAGCAATATCAACAATTGATGACAAATAGGAGTCATCCGATTAAATGGCAAATGCTGGGACTGATACTGATGCCAAGGGCTGTAGCCGTTTGTTTAATACCCCAAGACGAACGCTGCTACGAGGAAATTATTAAATTTCGTCGAACAATTTATCAAAATCCCAAGTTAATTGCTTTGGGTATTGAGCAGCATTATCACTTGACAGCCCATGTTACATTAGCCTATTTTGGGGAGGTTTCATCTGACTTAGACCGTACAAGTTTCAGCACAATGCTTTCTCAATTGAATGATCAATGGCTGTTAAATTTGCCAGAATTTTTGATCAATCGTGTTGAATTGCGAAAGTTTGACAACATGACACGCTATTATCGTGAACCAGACTGGCCAATTTTAGATTTTTAAGTCATTAGTTAGCAGCTAGTAGTCAGTAGTTTCCACTTACTGACTACTCAATTCCCCAACCACTTGAGATAAGTTTATTAAAATCTTGTTTATTTAAATGCCCCTACTAGTGTATTTATATTATTAAAGTGAAATAGTATTAATCCAATACAAACATCCTTTAAGTTCATCTATGGGAATGTTGGGATTTTTGAAATAATTGGGATATACCCAAGAGTAAAGACGCTAAAATTTACAGATATTGACAACGGGTTAAATTGATGAGTTCGTCACTCGAAAAAATTTTAAGCGAGATCGAGCAACTGACTCCACAAGAGCAATTGACCGTAATAGGGCATTTGGTAGAGCGGATAAAAAAGCATATTAACCAAGCTCAACCAAAACGCAAGTGGAGCGATTTGAAGGGTATGGCTCCCTATCCGCTATTGGGTGAGGATGCTCAGGAATGGGTTTCCCGGACTCGACAAGAAGGAGATGAGCATCGAGAACGGTTATTCCGAGAATAAGAATGAAGATTAGTGATGCATTAGCAAATGTTTCTCGCTTGTTTCTCGATACAGCACCTGTAATTTATTTTGTAGAACGCAATCCACAGTTTGTGGATTTAGTCGATCCAATTTTTGAGCGATTGTCAGCTGACATTACAGCAGTAGTATCTGGGATAACGTTATCAGAGTGTTTGGTAGGTGCTATACGTCTGGAGTTAGCTGACTTAGAGCAAGCTTTTGTCGATGTGTTGCAACAAGAACAAGTGGTTTTTGTGGAGATTAATGCTGCTATTGCGCGAGAAGCTGCGAGAATTCGGGTGCGCTACAACCTTCAGTTACCCGATGCATTGCAGGTGGCGGTGGCAATAATTGCTGGTTGTGAGGCATTTTTGACCAATGATGCAGCTTTGAAGCGGGTGACGGAGTTCAGGGTTGTAGTGGTGTATGAGTTGGAAAGCGAGAACCCATAATTACGCGCTAGTTGTAGACATACATAGCAGAGAAAATAAGCTCAAATATAAATTTCTAAATAAAATTCCTATCCTAAAATTCCGGTTGTTGATAAAGAAGATAAACAGCTTCTAAAAATACATCAGGTGTAATAGCTTCTGGCAATTTTTCTAAATTAATAATAGCTTTAACTTGCTCGGCTAGCTTTAGAGATAGTGATGCTCTTGCCTTTAACGACATTGCACCACGTCGCTGTAAATACTCACGAATCACAGCAAAATCATCTGGCATTAATTGCGAAAAATCAGCAATCTCGATTAACTGTTCATGCAGTCCTTTTGCCTGTTCTGAAATTGTCAATGTCGCGGATGCAGTGGGTGTTTGGGCTTGAATTACAATTGTGCCAGCAGCTAAATCACCTAAACGCTTTTCTCGATGACTCAACATAATTAAAAAAGCGCCAATAAACAAAGTTTCATCAAAAGGTCGCAATAAGGCACGTAAAGTTGCTTGCTGTAACCCGATGAGTCTACCATCATCTCGAACTACGCGAATTTTAGCAACCCGTTTACCAGGGGTTTGCCCAAACCATAAAGTTTCAAAAATTACAAAATATCCTACATAGATAATAAAACTGACAAGAAATGCGATCGCCATCAACCACAAAGTCACTGCGGTACCGAAAATATCTGCCCAAAAATCTCCTAACTGATCTGAAACGATAGACCAAGCTACGACAAATCCCACCAAAATCACAGCCAAAACGTGATAGTCAATGATCAAAGCCCAGGCACGATTTCCGATTCCAGCAAGAGTAAATTCTAGTTCTACACTTTCTGGAGTATTAAATTTAATATTATTGAACAGGTGCATAGTCGTTTTTATACTGTGGTTTAAATTTCGCGATCGCGTAATTGCAAGCCTAACCCTTCACGACGACTTCGCATGTCATAGTAAATAACAGCTTTAATTGCTTGCCAAAATGGCAAAATTATTGCGCCAGTACTAAAACTCAATGCAAGGATAAGCACAGCCAAAATCGGAGCAAAAATAGCAGAATTATCATTTATTAAGGGCAAGAAAATACCCTGAATCACAGCAGAAAGAATCTGAAGAACAATTTGAGCAGGTATTGTGATCAAAAAGGCTACAAATGAGATAAATAAAATCCGCCAGACGTGACCTTGAGTCAATTCCCAGCTACGGCTAATAACCCAAGTTGCTAGTTACTCTTATGGGCGATCGCTTTGGGACAGTAAAGCAATAAAATGCCCTCCAAGAAGAGAAAATTAGGAGGGCTAAATGCTAAACGAAATAATTTCCATATATGCTATCATAGACGACCTGTTAAAGGCGATTGGGCATAATGAAGATTGTCGTCGAGAGATGAATGACGCAGAAATTATTACAACGGCAATAACATCGGCGATGTTCTTTAATGGTAATCATAGTAAGGCTTGTACCTATATGAAAGAACATAAGTTGATATCTAATATGTTAGAAAAGTCACGATTTAACCGGAGATTACACAGTGTCTCAATGTTAATCAACGACTTGTTTCATCAAGTGGGAATGGCACTGAAGGAAATTAGTGATTCCACTGAATATCTTTTAGACTCGTTCCCAGTGCCCATCTGCGATAACATCCGTATCTTTAATGTAAAAATAATACAGTCGGCGCAGTATAGAGGTTACATCGCATCGAAAAAACGATATTTTTACGGGGTTCGAGTTCAGTTATTAACAACCAAAAATGGTATTCCTGTCGAATTTGTGTTTATGCCTGGTAGTGCCAACGATGTACGTGCTTTAAATGCCTTACCCTTGAATCTACCACCTGGTAGTGAAATTTATGGTGATTCAGCTTACACCGACTACACGATTGAGGATGACTTGGAACAAACAAGTCACATTTCTTTAAAAGTCATGAGGAAAAAGAACTCCAAGCGTCAAGACCAGCCTTGGAATCAATATATTAAACAACATACTCGGCATTATATCGAAACTGTGTTTAGTAGTATCACTTGTGTTTTTCCAAAATCAATACATGCAGTCACTTATCAAGGGTTTTTACTTAAGCTACAAGCATTCATTTTTTCTTTTACTCTTCAACAAGCTTTTATTGAATAAGTAATTTATACAACTAATAGGCATTTAAGTAGCTGAATGCTGGCAACAATGGCATCGGCACGTTGGCGCTAGGCACCAACTTTGTTGTACGCGATCGCATGAATTGAGTGATAACAAGTGCATATCAGTCGATAACCAGCAACTTGGGTTAATAGTTGATGTACCATTAACATTGTCTTCAATGGCAAGGGGCACATCCGCCAAATAGAATCGCGTCAGAAGCCATAAAACTGCCACAATTGCCACAATACTCAACACAATGGTAAGCAGACCAATGAGAATATAGGTAGCTGGATTTCCTTGCTGTCCTAACCCTAAAAATGCTGATAAAAAAGCAAACAACATAAATAAAACGAAAACACCTAAGCCGATTCCTATACCAATTAGAAACATTAACAGCATTGTGACTAAAAATTGCCACAATCGGGAATTCACGTAACGCTGACCTGACGAAATACTTTCAGGTTGATTGACCAACTCGCCAAAGGCCAAACGAGAAATCAGCGCGGAAAGGGCATAAAACTTAGCCCATCCATAAACTGGAAGCAGTACCCATACGTAAGCTTTCAGTGCTAGTAAAAAATAGTCTTTCAAATGAGAACGATACAACCGCACGGCAGCACTCACTACATTCCCAACACTTAAGGGTTGTATCTGACTGGGAGATCCAAAGCTTTCAGACATAATGGCAAATTTACCTTGAAATTACGGAGATGAATTTGAAGCTATCTTAAGCTAAGTTAAACTCAGTGTTCCCAAAATTCATGAATATTCAACGTTGGATTGCGCGACGAGAACCAAATTGGCAGCGTTTGGATGCCCTATTAAGGCAGATAGAAAAAAAAGGGTTAAAGTCCCTACGGGCAGCAGAAATTAGAGAGTTAGCGAGTTTGTATCGTTCAGTAGCAGCAGATTTAGCCCGTGCCCGTACTCAGCAAATCGGCAATACTTTGATACAAAGTTTACAATCTTTAACAACTCGTGCCTATACGCAGATTTACCAAGGTTCGCGGCGACAGGAATGGCAGGCAATCCTAAAATTTTACCAATGGGGATTACCCTCTGTAGTTCAGAAAACATTTGCATATATTGCTGCTGCAACGGCGCTGTTTCTATTGGGTGCATTAGTAGCTTGGTGGTATTCTTGGCAAAATCCCAGCTTTATGTCTTTGATCGTACCTGAAAGTTTGATTACCAAAGTGCGAGATGAGCATAAATTATGGATGGGGTCAATTGTTGGCGTTGAACCTTTAGCATCTAGCAGTATTATGATCAATAATCTGTCGGTGTCCTTTGGTGCTGTTGCCGGTGGCATCACGGCTGGGCTATACACAGTCTATTTGATGGTATTTAATGGCTTATTGATTGGTGCTGTTGGCACTTTAGTAGGCCAAAATAATCTGGCTTATCCTTTTTGGGCGTTTGTGTTACCGCATGGTTCCTTAGAATTACCCGCCATCTTTTTTGCTGGGGGTGCAGGATTTTTATTAGCAAGAGCAATTTTATTTCCTGGTAAATATCGGCGTGGGGATGCACTGAAATTTTACGGTTCTCAAGCGGTGCAGCTCATATTTGGGATTGTACCAATGTTAGTTATTGCTGGTGCGATCGAAGGCTTTTTTTCACCTAATCCCAGTGTACCTGATGCAATTAAATATTTGGCAGGAATGGGATTGTTTATACTTTTGGTACTGTATTGTAGCCGCAAGGAAAATTGAAATAATTTAGATGCCGATAAATTTGCAAATTGCAAAATTCAATTATTAACCAAGAAAAACATTGGTAATTAAAAGCAAAATTTAAACGTATATTAACTTTTATTTTATTCAATGTTAAATTAACTTTAACCAAAATAAATGTAACTTGATTAAGGCTGGAATTACCGCAGGAAAGTATTCCTTTAATCAGAGGTTATATGATTTTTTCGACCACCATCTTGAATCGTGTCGTCGCTACTTCAGTGGTGACAGCTTCTGTCGCACTTAGTCCATTTTTTAGTGCGATCGCACAAGCTCAAACTTTGAACGGTGCAGGAGCAACTTTTCCGGCTCCGCTTTACGAACGCTATGCTCGTGAAGTGAAAAAGAAGTATCCAGACTTGAAAATTAACTACCAAGCAATAGGTAGCGGTGGTGGTATTCGTCAAGTTACTGCTGGAACCGTTGACTTTGGTGGTAGTGATGCTGCCATGAAAGATAGTGAAATCGCTAAAGTCAAGAATGGTGTAATATTAGTACCCACAGCAGGCGGTGCTGTTTCTGTTGTTTACAATGTTCCAGGTGTTAATAATCTCAAATTATCCCGTAGTACACTACCGGCAATTTTTTCAGGTCAAATTACCAAATGGGATGACGCAAAAATTAAAGCTGATAATCCAGGTGTCAATCTACCAAATCAACCAATTAAATTTGTTGTTCGCGCCGATGGTAGCGGTACAACTTTCATTTTTACTAACCACTTAAGCGCTACTAGCAGTTATTTTAAAGGCAGAGTTGGAGCTAACACTGCTCCCAAATGGACTCTGCCAAACGTCCTCAAAGGCAAAGGCAACCCAGGCGTAGCTGCTTTGGTATCTCGTACTCCTGGTTCTATTGGTTATGTAGAATATGCCTACGCTGTCAAAAACAATCTGAAATCAGCGCTAATACAAAATAAGAGAGGAGAATTTGTTGCTCCTTCTTTACAATCTGCAAATGCAGCTTTGTCAACTGTCACTTTCCCAGACAACTACCGTGTTTTCGTAGGAGATCCAGGACAAGGTTATCCAATCGTCGGTCTTACGTGGATGATGGTTTACAAACAGTATGCTAATGCTTCTAAAGCTGATGCTATAAAAAAATGGATTAATTGGGTATTGAAAGACGGTCAACAGTATAACGATGACCTTAACTACACCAAAATTCCATCTGATGTAGCAAATCGGGTGCTTCAGACAGTAAATAACTCTGTCAAGCCTTAATTTGTAATCTTTTAGGACTTATGCATAAGAGATCCCCCAACACCCTTAAAAAGGGGGCTAAAAGTCTCTTAAAACAGTGAACAATCAACAGTTATCAGTGAACAGTTATCAGTTACCTGTTCACTGATAACTGATATCACTTTACTAGTAAGAAAAAATTTATTTGATTAATTTGTAATGGTAAATTCATCGGAACCAGCCGACAGAAATTCATCACATGATTCTAATCTAGGCGATGAAGATTTCAATTTAACAGCTATTGGTGGCACAAATCTTTGGTTTGACCAGGGTTTTACACGGCTAGTATACTTATTTGCCGTGATTACTGTTGCAGTGCTACTTTTGATGAGTTGGGTAATTTTACACGAAGCTCTACCAGCAATTAAGCAGTTTGGATTGGGGTTTTTGTGGGGTCAAGATTGGGATACAGGTAATCAGATTTTTGGTGCATTACCTTATATTTATGGAACTTTGGTAAGTAGTGCGATCGCTATTTTATTCGCTGTCCCAATTGGCATAGCAGTAGCCCTAGTCACGAGTGAAAATTTCTTACCTCCATCGCTACGAACAACCCTAGCATTTGTTGTTGAATTAATTGCAGCTATTCCTAGTGTCATTATTGGTTTGTGGGCGATTTTTGTCTTTATTCCAGTTCTAGAACCTTTACAAAAATGGCTAGCCAGCACTTTTAAATGGATACCACTATTTAATACAGAAGACCCTTCTGGGACTAATATTTTGACTGCTGGAATTATTCTAGCCATCATGATTTTGCCTACAATGGCAGCAATTACTCGTGATGTTTTAATGGCTATCCCTAAAGAATTACGTAGCGCATCTATGGCTTTAGGTGGTACTCGTTGGGAAACAATTTTTCGGGTCTTGCTACCAACTGGATTTTCTGGAATAGTGAGTGCAGCAATGCTCGCCTTAGGACGTGCTTTGGGTGAAACAATGGCTGTCACTATGGTAATTGGCAACTCTGCTCAAATCAGTGCTTCTTTACTCAATCCAGGTTATACAATTCCCTCTGTATTAGCTAATGAATTTGCCGAGGCTGAACCGGGCTTGCATATAGGCGCTTTAAGCTATTTGGCGTTGATTTTGTTTGGGTTGACTCTAGCTGTAAATATTGGGGCTGTACTCTTGGTAAAATGGGTTGGTAGGAAAAATAAATAACATTACTTTAATAAAAATGCCTAAATGTAATCAGAAGTTTATCAATCAAAATTAACAAAAAACATGAGTGGTTATATTCAGTCAGAAACTGATGAATTGGCAACAGAATTATGTAGTCCTCTGCCAACAGAGCGAGTAATATTTACATATACAATGAATGCGATCGCCTTTGGTTTTACAGTTCTGGCACTAATTCCTTTATTATCAATTTTGTGGGAAATTTTCGTTCGGGGAATATCTGGACTGAAATCAGAAATGTTTGTCAAAGCAGTTATTGATAATGGCTTTGGCAATGCCATCTTAGGAACCATAATCATGGTGGTAATTGGTGCTATTTTAAGCATTCCCACAGGAATAATGACAGGAATTTTCTTGGCAGAATTTGGTCAAACCAACTCAATTGCTAGTGTTGTTCGTTTTATCAGCAGTATTTTAACAGGCGTGCCTTCAATAGTTGTAGGCGTATTCGCTTATGGTGTGATAGTTTTGGTAACTAAAGGATTTAGTGCGATCGCAGGTGGTTTTGCTTTAGCCGTGATTATGCTACCTGTAATTATATTGACCACGGAAGAATCTTTAAAACTGATTCCCACATCTCAACGTCTAGCCTCTGCTGCTTTAGGAGGAACTCGCTTTCAAACTACCCTTCGCATTGTTGTCACTGCTGCAATTCCCGGAATTACTACAGGCATTTTATTAGCTGTAGCTCGTGCTGCTGGTGAAACAGCACCCTTAATTTTTACTGCTTTATTTAGTTTAGATTGGTCAGAAGGATTATTAAGTCCAACAGCTTCTTTACCAGTATTAATTTTTAACCTTTACAACGACCCAGATCCGCAAAAAAATCAATTAGTCTGGACTACTTCTATAGTTCTACTTGGCTTAATTTTATGTGTTAATATTCTCTCTCGCTTAGTTATTAAGCAAAGAAAACTGAAGTAAAATAAATAATCTTTTATATTGTTTTGCGTCTTGGCAAAGTATGATATTAAAATGGTAAGCCGCCAGGTTAAAGCCTTGTTTTATATTTCTTAATTACGAATTACAGATTAGCATGAGTAACCTAATACCAGCTATCAAAGTTAAAAATATCAGTTTTTACTATGGCACAATAAAAGCGATTGAAAAGGTGTCAATAGATATTTATCAAAAGCAAGTAACCGCAATTATTGGCCCTAGTGGTTGTGGTAAATCTACCTTCATCAAAATTTTGAATCGCATTAGCGAATTAGAAGGGCCTGTGAAAGTTGAAGGAGATGTAGAATTTTTTGGTCAAAATATTTATGCTCCTCGTGTCAACATCAATCGGTTACGCCGTCAAATTGGTATGGTGTTCCAAAAACCGAATCCTTTTCCGATAAGCATCTACGAAAATGTTGCCTATGGTATGAGGATAGCAGGCAGGTATTCAAAATTAGAATTAGATGAAATTGTCGAATCTGCACTTCACAGCGCTGCTCTTTGGGATGAAGTCAAAGATAAGCTAGATAAATCAGCTTTAGGGCTTTCTGGTGGTCAACAACAAAGATTATGTATTGCCCGTGCTTTAGCAGTCAAGCCAAAAGTTCTGCTGATGGATGAGCCTTGCTCGGCTCTTGACCCCATCGCTACTATGAAAGTTGAGGAACTACTTCATAGCTTGCAGTCTGAATTGACAATTGCGATCGTTACCCATAACATGCAACAAGCCGCTCGCGTCTCTGATTTTACAGCTTTTTTTAGCACTGATGAAAGTCGGATAGGCCAAATGGTTGAATTTGGCGCTACAGAGCAAATTTTTAACAACCCAATAGACCCCCGCACCCGCGACTACATTTCAGGGCGTTTTGGTTAAGGTGAATTTTGGCATGACTTCATGATTTTTATTGAACCATCTCGTACTAGAGCATATTTATAAAGTGTGGTTTAAAAAATAATTACTAATTTATCTTTATTAGGTAAACTAGCTCCTCACTACCCATGAGGGGTATATGATATTAATATTTTTATTTCTATTACCTAAATTTTTTCAATAATCAAATCAGATTGCTATATATAGGATTACTATTTGATTTTTGAACGAAATTAAGTATTGTAGAGTGTGTTAGAACGGAGTTCGTAACGCACTATGAACACGAGTTTGATGCCGTACTCTCTGTGCTAACACATCCTACGTATATTTTCAGAAATCAAACCGGATTCCTATAGGTCAATGTGCCAAAGGTTGGTATAAAAAATCTATAAAAGATGATTTTTAAAGCATAACTTTAATATAAATATTCATTAACAGTTTATCTGCTTGATGACTACTGTATAACTACGTAATTTCTATGAATATTCCCTTTTAGGAGTAACATAGTGAAACAGCGCTGCTGATTTGTACTACTTTACTTCGTCACTTTTATTTCACACGTTTTGGGGATATGAGTAAACTAATTCCAGCTATCAGAGTCAAAAACTTCAGCTTATCTTACGACGCTCAAAAGATAGTTGAAGGCGTGTCAATGGATATTTACCAAAACCAAGTCACGGCAATTATTGGTTCTAGTGGTTGTGGCAAGTCTACTTTTCTTAAATCGTTAAATCGCATGAGTGAATTAGAAGGAGATGTGAAAGTTGAAGGAAAAGTAGAGTTTTTTGGACAAAGTATTTATGAGCGTCGTGTCAACATCAATCGTTTACGTCGCCAAGTCAGTATGGTTTTTCCCAAGCCAAATCTTTTTCCCATGAGCGTTTACGATAATGTTGCTTATGGAGTGAAATTAGTTGGATGGCATCCGAAAGTAGAATTAGATGGAATCGTTGAATCTGCCATCAAAGCTGCTGAACTTTGGGATGAAGTGAAAAATAAGCTGCACAAATCTGCTTTAGAACTTTCTGGCGGTCAACAACAAAGACTATGTATTGCGCGTGCTTTAGCAGTTAAACCGAACGTTCTATTAATGGATGAACCTTGTTCAGGTCTTGATCCTGTCGGTAGTATGAAAGTTGAGAATTTGATCCATAACTTGCGTTCTGAGTTGACAATTGTGATGGTTACTCACAATATGCAGCAAGTTACTCGTCTATCTGATTTTACGGCTTTCTTTTATAGTAATGAAAATCGCATTACTCAAATGGTTGAATTTGGTACTACAAATAAAATCTTTACTAACCCCGTCGATTCTCGCACCCGTGACTATGTTTTCGCCCGCGTTAGTTGAAGTTTTCCTAAAATTCTAACTATTCAGTGAGCTACCACATAGCCTTGCGTAAATTAGGGTTGAAATCTAATTTTTGCTTGTTTTAAGTTTTTGTTATGTTGACAGTAATTTTTTACACTGTATATTTAGAGGCAAGCATCTACTCTAGACCACCTGAATCACAAAATGAAATGTCCTCGGTGCGAATCTACTTTATATCGAAAAAATGGTCGTCGGAATGACAAGCAGAATTACCTCTGCAAAAATTGTGGTAAACAATTTCTTGAGCCTGCATTCCCTCGTTCCTTAGAAGGTGAGTTGCTTGCTAATAGCAATGGACATACTAAAGTATCTATAACTGAAACTACAGAAGATCCTTTAGTAAAAAACTTGCCAGAAGAAAAAATCACAGAGAAGAGTCTTAGTTCTTTTAGTCTTAGATTAGCTGAAGAACTGCTGCAAACTATATTATCACCTGATTGGCTAGAATCTGCTACCTTCAACCAATTTATCCAAAAAATTCAACAAAAAACTGAAATTAAACATCAATTAGAAATAGGAATCTCACTTCTGCTTTTAGATGCAGAAAACTTAAAATTAGATATTAATTCAGAATTGTTTTTAGCTAGTGTCTGTAAGTATCCTCTCCAAGTTAAAATTGCATTTGCTAACTGGAGAAATCCAAGTACTGGTAAGCAAGATATTGAACTATACAATCGTGGCTATCAACTTGTCCATGTGCCTGGAGGTAAAGACAGTGCTGATGCAAAAATGATCGCACTTGGTGCTTGTGTCTTACGCTCTTATCCAACAGTTAAAGAAATCTTGGTCTGTTCTGGCGATGGAATTTTGATTCACCTCTGTAACGAACTTCAAAATCAAGGATTAATTGTTTACTGGGTACGTAGACAAGGACAAAATTTGCAAATAGAAAACCGGAATACTGGCAAATTAACTCATTATTCCTTATCAATGGCAACAGAAATTCCATCTTTGGAACAAGTGGTTGATAAAATTCAAGATTTAATCAAAACTGAACAGGAATCAATCAATGCCCGATTAAACAGTTTAGTGGCTGTTGCAACTTTATTTCAAGAAAGATGCGATATTAATACTAAACATCATTCAAAACAACCAGAAATTGAGGAAATAATTCCTGTTACAGATGATTCATCTGCACAATTTATTCAAAAACCAGAAAAACAAGATTCTGCGGAAATTTCTAATGGAGAAACATTAGATAAATTACTATTGAAAATTATTCAAGATATACAAATTAAATCTCCTGAGACTAGATTATCTGTGTCCAAGCTAGGTTCAGAGCTACAGAAAATAACCAGAAAATCTCCTAATTCAATTATTAAAGAATTAAAGTTAGGTTCCAATTTTACCAAATATCTAGAATCATCTCCCACATTTACATTAAAGGCGAGTGGCAAGGAATATCAGGTAATACCGCTATGTGAGTAAATATCTAGATGTCTACATACAACCTGAGTCTGTAATTTAGTATTATGTGTAAAGATGTAAAGAAATGTAAATATTACAATGCAGGATAAAGTCGTTGTTATTGTCGGTGCTACTGGTGGCATTGGTTCAGCTTTAACGCACAAACTTGCGCCTACCGGAGTGCGGCTGGTATTGGCTGCCAGAGATGCGGTTCGTTTAACAACACTGGCAAATGATTTACCAGGGCAAGTTTTGAGCGTTCCCACTGATATTACTGACCCGCAACAGGTAGATACTTTGATAGAAAAGGCGATCGCTAAGTTTGGTCAAATCGATATTTTAGTAAATGCGGCTGGTGCTGGTATACTCAAGCCCTACAACAGCCTGGAACCTGCTGATTTAGACAAGATGTTAGATGTCAACTTGAAAGGCAGCTTTTACACCACTCAAGCGGCCGCTGAAGAGATGCAAAAGCGCAAGTCTGGTCACATCTGTAATGTGGTTGGAATTCTAGGCAAGCATTCGATGGGAATGGCAGCAGCTTATTCTGCTTCTAAGTTTGGTGTTGTCGGTTTCAGCAAATGCATGGCAGAGGAACTCAAGCGTTTTGGTATCAAGTTCACGCTATTCTACTTTGGTGGGGTAGATTCTCCTTTCTGGGATAACGTCAGTCTAAAAGTAGACCGGAAAAAAATGCTCAGTCCTGAAACTGCTGCCAATGCTATTTTCTTTGCCCTTTCTGCCGAACCGCAAGCTGTGCCAATGGAAATTAACATTCAACCTGATAGTCATTTGTTTTTTTAAAGTGGCAGTAAGCCTACATAATTCTTGCCTGGGAAAGACCTGAAAATTTAGCAAAAAAGGCAAAATTTACAGAGATATAAGCTGTTATGCTGGATTTTCAGTATCTATGAAAATTGATCACGTTCATTTCTATGTAGAAGACGCCAAAGTATGGCGGGATTGGTTTGTCCACCATCTTGGTTTTCAAGTAGTAGCCGATCGCAGCATTTCATTTCACACTTGTACAGAAGTGGTAAGAAGTGGTGCTGTCTGCTTTTTTCTATCTTCACCACTGTTACCCACAAGTCCAGTAGCTGAGTTTCTGCGTCAATATCCACCTGGTGTAGCAGATGTTGCTTTTGCTGTCGAAGATGTAGAAAGCGCGATCGCACTAGCTCAAAAACATGGTGCTACAATCCTACAACCTACCCAGGAACGCCAAGTGGGTACGGAATTCCTCAAGTGTGGCAAAATTGCCGCCTGGGGTGGACTGACTCATACGTTAATAGAAAGGTCATTGGTTTTTGACAAAGGACAAATAACTAATGACAACACTTTTACCGCCATAGATCACATAGTGTTAAACGTGGCTGTTGGTGAATTAGAAAATGCTGTCGCTTGGTATGAAAATATCTTAGATTTTCAACCTCAGCAGGCTTTTAAAATTAAAACCAATCGTTCTGCTTTACACAGTCAAGTCATGGTTTCGCACAACGGTAGTGTCCAATTGCCAATTAATGAACCAGCTTCCAAAAATTCCCAAATTCAGGAATTTTTAGATGTCAATCGGGGGCCGGGTATTCAACATATTGCCTTGCGAACAACTAATCTTGTGAGTGCGATCGCTAAATTTCGTGCCAGTAATTTATCCTTACTCTCAGTTCCCCAAAGCTATTACACGCAACTAAAACAGCGTCCGGGATTGCCTCTATCACTTTTAGAACTGGAAGCGATCGCTCAACAGGAAATTTTGGTAGATTGGCAAGAATATACTCCTTTAGGGGGAAGAAATACGCCGCCCTTATTACTACAAATTTTTACTCAGCCAATATTTGAACAGCCGACATTTTTCTTTGAGTTTATAGAACGCCGTTTCCAAGCTCAAGGTTTTGGCGAAGGTAACTTTCGCGCCTTATTTGAAGCTATTGAAAGCGAACAAATCAAACGCGGTACGTTGCAATGATGCCTGAGTACAAAATATCAATTGAAATCCACCCAGACTCCAAACAAATTGATTTTATTGACAAGCAACTTCAAAATTTTAATGTAAGTAGGTAGGCACGAAAAAACCAATCTATGTAAAGATAAGTAAATACGGAAAATGCATCTACCGAGGTGACTTATATATGGGCGCCCGTTTAAGGATATTCTTGACTCGTGAGCAAGACAGAACCTTGTTAAAGCTAAGAACTGCGGATGTACCACAGAAAGTAAAAGATCGAGCAGAAATAATTAGGCTAAACGCACATGGCTGGTATGTAGAAAAAATAGCTGCTCACTTTAATTTGACTTTACAAACGGTGAGAGAAGTTTTGCACAAATGGAAAAGCAAAGGTCTAGAAGGGCTTTGGGAACTACCCGGTCGAGGAGGAAAGTCAAAATGGGGAGAAGAGGACATAGTATTTTTGGAAGAATGCCTGAAAAAAGAACCACGTACATACAATAGTCTTCAACTTACGCAAAAATTAGAACGCGATCGCAATGTGAAACTGAGTCCCGACAGATTAAGACGGGTACTCAAAAAAAGGGGGTTAATTGGAAGCGAGCAAGGAAGAGTCACAAAGGGAAGCAAGACCCAATCGCACGAGCAAACAAGCAAGCAGACCTAGATATGTTGGAATTATCTGCTGCTGCCAGAGAAATAGACCTAAAATATTTGGATGAATCAGGGTTTTGTGTATGGAGCGAACCTGGTTATACCTACTACTTTAAGGGTGAACAAAAACGTTTAGAGCAAACAAAACGTCGTGGTCGTAGATTAAGTATTATTGGGTTTCTTCAACCAATAATCAGTTTTGTTTACGGTCTCGTCATTGGCGGTGTCAATCGCAAATCTTACATCCAGATGATGGAGCTAGAAGCCCTTGAAGCTCAAAAGGCTGGACGGATCAGAGTAATAGTACAAGACAACGGTCCTATACATAGATGCAAAGAAGTTCAGCAGTTATGGAAAAAGTGGGAATACATGGGTTTGTACATTTTCTTTTTACCAAAATACTGCTCTGAAATGAACCCAATCGAATTGGAGTGGCAGCACCTTAAAAAAGATGAGCTATCCGGGCAAATATTTGATGATGAGTTAGACCTTGCTTACGCTGTCATTGATGGTGTTACAGCTAGAGGAGAGAAAGGAAACTATAGTACGCAACGTGTAAAATTTAACTCTAGCTCCTATGGTTAAGGTTTCGTTACATAGTTATAAATTTTCCCGCCTACCTACTTAAGTAAGATTGGAGATTACCAATATACGCCACTGTTTCTATTGCTTCGTGATTCAGAAAAAAATGTTATGGGCGGCTTGGAAGGTTTTATTGGCTTGGGATGGTTCCATATTGCTACTCTCTGGGTTGCAGAGGAGTTCAGAGGTTACGGATATGGAAAAGCACTTCTTTTGGAGGCAGAGCAAGAGGCTGTTAATCGTGGCTGCTTAAACGCATATCTTTTTACTTACAGCTTCCAAGCTCCCAAATTTTATCAGCACTTGGGGTATGAAATTTTTGGAGAGTTAGAAGATTTTCCTCCAGGTCATTGTCGATACTTTCTTAAAAAGAGTTTACAAAAAAACCTTTAACTAGACTTGATACCCTGAAAAAATAGCCATACATCTGAGATAAACTTAATAAAAATTAACTTTTACCGCCGATGCTAAGACTTATTACTGACTTCGACGGCCCAATTATTGATGTTTCCGAACGGTACTACCGTGTTTATCAATTCTGTTTAGAGAAAACCCGTCGCCCAGAGCAAATAGTGCAAGAACTTCCGAAAGCGGAATTTTGGCAGTTAAAGCGATCGCGCGTTCCCGAAAAACAAATCGCCTTAAATTCAGGGTTAGACGAAGCCCAAGCCCAAGAATTTGCCCAGTTGCGGCGGCAAACTGTGCATACAGAACCCTACTTTGACTATGACACCCTCGCGCCTGGTGCTGTGGATGCACTGTTAAAAATTCAACAAGTTGGAATTGATTTAGCAGTGATGACCATGCGCCGAGTTCGGGAACTAGATTATGCCTTCAAAAAACACGATTTAGGAAGATTTTTCCCCGAAAACCGTTGTTATTGCTTGAGTAACGACTACGTTAAAACTCGTGATATTGAAGATAAGCCCTTATTAATGGCTAGGGCATTAAAAGAACTGCCCCCGGCTACTGATACCTGGATGGTGGGAGATACAGAAGCTGATATCACCGCAGCTAAAAATTATGGAGTTAAAGTGATGGCTGTGGAATGTGGCATCCGCGATCGCACCCAACTGGAACTTTACCACCCCGACTTAATCGTTAAGGATTTCAGCGCTGCTGTAGATTTAGTCTTAAAACCTAAACAATTTGTCTAGAAAAGCTTTGTAGCTGCAACAGATTGAATTTATCGGCATTCAGGTTGCAAATTAAAATAGGAGTCAAAATAGGTATTCTGACTCCTGACTCTCAAATTTTGAGAAGAACACATATAAACCATGTCTTCTTTACGGAAACTTGCTTACAGGTAGCACTTTACCGGAGAAAGCTACTAACCAACCACAATAATATAAACGTTAGTACAGTAGAGAACTGATTCGATGATAAATTGAGGAATGGTATTTGTGGTAAGAGCCAGCCAGCAACTAGTCCCCCAACGATTAAGCCAATTATTAAACTGACCAGGGTGAACAAAACTGCTCGGCCAAATTTGCTTTCCTTGCGATTGAGGAAGTAAATACTAGTACCTACCCCAACTACCAATGCCAACTGCAAAACTTGATCGCCTCCCTCTGGGTAAAACACACTGATAGAACTCAAACCAAGAAACCAAGCTCCTGGTAAGAATATATCAGCAGGTGAAGGCTTATCCAGCATCCGTTGCAGCCATGCAGGTGACTGCTCACGAGGGGCTGGGCTTTCTTTAGGAGGCGATTGCACTCGCAACTCTGGAAACCGAATACGCTCAGGGACTTTAATTTTACCTTCTTGGCGCATCCGTAAGCGATCCATTAAAATCGCATCGTAAGCAGCTTCAATTACTTCTAAATGCTTGGCATCGCTACTATATTGCTCGAATAGGCGATTACGAGCATCCTGAATTTCATCGAAGCTAGCCTCTTCTGATACCCCAAGTTTTTCGTAGGGATTTTGATCGCTCATGGGAGTTTGTTACTTCAGCCTCAGTCAGCGGCAGTCTTTTGTCGAATAAAAAACAGCTTTAGGTTTTCTTTTAATCGAAACTAAAGTCTCGACTTATTTTATGCCCTAACAGGATAGTAGCACGGGTTAGTTTAATCGACTTTGTAATTTTAACTATAGCCACTTTAACACATCGCTATAACTCCGTGTATACCCTCATGTCGTTGTCTAATTCTGGCTTTAATCTAGAATTTGAACGGAGAGTACCTAAAACACATAGTTTTTCATGAAAATATTAATCTTAATGTTTCAAATTTGGCAACTTACTGTGCCCTAATAGAATTTTTTAATTATACTGAATAATCGCTTGTGGTATATATCCGCATATCGATTTAAAATTGAGACGTTTTAAGTTACCACCTAACTGGGATCAAGAACGTGTCTTGGTGTTAAGAACTGTTGCGGCTATCAGAGCGCTTATATACTGTGCCTAACAGAAATTTAGCGTTCTCATCGCCCCCAATCCTGATTAGAGTATTTATTTTTGAATAATCAGGAATCTCATCCCGTAGACATGTAGATTCTTAGTTAGCCCCTAAGTGGCAACTGCGTTTTTACGCAAACCTTTTGTTAATCTTACGAATTTTTGTGCAAAGTAATGGTCATGGCTCCTGCCAAGATTCTTGTAGTTGACGACGACCCTGCGGTTCGGAATTTAATCCAACGCTTTCTGATTAAGCAGAACTATCAGGTGGAGGCTGCCGAAGATGGAAAGACAGCCTTAACTCTATTTGAGCAGTTTAACCCCGACTTGGTGATTCTAGATGTGAATCTACCAGATGTAACTGGGTTTAACCTCTGCCAAGAGATGCAAAGTCGTAATGGTGTGTTTGTTTTGATGTTGACTAGCCGTGCTGACGAAGCTGACAAAATTCGCGGCTTTGCTAAAGGTGCTGACGATTATCTCACCAAGCCTTTTGGGCTAGGAGAGTTAGAAGTCAGAGTCGGAGCTATTTTGAGGCGTCAACGAGTGATAACTACTGCCGAGCAAAAACGCTTGGTATTTGAAAAACTGATGATTGACCCAGTGCGGCGGGAGGTAGCGCTTAATAACCAAGCAGTACCTTTAACTGCTCTGGAATTTGATTTATTGCATTTTTTAGCCAGTCATCCAGGTCGAGTTTGGCGGCGTGCAGAGCTAATCCAAGAGGTATGGGACTATGAATATGTCGGCGACCAACGGGTTGTAGATGTCCATATCGGGCAAATTCGCAAGAAGATTGAAATTGATGCTAGTCAGCCAGCATTAATTCAAACTGTACGTGGCGTAGGGTATAAGTTTGAATCTCCTGCTCATCCCCAGCACTTGGAAGCTAAGTCTTGAGTTAATAGTCTAGAGTTTTTTAACTCTTGACTGTTAATTCTTGGGAGAGTGATTTGTGAATTTTTTTGGCTTTAGTAAAAGACAAATTTAAACAGTCAAATAGGTAAATATTGCTCAAATACACACCAGCTAGTTATTTGAGATATTTATTTATGCGTTTAAGACAGTGAGCAGGGGAGAGAATCCACTGGAAAATATTTATTTGCATCGACCGTTTTGGTAGATACAACAGTGCTTAGGTTGGAGTTTGTAGCGGCGCACAGCTATGATTGGTGTCAACACCCAACAATATTTGGGCTTATCTTCTTAATTTGACACCAATGGGCATTGCTGTGTGCCTACTACATATTTGGTTCAAACAAATGAAAACTGTTGTAAAACATTAACAATTATTTACCACTATAGAAAAAGGCAATTTCTTTTTCTTTTAGGGGTGCAAAACCAGCATCTACAAGTAATTGATCGAGTTCTGCTTGGGGAATGTGTTTTGCACCAATTCGCACTATGCGCGATCGCATAGTATTAGATACGCCACTGCGCTGTCTATTGGCTTCTAGCGCCATAACTTTACCATAAAGTTCTAGCTTGGCAGGGGGAATAGGAGAACCATCAAAATCAATTCCCTGTGCGATCGCTTCATCAATAGCATCAGCACCTGTGGTAGTTTGATTTCCTGGGTTAGTTTCGGTAGGCATGGTGATTTACTCTTCTTCGTTATGGGTAGATTTTACCAGCCTTGTTGACACCAAACTTGCGTATCTAGCGTTTTACAGTAGCCCTCTTCTGTCACTCTCCGAAAAATTTTGCCATTTCTGAAATAAGAGAGCTTTTGTATAGCAAGCGATAGCGCGATTATTTTCTAATAACAAATACAAGACCGATTTTTTTCTAATAGTATAGCTTGTATTGATTGCCTGATGAGGCTTCTAGCCATCGCCCTCTCGGAAAGTGACAGAAGAAGGGTAGAAAGCTGCTTTGTAACCCAATTCCTTTATAGGAAAAGGGGTTGTTTCAAGGGTTTTGATGTTAGCAATGATACTTTTAAAATATCTTCTTAGAAAAAAATCAGCGATCCCAAAGCGTGAGTTAATTTTTGCAAGTCGATGCAATGCCATTGTCAGTTGAAACAATAACCTTTAAGATGTTTTACTACGCAAAACCTTCCCTCTCCGACTCAAAGAGGGACAGACTTGAACTTTAGTTCAAGGTAGGGAGAGGTTTATCGAACTCACGCTAGACTAATTACGAGCTTCTCGCGTCACTAAACCACCAACAAACGCCCCTAAGATAGTGCCTGTCCATAGTCCTGTTGTGCTACCTTGCCATATTGCTCCTGGTGTCATCCAAGCGTTGCACATCTCCTTGAAACCCCAAGGTTGGTTTTGACACTTTTGGGTATGCAGCATTATGGTGATTTGCCCACTGGTGTAAGCACCAAAAAAACCTGCTGATAATGCCAAAAAAGTGCAAATTAAAATTCTATTTTTTGTCATTTGTCATTTGTCATTTGTCATTGGGCATTGATCAATAATTAATAGTTATTCTTCCCCTGCTCCCCTGCTTCCCCTGCTCCCTCATCCCCATTCCCCACTCCCAATCAACCTGTATTTCTCATCCCAGCAGCAATCCCATTAATAGTTAATAATGCTCCTCGCAGTAACTCGCCTTTGCTGTAACGAGAATGGATGACTCCAGAAGTAGCAGTAGTATTTAGGGACTGCCGTAGGCGCTTGAGTAGTGAAACTTGGATAAATCCCAAGGGGACAATTGTGCCATTGCGTAACTGCACAGATCGTTGCAAGACAGGATCGCCATCTAACAGCCGATTGTGATCGGTGATTTTTAACACCAAATCTCTTGTGAGATAGAACTCGCTGGCAATTTGCTCAAAAACTTTGGCAAAACGAAGTTGATCTTCTGGTTTTGATAATTCCTGTACGTAGTGATGTGCCATTTGCATATCTACTTTTGCCAAAGTCATCTCAGCTTTAGAAATCACCATCTTGAAGAACGGCCATTTAATGTAAAAGTAGCGCAGCAATTTCAAATGTTCTTCTGGTTCTTCGTTCAAAAATTCTTGTAAAGCTGTGCCTACGCCATACCAAGAAGGAAGTAAAAAGCGGGTTTGTGTCCAGCTAAATACCCAAGGAATAGCTCGCAGACTGCTTAAATCTTTCTTACCAGATGGACGGCGGGCTGGACGGGAACTAATTTGGAGCTGGCTAATTTCTTCAATGGGTGTTACTTCGTGGAAGAAGTCAACAAAATCAGGCTGTTCGTAGATTAAAGCACGATAATGTTGACGCGATCGCGCTGCTAATTCTTCCATAATCTCATTCCAGGGTTCAATATCATCAAACCCTGTCCGCAGTAGACTAGCTTGAATCACCGCAGTGGTAATGGTTTCCATGTGGTATAATGCCAAGTCCAATAAGGAGTATTTAGAAGCCAAAACTTCTCCTTGTTCGGTAATCTTGATTCGCCCATTGATACTATGACCCGGTTGAGCCAAAATCGCCTCGTAAGCAGGGCCACCACCCCGTCCCACAGAACCGCCACGTCCGTGGAAAATCCGCAAATTTACATCATAGTTTTCTGCTATTTGTTGCAGTGATTTTTGGGCTTTATGAATTTCCCAATTGCTGCTTAAAAACCCAGAGTCTTTGTTGCTATCAGAATACCCCAGCATTACTTCTTGTAAGTTTGGGGGGAGGGGGGAGGAGGGAGCAGGGGGAGCAGGGGAGGCAAGGGTGGATGAATTTTCATCCACAATACTCTCTGTTTTTGTTTGTTCGTAGCCGCCAGCTAATAAAGCGCGATATAAGGGGAGTTCAAACAGTTTCCGCATGACGCTTCTGGAGCGTTGTAAGTCTTCTACTGTTTCAAATAGGGGGACAACTTGAATTGTTCCGACAGCAATGGCGGGGTCAAAAAGTCTGGCTTCTTTGGCTAAAAGTAATACTTCCAGCACGTCGCTGACGTCGCGGCACATGCTGATAATGTAAGTTTGGCAGATATTTAGACCAAATTCTTGTTGCAGCGATCGCACAACGCGAAAGGTTTCAATTACATCGTTGGTTTTTTGAGAAAATGGCAATTCTGCCGGAATTAATGGCCTCCGGGTTTGCAGTTCTCCTGTGAGCCAAGCGACTCTTTGCTCCTCAGATAGTTCGTTGTAAGGTTGAGGTAATATTTGCAGGTATTCGAGTATCTCATTGAGCGCATCGGCATGGCGAGATGATTCTTGGCGAATATCTAGCTGTGTCAAATTAAAACCAAAAATTTCTACCTGGCAAATCAGATTTTCTAATTCTCGACAGCTTAAACCTGTTTCTGTCAAGTTGCGCTGAATCATCCGCAGTTCTGCTAAAAAATCGGCTCCTGAAAGATACAGGGGACTATCTTGATTTTTTGGCGTTTCCCGATTGTACAAAGCTAGATTGCGATCGCGAGTATTTTCTAGCCGTTTCAGGACATAAGCCAGTTTGAGCCGATATGGTTCTTGCCGATAACGCAATGCCAGTGCGTCATATACCTCACTCAACTGGGACTGATCCAATTCTAGAGATTCTAGTAAATCTGGTAAAACATCACTCCAGTGCATCGACACACTCAATAATTCAATCAGATTTTTCACTGACTGAATATATTTCCCAAGCACCATTTTGCGCTGATAGCAAGCTGTTTGCCAGGTAATTTCTGGTGTGACTGATGGGTTCCCATCCCTGTCTGAGCCTACCCAGGAACCGAAAGAGCAAAAGTTTTTACTTGGTGGTTCTAGCCAAGGAAAGGTATTAGATAGGGTGTGTTTGAAACGTCTATAAAGCTGAGGAATGCCATCAAATAAAACTTCTTGGAAGTAGTGCAGAGCATAATCTACTTCATCTAGCACAGTGGGTTTGAACTGGTGAAGTTCGTCTGTACGCCACCAGAGGCGAATTTCTTCGAGCAATTGTTCGCGTACATCTGCTGCTTCCCAAGCATATCCCCCAGTTGCCGCACCAGAATAATTTTCCAAAGCATCCAGTTTTTGCAAAAGTTGTACCACCTGGCGCTGCTTATCCCGGATGGTATGACGAACAATTTCTGTCGGGTGAGCTGTGAAAACTAACCGTACATCTAGATGTGCAATTAGACGTTGAATTTGCTGGGGTGGTACATTCAGTTTAAATAAATAGGGAAACAAAGCAGCAAAAGTACCTTTTGGTTTGACTTGCGCTTTTTCTAGATAATTCTTTCTAAGCAACTCTGCTGCTATTCCCCTGCTAACAGGCGCGTCATCTTCTCTTTGATTGGAAGAATAGTTGACATTGGATGCTATTTCTGCATCTGTAGGCTCTGTTTCTACCTCATAGCGACTCAATTGCTGCCGTTGTTCGTATTCCTGCTCTATGATGTTAATCAACTGAAAATACAGAGCGAAAGCACGAGCCGCACGAATTGCTTCGTTAATATTTAGTTGTTCAATCAATTTTACGGCTGAGGATGCTTGGTCATTTGTTGCTTGTCCTTCGGGTGAACACAAATCTCGCAACTGCCGCAACAACTCTACCATGTTTTGACCGCATTCTTGCCTCAGAACTGACTCCCACAATTCTTCCACTACCTGGAGACGATGACGCAAAAATAATTCCGACACCGGGTATATATCAGCAGTTTGAGACGAAGAGTATAAAAGGGAACCCATATTCTCTATTGTTGTAAAGCTAATAACTGTTTACGCTTCTAGGTTGTGCAATTAATGCTCACCAAGTTTTTCCTGAGCAAATAATTATTTAGTGTATATTTTCTAAGTTTGATTAGTTTCGCTATCTTCTGGGAAGTCGAGATTGGGTAGGCGATCGCCTCGCAATAATTCTTCACTTGCTTCCCCTATGGCTTCTAGTGCCCTTACTGTAGTTTTTCCGGTAATCAGCAGCAGTAATATAGACGCTGTACCTATTTGTAAAAGGAAAGATTGGGGAATGCTAAAGAAATCCAGATTGGATGCGGGGTTAGTTGAGGGTTTTTGGTAGGCAGGAGGCATTGCTAATTCTTGGTTATGGGAATATGAGTTAAAAAGAGTTGGGGGTTAGGAGTTAGGAGTTAGGAGTTAGGAATTAGGAATTAGGAGTTAGAAGTTATGATTACTCCAAAGATCATCAAGAGACGGAGTTTAAATGAGATAAGCTTGTTGTTTTCGCCCATCAGGGCCGTTAGCGCAGTGGGACGCAAGTTCAGCTTTAAAGGACAAGTTATCAGCCAGTCATATAGAATTATTCTGACTCCTGGCTCTTAACTTCTAACTCCTAACTCCTAACTCTTAACTTCTGAATTCTGACTCCCTATTAGTAAAATAAACGCAAAACTCAACATTAGTCAGACTTGCAACCTGTACAAGACTATCTTGGCCGATTTTATGAGCTACGAAGGTAACAAAATTGTTAAAAAAAACGTCGGAGTATGGTAGACCTATGGTTCTAGTTTACAAGTGCAGGCACTATCCCCCAACAATCGCTTCTTGTAAAGTTAACTGAGCATGAAAACAGTATTACCAGATCGCCAGCAATCCTTAGTGCAGTGGGTAAGCCAAGCAACAGGAATCAACACTTTCGGGGTGAAAGTCCGGTTACGGGGAAATAACCTTCATATTCTCTGTGAAGGTACAGAATGTCCGCAGCGTTGGCATACTTTGTCTGACTTGCTGCAAGCACTACAGCAGACAGACTTGGATATTCTCACAAGCGACGAACAACCCTCAATATATCAAGTATTTGTCTATGGGCGAAGAAAAGGGGAACAGCGCCCTAACTGGTGCCATCGGGTTTACTTGAATCAAATAGATAAGCATCTAGAGCAGGTAAAGCAAGCGCTGCTAGAAGATGCGGAAAAATCAAAACAGTCGGCTGGGGCGCTGATTGTCTCGAACGAAAGTTTGGCACGCCAAGGAAATCCAGAAGCGATCGCTCGATATCTGAGCGAGACTCTGAGTACTTTAGGTGTATCAGTACAGGCAAAGATTAAGCCATATAAGTCAAAGAACTCTCAGGCGGAAGAAGATCGCTTGTGGATATTTTGCCAGTCGAGCTATAGCCCCGATGCATCATTGCTTGCCGAACCAATAGCACAGAAGTTGCGTTATCTCAAGCTTACTGGCTACCAAGATGCAGTAATTGTTTCCCAGGTGAGCGGCGAAACAGCCCCGGATTGGCTGTTGCGGGTGGATTTGACCCCACCAGAGGTAATGCTGAAGGAATGGGCGCGTTGGGGCGATATACAAGCGATCGCGCGATTATTAACTGAGGTATTGTCAGGGTTAAAAGTTGCTGTTCAAGCTTTTTTGAAAGAATCAACACTACATATCTTTTGTAGCCCAGCTTTTGATCCTTTGGGAACTGCGCCAATCCCCGACAAGGAAGTGTGCTTACAAGCGATTTTACCGCAGCTAGAAGCGATCGCACCTCAAGGCATTCTCGCTGCCACCATATACGGGCAAAAAGCAGGCGACAATGAACCAACTTGGATTGATTGGGTGGCTTTACCTGCTACAAATTATCCCGCCTTTGCCACATCACCGCTAGATTTGGCGAATACTGGCGATGAACCAGCCATCATATTTTTACTAGAGCGTTTACTCAATCCTGACTTGGATTGGCGTTTATTGACAGGTGGAGTTCGCGTACTTCTGCTGAACAAAAATGACTTATTGCACATTATGTGTGATGCACCTGTTTGTCCAGGGCGTCAACAAGTAGCAACTAAAGTTACGCAGTTTATCCGCCAGTTAAAAATTCCCGGTATTATGGGGGTACGTGTCTACGGTCGCCGGGCTGGGAATAAAGAACCTTTTTGGAATTATGGCGTTGATATTGAGCATCGCCAACGGTTAGTACCAGAAGCAACCCCAGAATTTGCTGCTACTTCTAAATACGTTAAGGAGCTAGTAACCTCTGAGACTAGTGAGCCAATTTTGCGCCCCGACTTAACCACAGAAGAAGTTCAAAGTTTTGTAACAGAAGTCGCGCGAGATTGGATGACAACGGCGAGTACAACTGCGAAAAAATTCCTGTTACAAAGCCAGCTATTTATCGAAAGCGATCAGTCAGCAGAACAAAGCCCTGATGTTCAAGGACTTAAGGTTGCTTTAGTGTGGGGAACACTGGGATTATTGCTTACCCTTCAAACTGATTGGGTATTGGGTCGAATTATTGCAAATAGTATGCCGACGCCAAAAGCAGCTAGTGTCTTGCCTTCATCATCTTCTGGTCAAAAGGCATCTTTGATATCTGGGAAAACTCAGAGTGAGAAAACGACATTTTTTACCAGCACCTCCAAAACAAAATCTTCTCCAAATCAGAGTTCTGTATTTAATGCTTCGGAGTTTACCCAAAGTGATGATACCCCGACAAATAATTTGGCAGCCGCACCACTGAAGGAAAAAGCAACCGCTACCGCTATTCTTTTAGCAGCGCGATCGCAAATGCCAAGTTTCAATGTTAGGCAGTTAGACGAGCAACTAGCACTGTATAAACAGCGTTTGGCTAGAACTGGTACTCCGCCAGATGTGTTGATTATTGGCTCCTCCCGCGCTCTCAGGGGAGTAGATCCCGCAGCACTTTCTAAAGCTTTAGCGACTCAGGGCTATCCAAATCTTGATGTATTTAACTTTGGAATCAACGGTGCTACTGCACAAGTTGTAGACTTTGTAATTCGCCACGTACTGGAAGCATCAGAACTGCCTAAAGTCATTATTTGGGCAGATGGGGCCCGTGCTTTCAACGGTGGACGTGAGGATATTACCTTTAAATCCATCGCTGCATCAGCTGGTTATAAACAAGCATTCCAAAAAGCCCCAACAACTGCTAATAGCAGCGATTTGCCCGAAAATACGATAAATTTGGGAGAAGAAAAGATAAAAGAAGAAAAACCAGAGATTAGCGCTTATGAAGCTGTGAATCAGTCGTTAAATCAGGCTCTAGCATCTCTTTCTGCAAGTTATCCAAACCGTGACCAAATTAAAAGTTTACTGCAAAAACAACTGCTTATAAGTGGTCGCAATCAGACGGTTGGATCACAAAAACAGCTAACAGACGGTACTTCAGATGAAATTACTTCCCAACAAGCAGTTGATTTTGATGGCTTTCTACCTTTGTCGATTCGCTTCAATCCTGCAAGATACTATCAAAAACATTCTAGAGTTCCCGGAAATTATGACAACGACTATAAATCTTTCCAAATAGAAGGACAGCAAGATGCTGCGTTTCAAGAAGTGCTTCAGTTTACCCAGGCTCAGAAAATTTCCTTAGTCTTTGTCAATATGCCTCTCACGGCAGATTATTTAGATCCAGTGCGTAAACAACATGAGCAAGAATTTCAGGAATATATGTTGCGTCTAGCTACTAGTCCCAACTTTATTTATCGAGATTTGAGCCAACAGTGGCCAAAAGCAAATGATTACTTCTCTGATCCCAGCCACCTCAACCGCTTTGGAGCATACGAAGTCTCCAAAAAGCTGGCTAATGATCCGATGATTCCCTGGCCAGTGAAGTAGGGAACTGGGGAATGGGGAGTGGGGAGTGGGGGATGAGGAAGATGAGGAAGATGAGGGAGCAGGGGAAGAATAACTATTAATTATTGATCAATGCCCTATGCCCCATGCCCTATGCCCTATGCCCAATGACAAATGACAAATAACTAAAAAATGAATTTTATATCAATTTTTTATGGATTGTTCTTATTGAGTGTGCTAGGAATTTATTGGTCTTTAGCACAACAGAAATTGCGATTATGGACGCTACTAATTGCTAGCTTGGTTTTCTACGGATCTTTGCAGATTCAGTACATACCATTACTATTAGCATTGACTTATATTAATTTCCGTGTGGGGCTAGAGATTGGAAAAAATACCTCACCCGGAAAACATTCTCTTGACTGGCAAATTTCTAATGAAGAGTGGCAATTTGCCCAAGGTGACTGGAATCGCCGTCGTTTAAAAGTGTTGTGGCTGGGGATAGTTCTAAATGTTTTACTGTTATTAGGTTATAAGTATTTTACTCCTTTATTCAAGTTTGTTTTTAATATACAAACAAACTCACCCGATAGCTCTTTTAAATTAATTGCACCCTTGGGAATTTCATTTTTTACCTTTGAATGCATTGCTTATTTAATAGACGTTTATCGTGGTGCGCCTGCTACTGAGCAGTTTATCAAATTTGCTACCTACAAATTATTCTTCGTAAAACTAATTTCAGGGCCGATTACGCGCTATCACAACTTAGCAAATCAATTCAATACACTAAACTTACCCAATAGCGATAGAGTTGCTGAGGCGCTGTGGTTGATTGCTAGAGGCGCAGTCAAAAAAGGTATTTTTGCAGACCACCTTGGTATTTTTGTCGATTTATGTTTTGGTAATCTACAACGGGCGGGTAGTACCGATTTGTGGTTAGCTACATTTGCCTACGGTTTGCAGTTATATCTAGATTTCAACGGTTATGTAGACATCGCCCGTGGTAGTGCTATGCTTTTTGGCTTGGTTCTACCTGAGAATTTTGATTTTCCTTACTTCAGCACCAATATTTCCGAATTTTGGCGGCGCTGGCATATCACTCTAGGAGATTGGCTACGTAACTATGTCTACTTTCCTTTAGGTGGTTCCCGTCGGGGTTTAGTCCGTACCTGCTGGAATTTATTTATTGTGATGCTAATCGCTGGTATCTGGCACGGTGCTGCTTTGGGTTATGTAGTTTGGGGCATATTACACGGTTTAGCCTTGGTGGTTCATCGACTTACAGATACTATGAGCGATCGCTTTGAAAATCTAGAACAATTCTGGCAAAATCCTCTGGGTATCTTTGTCGCTTGGTTATTAACCCAACTGATGGTTTTTACCTCTTGGATTTGGTTCCGTCTACCTAACCTCGAAGACTCTTCTTTGGTAATTCGGCATCTTTGGGGTTATCCGGCTGACGCCCAGTTTGCTGAAAAAGTCTATGTGGATGCCTTAAATATGAGCCAATCTCAACTCGCTTGGATACTTATAGCTTTAGCTGCTCTTATGGCTGTAGTCTATACCTTCAACCGAATACTGAAGTTAGAGTTTAACTGGCCTCTTAAGCTTGTCTTCGTTCCCATCTGTTTCTACGCTGTTTGGTTATTAGCTCCTGAAGGCAGTTTGCCCTACATCTACTTTGATTTTTAATAAAACATAAGACAACTTACAACTTATTATTTCTTTACAAATCAACAAAACTCAAAATTTTTGCAACAGGCTTTTTGTAAAGGAATGTAAAGAGAATTAACTAGGCGATCGCGGCATTAAAAGTTATAGCTAGTTTGGTGTTGAAACGCCTTACAAAGCTTTAATACATTACCTTTATGGCTATTGTTGATAGTAGGAAAACTTTACAGTTCTATGAGCTTGTTAAAGTATTTTTGTTACAGAATATTAAGTGCAAGATCACGTCAAAGTAAATTCATGTAGACTGTATTTCAACAGGCAAAATAAATCTTGCTTGTTCCATATTTAACAACCCATAGCACTTATAAAACAATGACCACAACCTTACAACGGCGCTCTGACGCTAACGTATGGGATCGCTTTTGCGAGTGGATCACCAGCACTGACAACCGTATTTATATCGGTTGGTTTGGTGTATTGATGATCCCAACCCTGCTAGCTGCTACTGTTTGCTTTGTAATCGCTTTCATCGCAGCACCTCCAGTAGACATCGACGGTATCCGTGAACCTGTTGCAGGTTCATTGATCTATGGAAACAACATCATCTCTGGTGCAGTTGTTCCTTCCTCGAACGCTATTGGCTTGCACTTCTACCCCATTTGGGAAGCAGCTTCCTTAGATGAGTGGTTGTACAACGGTGGCCCTTACCAATTGGTAGTTTTCCACTTCTTGATCGGTTGCGCTTGCTACCTTGGTCGTCAGTGGGAACTTTCTTACCGCTTAGGTATGCGCCCTTGGATCTGCGTAGCTTACAGCGCACCTTTGGCTTCCGCTACCGCAGTATTCTTGATCTACCCAATTGGTCAAGGTTCATTCTCTGATGGTATGCCCTTGGGTATCTCCGGAACCTTCAACTTCATGATCGTGTTCCAAGCAGAACACAACATCTTGATGCACCCCTTCCACATGCTAGGTGTGGCTGGTGTATTCGGCGGTTCATTGTTCTCTGCAATGCACGGATCTCTTGTAACTTCTTCCTTGGTGCGTGAAACCACCGAAACCGAATCACAAAACTACGGTTACAAATTCGGTCAAGAAGAAGAAACCTACAACATCGTTGCAGCCCACGGCTACTTCGGTCGTCTAATCTTCCAATACGCTTCATTCAACAACAGCCGTTCACTGCACTTCTTCTTAGCAGCTTGGCCTGTCGTCGGTATCTGGTTCACCGCTTTAGGTATCAGCACGATGGCATTCAACCTGAACGGTTTCAACTTCAACCAATCAGTTATTGACTCCCAAGGTCGCGTTATCAGCACCTGGGCAGACGTAATCAACCGCGCTAACTTGGGTATGGAAGTAATGCATGAGCGTAACGCTCACAACTTCCCCTTAGACTTAGCTGCTGGTGAAATTACTCCTGTTGCTCTGACTGCTCCTGCTATCAACGGTTAATCCTGAAGATTTAGCTAAATAAAAAGCGCCCTCCAGAAATGGGGGGCGCTTTTTATTTGTAATTATCTAAAATAATCTGAGTTCGGGTTAAACAGAGTTTTTGGAAGACAATATAAACTAAACATAGGACAGGTTGCTGGATTTAACGCTATTTTCAGCTTACTACCTGTCCCTTTCCTTATCCCGAACTCAGGTTAATTAATCTGATGAACCGAGTTTTTTGGTTAACATAAAATTCGGTTTATCAGCCTATTTTTTGAACAAAAATGCTAATACTATTTGTCTTTTAATCTGATATCAATAACAGTTGCATTAAAGTTGTAATTAAAGCCTTCCAACTCAAATGGCATTCCAATTTTAACTTTACTGTTACCGATAACAGGTCCATTATCAGTTAACTGAGCTTTGCCATCTAAAGTCATAAGCAAATCTGTGCTAAAATTGTTACTTTTTGGATCTGGTAATTCTTTAACAGTACCATCAGGTTGGGAAACATTTACTGTTCTAGGTAGCTGTTGAATGGATTTAATCTCAATCGCCCCGTGGGGTTGATTGCGGATAATCACATTAGTTTTACCGCCCTTTTTTAATCCGTTATTGAATAATTGTTCAGGGTCACGGACATTTAAACCACGAACTACTAAATCTACTTCTATGGGTACTGTTTTCGCACCGACTTGGGCAACAGAACCAGAAGTGCCAGGAAAGATAAAGATGCCAAATATAACTAGCAGAATTACTAGCGCAGCACCTAAATCTAAGAGGTTGATTTTGCCGAACAAGCGACCTTTTGAATCTAAAATAGCCATAAAAAGTTTTCCGAGGTAATAGCGAAGTAATTGATTGTAGCAAGAAGGTTTTCAATGGGAATAGTAATTTTCCCTATTTGATAATAATTCAAAGCGGCTGGGCGTTGCGGTTATGCGACAGTTTATCACGAGTTTGTAAGTTCGCAATGGTGGCAGCTAACCCTTAAACTTTTGCCCGTTAAGATTGACACACCCAGAAAGTAATATCTAGTGTTTAAGCCTATCTCTAGAGGGAGTCTCTAATTCCCATAATTCGGTAGATTTGCCTAAACATTAGCTGTATAACAACTCCTTTGGTCTGGATTTAAGAATGCAACTTAGAATACTCTAAATCCGTCTCATAATTTGTTCCATCATTTTATGTTCTCCCAAAATAATCTTCAAAGCGTATTATGTTCAACTGGAATTTTTTTACAAATTACCGTGTGTGGCGGCGTCGCTGGTTTTATCCTTTAATTTCAGTGATAGTTGCCTTGAGTCTGTGCTTGAGTACACCTCTACCTGGAAGAACTTTAGACTTCTTGCCTCTTCTACTCCAAGGAGTTCAGGCATTTCAGCTTTCTAGTATGTCTCCTCGTCAGGAAGTTGATCTGGGTAAGCAAATTAATAAAGAATTGGTAGGCAGTGAAGTGCGGCTTTACCGCAATCCAGAAGTTAATCGCTATGTGGAACAAGTTGGTCGGCGTTTAGCAGCTAATAGCGATCGCCCCGATCTCCCCTATACTTTCCAAGTAGTTCAAGATGACAGTATTAATGCTTTTGCTACCTTGGGCGGCTATGTATATGTCAATACGGGTTTGCTGAAAACCGCAGACAATGAAGCGGAACTAGCAAGTGTACTCGCCCATGAAATTGGTCACATTGGTGGTAAACACGTAGTTAAACAGATGCAGCAAAAAGCACTCGAAAGTGGTCTATTAACAGCTGCTGGCTTAGACCGGAATACGGCGGTGCAAATTGGTGTACAGTTAGCGCGAGACTTGCCACGCAGTCGTAATAATGAATTTGAGGCTGATCAAAGAGGACTACGAACTTTGACACGGACTGGTTATGCCCAGTCTGCAATGGTTAGCTTTATGCAAAAGCTGCTGAAAAAGGGTGGTTCTGCTCCGACATTTTTAAGTACGCACCCTGGAACGAGCGATCGCATTGATGGCCTCAGACGTGCAATTAACTCTCAACCTAGTAAGGGAAATTACGGCTTGGATAAGGCTAGTTATAAAGCCAATATTCGACCATTAGTGAGGTCTTGAGGTATTAGGCATCGAGCATTGCTTATTCCCCTTGTCTCCCTCATCTCCCCACTCATCTTGAATATTGCTCAATTCTTATTGCGGCGATCGACTTTGATTTTAGCTGGATCAATTCTGATCACTACATCTTCTAAGGGCAAGGTACGGAGATAGTCTTTAAAAATATTAACTTGATAAACCAGGTTATTTGTGACATCTAGTCCAGTCAACCAGCCACTCCGGGGATGATAAGCGCCAGTATCTATGTCTAGCCATCCCTCTCCTTGTGCCAGTTTACCAGGAGAAACACCCGGCAGAGTAAAGGTAATGGTATGACCGATGATAATGAGCTTATCTGGGAAGTAGGGTTTTTCAATGCTGTGAAATTCTTCTCGTATCCAGCACAGTTGATCGGCAGTTTGTTCTGTTACAGACTTGGAAGGGTCAACACCAGCATGAGTTAACCAAATATCCCCCAAGTCGAGATATGTAGGCAAACTCTTAAACCAATCCAGATGGTCATCAGGAATTGATGCCTCGTGGTAACTGGCTACGGTAGCTTGCCCTCCACTGTACAGCCATGCTTGCATCGTCGGGGAGGAAATTCTGTCATTGGTCAGAATGTTTAATAACATCTGCTCATGATTTCCCAGCAAACATGAGTAGTTATGTCGCTTGACAAAATTGACTACTTGTGAACTATGAGGCCCACGATCAATTAAGTCTCCCAGAAAATAGATTTGATCGTCTGACGTGGGGGCGATCGCCTCCAACAATGTCATCAAACCTTCATAGTGACCATGTACATCCCCAATTACAATTCGTCTGGGGCTAGTTTCGCTCATTTTCTCTTAGCTTCAATAGTTTGGCTAATACTTCTGCTACAGTTTAAGCTGTCTGGTTTCCGTAGTAGAAGGTAGAAATACTGAATAAGTTTTATTTTAATTTAATTATTCCCCCATAAATAAAATTAATTTAATATGCAATGGGATAAAATGCATCGTCTTGAGTGTTAAGAAAGAAAATCAGCAAATTTCATTCGCGTTGTTAGTTTAGAATTTAAGCTGTTGCTTCTATCTCAACAATGTCTAAAGATTTTTCTGCTGATATTAGTTCACGCATCTGCAAGCACATGAATGATGATCATGCTGATGCCATAGTTCTTTATGCTAAGACTTTTGGTGGTGTAACAGATGCAAATGCAGCACAAATGCTGTCAATTGATGCACAAGGTATGGATTTAACAGCGCAAGTGAATGGGAAAGCTGTGTCAGTTCGCATTCAATTTGATCATGTTTTAGCAGATGCGGAAGATGCCCATCAAACTCTAATTGCGATGGTGAAGCAGGCGCGGGTGAAGGCAAATTAAAAATTGGGCTAATTGATATAACTAATGCTTGGCTGTCTTTATACACACTTAGCTGTCAAGGATATTGGCTGCTGCGGTATAAGCCTTTGGTTGTACAATTTCAAGCTTCCAATCTGAAGAATAATCAGGCAAATCGTAGCCAACACTCTTAACATGAGCCAACATCAACTCATCCCGTTGATGCCAAACTGCAAATATTTTCTCTCTGCCATCATAGAATGTTTCTAGGTCGATTTGATAAACCTCATTTACCCGCTTTAGTTTCAAGCCCAGCAAATTTAACAGTCGGCTGAGTATTTTTATTCCCGAAACCTGCTCTTTCTCCCCGACTAAGTTAATCCCAAGCGCTCTTTTAATATGCTTACTGTGCTGAAAAACAATATTTTTCAGCAATATTAAATCTGGATTACTCTCAGTAAATTCTCTTTCTGATTCGAGAAACTGAAGCATTCCCAAAGCTCTCATCGCCTCAACTTTGAGCGTATAAGTTTTTAAATCTGGCAGAAAAACTTTCCCTTCACCCCAAGACAATTGCTGATGCCATTCTTGCTGGTCTCTAACGTGAAAATACTCGCTTTCGTGAGTTAGATAATAATGAATTAACAATTGACGATAATATGCGTGGTCATCCTGCAATTTCAGCCAAGGAGTAACTTCTACACCATACCTTTGCCTGAGAACATACTTGTTGATTTGGTTACGTTCTCCATCAGTCAGAGAATGCTTCACTAATAGCTGCTCATATTCTACGTAATCGATATCTTTAGCATTAGCTACAGCAGTTGCTATCGATAATTGATTTTGCTGCTTAATATCTTTAATTTTGCGTTTAATTTCTTTAGCTTTTTGACGGCTTTGCGCCCAATCTTTTTGAACTTTGACAATTTCTAAAATTAATCTTCTGCGAGTAGATAAATCATCAGCGTCAGTTGCCAAAAACGCAAGGCGTAAATCTCGAATAATATTATTGTGAACAGCATTACTCCGCATCTGAATTTGATGCCCATCAGCAATCAAACCATCTTGCAGCGATTGACGGTAGAGGCGAATAGAAGCATTTACCCGTGCAGATAACTTGGCCCAAGTTCGCAAATGAATCGGGTCATGAACTAAAGGTAAATCCACATCTATTTTATGCAGTGGACTAAGCAAAGCTAAGTTTTCTTTCTGGTTTTCTTGATACCAATCAGATAGCAAGCGATAATTTGTACTACCACTACCAATTAAGCCAATACCTCGTTTAGCGCACCAGACAACACGCGGCACATCATCCCGCACTCTTGCTAATGCTTGTCTTGCTTCCGAATCAGGAATTACCCCTTGAAAAATGCCATAAACTCGGTCGAAATGTTGGACATCAATACTAATTCCTGTACCAAGACTAGGGGTAACAAAAACGCCGTCATAAGCAGAGATTTTTTGATTGATTGCTGCGATAAAATCAACCGCTTCGTGGCCAGGTGTATTTGTAGTGTGGCTACTAACTACTAAAGTTTTGGGAAATTGCCTTCGTAATTTTTGTAAGCGTTCTTTGAGATAACGTTCAATTGTTTCGCAACTGTAACGCCCAGCGCGGCTATCGGTAGTCACATAACATTTACGTCCAGCAAGTAAATCCAATTCCAGTTGGTGAATTAGCGGTGTTGGGTTCGGCGAATCATAAAAAGTTACATCCCAACCATGCTGAGGCTTCCATTGATTGAGAACTACCCAAGGCGTTAATTTAATTCCTGCTAATCCCTGTAAATATTCAAGTGAAACATCTGATAAATCAGCATCTTGGGCAATTACTAATCCCCCAGTTGTTAACACTGTGGAAATTAGTTGCTGGAATAATTTTAATATTTTTACACGCTTGTGCTTACAAGTATTACTGTTTAATAGATGCCACAAAGACTGCTCTACTTCATCCAGAATTACTATTGCTCCCCGCCAATTTTCAGGATTAAGTTTCCAAATAGAATCAACACATAGTCCAAGGGATTGCTGTGGAAAGAGTGAACGGAGGATGGGAGGAGCAGGGGTAAGTGTTTTATCAATCCTTTTATCCCCATCTTCTTTATGTGTTCCCCATTGAATACCAATTTTCTCACACAAAAATCTTCCTAGTAGGATTCTATGAGTAATTAATAAAACAGGTTGATTTCTAACTTTTGCTTGCTGAACAACAGCTTGTAGTGCTGTAGTTTTACCTGTTCCTTTTGCTGATTTGACTCCTACTAATCCAGAAGTGGGGAAAGGTATTTCACTTATATAAGGGCGATTCAATGTGAGAGCCACAGGAATGCTTAACTCGGTGTGGGGTTTGCTTTGAGCTAAATAAATTTCTAAATCAACACTTTGGCGATAAACTTTATCAAAACTAGTTGCACCTTTGGCAACGATAAATTCATCAACTCCTTTTTCTATTCCTGGGAGTTCGATGACTTTAACAGTGCAATTTTTTTGCTGGAATAAACAACCAAGTTGAGAAATGGCGTTATTTACAGCAGCAATTGTTTTAGGTTGAGTTTCAAAATCAAAGCAAATATAAAAACTACGTTTTGTAATTGCAAACGCTGCTAAATCAGGAATTAACTGACGACGGGTAACTTTGCCAAATTCATCTTTAACAACCCGATAACCACTGGTAATTCCAGGAATGGCAATAGCTACATATCCTTGCGTTAAAAGTGTGGCTGCTTTTTTCACACCCTCACATAGAATCAGGGGAATATTATGTTGCATCACCCATTGCCAAAAGCCTTCAGCTTCACCATCAGCAGTAATGGTGATATTGTCAGGCATGACCAGATTGTAACGTCCAGCAACTTGCTGCCACACTTGCAGCGTTACCCGCAAACAAAACACCCGCGTTGGCGTGCTGGGGGGATGCTCGTATTTGATGGACTTACCATTGTGATTCTGTCGGGGTTGGTTTGGCTTAAAGCATCCCCATTCCATCATTTGCCAATTATTCAAAGGGTCTAGCCCAGAACACCACCAACCACCTTCAGTAATATGAGTATAACGCTGCAACCATGAACTTTTCACCATTCCGGTATTGGTGCGAGGGAGTAGCTCAGAAATCAATAGGTACTCAAAAGCTGTTACGCCTTGGAGTGACTTAAAATTGAGTTGCACTAGGTGTAAGTCTATACCACTACTCTTGACTAATTCTTCAAGGTGTTGGGGGTGTAAATAATAGTGCAGATGCATAGGGAAAGGAACGAAGGGAAGTCAATGAGATTAAAACATTAACATGCATCTGCTTTTTTTCTCTAAGAGAGATTGCGAGGCTTTTGTGATGCTTTTTTTACTTCGTTATGGGAGACACATCGGTTTGGACTTTAGTAAGTTATTCTGCCTATTAGATCCCCGAAGTAATAATTTTGTATTGTGATATTTGTTCGCTATTAATTTTTATTTATCAGTAAATTTCTGTGTTAAGGAATGCGATCGCTAGAGGGGTTGTAGTTGCGATCGCTATAGGGTAGTATCTTCGTACACCTTGGCGTAAATCTAGCTACCATCTCAAACCAGCAAGGAGCTTAAGCCCTTAAGGTAGGGAACTTCCGCCACACTATACTAGAAACTCGGTGCAAGTATCTTAAAGTTTACATTTTATTGGCTCTACGTTCCAAACCCAAGAGGTGATGTCTACTTTAACCCTCTTTTATCACTTTCGGGAGAGAATAATCTGGAATGCTTACAGCATAAGACTTTTACCAAAAACCATGATTTCAACCATTGTGTTAGAAAATAAACGCTCAAATGCCCACTCTATCTACAGTTCAAAATTTGGCTTTGGTTTTTATTTTCCCAGAGTGACAAAAGAGGGTTAAGGGGCTGTGACGCTCGTTGCGCGGCATGGTCTCCCCTTGGGAGATGACTCGCTAATGCTATCGGTGACGCACTAATGGGATCTATGCCAACTTCTGCGGTCATTGGCTATCGATCTCAATGCTGTTTGATTATGCGATCGCTATAAGTTATAACCATTTTACGAAATACCTGATACAAATATTTTGAGAAACGGTATTAACATCTGGCTTTTTAACAGTTAACAGTGAACAGTTATCAGTTATCAGTTAAATCCCCATCAATAAATTGAGGGGATAAGGATTTGGAGGCCTTTATGTCTCGCGCTATGCGTCTCGACATAAAATTTTTATTCTATCTCCACGATTAAAATCGGGGGCTTGTACCGAACAACACATTTATTTGATAACTGATAACTGATAACTGATTCGGTCAAGATTCCTAAATGCACAAATAATGTTAAGAATTAAGAACATCTTCTGGAAACTACCGTTGACAACGTTTATTTTCTATATGTATGTAACTTCCTTAGTAAAAAAAAGAGCTATCAAAAGTTAATCGAGGAAATTATTACTACCGCCCTTAAAGGTAAAATCAGTTCCAAAGAGTTTATATATCGCCAATTAGTAGAAAATGTAAGCAGTGGTAATGGTGAAATCTTTGAACGCTGTTTGAGCGATCGCTCACATTCCACCCAATCTGAAAAAGACTGGGTGGAGTTGACAGTAATTCTCCAAAGAATACAGCAAAGTTTGGTGACTTGGTTTGAAAGACAACCTTATGATTCCAAATGGGGTACATCTGCGTCCATTGCCACTTTTCTCAGTTTCGCTGCAGTTTGGTGCGAGTTATCTAATGGTTTCCGTATCGCTACCAGTATCGATCGCAGCAAAGGCGAAGAATTAGCGAAAGCCTGTTTTCAGATCGTCTTACAAATTCTCAGAACTTTTGCCCATCGCGAATACTTTCCCCTTTACGGCGGAGTTTTTGCCTTTTTCGGTAGGGATGCGCTGCGAGATGCCATCGCTTATTTGGATACACCACTAAAAGAAGTGGAAGGTACTCAAGAAAAAGCGCGGATACTAACGCTGTTGGGCTATTCCCAGTTTATTTTAGGTAAATATCCAGAGGCTAACTCATTTCACCAGGAAGCCTTAGAAATTGCCCGCCAAGCCGGGGATCAACCCTGTGAAATTGCCAATCTCAACCACAATAGCTGTGTTTGCGTTGCTCAAAAAGATTATTCTCAGGCGATTAACTACAGCCAGAGGGCGTTAATTTTGGCTCGTCAAGCAGGCGAACGCTTAGGAGAAGCTCACGCCTTGGCAACTTTAGGCTATAGCGAAGTGTTTGCGGCACAGCAGATGGAACGCATAGAACCAGATGTCTATGAACAAGCAATAGAATACTTGCACCGAGGTTTGGAATTGTCAGAAAAATTGAGTGATTCACGATTTGGTATCAGCTTGGCGGCTCGCCAAACTCAAGCCCTTTGTTACATCAGTCTTGGTATTGCTCACGTCGCCTTAGAAAAACCTCAAGCTGCTGTAGAATACCTAGAAAAAGGCAGTGAGGCGGTGCAGTTTTCTAGTGATAAATATCTGCAAGGGCTGAACTTTTTGTATCTGGCGGAAAGTTACTACAACCTGAATAATTATGAAAAAGCTGTATACAATAGCTGTCTAGGGATGTATTTATTAGAGCAAATTGCTGCGATGGAATGGCGGCAAGCGGCTGGGTTATTAACAATTTTACAGAGTAAATTAGGAGATGAAACCGTACAGCAATTAATAGTAAAGTACCGAACTAACATCATTAAATTTATTGGCGTGGACGGTTATGATTACTTGCCGCAATTGCTAGAAAAATACAAGCGATCGCACTAAGTTTTTGCAATAGATAGAGGTGCGTAGGCACAGTTCGCCGTAGGCATCGCTATTTTAGCAATGTAAGGAAAATAACTAAAAGTAGCTGTAAAGTCACATTACTGGTATTGGCTATTTCAGTAGTGATATCGAGCTTGAAGAAAATCAATTCGGTCATCACTTACTAGATAAACAATCCGGTGTTCTTGAGTAAGTCGCCGCGACCAAGCATCTGAATCTAAGTATTTCAATGGTTCAGGTTTCCCAATACCTGTAAAAGGATCTCGCATAATCGCTTCAACCAAGTTAAAAGCGCGAAGCGCTGTTTTGCGGTTTGTCTCTACCCAATAGGCGAGGTCTTCCCGAAATTCTGGATGAAATACAGCATCTCGAACTTTATTTTCTTGGGGTTGGGTTTCATCCTTCTTTTTCTTCGTCAACACCCAACTCCTGACGTAGTTCGTTGATACTTTGAGGTTTTAAAGTTCTAGCTTTTGCTCTTTCCAAAGCAGTTAACAGACGGATTGCATTTTTAGGTGAACGAAGTAAATGAGATGTTTCTAGTAAACTATCTAGTTCTTCAACAGCAATTAGGGCAACGCTTTCGCCTTCTTGTCGAGTGATAATTACCACTTCTCTATCTGCAACTACTTGAGCGCAGAGTTCGGCTAGGTTGTTACGAGCATCAGTCAAGTTTGTCTGGTTGGACATGGTGGCATATTTCCTAATGCTGTAGGCTTTACAGAACATAATAGCTTGAGTGATTGGAGGCTCGTGTCTTAGCTAAAATCAGTACAGGATGCCCTTTCATCTAACTTAAATTTTCTAAATCTAACCAAATAAGTAGATAAACTGATTAGTCCTCAGTTATTATTCAGACCTTGTATTCCGTTCTATGCGGCTTAAAAGGTCAATAATTGCTCTTAAAACTGCTGTCATAACATATATAACAATACAGTAAATAATCACATAAATTAAAGGTAAGAGACTAAGTATATTAGTTACAGGAGAACTTAAAGCTACACCAAATATTACAATAAAAAAAAAGACTATAATAAAAAAGACGACATACTGAAGTATCTTGAGTGTAGTAACTAATCTGGTATACAGTCTATTTTCGTTCAATCTGCTGGATAATTGATTGTTGTTCATAAATACACTATTTTTAATAAATTAGTTTGTGCAAAAAAAATTTATTTCATAATAAGCAGAAGAGTGTTTTCTCAAAGAAACACTCTTCTATAGAATTATAGCTATCAGTTTTATAACTGATAACTAAATTATCATTAAGCTCCGACGGCTTCCTTGGCAGCGTACAATACCTCAGCGTTTATTTCTTTGAAACCGCGATCGCGGGCAAATTTCTCAGTATTACGCTTCACTTTACCGCGCACAAATCCAGGAATCTTATTCAATTCTGCTTGACCATCTTTTGTCCAATTCAAATCAGAATCAGCAGAAATTCCCCTAGTAATAACTTCTTTGGTATCATGACCACCGAAGATTTCTAATAGGTGATCTTCCATTCCCAAAGTGAAAGAATTATAGATCAAATCGGTAATCTGATTCGTGCCTTCGTAACCCATAAATGGTTTGTAACCAATGGGGAAGTTTTGGACGTGGATTGGTGCAGCAATTACGCCGCAGGGAATATCCAAACGTTTACCAACGTGGCGTTCCATTTGAGTACCGAAAATGGCAGAGGGTTCGACACGAGCGATCGCATCCCCAATTTCACCATGATCTTCGGAAATTAGCACTTCATCGCAATACTCGCTAACCTGTTCGCGGAACCAGTCGGCATCATATTTACAGTAGGTTCCAGCCCAAACAACATGAATTCCCATTTCTCGCGCCAAAATCTTGGTAATGGCGGCGGCGTGGGTGTTGTCACCAAAGACTACAGCTTTTTTGCCAGTCAAGTTTTGACAGTCAATTGAACGGGAGAACCAAGCAGCCTGAGATACATGCAGGGTTTGCTCATTGATGAAGTCTTCATAGTCAACTTCTGCACCTTGAGCGTTAATTACCTGCTGAATCTTACGAATACAACGGGCAGTTTCCACTACACCCATTGGAGTAATGTCTATATAAGGTGTGCCGAATTGTTCTTCCAGGTAACGCGCTGTGGTCAAACCGAGTTCACGGTAAGGCACCAGGTTAAACCAGGCTTGGGACATCTTCTTCAAGTCATTCACCGAAGCACCTTCGGGAATTAAGGTATTTACCTCAATTCCCAAGTCAGCCATCAACCGTTTCAGTTCTGTGCAGTCGTGATTGTTGTGGAAACCAAGGGTAGTAGTACCGATAATGTTCACCGAGGGTTTCGCAGTTTTACCCTCAGCCAATTCACCCCGCCTCCGGGCTTTCTCAATGTAGTATTGGACGATTTGATCCAAAGTGCGATCGGCGGCTTGCAATTCGTTGTAGCGGTAGTGGTTCACATCCGCCAGCATTACGTCTCCTTTCGCTTCCAACTGCGCCCGTTCGACAAAGTTGTGTAAATCCTCTTGCAAAATGCTGGAGGTGCAGGTGGGAGTTAACACAATCAAATCTGGGTGTTCCTCAGCATCCTTGCGAGTGATGTTATCTACTACCTTCTCTTGGGAGCCGCGTGCCAAAACGTTGCGATCGACGACACTAGTTGTTACCGGAGTAAAATCCCTTTCCCGCGATAGCATGGAGCGCATGACGTTAAAGTAGTCGTCGCCAATGGGGGCGTGCATGATCGCATGGACATTTTTAAAAGAGCTAGCGATTCGCAGAGTGCCGATGTGGGCTGGGCCTGCATACATCCAGTAAGCCAATTTCATGTTTGTGTTCTCCCTTTTCAATAGAAATAACACGGAGTCCGATAAGAGTGGACTATAAGTGCTTGATTATTATTAAATCGTTTCTGATTGTCTCAAAAGTTGTATCCCTCTTGAAGTGAAGACTTGTAAGGATTTTAGCTGCGCTGTATAGGCGTAGACATCGCTCAAACCTTGTTCCTGATTGGAATGTAGCTTCTGAATTTAACAATATTACTGTTGCTTTTTTAAAATAAATCTTAATTTTTCGGCAAATTTGTTTTCAATGTGGGGCGGTGTGTTAACCATCACCAATAAATTTAGAAAATTTATGTACAACTTCTCCAAAATTACAAACATCCTCTTAAAGGATGTTTGTAAAGAATCAGGTTGTATTAATATTCCTACTAACCTTCCTTAAACAAGGAAAAAATGAGGAATAACGCTAGGGCTATTTCTTCATTCGAGGGAATAGAAATTAACCTAGAGAGGTATTAATTACTGCCGAAAAATTTCTACTTTTTCTAACACTACGTCTTGGTTTGGACGATCTCTAGTCGTAGGCACATTGGCGATGCGGTTGACTATATCCATACCTTCGACAACTTTACCAAAAACACTGTGTTTGCGGTCAAGATGAGGCGTTGGCCCTTCTGTAATAAACCACTGCGAACCATTAGTACCGCGTCCTGCATTTGCCATTGAGAGGATACCCGCACTAGAGTGTTTCAATTCAGGATGAAACTCATCTTCAAATTGATATCCTGGCCCACCAGTACCCCAACGGTTGGCCATATCTGGATAACGAGCCAGGGGATCGCCACACTGAATCATAAAATCAGGGATGACTCGGTGAAAGCGAACTCCATCATAGGCAGGAGTCCCTTTCTGAGATTGACCTGTCTTAGGGTCTTTCCAGTCGATTGTACCGGTTGCTAAACCTACAAAATTTTTGACGGTGTTGGGGGTTTTGTCTTCCTCCAAACGAACTATAATTTGGCCCAAGGAAGTAATTAAACGAGCGTGCAGTGTGCCATCACCGGGAATATTAATTTCTGGAAAATTCATGAGCTATCCTATGAATGAAAACTGCCAGTATTTGACCTACGATAAGCTTATCAGCATTCAAGTTACAGGTTTACAGATTACGAAAAAACTGAACCTAGAAAACTTTAGAAAACTAATATTTTACTCTGGTAAATTAATCGCTGGATTACGGCTAAAGAATCCTCTAGGTACTAGCTTAAAGCCAACTTGGTGAACAGGCATCACAGGCCAATCTTCCGATCGCGGAACATGAGTTACGCCCATTGTGTACCACAGCACGATATCTTCACCCGTCAAAGATTCATCGTCTGCAATATATTTAGGTAAACCCTGTCCTGGTTGAGTCTGGTTTGGATAATCGCCGCCAGCATAGAGTTCAGCAGGTTTATATTTTGTTATCCAGACATGGTGAGTCGCAAATTCTGCCTTTTGACGGATGTTTGAGCCTTCCACAGGGAAAAATATGGAGTTTCCACCAGGCATCAGCATATATCCAGGTGCAGCCCCTAGCGTATTTTTCTTATCTGCACTAACAATCATCCATTCCCGACTGCTTTTCATATCCAAATCGCGGACAGCAGCCGTTTCTTTTGTGAGTGGGGTTTCTGTAACTGCGATCGCATTTCCTAGAGGATTTTTCTCATCCATCGGTAAAGCTTTCACATTCATTTCCATCACAGAATTAGCCTGTCCATCGACATCGAAATCTAGGCGGTAGTTGAAAAAGTGCTGATGATTTACTCCGAAGATATTCTTAGCGATTAGCCGACCATAAGAGTCATCCTCAGATTGCTTTTGGGCAGCCGTTCCCTGCGCCAGCACGATACCTGTTAGTTCATTTTGGACTTCCAAAGTCCCATCCTGGTGAAAGATCCAATTAAGGCTGTAATCATAATTATCAACAGCCGCAGTCATCGATATCACTAATTCTCGACTGCGACGGACATCATTATGCTGAGTATTGTAATCATAATGTTTCCATAGTATTCCGCGATCGCGTTCATAGATACCGATAACTCCTGGTATTTTATAAGGTTCTCCCTGCTCATTAGCAAATACAGCATCCAGCAAAAGACCGTTTTCAGGAATTTCTTTACCTAACTGCATCGTATTTGCTAGTAAACCAAAGTTGTATTCTCCAACATCAAATGCATTCCTAAACGACCAAGTAGGATTTGGATCGCCGTAAGGAACTACCATTTCCGATAGGCTAGCGCGGTATAAAACTGGTCGAATATTTTCCCCATCGTCGTGTGTCACTTGGTATAGTACCAATCCACTACGGGGATGCATTAAATACCTAAACTTCCAACCTTGCCAGCTAATTTCATTATTATTAATTTGGAAACTTGCACCATTTGGTTGCAGAATCTTTAATGCTTTAGGTGCTGAAAGTAATTTGCCTAAAGATTTTACATCATAGTTCCAGTTTTCTTTAGAGAAAGGTACGTTTCCCTTGTCAAGGAAACTGGCGATTTTACCCGTGTTTAAATTGACTGTTGCTAAGACTCCTTCAATGGGACTACCGTAATAGTTCCAGCCTTTGCCTTTGTAGTAAGATAAAGCTCGACACAGACGATTACCTGTTACTTCTTCCTGTTTACTTAAGATTCCTGGTGCCCAACAACTAATTGTGACTTGATCAAAATCAGTAATTCCCCGCCTTCGTATCGCTTTTTGCCATCGGGAATCGGCTTTAACTACCTGAGTTGCCAGTTCATATTCTGAAACCACGATCGCAGGTTGAACAGAGGATATTTCTTTCCAAGAACTTAAGGTTTTGCTTGTTAGATCGACAATTCCTTCATAAGTTTTGTTTTGCGATCGCTCATAGATCACCAAAAAAGCTTTTCGCCCAAAAGCTTTACCAGGTGTAAATTTCAGAACTTCTTCTTTATCTGGTTCTTGTAAAGCGATCAGTGGAAAAGCTGCCATTTCGCTCAAAGTTTTTTCTCTTTTGACGACCGAAACGGCTGTACTAATTTCTGCCTCTGTTAGCGAAGTGAGAGGATGGGAAATCAAAGGCTGTTGAGCCGTCAATCTTCCCATTAATCCGAGTGATATAGAAATGGCGACAATGATGGCAATAACTAGCCACAAAAAACGCTTTAGCCGCTTAATCATCTTTTACATTTTTAAAAAAGACTTATAGTTATCTATTTCCAAGCCTAAGCATGAAAACCGATAAATTAAGAGGCTAAAGCCAAATTAATTTGTTAATAGTTAGGCAGTAGGGAGAAATAAACAATGCCCAATGCCCAATTTACGCAGAAACCAAACGACGTAAAGATTCAGCACGGCGTTTAGCAATAGGATTATTTGGATCAAACTTTAGTGCTTCCTCGTAACTTTGTAACGCCTGAGTAGTTAACTTTTTTTTCTCATAAGCATGAGCGAGATTATTCAACCCTGTTACATAGTCTGGTTTAGCTTTTAGAGCTTCTTTATACTGACGAATTGCTAGGTCATATTGCTCTTGGGTAAAATAAATATAACCCAGCCCGTTGTAAATAGGGGCAATATTTTCTTCTCCCTCTTCTTGGGCAGCTTTGATAGCTTTTTGAAACAGCAGTATTGCTTGGGAATACAGTTTTTTTTCGGAATAAATACTGCCTAACTCATAATATTCTTGAGTCGTACCTTTTTCTTTCTCTAATTTCTTTCGCAACTTCGCAAAAGAGCTTTCAATCTTGCGAGTTTTGAAAATCTGGCGAAAAATACTCACGGCTGCAAGTGTGAGTATAGTCACAAAAATTGAGAGATAAATTATGGCTAGACTGTTATCCATTGCTGCAAATACAAATATTATAAAGTTGGTTTTGTATCTATTATCAGCTTATTGTTATTTGCCCTTTGTCCTTTGTTATTCACTAATGACCAATGACTAATGACAAAATTACGGTAAACCCCAATATTGAATACGTTGCTGGAGCCAACCTTCTGCTAAGTAACGAGCGATCGCTTGATTCACATTCCGTCTTAATTCATCGTACTGCAATCCCTTGGGCATGACTACAGATAAGGGTTCAGTTGATAGCTTAATTGGCAGTAGCCGATATTGAGGATATTGTTGCACCCAACCGCTCAGAACGCTAGCATCTGCGGCAAAGGCAAAGGCTGCATTAGTTTCTATTTTATCTCGCGCTTCTTGATATGAATTTACTCCTACCAAATCGGCGTTTGACACAAAGTAACGCACCTTAGCAATGGTGCTGGAATTGTTGAGTACAGCAATTTTTTGTTTTGCAAAATCGCTCAATTTCTGTACAGAGGGATCTTTTGTAACTAATACAGTGCTATCCAAATAGTAGGGAACACTGAAACTAACTATGCGGCTGCGAGATTCAGTTGCTGTCACCCTAGCGATCGCAAAATCAACTTTATTGTCTAATACTACAGACAAGCGATCGCGATTCGCTACGGGTTTCAATTTCACAGCCTCGGTACCTACCAAGTCAAGTGCCAATCGCTGTGCCAAGTCAATTTCTAAGCCTTGCAAATTACCGTTAGCATCTCTAAATCCCAACGGACGCAAGTTATCTTTAACGGCAACAGTTAGATAGCCTCGCTGCTGAATTTCTGGCATTTTGGCAGCAGACGCAGTTAATCCCGTCCCCACTATGGAAAAGCAAGATATCCAAAAAATAGTGGCGGATAATACCAGATGTAACCGAGTAATTACTTGCCATCTGTTACATCTGTTATACATCCTTTGCCACCTTTATCCTTTAGCTTTATTTGCGAGTTCAGCAACTTTACCAAAGCTAGCTGGATCGAGGACTGCCAATTGTGCCAACATCTTGCGATTTAGTTGGATATCAGCTTTTTTCAAGTTACCGATCAACTGGCTGTAACTCAAGCCGTGTTGCCTTGAAGCAGCGTTGATGCGGGTGATCCAGAGGCGGCGAAAATCGCGCTTTTTCTTTTTGCGATCGCGGTAGGCACTCCGTAGCGCCTTCATCACTTGTTGGTTGGCAGTTCTAAACAGAGTTGAGTGAGAACCGCGAAAACCTTTAGCTAGTTTGAGAATTTTATTGCGGCGCTTCCGAGCTACATTACCGCGTTTTACCCGAGTCATAACTTATTTCCTAAAATACTTACAAATATGGGAGCATCAAGCGCACGTTAAGTTCATCGCGTTCATGTACAAGCGCACTCTGACGCATACTACGCTTTTTGTCAGAAGATTTGTGCTCTAAAAGGTGGCTTTTGAAAGCTTTACGACGGACGATTTTGCCGGTGCCGGTGGCACGGAATCGCTTCGCTGCGGCTTTACGAGTCTTTAGTTTAGGCATTGTTTAGCTTTAATTCGACACGATCCATTATTATACTAATAAAATTGCTGGAATGGAAATTAAATAAAGGATTGAACCAACTACTAAAGAATATCGTTATTTAAGAAAACTGTCTCTAAATCCCGATAACCACTGACAATACGTACAACTTCCACACCGCCATCAATAGGACGATAAAATATCAAATAATCTTCTACAGGGAAACTCCGTAAACCGCTTATAAAGTTATCGCAACTTTGCCCCATGTTAGGGAAATTAGCCAGCAATTTACACTGCTGTTTAAATTTTTCATTGAATCTTCGAGCCGCAGCAGGATTAAAGCGGATAATATAGCGATTAATTTCCTTGAGGTCTTGCTTGGCTGGAATTGTTAAAACATACCGACTCATTATTTAGCGGCCTCTGCTTGTTGCATTTGAGCTTCAGCACGTCGGATATCTTCTTCAATTTCTGCAAACACCTCTTCGCCATCGATTACTTCACCACGCTCTGAGGCTTCTATTCCTTCTTGGATTTTAGCTTTCAATTCTGCTAGACGCTGATCTCGAATGCGATCGCGTTCTTCTAGCAATCTCAATGCTTCACCCATCACTTCAGTAACTGAGTTGTATTTCCCACTACTAACCTTATCCTTAACCAACTGCTCTAGTTCTGGGGTCAAAGATATATTCACAACTATTACCTCATTCCATTTACCCTATATCCTAACCGACAGGGGTTAGAGCAAGATTCAAATAATTCGTAATTGATAATCTAGCCTCTGGCAAGTATTACGAATGACAAATGACCAATGACCAATGACAAATTATTTAATTCGCTGCTATTTGGGCTTCTTGATAAACTATTTCTTGAAACTGGATCATATCTTTTTGCGGATCGGCGTGGCTGACTTTCACCAATATTTGTTCGCCCAAGTTAACAGAACGTTTGAAAACCATTGGTAACTGCAAGCCCAAATCTTCTAACAAAATTAGGGCCAAGTTGCTGTCTTCTCGCAGCCACATTAATACTGTTACCTCCCAGGTTTCCTCTGGATGACGGCGTAAATACTCTAGAGCATAATATCTATTAGTTTGCCGTTCCACCATCGTCACTTCTTGAGTGATGCTGGTGACAGTCATCATTACTTCTTTAAGTTGATCTGCGGTAAATGGTAAAACTTCACCCCGCAAATGGGCTTTCAATTGGAAGTGGGTAAGCAAATCACTGTAACGACGGATGGGAGAGGTTGCTTGAGTGTAGGTATCCAAACCCAAACCAGCATGGCGCAGAGGCGTAATGCTCATTTCGCTCTTGGGCATACAACGACGCATAGCGCAAGCGCGAACGAATCCGGCGGGAAGTAGCAGCAATTCCTCTTCTGGGGGTAATTCCGGTTGGGGCTGACCGCGAAAGGGCAAAGGTATGTTATGAGCTTTACCATAACGTGCCGCAACTTCACCGGCAACAATCATCATTTCTGCCACTACTTGCCGCGACGGAGAATCGTCCAAGATGTCAATATTGATCTCATCATCTTTGACTTTGATCATCGCTTCCGGCATGGTGATGCTAATTGCCCCTTGAGCGTAACGCCAAGCTTTGCGCTTCTGTGCCCATGTAGCGATCGCTGCAATTTCTGGTTCTGCCTGTACCCGTAATTGCAACATTTCATCTACATCTTCGTAGGTGAGGCGATAAGTCGGCTTAATCAAGCTCGTATGAATGCTGTAATCTTCTACTTTGCCACTTGTATCTAAAATAATCCCGAAACTGAGGGCACAACAAACCCGTCCCTGGATCAGACTCATCGGCCCAGTCGCCAATACCTCTGGGAACATGGGAATCATCCCCGTAGGTAAATAGACTGTACTACCCCGCTTTCTCGCTTCCAAATCTAATTCATCTTCTGGTACTAACCATCGAGTCGGATCGGCGATATGCACCCACAGGCGTTCCCGGCCATCAGGAAGTATTTCCCAACTCAGACCATCGTCGATCTCTGTGGTAGTTTCGTCATCAATGGTGTAGACCTTCAGGTGAGTCAGATCAAGGCGGTTTGTATCTGAGTCAATCGGCGGGAAATCCAAACGCTGTTGCGCCACTTCTAATACCTTATTAGGAAATTGAATCGGAATTGAAGAACGACGCAGGAACAGGTTTTCATAAGGACTCCAGCAACCCAAATCCACTAACAGCTGAAAGGCTCCTTGAGGTGTTGTGGGCCGTCCCAGCATGGTCATAGTTTCTAATACTGGAGCGCTTGGCGGATAAGCACGAGCCAAGGAATCATAATTGACTCCTGTCCGCACGGTGTCAGCAAGCAGTGCTGCGTATTTTTCGAGTCCTTCTAAGCGCTGGCGATCGTGACGGCCCCACTCTACTGCTTCACCTTTGAGCGCCTGCTCTACACGAGTTAAAAATTCCTGCTGTCCCTTAGCTTTTAGCGCCTCTACTTCCATCTGGTGCTTGCGTTCTGCCACTTGAGCAGCAGTTCGCGGCTCGTAAGCATCTCCTTTTTGCTTGAAATAAAGTTTGTCGTCTGATAACAAGCAATGGGCGGCGTAACAAGGAGGCGCGTCTGATGCTGAAAATAGCAAATTTGCCATTTGGTCGGGAGTGACTGTTTCCCCATCCTCAACCAGTAGTTCCCAAGCTACTTCTAAGCTAGATGGATCTAAATAAGGCTTGATCTGCTCCAAAAAGCTAGCAATCTCAGAAGGCTTGTAAGTCTGCCCGGTAACTGTATAAGTTATTTGTCTAGGCGCGAGGCTGTGGGATTGACCACGTTCGTCTACCACAAACCAGCGGGTTTTACCGTCTGGACGTTCTACGATGCCCAGACGGCGATCGCCTTGAACCCTAAATTCAACTAGCGTCCCCTTCTCCACAACTCTCGCACTTTAATTTGGTGAACAGTTTAAATAGTTTTAAGTTAGGAGTTAGGAGTTAGGAGTTTTGATTCTTAACTCATCACTCATAACTCATCACTCTTTTTAGCCTTCCGCATTGATAAATGGCAACAAAGCCACAATCCGCGAACGTTTAATTGCTAATGTCAACTCTCGCTGTTGCTGAGATGTAAGCCCAGTAATCCGACGTGGCAATATCTTACCCCGCTCGGTGACAAACTTACGCAGTAAATCAACATCTTTATAATCGATTGGTTCTCCTGGCTTGATCGGAGAAAGGCGACGACGGAAATAACTCATCTCTACTTAATTTCCTTGTGAACGGTATGTTTGTTGCAGTGGGTGCAGAACTTTTTCAGTTCTAGCCTGTTAGTGGTGTTGCGGCGATTCTTGGTGCTGGTATAACGTGAAACACCAGCAGAACGCTTGTCTGAATTTGTCCGACACTCGGTACACTCTAGTGTCACAATAATGCGGGCACCTTTACTCTTAGCCATAATCTTACAAACAGTGAAGCCTGAAGAGAATTAACACAAATGACTATCTTCTCACATTCCGCCGCATATTATCAACTAATCTTTTAATTTTTATGTCAAGCGAGTAGCCACGACGCGACGAAACTATGAAAGTTTCACAATAGCGATCGTGTAAAGCCTGCCGCATCTGGGTATCAGAAAAGGCAGTTCCACAATCAATTGCTAGGGGAAGTACTAGCAGTATAGCAGTGGGATTGGCTCTAATATTGCTGAGGGCAATTGATACTAAAAGGGCACCCAAGCCAACGATCGCCTCTCGCTTCACCAGTGAGAGCAAATCTGGAACTCTGCCCACTACTTCCCCATCTTCGACTTCCAATACCTTTAAATCGAACGCCCAACGCCCTAAACTTTGCCCTTGATTGTTGTATACCACCAGCACTCGCAAAATCAGCCAAAATATCACAAAAACTAGGATTTGCAGAAATTGAATCCCGATATCGCTGCCCCCCAGTAGGGAACTGACTAACCAGACACCAAGGAAATCAAGCCCCAATGCCATACCTCGTCGCCCAATTTCAGCCTTGGGATAGTGTTTTTGGGGAAGTCGTTCGATAGTCATACAACACAGGTATTTTTATTTAGAGATTGGGAAATAATTACTTCTGTTTTTAATATTAAGGTGATGACTTGAGTTTGGCGTTTAGGCTAGTTTTGGATGAAGAGAGCTTTTTTGGTAAAGTTTCGTAAATTATTAAAGATTTGTATCTAAAGAGCCTCAAAAGCTTATTTGAACAGTGGGTCAATCCTAACAACTGAGGATTTTTAGAGGGTGTAGAGGATTGCTCTTGGTGTCATATTGGTTTACATCTAGATCAATAGACAGGTGAACCGAAAGGTTCTACAATCTGACTGATTGCGGTAAATTTACCTATTGCCCAATCCACATAAGCATAGTAAAGATTTTCTAGTGATTACGTTTGATTGCGAAAGCACTAAATTAATATAAGAAAGTCTTTAAGTAAGGGGCAGCAAAAAAATGGATGTAAAGCTGATTCTAGCTGGATTAACAGTTATCTTTACGCTTTCGTGCTTGTTTTTTGGCACGAAAAATGGATTCTATGATTCAGATAACTATCATGGCAATGGCTCTGCACATTGAGATAAGTCTGTAAACGCTTTGGCGACTTCCTGTAAGGTGAGTTGGTTAAGAGCGTTCAGAACTTGCAAAGGGAAAATAAACAAAAGGCATCTTTGAGCTAGTAATTTGATGGCTTCTGGTTAGTCCACCTTTCTGAATCAGTGCGGGTTCAGTAGAGGCGTCCTCCCCAATCAAAAATCTGTATTCTCAGGGTGTAGGGGCGCACAATAAAACTTACCCCTAAGTCACAAAACCAAAATTTGTGTAATTTTTGGCTTTTGGGATATGTCCATGATGATGAGGTTTGAGGGGAGGAGAGCATGAGGGATAATCTGTCGGCATCCTCTCGCGTAGATGCTGCGTTCGGGGGTACTGAATTAGAATGTTTCCCCTATAGTGTCCAGCATTACGATGAGGGCGTGTGTTTATTAGTGAAGATGGGCCCACACCGCATCCTATTGGATTGTGGTTTGGAGGATATTTCATCGCTGGCGAAGGGGCTTACTAAGTCGGTACGTGGAACTGGTTCGCCCCCACCAGCAGACTTCGTTTTGATTAGTCACGCCCACCCAGATCACGCCAGAGGCTTACTGGCACTTCATAAAGCTTTTCCAAAGTTACCTATTTATGGTAGCGAAGTAACCAGCAAGTTACTGCCGTTGAATTGGCTAGACCAAGATCCTGAGAAAATTTCCGAATTTTGTCATGCCTTGCCGTTGCGATCGCCTGTGGAATTCCAAGATGGTTTGGTGGCAGAATTATTTCCCTCCGGGCATCTACCAGGGGCAGTGGCAATTCTCCTTACCTACACCACTAAGCAGCGTACTTATAAGTTACTGTACACAGGAGATTTTTTCCTGTCAAACTCCCGGTTGGTAGAAGGTTTGCGTTTAGAGGAACTGCGAGGATTAGATTTGGATGTGCTAATTATTGAAGGCAGTTATGGCACATCCCGTCATCCTCACCGCCGCAACCAAGAAAATCAATTAGCAGAACGAATTAATCGGGCGATCGCTGACCATTGTTCTGTGATCCTTCCCACCCCGGCTTTAGGATTGGGTCAAGAATTATTAATGCTCTTACGCTCTCATCACCACTTCACCGGGCGAGATATAGATATCTGGGTAGATGGTGCTGTTGCTACTGGTTGTGATGCTTATCTAGAACTGTTACCCCATCTTCCCCCATCTGTACAGAACTTCGCCCGCCATCAACCCTTATTTTGGGATGAACGGGTGCGTCCCCGCGTGCGTCGTTTACAAGCAGAACATCGTCCCACTGTGGGTAAGTCACCTTGTATTGTTCTCACCGATTCTACAGATGATTTGGGTAAGCACTGCCAACTAGACACTGGCCCTTGGCTAATCCTGCTACCAGAAAAAATTGATATAAAAGTTAATAAAGAATATTTAGCACCTACCACTGTTGAAACTTATCTCTTGGCTCAACATAGTGATGGGCCTGGTACTACGCAGCTAATTCATAATTTGCGACCCCAGCACGTCATTTTTGTTCACGGTTCACCTGCCTACTTGGCAGACCTGACTAGCTTAGAGGAGTTGCAAAACCGCTACCATGTCCATTCGCCGGCGGCTGACATTTTAGTAGAATTGCCTATCGGCGATACATTTTTACAACCTGCAGCACCAGAAACTAATTACGAAGGTGAACTGACAGAGTTGGGAACAGTAATCACAATCACCCTAACTGATGTGATTACTACCGATCCTCGTTGGCGGCAATTTGCTGATACTGGTTTGATCGAAGCTCGTTGGCAAGGCGAAGAACTAGTATTGAGGGGATTGTCTCAAAGAGAATTGCTCAACCAAAATAGCGATCGCTATACATGGACAGATGTAGACTGTTGTGGTACTTGCCGACACCAAAGGGGGCAGCGATGTTGGAATCCAGCTTCCCCGTTGTATAACTTTAAGGTAACTCTAGAAGGTTACTGTCCTGCTTTTGAAGGTTTGAATGATAGCCAATAGTCATTAATCCGGTGTCTTTTGTCATTTTTAATTAATGACGAATGACTAATGACTAATGACTAATGACTGATTATTCTGGATTAGAGTCAGTGTAACGGTTGTGGATGCGTTCGGCTTCGGGACAATCTTCAGTCATCAAAGGCTCCACATTACCGCGTGGTACTGAAGCTAGTTTTTGCGTTACAGCACCAATGCTCTCGAGGCGAACCATTTCTTCCCAAGAACAAACTTCGTCTTCTTCTTCTGTTTCATAGCGTAGGGTCACTAAATCTCCCTCTATGTCGATGATGCGGGCGCGTTCAATCCAGCGTTGCTGGTCCCGCAAGAAAACACATACCTCGCGCCCATCGCAACAGAGTTGATAAATCTTGCGGTGTAGCATGTACTGTTTCTGCCTTTTTAAACAACGTAGTTAAACCTGTCAAAATCTGGGTTCTACCCAATTACATTACACCTTTAAGAGCTTAATTTCACTGTTCAGAACAAGTACGCTTCATCACCTAATCCCAAAACTTGCATGTAGTTGTCAAATATTGGGAAATTTTGGGTCAGAAATCAATGCTTGCAGCAATGAACTTAATCTCCCTCCGGCTCATTCTACTCAATGTCTGCTTCATCGAAGCCAAACAATTCGGAACCTGTCCTAACCAGGCTCATATTTGCTGGTGAGTTCTTGTTACTATTATGTAATAAAGAATACTCAAAACCAATCGTTGATTGCGGTTGTTTAACTTGCCTACTTTTAATCATTGGCATTGCTGGGAAGTCCGGGGACTTGGTTTTACTTTTACCCATGTGTATATGATCTTAACTCATTCTCTTGCTGACCTTGATGGTTTTCAACAACAACACCTAAATAGTTTTGATTTTTAAAGGTTTTTGCCTGATGATAGCTAATTAAAAAGCAACGGAGTAGAGGTGAGAAGCTTCAGGGGCAAAGGAAATGGGGGATAAGAGGGAAACATAGGAAAATCACCCTCCGCTTATTTTGGACTATCAGCAAGATTTATATGGTAGCGAAAATTCCATAAGCACGTTTGATGAGGAGGCTTCTCGTTTAATTTTACCTGCCCGAACTGCATCGTATAGGGCTGCGAGGGCTGACAAATCCTCTTCCTTCCAGCATTTAGTGACAAGCACTTGATGGAGTAATCCCTCAGATTCAACACTAAGATATCCAGTTTGGAAAGCAGATTCAACGAGTGTGCGAATCATCTTGGTTAGGACAGAGTAAACAAATTGTTATGTCAAGTGTGGAACATTTACCTTTGATATTAATTGATATGGAACATGAATATGATGTGATTATCATTACACCTAGTTAGTGATTTAGATCACATCAATGGGTTACAATATAAGATTTAAGTGCATTTATCTATTTATATACGCAGATAATGGTTACAAAAAACTTTAGCGTCGGTACTGAGATGGCGTACAATTTGATCAGATTATAAAGATAAGGAAATTTTAGTGAAACATAAGCAATCAAGCAAAAAACTGGCGGAAATCTTCATCCTTTTGGCTTAATTGCACCCAGTCTAAGTTTAAAGACTGGAATTTTTGCACCAAGCGATCGCAAGCTGGACGTTCGGTAGCGTAATGTCCGGCATCGATTAAAATGAGATTGCGATCGCGGCTTTCTTGAAACTGATGAAACTTACAGTCAGAAGTCAGATAAACTTGAGTACCAGTTTTGGCGACAGCTGAAATATAACTAGCCCCCGAACCACCTAAAACAGCAACTCGTGAAATTGTTTGCTGTAAATCAGCACTTGGAGAAAAAATCAAATTAGGGGGAGCAAGTCGGCTTTGAATGGCTGCGAGTAATTCCTGTAATGTTAGAAATGGCTCTAGCAAACCAACACGACCATATCCTAATCCTCCTTGTGTCGGTACTATGGGAGTAACTTCTTTGAGTTCTAAAATTTGAGCTAAAACGTCAGCAGTACCATCCTGCACTTGATCAAAATTCGTATGGGCAGTGTAAATACCAATATTGTGGGTAAAGGACAACCGTACCATTTCTGCGATCGCTTCACCAGTGCGTAAAGATTTGGGAGGAGTAAAAATCAACGGATGATGGGCAAATATCAGATTAGCATTGAGAGCGATCGCTTCTTGCATTACTGCCAAAGTCGGTGTCAAACATACTAAAACCCGTGCTTTTTCCTGCAATACTCCTGGTTCAATCTGCCAGCCGCAATTATCCCAGCTTTCACACCAAGCGGGATTTGCCCATGCTTCAAACCAAGTAATTAAGTCAGCAATTTTCATAACTATAGGAATCCGATTTGATTTCTGAAAAGATACGTAGTAGCCCAATACAGTTCAGTTAAGCATTTCTCTCTTCTCTCAGTGCCCTCTGCGCCTCTGTGGTTCGTTAAAAAAATTGACTTTGACAAAGAGTTTTAGTCTTAACTGAACCGTATTGCGTAGTAGCCTGTCAAGGCTAAAATAATGCAATAGATTTCCTTTAATATCTCTGTGTTCTCTGCGCCTCTGCGGTTAGTTAATGCACAAAATTAGTCTAGACACGCCAGTAGGGTGTGTTAGCGACAGCGTAACGCACCAAACCCTTGATAATGGTGCGTTACGAACTCCGTTCTAACACACCCTACAATATCTAAATCTAAATTTTGTTCAAAAATAAAATAGTAGTCCTATATATTTATTCAGCAATTTTTAATTTTAATTGCTAATTAGTGTTTCTGTGGTTGAATATTTAATTTTAATGCTAATTGCTGGCGCATTTCTTGGAAAGGTTTGTTCCAGACAGGGCTAGCATTCCAGTTCCACACTGCTACTGGAATCAGTTCTTCTTGGGCAAGACAAGTTAATAGACGATATTCATCTTCTGGTTCACGAGAAAAGGTGAAGGGATTACGGTAGCCTGTGTCACATAGTTTATAAGATGTAACCTGACCGTGATTAATCCGTTGTAAAAGTTCTTTACCTTTGACAAGCAAATAATCCAAAAAAACTGGACTAAAAGGCTCTATATGTGCGCGTTTTTGTGGCTCTTTTTGTACCCACCTTGCCCACTCAAACCCATACATAAAATCGTGAACATAACGAAAGCGGATTTCTGTTTTACTCCCGAACATCTCCGTCAGCAAAACCATCTTTTTGCCGAAAAGGTTTAAAAAAGGAACAGCACCCTCATTTGCTATAAGAGCCTGCTTTAGCATGCTACTTACCATAAAATCAAAATCCCAGAATATGTTTTCTGGAAAGTTTTGCAACTGAGTACGGACTATGGATTCAAGAGTTTGCTGAAGGTTTATGACGAGTTCAATTTCGGTATTTTCTTCAGCAATTAAATTTCCTAATTCTGTGAAACTGGTAATTAATGTTTTTTTGGGATTAAGTGATAATAGATTAATAGACTGTTGGGCAAGGATTTCATCAATAAATTGGAAAGTATGAGTTGTTGTCAGTTCTTCCTTCATAGTCATTGAAATAGCCCATACAGCTTATACTAAATATTAGTTTATATGGAAACAAGTAGATTTTTAAATAATCACAAATAAACTTTACTTTTTAATTTACAAATTGACACGAATTATTTAGCGTATATCTGATTAATTTTCATGACAAAGCGAACGCGGCGAAATTTGTTAAATGCATATCACCGCGAGTTTATGAGATTATAGCCAAAAGGTAAGCTGGATAACTAGAGTATTTAAACTCTATCTTAAATAAAACTTAAGAATCACCTATGCAGAAATATGAATAACCAATTCTCTTAAATGACTGCGTTGGCGATGTTCCCAAATATAAATTCCTTGCCAAGTTCCCAGTACTAAATGACCACGATTAATAGGGATATGTTCAGAAGTATGGGTGAGTGCGGTACGAATGTGTGCCGGCATATCATCGGGGCCTTCTGCATCGTGAATGTATTTTCCCGATTCTGGCACGAGTTTTGCCATAAAGTTAGCTAAATCCACAAGGACATCGGGATCAGCGTTTTCTTGGATAACTAAACTGGCTGAAGTGTGGCGTAAAAATAGAGTACAAAGACCAGTTTCAACTCCCGATTCTGCAACTGCGGCTTCAATTTTTGCAGTGATATTGTAAAAAGATTTACCAGTGGTAGAAATTTTTAGTAGCTTTTGGTAGTGAGTCATTTAAAACACTGTTATTGATGTTAGTAAGAGCTAATTAGCGGTTGAATCTGCTGGATGTTGCCATTGTTCTACTATTAATTTATGTTGTTTTAAAGAACTTTATTCGACTCGAAATAATTAATTACAGCATAAGCGATCGCTTCATTTCCATCTTTAGCAATTGGTTCAGATTGCTTTGGTAATTGGGGTAACTCACGCAGAAAATCCCAAGTCCCTTGAAAAAACTCAGATGGGGTGATGATTTGATGCTGGTTATAATTTGTAATGCCTTCTATTAAAAAAGTTGCTTCGGCAAAGTCCTCGCGGGGTATGGTAACAATAGGTACTCCTAATAGGGTGGCTTCAGCAAAAGTACTGTAACCAGGTTTAGAAATGACTCGCCCACAAATAGACATAAAATCCACAGGGCGGTATTTGCGGTCATCAATTTTCACTAAATTAGGTAAATCAGGAGCAGATTGATCAAAGACGATAAATTGCCAATCTGGGAATCGCCGCAGGTTCTCATAGGGAATTTGTTGTAAACCCAAGCCGCCAAAGGTTAACAAAATAGTTTTTTCTACTGGTGTAGTTATTCTCCAAAGAGAACGTAATTTCTCAGCAGAGTGACGGGGGGAACCGCCTGTTAAACCGACATCTGTGATATTGTTAAAAGCTGGCATCGGTTCGTGGAAGGGTAGACGAAACAGGCGATCGCACTTTGAGTACCAATCACTAATCCAATCTGCAACTACGCTAAATTCGCCTCCCCAATCTCGGTAGATAAAGTCCCAGCCAAAGTTACTCATCATCCAGCAGGGAATATTTGCACCTTTGGCAAACCCAGGAGCGAGGAAGGGAATATCTGCCAAAATGAGATTAACGCGATTTTGGCGGATAAAATTCACTTCTGAAGCAATGAGGGAATTTTGATGCTTTTTAATATCCAGCAACTTTTCTAAAGTCGCTACTTTATCCATTGTCAAACTATCGGTTTGCACCACACCCAAATCAAATGCACGGGGACGATAGATAAAATCGCCTTCTATGTAGCACTCTAGCAACCAGCGCGGGGCAGTAGTTACCAGAATTAGCAGAACTTCTGGACATAATTTTTGAATTGTCGCAGCTACAGAAGCAATGCGGGTAGCATGACCAAAGCCGTGGTTAGTTATGGCTAAGTATAAGATTGGACGTTCCATTTTTATGTTTGTCATTTGTCATTTGTCATTTGTCATTAGGAATTATGACTTTAACTCCTAATGAATAATGACTAACTATTTTTGCAAAAGCTTTGAATTGCTTCAACCAATTGGTCGATTTCCGATTCTAAAGTCAGGTAATGGAGAGTGACGCGTATACAGCTAGGATCGGCAATTGTCCGAGTTAATATTCTTTGTGAGTCTAAAAATTGCACCAACTTGAGATGAGGCTGGGGCTGATTATTTAGCAGTTGAAACGAGACGATACCGCTTTCAGGCGGAGAAGTTCGTAAACATTTAACATCGGGTAATTCTACTAAGCGCCGCCAAAGATACTCACTGTTTTGACAAATTTGCTCGTAACGTTCCTGTGATGTTCCCCATTGCTGATGAATTGCGATCGCCTCTCGTAACCCAACATACAACGGATAAGCTAGTGTAGACACTTCATATCGTCGCCCATCTGGAAGCCAATCCACAGGCTGAGATTGACTATCCACAACAATGCCATTCAAACCAATAAAGGTAGGTTTCAAGCTTTCTCGTGCTTCTGGTCGGACATACAAGCCACCAGCACCCGCAGGGCCACATAACCATTTATGACCAGTGAAAGCATAAAAATCTACACCCAATTCTGTCAAGTTTAAAGGCAACAAACCAGCAGATTGGGCAGCATCTATCAGTAAAAAAGAATGATTATTTCTACATACTTCGGCAATTTTATCAAGAGGTAAAACTTGACCAGTATTCCAGAAAACATGACTTAATATTACAAGACGGGTATTAGGGCGCAAGTGCTGGGCAATGACTTTTACAGGATCGCCTTCATTTAAAGTTGCCTTGAGAGGACAGGTAGTAACTTCCACCGCAAATCTTCGCGCAATTTCCTGTGTTGTGGCAATTACGCCTGGATGTTCGCAGTCTGAAAGTAGTATATGGTCGCCAGCACGCCACTCGATGCCCCATATAGCGATATTACAGCCAACAGTGACATTCTGCGTCAGAGTAATTGTTTCGCTTGGTGCATGTAACTCTGAAGCGATCGCAACTCTAGCAGCTTGAGTCTGGGGGGCTATCCAGCGATATGCTTCATTACCAAAGGGGCCTATTTGCTGAACATAAGCTTGAGTTTGAGCGATCGTATCCATTGCCCTTTGGGGCATCGGGCCTTGTCCCCCATAATTGAAATAAGTCTTATTCCCTAAAGCCGGAAATTGCTCTCGATGGCTATGCAACCTGGTCTGTGTAGCAGAAGTACTGGTCATACCAATTTTAGATTTTAGATTGTAGATTTTGGATTAGTCAAAAGTCATTGATCGTTAGTTATTTTTTACTCATCCCCCTCATCCCCCTCATCTCCTCCATTCTCCCACTCCATCATTAATTGTCTGAGTGACTCCCAGACTGTACTAATTCTTGTTAACTTAAAAGAATGCTAATTAATGCTGAACTCCTACTGCAATACCAACGCTGTAAACGTCGGACTTTTCTAGATATCCACGGTGACAAAAGTCAGCGTGATGCTCCCAATGAGTTGCTGCGGAAACTACAACAGGACAAAATTGCTCATCAGCTGAGTGCTTTGGCAAAGGTGACTTATCACCAACCAGATTATTCTTCTTATGGAAACTGGGAAGCAGCAGAGGCAGCTACTCTAGAATTGATGCAGCGTGGAGTTGAGTACATCTATAAGGGAGTATTGTTAGCAAATTATTCTGAAGGATACACTCTGCTAAGTCGTCCAGATTTACTCGTCAAACGGCCAGGAAAATCTTGCTTTGGAGATTGGATGTATGTTCCGGCTAGTATTGAACTGGGTAAGCGTCCTAAGCAAGAATATCAAGTTGTTGCTGCATTTCACGCCCAGGTATTGGCAACAATACAGGACTTAGCACCAGAAACAGCTTGGCTGATATTGCGTACCAAAGAGAGAAATTATCCTGTGGATTTGCTCAAATGGACACCACGGATGCAGCAGATTCTGGAGGAGTTGATTCAAGTTTTAGAGTTACCAAATTCGCCAGAGGTGTTTATTTCTCGGCAAAAGTGCAATCTTTGCCATTGGTATAGTCAATGTTATGCGATCGCTCAATCTGAAAAACATCTCTCATTATTACCAGGTGTAACACCTCTTCGCTACACTCAACTCCAAGACGTAGCCATTACCACGCTAGAATCTCTTGCTAACACTAGTCCCAGCGCCTTAGAAAACTTGCTTGGTTTTGACAAGGAAGTAGCGCCCAAACTCATAGTGCAAGCTCAATCTTCACTGGAAAAACGACCATTAATATTACCTTATCCATTACCAATAAAAGATATTACATTTACAGCACCTATAGAGCTTTACTTTGATATTGAGGCACAGCCAGACTTAGATTTAAATTATCTTTTAGGGGTTTTAGTCGTTGATAGACTTGCCAATACAGAACAGTTTTATTCGTTTTTAGCAGACAAACCAGAAGACGAAGAATTAGTTTGGCAGCAATTTTTGGATTTGGTTTGGCAATATCCCGAAGCGCCAATTTACCATTTTTGTGTCTACGAGTTTGATACAGTTAAACGGTTGGCAAGGCTTTACAACACTCCTTCCTCCTTAGTGCGTCCTGTACTGAATCGATTTGTGGATGTATATGAACAATTAACGCAAAGTGTAGCATTACCTGTAGAAAGTTATGCCCTGAAAGCGATCGCTCGTTGGTTAGGATTCGAGTGGCGGGAAAAAGAAGCTAGTGGCGCTAAATGTATTTACTGGTATGATCAGTGGCTAGAAACAGGCGATCGCACCTTACTAGAAATTATCCAAAGCTACAACGAAGATGACTGTCGCGCTACTCTCAGAGTGAAAAACTGGCTGGTAAACTTTTTTCAGGATGAATATGGTTTGCGTCTAGCTTAAGTAATTTTAAAGCTTTTAAGTTGCTTATAATACATGTTATTTTTAGCGGTGTACAAATGTGAACCCCGCTTCTTTTAGCGTGATATCTTATTTATAATTTTTCCACTTTAACAAAAAATATATGCAGCTAATTAAAAATATTTTCAAATTTCCAAGAATTATTTACTTCTTTATTCCAATTATAATTATCGTCCTTTTATTAAGTTTTTTACCTATAAATGCTGTTGAGATAAGTAGCATAGAGTTTATCGGAGAAGCTAATTTAGCAAAAAGTTTAACCTTACAAAAAACTGAAATTGGAGGTTTATCTGGAATTACATATAATGCCAAAAACAACCTTTATTATGCTATTTCTGATGACCGTGGACAAAAAGCTAATGCCCGTTTCTACACCCTGAAAATCGACTTAAGCAAGGGTTTTTTACAAAATGGTAAAGTTATTCCTGTCAGCGTTACCACATTATTAAATGAAAATGGTCAAACATTTCGCTCTGGTGAAACTGATACAGAAGGTATTGCCTTAACTAATAAAGCAACTGTATTTATTTCTTCTGAAGGTGATGCTGCAAAATTAATTAATCCTTTTATTAAAGAGTTCTCATTATCTTCTGGTAGAGAAATTGCCACACTTCCCATACCAAACAAATTTTTGCCTAATAAAAGTGGTAACCAAGGTATCCGCAACAATTTGGCTTTTGAAAGCCTTACCATAACACCTGATAAAAAGCATTTATTCACAGCTACGGAAAACGCTCTAATTCAAGATGGTATCGCAGCAAAAGCTAACATCGGTACTCCTTGTCGGATTTTGCAATACAACTTGCTCAACAACCAGCCAGAAAAAGAATTTCTTTACCAAACAGAATCAGTTTCTCCCTTTTTGAATGTGACTGGCAAATTCGCTAGTGGATTACCTGATTTACTTGCTCTAGATAATCAAGGACACTTCCTAAGTTTAGAGCGGTCTTTTACTGGTTTAGGATTTGCTATTTCCCTGTTTCAGGTTTCTTTAGAAGGCTCTGATGATATTCATCAAATAAATAGTCTTTTAGCAGTTGACTCTAAGAATATTAAACCAGTTCAGAAAAAACTTCTGTTAGATTTGAGAACCCTAGATGTACTGCTAGACAACATTGAAGGCTTAACTCTTGGCCCTAAGTTACCTGATGGTCAGCAATCATTAATTCTCATCAGTGATAACAATTTTAACTTCCTGCAACGCACCCAGATACTAGCCTTTAAAATTAAAATTGAAACACCACTAATCAGATTATTACGCCGTTTACTCCCGAATCTCAACCCTTAGCCATACAGAGGCATCAGAGTTTTAATACCATTTACTTTTTCCTGTGTATTCACGGAATCTACTAGCCAGCTTTATCTAGCTTATTTGTAGTTTCCGTGTAATTTCTCAACCGTATTGCTTAATAGATATGTTACACAATATCTAGGAGATTTTTCCGAGAAATTAATCAGGATTATAGGATCTGATTATTTTTCTACAAATTATGATATTTTCTAAATTTAAATTTAATAATTAGCTAAAACATATTAAAGTACTTTGCCAACAATATTTTTCATAAATGATTTTTATGTCACCAAACAAAATTGAGAATATGGTAGGGCAAAAAGTAGAATTAGACAATTATATTGGACAATTTTTAAATAATCGCTATTTAATCAGAGATTTGATTGGCAAAGGTGGCATGGGTAGAGTTTATTTAGCAGAAGATACTGCTAAAGGTGGAATGCCGATCGCAGTCAAAATTTTATCACTGAGTTTGGCGAACCAGCACATGTCCCAACGCTTTGCTAGAGAGATTTTTATCGGCGCTCAATTGGGACGCAAAAGTAAACATATTGTTCGCATATTAAGCTATGGCATTACTGAAGATAAAACTCCGTTTTATGTAATGGAATTCCTGCAAGGAAAAAATCTTAAACAAATTCTTAAAATTCAGCCTTTAACAATATCTAAATTTTTAGAGATTTGTAATCAAATTTGTTTAGGCTTACAATGTGCCCACCAAGGTATTAGCCTCAAAGGAGAGATTTATCCTATTGTTCATAGAGATATTAAACCAGAAAATATCTTCATTACTGAAGATAGTAAACAAGGAGAAATTATTAAAATACTAGATTTTGGTATTGCCAAGTTTTTAACAGAGCGAAGTGGAATGACTCTAACAGATTCTTTTATTGGCAGTTTACCTTACTGTTCTCCCGAACACATGGAAGGGCGAAAATTACTAGATGTTCGCTCTGATATTTACAGTTTGGGAGTACTAATGTTTGAAATGCTGACAGGAAAGCATCCATTTCAGATTCAGACAAAAAGTAACTCCTTTGGTACTTGGTATCAAGCGCATCGCTTTCAAATGCCACCTACTCTTGAGGAAGTGAATCCGCAAGTCAAAATCCCGCAGGTGTTAGAAAAAATAGTGATGAGTTGTTTAGCTAAAGATGTAAGCGATCGCCCTCAAAATGTCAACCAAATATTAGAAAATTTAGAAAGAGTTAACGTTCAGATTAATGATGGTATTACTAGCAACAGTAGTGATATTATTAAACTTTCATTTCCGGTTCAATTAGTACCTTCAACTTTATTATCAGAAAAAGAGTGTTTGCAGAAGAATTGGCCTAAAAATAAACCAGTTGCGCCAATAGGATTTCCCCATTTACTACAAACAACTGAAAGAGCTATACCAACTTTTTGGGCAATGTTACCCAAACAAGAAATTACAAAATTTTTGGATAAAATACATGGTACTGAATTTATTAGTAAAATAAATGTTTACCCGATGCTATTGTGGGTAACCGTACTATATGATACCCAACCTTCTATGACTAAGTGGCTACCTTATTTTCTGGATTTGAAAGATAATAAAGGTCAGAATATAGCACGTACTTTAGCGGAAGTAGGTTACTATCATCTACTATTTTTTGCCATAGAAGATCCAACTCGTTGCTCTCATGTAACAACTTTAAGCCTTACTGGTAACCAGCGTCAACAACTTATAGATTGTTTAGACATGAGTCAACATTCAAATGAATTAATTATGTCTAATCAAGCCAAAAATCTTCTAAAAGCAGATTATGAAAAGCTGAAATTAAACATTTTACAAAAGTTAACCGCAGATCAAAAATCTGAGACAGAAGGCTTAAAAAGCTGGATGGATAAATTTTTGGAGATGTTTTTAAAGCTTTTATCACGTCATTGAAAGTCTGCTATCAAAATATAAAGACTTGCTCCCATTACCTAATGATATTTTTATGCGTGTATTGCTAACTTTAAATAGACTCAGCAACAGAGATGAATAAAGTGAATAAGAGCTTATTTACATCTCCAAGTAGTACGGGCTTGCTTGCCAATCGTTATCAAATCAAGCAATTAATTGGTAGCGGTGGCATGGGTGAAGTTTTTTTAGCAAATGATATTTTGTTAGGAGGCACACCAGTTGCTATCAAGTTTTTGACTCAAACTGTTGTAGATAACAAAATGCAACAAGACTTTGCTCGTGAAGCTTTAATGAGTGCAGCTTTGAGTCAAAATAGTTTACATATAGTCCGGGCGTATGATTATGGTGTAAATGAGAAAGGAAAACCATATTACGTCATGGAATATTTATGTGGTAAGAGTTTAAAGGATTTAATTCCGCTTCCACTGCCTATGTTTTTGACTCTCTCCCGCCAAATTTGTTTGGGCTTACAGTGCGCCCATCAAGGCATTAACATTGATGGCAAAATTTGTCCATTAGTTCATAGAGATATCAAGCCTGCCAATATATTAGTTATTCCCGATCCTATATTGGGACAGTTAGTTAAAATTCTCGATTTTGGTATTGCCAGATTTTTAAATTATGCATCATCAACAGCTAGTACAAGCAGAGGATTTAATGGCACTTTACCCTACTGTTCACCAGAACACCTAGATGGAGAAAAATTAGATAGTCGCTCTGATATTTATAGCCTGGGTGTGATGATGTTTGAAATGCTCACAGGCAAAAAACCTTGGCAACCAGAAACTGATTACTTTGGTGCTTGGTATAAAGCACATCACTTTGAGCAACCAAAAGCGATCGCAGATGTTCAACCTACTCTGAAAATACCAGAAAAACTAAATAATTTAATCATGTCTTGTCTTGCAAAAAAATCTTGCGATCGCCCTCAAAATATCGCTCAAATTTTGCAAGTCTTAAACAGTTTAGAAGAGTCTAATTGTCCCAGTATACCTACAATACCCTCTAGTTCCATCCTTAGCCGTCCTTTAGATTCAGGTTTACCAATCACAGTAGAACAAAGCTGTCATAAACTTTTGTGGCCTCAAAATAAACCAATTCAAGAAATTGTTTTTCCCCAGCTTATAGACACCGCACAGGGATCTATGACAGCCCTATGGTTGATGTTGCCTAAAAAAGAAATCAAAAACTATGCCCTTTCTACCCGTTACAATCACTTTATCTTTATGACATCCCCTCACCCAATGCTGTTGTGGGTGACTGTACTATACAATCGGCAATTGGCTCCTAAGTGGCTACCTTGCTACTTAGATATGCAAAATCCCCAAAATCTTAGGTTGGTAAGTTTGCTGGCTGAAAATGAACACTATCCTTTGATTTTCTTTACTCTGGAAGCACCACATTCTTGCACTAACGTTCTCAGCAGTCGAATCGAGCCAACTCAGCGACAAATGTTGAAGAACTGGGCGCAACAAATTCACAGTCTACCACCAGCTTCTCAACCCCAGTTGAGTAAACAGCTATTAAAGCAGCAGTATAAACAAATGCAATCTCGCATATTGCAGCATCTGGAATCACAGCCACAGGTTGTATTATCAGGCTCTATTTGAGGAAAAATCCGCACCTTGGAAAGACGGGACAAAAAGGATTCCTAATTTCTAACTCCAAAACACTTGACAAGTAGAAAAAAAATAGTGATAATAGCAAAGTTGCCAAACAAGGGACTGTAGTTCAATTGGTTAGAGCACCGCCCTGTCACGGCGGAAGTTGCGGGTTCGAGCCCCGTCAGTCCCGTTATAAATTTATGAGTAGTGAATAACTGAACTGAACTCCGGTAATTTTGGATTTTGAATTACCCAAAGGGATTGACCCAGAATTCAGAGTTTGAATATAAGCTACATTTATCATGCTTTGCGAAAGAGAGAATTAACTGTGACTGTCAGAGTCAGAATTGCGCCGAGTCCAACCGGAAATTTACATATTGGTACAGCTAGAACGGCTGTATTTAACTGGTTATTTGCCCGCCACCACGGCGGAAAATTTATCCTGCGAATAGAAGATACAGATTTAGAGCGATCGCGTCCTGAATACACCGAGAATATTCTTGAGGGATTGCGTTGGCTAGGGCTTAACTGGGATGAAGGGCCATTTTTCCAATCTCAACGCCTGGATCTTTATAAAGAAGCAGTGCAAAAACTGCTAGACCAAGGATTAGCCTATCGCTGCTATACTACTTCTGAAGAACTAGAAGCTCTTAGAGAAGCCCAAAAAGCTAGAGGCGAAGCTCCTCGCTATGACAATCGTCACCGTAGCCTTACGCCAGAACAACGCGCCGCTTATGAAGCAGAAGGTCGCTCCTCTGTGATTCGCTTCAAAATCGAAGATGGGCGAGAAATTGTCTGGAACGACCTAGTAAGGGGAAAGATGTCTTGGCGAGGTAGCGATTTAGGTGGTGATATGGTCATCGCCCGCGCTTCAGAAGAGGGTAGTGGTCAACCTTTATACAACTTTGTAGTTGTAGTGGATGACATTGATATGCAAATCACCCATGTCATTCGGGGAGAAGACCATATTGCTAACACCGCCAAGCAAATTCTGCTATATGAAGCAATGGGTGCAAAAATTCCAGAGTTTGCCCACACGCCCCTGATTTTGAACATGGAAGGGCGCAAGCTTTCTAAGCGGGATGGTGTCACTTCTATTTCTGACTTTCAGAAAATGGGCTTTACTGCTGAAGGCTTAGTGAATTACATGACATTGCTGGGTTGGTCGCCACCAGACTCGACGCAAGAAATATTTACCTTAGAAGAAGCAGCCAAAGAATTTGGTTTTGAGCGTGTAAATAAAGCAGGTGCAAAGTTTGACTGGGACAAGCTGGATTGGTTAAACAGTCAGTATATCCACAAGACGCCAGTAGATAAACTCACAGATTTACTCATACCCTATTGGCAAGCGGCTGGGTATAAATTTGATGGTGGACGCGTAGACGCAAAGCGGCTTCTCGTCAGAGATCGCGCCTGGTTAGAACAGCTAGTAACTTTAATTAGCCAGAGTTTGACTCGTTTAGTAGATGCAGTACCTCAAAGCCAACTGTTTTTTACTGACACAGTTGAATTTAGTGACGAAGGTAGTACACAACTGAAGCAAGAAGGTTCTACTGCTGTCCTTGAGGGGATTGTCACAGCTTTAGAAAATCAGCCGCAACTGTCAGAAGCCGCCGCCCAGGATATTATTAAACAAGTGGTGAAAGAGCAAAAAGTCAAAAAAGGCTTAGTAATGCGATCGCTCAGAGCAGCCTTAACTGGGGATGTTCATGGCCCTGACCTTATACAATCTTGGTTACTACTAAATCAGATTGGTTTAGATAAGTCACGCTTGAGTAAGGCAATAACAGAAGCTAATTAGCGATTACAACAATTTTTAGATGCATTTGGGAGTGGTGAATGAGGGATTCTAAAAATTCTTCCTCCATTCCCGATTCCCCAATTTCAAAGCTAAAATAGGTAGTCAATTCTCCTCACGTTGGGAACTTGGTGTGTAAAATTCATGTCTTCAAAAACACTTAGAAGCGAACGTAATTACAATGCCAAAAAAAGCGCTTAATAGTGGGATGAGATTATCGTTCATGATAGTTATGCTGTTCATCACATCAACAGTAAATGCTACCGTTGATGCTGAGGAAACGCCAACGATATTTGGAGATGTCACCATTAGCCCTCAATTTTCTCCAGATCCCCTGACAGTTCGCGGGATGAGTGGTGGTTCAATATCTGGGAGTCAAGTAGGTGGGAGAAGTGAAACAGCCACTGGCCCTTGCACCGGATTTGTTGATGAAACACCAGACCACACATTAGCGCTAACAAGTAAATTTGACTACCTAAAGCTGCAAGTACAAAGTCCTGAAGACACCACCATAATTATCAAGGGGCCCGGTGGTACTTGGTGCAATGACGATTTTGATGGCAAAAATGCTGGCATTATTGGTGAATGGCTGCCTGGAAATTACGAAGTTTGGGTTGGTTCCTACCAAAAAGACAAGTATCTTCCTTACACTCTACAAATTACAGAAGTTAAGTAGGGAATGGGGAATGGGGCATTGGGCATGGGGCATTGGTTATTTTCCTCATCTCCCTCATCTTCTCCACTCTCCCATAATGACGATTGAGAGAGGCTGGAATGACACGAGGAGCATTCTGGAAAAATTCTCCGTGTCTTTGCATCCTGTTGCCTCCCTTTTCTCGTGCGATTTTGTATTAAAATTAAGTTAACTTTGATTAAGATTCTTGTTGGCATCGCCATAATGCTCTAAATGCTTTATAGCAGTGCATATAAGAGATCAAATTAAACAAAATGGATTTATAAACATCCGTTTAACAGCTTAAAGTGGCAGAGTGATGAACATTCGGTTACTAAGGCTGATGAATTGTATAGGCATCTAGAGGCAAATTAAGATGAAATTCTCTTGGAAAGTCGTAGTACTCTGGACATTGCCTGCTTTGGTAATTGGTTTTTTCTTCTGGCAAGGGGCCTTTGCAGGCGCTCCTACTGACATGAGTAAGAATGCAGCCAATACGCGCATGACCTATGGTCGCTTTCTAGAATACTTGGATGGCGATCGCGTCACCAGCGTGGATTTGTACGAAGGCGGTAGGACAGCAATTATCGAAGCCCGCGATCCAGACATCGAAAATCGTGTCCAAAGGTGGCGTGTGGATTTGCCTGTTAACGCTCCTGAGTTAATTAGCAAGCTCAAAGAAAAAGACATCAGTTTTGATGCTCACCCCATGCGGAATGATGGCGCAATTTGGGGATTATTGGGCAATCTGATATTTCCAGTTTTATTGATTACCGGGCTGTTCTTTTTGTTCCGGCGTTCTAGCAACCTCCCCGGCGGGCCAGGTCAAGCGATGAACTTCGGCAAATCCAAGGCGCGTTTCCAAATGGAGGCGAAAACCGGGGTCAAATTTGACGACGTAGCCGGGATTGAAGAAGCTAAAGAAGAATTGCAAGAAGTTGTCACCTTCCTGAAGCAGCCAGAAAGATTTACTGCTGTAGGCGCACGGATTCCCAAGGGAGTGCTATTAGTTGGGCCTCCTGGAACTGGTAAAACTTTACTAGCAAAAGCGATCGCTGGTGAAGCAGGCGTACCTTTCTTCAGTATTTCCGGTTCGGAATTTGTAGAAATGTTTGTTGGTGTAGGTGCATCCCGCGTCCGCGATTTGTTCAAGAAAGCCAAAGACAACGCTCCTTGTATCATCTTCATTGATGAAATCGACGCAGTAGGACGCCAACGTGGCGCTGGTATCGGTGGCGGTAATGACGAAAGAGAGCAAACCCTCAACCAGTTGCTCACTGAAATGGACGGGTTTGAAGGTAATACAGGCATCATTATTATTGCTGCCACCAACCGTCCCGACGTACTAGACTCAGCTTTGTTACGTCCCGGTCGCTTTGACAGACAAGTAACTGTCGATGCACCCGATATTAAAGGACGTTTGGAAATCTTACAAGTCCATGCGCGGAATAAGAAATTAGATCCTAGTGTATCGTTGGATGCGATCGCTCGCCGCACTCCTGGATTTACTGGTGCTGATTTAGCCAACTTACTTAATGAAGCAGCAATTCTAACTGCGAGAAGACGCAAAGATGCTATCACCCTTCGCGAAATTGATGATGCGGTGGATCGGGTCGTCGCGGGGATGGAAGGTACTCCTTTGGTAGATAGCAAGAGCAAGCGCTTAATTGCATACCACGAAATTGGACACGCTTTGGTTGGGACTTTGTTAAAAGACCATGACCCAGTGCAGAAAGTTACCTTAATCCCAAGAGGACAAGCGCAAGGTTTGACTTGGTTTACTCCCAACGAAGAACAAGGGTTAATTTCTCGTTCTCAGTTGAAAGCCAGGATTACTGGTGCTTTAGGCGGTCGCGCTGCTGAGGAAGTAATTTTTGGAGCTGCGGAAGTCACAACTGGCGCTGGTGGAGACTTGCAACAGTTATCGGGAATGGCACGGCAGATGGTGACTCGTTTCGGCATGTCCGATTTAGGGCCACTTTCCTTAGAAAGCCAGCAGGGTGAAGTGTTCTTGGGTCGTGACTGGACAACCCGATCTGAGTATTCCGAATCTATCGCCTCTCGCATTGATGGACAAGTGCGAGCGATCGTAGAAGAATGCTACGAAAACGCTAAGAAGATTGTCCGTGACCATCGCACTGTCACCGATCGCTTAGTCGATTTGCTCATCGAAAAAGAAACCATTGACGGCGAAGAATTCCGCCAGATTGTGGCTGAGTACGCTGAAGTCCCAGAGAAGCAGCAGTACGTACCGCAACTGTAATAATTAATTATTTTCTGGGCTAATGCCTGGGAATGAGCAAATAAGCAATAAATCAAATGAGGATGGCACCATCCTCATTTTTTTAGCTATACCGCAAATTGGGCGTATCTAGCCTTTGGGGGAGGGAAACTAGGGTGTCAGACTCCGTAGCAAGTGCGAGGATATTTGTGTGGCTATGACTTCAGGTTCTAGGTTTTGATTCTTGACAACGAGTAGATCGTAAAGAGTCCAATTAATCGTGCCAATAATGCTGTTGATAGCAATTTGAACATTGAGTACAGGTGGATTGAGAAATATCTCTTGAGCAATCCCATCCTCAATAATGGTCAAGAAAATATTGCGATAGTTTTGTCGCGCCGACTGAAGTTGTTCGGTTGCTGCCACATCACCATAACCGACTTGGATGAAGAATAGCTTGATTAGTCCTTGATGCTGATGGAAATAGCGCAATGTGAGCAAAACAACCATCTGCATTGCCTCTTTTGGATGAGAACAGGCTTTGTGAGTTTGAGCAATTTGAAGATGTAGCTTGTTTAAATGCCTGACTATGATGGCGGTAAGCAATTCTTGCTTGCTTTTAAAATGCCGATAAAACAATCCAACTGATACACCTGCTGTATCAGCAATGAGTTGAGGTTGAGCTTGCTCGTAGCCCCTCAAGAGCAATGTCTCGCCTGCATCCAACAAAGCTGTATATCGCCCAAGGACATCATATCGAGGTTGTGTAGGTTTGGTTGTTTTTCCCATAGAGCGAACGGTTGTGGTAATGTGAAGCGAGTGAATAATATTCATTCACTCACTCTCAATCATTGCATGATGGATATATCTTATGCCTGGGCAAATATTTATCAACACAATTGAGCAGCCGTGGGTTGATTTGACTCAATTTCCCGGAACTCAGTTTTTACCATTAGCGGAACCTGTTCCACAGGGGTCAATTCATCGTTTGAAAATGAGTGCTGGAACTACAATTCCAGTTCACATCCATTTATGTGATGAGTATGTTTACATACTTGCTGGGGTAGTGGAAACTGGGGGAATAACATCTTCTGTGGGAACCTTTTGGTTTACCCCAGCCAACACTCGCCAGGGGCCGCACAAAGCTATAACAGACGTTGAACTCCTAACAATTCGCCTGGGAGCAATGGGAACGTTTGAATTCGATTCTGATTTATAAGGGTGTAAGTTTTTCTATTAATGCAATACCGAATTGAACAACTGTTTCCATTAGACATGTCATAGATACAGCAAACGACTACGTAGCAAAGGGTTTATTAAACGACAAATGCTTACCCTTGTGGGACAAGTAGAACGCTCTAAATCGGGGGCTTGCCAAAATCCGAAACTGGCAACATGGCTATTGTATATAAATATCTACCCCTTTGATTTGTCGCAAATGAATAGCAAAGCTAAATTATTGACTTTTGGCATCGTAACGCTTGCTCTTTCTTCTCTAACTGTCAGCACAGTTGTAGCACAGGCGAAACTGACTAATAAATCGAAATTATTCATCAATGGTATCGGAGAGGTAAGAGTTGGGATGACTGTTTCCCAAGCGGCAAAAGCTGCCCGTACTAAGCTAGCGGGAGATTCGCCGAATAGCAGTTGCTACTATGTTAAGCCACAAAATGAACCCAAAAATCTTTCGTTCATGGTTACAAAAGGTCGCATTTCTAGAGTAGATGTGCGGCAGAATACCCAAATTACTACCCTTAAAGGAGCAAAAATTGGCGACACCGAAGCACAAATCAAGTCTCTCTACCCAGGACAAATTAAAGTCACGCCTCATAAATACGTCCAAGGCGGACACTACTTGACATTTATCCCGAAAGACCGTGCTAACCAGAACTATCGTGTGGTATTTGAGACTGATGGTAAGCGTATTACTCAGTTTCGGTCAGGTAAACTACCAGAAGTTGAATTTGTTGAAGGCTGTTCTTGATCTGAGATATCATCAAACTTACTTGCCTAGCTTCCGCACTTCGACAAGCTCAGTGACCGCCGTAAACATCGCTGCACTTTACGACCAAGATGATACTATGCAGTTAAGCGTGATTGAGGGGTGATACATTGCCGTACAGCGCCTTTAATCTTAGCAAGGTAAAAACAGACTTTAAATTAATCTTTGTTGAAAATCAAGATTTATTTACAGATGTGCAGACAGTTTCACCTAGTGAATATCTAAATTTGATTTTCTCTGAGCATCTACCATTGGTGACAGCAATAAATACAGAAAAAGCTCGTTCTGAACTAATTATTATGCCTGTTTTAATTGAAGTTAAACGCTTCTTTAAATACCAAATTAGTATATTTTCTGGTTCAGAGTTTAATGTAGATGCTTCTAAAGGCTTAGAAGGACGCTGTGATTTTATTCTCAGTTGTTCACCAGAACAATATGATATTACTAGTCCTGTCGTGACTATTGTAGAAGCTAAAAATGAGAGTATTAAATCTGGTTTAGGACAATGTATTGCGACAATGTTTGCATCTCAATTGTTTAACCAGCAACAAGGAAATATTATCAATGAAATTTATGGTGTAGTTACAACAGGAACAGATTGGAAATTTCTCAAACTTTGTGAGAATACCATCTTTATCGATAAGAACGATTACTTTATTAAAGAAATAGACAAAATCTTAGGAATTCTAACAATGACTCTGATGGCTTGTCCGCAATTTTAGCTTAGAGATAGTTAATATAATGTCTAAGCTAGTAATGAAAAGTTTGTAGTAAGCACTTTAGTGCTTAGAAAATAAGGACTGAAGTCCTTACTACGAACTTGCTTAACCATGAATTGAAACTTTACAGATTAGTACACACCATCCCCATTTTTTATCTTTCCACTTCATCCACTGCTTTGGGAACTCCCGCAGTTAAAACCTCATGTCCATCAGATGTAACTAATACATCATCCTCAATCCGAATACCAATGCCAATCCATCGAGGATCAGTCTCTGGTTGGTCTTCTGCTAGTTTGGTGTCAGGCACAATATATAGTCCCGGTTCCACTGTCAAAATTTGGCCTGATTGTAAAATCTGTGGTTTATCTTCACCGTGCTGGTAAACTCCCACATCATGAACATCCAACCCTAACCAATGACTGGTGCGGTGCATATAATATGGCTTATATTTCTCTTCTTCAATTAATTTATCAACTTCACCTTTGAGGATGCCAAGTTCAACTAAACCTTCCGTAAGAACGCGCACTGCTGTATCATGAACTAATTTGAAGGGATTACCTGGTTTTACTTGAGCGATCGCTTGTTTTTGCGCCTCCAATACAATCTCGTACAGCGTCTTTTGTTCTGGCGTAAATTTACCCCCAACAGGAAATGTCCGCGTAATATCCGAGTTGTAATAACCGTAAGCGCAACCGGCATCAATTAGCAGTAATTCTCCATCCTGCATTTGACGGTTATTTTCAATGTAGTGCAGTACGCAAGCATTCACACCGGAAGCCACAATCGAAGGATAAGCTGGCCCCATTCCACCCCTGACTCGAAAAATGCGTTCCATCTCCGCTTGAATTTCGTACTCATAACGTCCGGGTGCAGCAATTTCTTGGGCGTAATTGTGTGCTTCGACTGCGATCGCTACTGCTTGACGCATCAATTCCAATTCAGCTTGACTTTTAATTAGTCTCATGCTGTTGAGAACAGGGCCAGTATCTTCAATGGCGATCGGCCCAGTACCTCGCTTAGGATAAGTTCGCAGTAAACTTTGGTAATGTCTCAGGATTTGGTCATTAAAAGTGCGATCGCGTCCTAAGTGATAATAAATCCGACTGGCTTTTTCCAAATACTGCGGCAACTTTTCATCTAATTCGCTAATGGGGTAAGCTTCATCAGCACCATAAATTTCCTTAGCTGCATCTACCCCAGAAAGATAACCAGTCCATACTTCCTTTTCGCGATCCTTCGGTTGGACAAACAGCACAAACCGATGTTCCGAATGATGCGGCGCTAACACTGCTACTGCTTGTGGCTCATTAAAACCAGTCAGGTAGAAAAAATCACTGTCTTGGCGATAAACATACTCGACATCGTTGTGCATCACTGCCATTGGTGCACTGCGAAAAATGGCTGTGCCATCACCAATTTTTGCCATTAACTGCTCACGACGCTGCCGATATTCTGCTTGCATAGCTGATGTATTTATGAAAGTATTGTGTTATTTTACACTTTTGGCAACTAGAGGATGCACAGATCATGCCTCTTAATAGTTGCTAATCTAAGTTATTCTAACCAATATTTCTTTCTACTCAAGTTATAAATCATTAGAGAATAATCAATTATCTCGAAAGATTCAGATTTCCTACTTTTTAAATCATTGGAAATCTTTTTGTTATCGAATGAATTAGGGCTAATGTAGCGATCGCTTCTTTTTTAGCCTATTTGGGACTTTGTATAGGCTAGTACATCGGGCGCGGAAATAAACATACCATTTCAAATGGCGCAAGACCTTGGAAGTCCCTTATGCGTGAATGCGTGACTTCCCCGAACGCGAGTGCGTCCCCAAGGGTTGGAGGTTAGGTCTATATTGGACTGAACTGCAAACTACTATAAGTATATTTTGATATAACACTTAAAAGTTAAAGCAAACAGATAAAATCATCAGCCTTTATCTATAAATCATCGTATATATAAAGCACAAAAAATATTTTTTAATTGCTTGCATAGGACTTGAAAATTTTATTATGGTCGTTTAAAACAAACATATATTTATCCTCAAAGAATGACATTAATAAATTAAAAATAGTTATAAAGAAATATTGAAGCCTTCGTAAATGTTATTTAGTTACAGAAAGAGATTATCAAAAAAAGTTAAAAAAATATGATAACCAATGATAAAAATACACCATGCCTGAAAATACGAATTCCTTACCCTTAGCTTTGAATACATCTAAATGGGCATCAGACTCTTTTGCAAAATCACAAATCTTGACAACTTCTTTTGAGAATTTAAATTATGATCCTGTGGGGTTTTTGAGTAAGAGTTCCTCACCAACACTACAAACTGAAGCAGTAACTACGCCTGTCAAAACATCATCAAATCCCAATCCTAATCCTTACTTAACTAGTGCGGCGATTACTCCTGACTTTAACGGTGATGGCAAAACGGATAAAGTTTGGGTCGATTCTACAACCGGTGAGATTATCATTCGGTTGATGGATGGGACAAAAGTTGTTGAGCAAGGTTCTTTGGGTAATTTCGACTTATCCGCCTATGATTACAAAATTGCTGACTTCAATGCTGATGGTAAAACCGACTTCTTATTACGGAATAAGACAACAGGTGAAAATAGTATTGTGCTGATGGATGGAACCAAAGTTGGTACTGCGGCTTCTCTAACTAGTGTTGACCCAGCTTGGACTCCTCAAATTGGAGATTTCAATGGCGATCGCAAAACTGACATCTTCTGGCATAATGCTACAACTGGTGAAAACGCTATTTGGCAGATGGATGGCACTACAGTTCTGAATGCAACTGTTTTAGACACTACAGACCCAGCGCTAACTCCTACCATTGTTGATTTCGACGGCAATGGTAAGAGTGACATTTTCTGGCGCAATGCGACAACCGGCGATAACACCGCTTGGTTTATGGATGGTACACAAAAGACTGAATTTGCGCTGCAATCACAAGATGCCGCCTGGACTGCTAGCCTTGGTGATTTCAACGGCGATTATAAGACTGACATTCTGTGGAGAAACGCTCAAACTGGTGAGAACAAGGTTTGGACGATGAATGGTATCTTAGTCACAGAAGGCGCTTTGGGGACACTTGACTCAGCCTGGACTTCTAAAATTGGCGATTTCAACGGCGATGGCAAGACTGATATCTTCTGGCATAATGGCACGACAGGTGAGAACACCGCTTGGTTGATGGATGGTACAACAGTTGCGACTGAAGCTTTCTTACCGACTAATAACGCAGCCTTGACACCATCTCTTGGCGACTTCAACGGCGATGGTAAGACCGACATCTACTGGCGCGACCAGACAGCAGGTACAGACAACATTTGGACTATAAATGAGACGACAGCCGTTGAGACTCCCATCAGCGACGCAGATAAGCTTGGCCCACAGTGGTATACGTTCTAAAAGTAGAGACGCGATTTATCGCGTCTATACAGGAGTTAGGAGTAGAGACGCGATTAATCGCGTCTCTACAGGAGTTAGAAATCTTCCACTGCTTCCCCTACTCCTGTACTTCTCAAAACTTGTAACTCAAAATTTGTAACTTAAAACCTGAATCACGCTATTTTCCGGCAAATCTTTAGGGCTAATGGAAATACTATCTCCATTGCTACGCCGCACTGTCGTACCTTGCATCACGGTCAGAAAATTATCGAGTGGTGAAATATCACACTTCGCAGCATCAGCGGCCTGTGTGCGGTAATGGGTTGGAATCACTATCTTGGGATTTAAGATTTGCACAGCCTGCTTTGCTTCCTCAGCATTGTAGGCTTTTGCACTGCCTCCCACCGGAATAAATGCTACATCAGGACGCCCCATGAGGATTTTTTGCTCAATAGAAATAGGTGCAGCAGCTCCACCTAAGTGTAGAATATTAATTCCCCCTTGCTTCCAACTCCAAGCGGTATTGGAACCAAACTGTCTACCACCTTTGCGATCGTGGTCTATGGCAATTCCTTGGAACTTAATACCTTTATACTCATAAACTCCTGGTTCGTAGATGAGTTTTGCATTTCCTGGTAATACGTCTACAGCACCTTCATCCAGCAGTTGGCTGCTAATCAGTACTAAATCTGCTGCAACTTTTGGTAGACGATACCCAGCAGTACAACCGGCCGTCCGAAATGGATTAACAAGAATTTTCGCACCGCCACCAGTAAAAAGAAAGCAAGTATGACCCAACCACTGAACTGATAAACCGCTAGATTGTGCGTCAGCTTGAGATTCAGAACCCAAGTTACTAACCAAAGCTGTGACTAACCCCGCCCCAGCATAGCCCATCAACTGTCGTCGTTTCATTAATTATGCTCTCGACTGTAACTGTTCCAGAAAATTTCGCAATAACTGTTTTCCTGAAGATGTCAGGACACTCTCTGGGTGAAACTGGACGCCCTGAATATGAGGATATTTCCGGTGTCGCACTCCCATAATGGTGTTATCTTCAACCCAAGCGGTGATTTCTAACACATCTGGGCAAGTCTCACGTTCTATCACCAAACTATGATACCTGGTTGCGGTTAAAGGATTTTCTAATCCCCGAAAAACCCCCACCCCAGTGTGAGACACCTGAGAGGTTTTGCCATGCATCAACTCTGGAGCAGGAATTATTTTACCACCGAACACTTGACCAATGCTTTGATGTCCTAAACAAACACCCAAAATTGGCAACTCTTGCCCTAGCTGTTCAATCAATTTTAAAGAAATACCGGCATCTTCCGGGCGACCTGGCCCAGGAGAAATAACCACGGCTTCGGGCTTTAATGCCTGAATTTCATCTATGGATATCTTATCGTTACGAAAAACTTTAATATCATCTGCCACTGGGAATTCTGCTGCTAATTCTCCCAGATACTGCACCAAATTATATGTAAAACTGTCGTAATTGTCGATAACTATAATCAAAGCTCATAACTCCTGGTTTTTACCACTCATCAGTTACAAAAAGCATAGACAAATATCTCATGCTATTTGTTCGCTAGGTGTAAAAATAACGCTGACGTGGACGGCTAAAAATTACCGAGTAACCCTTTATCTAGGATGCTTGGCACGTAGGCATAGCCCGTCGTAGACATCGCCTCACTTTTAAATTGCTTATAATGTGTTTTCCAGGGAATCGGACAGAGTGTTTATCGGCTCACTTGGCGATGCCTGGGTTGGACTACGCCGGAGTAAATCAAGTCTACAAAGTTGATATAATTAACTTTACCAGAGGAGGGAGCAGGAGCGTACAAGCTACTAGCACCGCTACCAAAGCAGAGACAAGCACTGCACCAGCCGCACAATCTTTAGCAATTTTTGCCAATTCATGGTATGTCTGCTTAACGGTTAAGTCTACAAGAGACTCGATCGCTGTATTTAGTAACTCTAATGCCAAAACTAAACCACTAGTTACACCTATTACCGCTATTTCTACCGCTTGCAGATGTAGAAAAACGCTTAAAGCGATCGCTAAGGCACAAACACTTACATGAATGCGAAAATTCCGTTGAGTTTGAAAACTATAGCTGATTCCAGCCCAGGCATATTTAAAACTAACAAATAAATTAGAGGCTACTTTCCAGGAGAATTCCCGTTCGTTAGACACCAGTGTTTGTAACGAGGTAGGCGTTGGTGATGGAGAAATTTTTTGGGACATAGACTTAAAAACACAAAAACAGAGTTGCTACGTGGGAATATTCGCCGATTTTAATGGCAGAATTAACTTTGAGGCAATCTTTAAGCAATTTTCCACAGAAGTATTATAAAAGCATTACCCAAAATTAACATTATAGAAATACACGAACTACTACTATTCCATGTCAATAGGAATACCTATTGCATTCAGCAATCTCACTTGCTGTTCTAACATTCGCCCCAAACTTTCTTCATCAGGATGATCCCAGCCCAAGAGATGTAACAAACCGTGACTAGCTAACCAGGCTAACTCAGTGGGTAAGCTATGTTCCTGCTGTTGAGCTTGACGCTGTGCTGTATCTACAGACACGATGATATCACCTAAGTATAATGGTACAGAAGCAAGCATCTCTTTGCTTTGAGGAAAATCCACCTCCAAAGCAGCAAAGGCTAAAACGTCTGTGGGCTTATTTTGTTGCCGATATTGGCTATTTAGTTCTTGAATTTGCGAGTCATCTGTCAAACGCAGCCCAATTTCATAGCTTGGCGCTGGTGGAATATGAGGGTGAAGGATTTCCAACCAGTGATTAAACCAATTTTCCCAAGTTTCAGGAGTAATTCGGGGATCAGGATAATCAATTTTTACAGATGTTGTCGGGGACAACTCGTAAAAATCATCCTCTACGTATAGTTCAACGCTCAGGGGCACATAGTCTCCTAATCTGAGGTTTACGGTTTTTTGCTAGTGAGTTAGGTAAGCAAGACCAACAAGGAGAGCTAAAAGCCCTACGGCAGTCAACGCAAAATGCTTTAAGGAAGTTCCACCCTTCCGCACCATGTTTCGCATAGCGAGTTTTACGTAGCTAGGTTGAGGTTCTGTTGAAGGAGTGTTGCTCATAGTTATTTGTCCACAGACTCTTTTATAACTGTAACAGTTGGCCTGGGATAGAGTGGCGATCGCCTGTATATTACTCAGGAATTTATCTAAAAACGCCCCAATAAGAAGGAATGCTATGCAATCACACCAATTATTAGAAAAATAAATAACAAGTGCTAAGTAATATTAAAGTTAATTACTTAGCACTTGTAAATAATGCAAAATTATGCAGAAGTGTTTTCTACTAATTTATTTTCTTGGCGCAGATAAGCTTGAATGAATGGATCAATTTCGCCATTCATCACATCGTTAATCGCCGTTGTTTCTGTATTTGTACGCAAATCTTTCACCATCTGGTAAGGGTGAAATACATAGTTACGGATTTGGTTTCCCCAGGAGGCTTCCACCATATCGCCACGAATTTCGGCAATTTCTTGGGCGCGTTGCTCCTTGGCGATGACCAACAGCTTGGCTTTGAGGCGATTTAGAGCTTTTTCTTTATTTTGTAGCTGCGATCGCTCTTCTGTACAGCGCACAGCAAGACCAGTGGGAAGGTGAACAATCCGCACCGCAGTTTCTACTTTGTTGACGTTTTGCCCACCTTTACCACCAGAACGAGTTGTGGTGATTTCCAAATCCTTATCTGGAATATCCAATTGCACAGAGTTATCAATCTGCGGCATCACTTCCACCCCTGCAAAACTGGTTTGTCGCTTGCCGTTGGCATTAAAAGGTGAAATCCGCACTAAGCGATGTGTACCCATTTCCGATCGCAAGTAACCATAAGCATAGCGACCAGTAATTTCTAGGGTTGCAGATTTAATTCCGGCTTCATCACCCTCCGACTCTTCAGCTAAAGTTACCTTATAACCGTGTGCTTCGCCCCAACGGGTGTACATCCGCATCAGCATAAATGCCCAGTCTTGAGCATCTGTGCCACCAGCACCAGCACTAATCGTCAATACAGCACCTTCCGCATCATAGGGGCCAGAAAGTAACTGTTGTAACTCCCACTGATCCAGGTCACGATTCAGTTTAGTGATGGTAGATTCTGCTTCTTGGAGTAGTGCCTCATCGGTTTCTAACTCCAATAATTCAACAACTGCCTTAGTATCTTCTAGATTGGCGTGCCAGCGATCGTATTGCTGGAGGTGGGCTTTCAGGTCATTGAGTTCTTGCAGAGTTTGTTGGGCTTGGGTTTGGTTATCCCAAAAGTCTGGCTGTGCTGATATTTTTTCGAGGTCTTGAATTTTGGCTGTCAGTGCAGGTACGTCAAAGATAGTCCTGGGTTTTACCCAGGCGGCCAGACAACGTTTCGATTTCGCGTTTGAGTTCTAAAACTTCCATAGTGCTTGCTGAATGAGAGATAGAGCGCTTTAAATTGGAAAATTGCTCTTTATTCTACTTGTGTTTCTTGATTTTAGCTGTAGTTGGGCAAATTTTTTCTACACTACTTATATAAGTTACAAAAGTGACTTGAAATTATCAAGCGCTTCTTCACCCACTGAAGTAGTGTGATTTAGCTGTTGCAGATAGGCTTTGATAAAGAAATCAATTTTACCGTCTAATACCTCTGTCGCAGCAGGTGTTTCTACATTAGTACGTAAATCTTTCACCTTGGTGTAAGGATGCAAAATATATTCACGGATAAGCTTGTTGGATAGAGGTTTTATCTGTTGGGGTTGAATTTTGTTAATCTGGACATGTTGGGCTTGTGCGTAGGCGTAGCCAGCCGTAGGCATCGCAAACAGTTTACTCTTGAGAATAGCTAGGGCTTTCTCTTTGTTCTGCATTTGACTACGTTGTTGGTCACAAAATACGCTAATCCCGGTAGGAACGTGAACCGCCCGCACCCATACTTCTGGACGGTTGATATTCCCGCGATGGCGATACCAAGTAATTTCCAAATCCTTCTCTGGAATTTCCCACTCAATAGACTCATCCAATATTGGGATAACTTCTACACTTGCTAAACTCGTCCGCAAGCTGTTAGCAGCATCAAAGGGCGATATTTGCTGTAATTGATGTGTACCTGTTTCTGATTTGAGGTAGCCGTATGCACAATGTGCTGTAATTTCTAAGGTTGCATACTTAATTCCGGCCTCATTCCCATCAGAAATCTCTACTACATCCAATTGGTAATTGTGGCTTTTTGCCCAACGCCAGTACATTTGCAGCAACATATATGCCCAATATTCAGCATCTACAACACCAACCCCAGCAGTTATAGTGATAAATGCACCGTTTTTGTCATGGGCGTCAGATAATAACTGTCTTATTTCTGCTGTTTCGAGTTCTTTTTGGAGTTGGGTAAGGTTGGTTTGCGCCTCTTGCAGTAATTGCTCATCGGCTGATAATTCCAACAACTCCAGTGCAGCCTTGATATCTTCTAGAATTGAACACCAACGCTGATATTTCTGATGGTTGTAGAATATGGAGTATTCAATTTCTTGAAGTGTCTGATAAGCAGGGGTGGGATTTTTCCAAAAATCTGGTTGAGCAATTACTAAATGAAAGTATTGAATTGTTGCAGTCAAATATTGAAGGTCAAAGACACTCCTCAGCCTTACCCAAGATATTAGACCACTTTTCTACTTCACGTTTGATATTTGCGAGTTCAAGCATAGTTTTGCTCACTTGATACTTAACTTATCTATAGGAATCCGGTTTGATTTCTGAAAATATACGTAGGATGTGTTAGCGACAGCGTAACGCATCAAACTCGTGTTCATAGTGCGTTACGAACTCCGTTCTAACACACTCTACAATACTTAATTTCGTTCAAAAATCAAATAGTAATCCTATATATATTCTATATTAAAACAGTGAAAAAACCGTGGTTACTGAAAATTTAACCACGGTTTTTACTTTATAAAACTTTACTTTTGTAATTGCCTACAGACAATTAATCGCGGCCATTTATGGCAATTAGCAACCGCAATATAAAGACAAACAAGTTGATGTAAGTTAAGTACATCGACAAAGCAGCAGGCAGATATTGGTCATCGCTGTAAGTGCGGGGCAAGATGTAGAAATCGACAACAGAAACCCCAACAAACAGAAATACTCCTAAACCGGAGATGGCGATTTCTAACCAATTTGGCGTGTAAACACCAAACATCGTAAAGCCGAATTGGGCAAGACATACAACCACCAAGGCGATAACGCCGAGATTGATGGTTTTCGTCAAAGCCATGCCATCTTGTTCAGAAAGATTTGAACCAATTTGACGGGCAGCAATAAAGGTAACGCCACAACCAAGGGCAGCTATACCAATACCTTGAATGCCAACACCTTGGGATCTCAAAGCGACAAATACTAAGCCACTGAGAGTATACCCAGACAAGAGACTGTAGGTTGCTAGCAGGGGTAGTGCAAGACCCTTGTTACCTTTTTGGGCAACATTTTGGGCAACAAAGAACAAAACTAACTCCAAAATCACCGCACCAATGAAGGTGGGAAAGAATATTTCGGGGTTAGTACGGATAACTCCCAAACCGCCGTAGGTTCCTAATGCCGTTAGTACTAATCCACCACCGACGTAGGGGAGAGCGTTGGCAATCACATTTGGGCCAACGAGGGCGTGAGATTTAGCCTCACGGATAGCTTCACGAAAATTACTGGTATTGCTCATATTGAAAAACTGTTTTTTAGGAAAACGTTCAGCCTATTTCTATTCTTACCAAGATTTAAGGCAAGAAACCACTAAGGGCTACGTAAGGTAGGAGACAACTAAACAAAAAAGATTATGTAAGGTCGAAATTTTTATCTGAAAAACAAACATTACCTGCAACAGCGAGGGTAATAAAATCATGCGTACAAATACTGAATTATGGAGTGCGACTCCTCACAAGTTCAGTGAAACGACGATAGCTTATTCTGCCCTTGCTAAGGAAAATAATAACAGCTTAGAAGAAAATATACGCAACTCCATTTTCCCAGGAATAGGAGTTACAACAAAGGAATGTATATGGCAGCAAGTGAGTCCTCTTTACGAACTGATGGTATAGAATTATTACACTTGTACCACCAGAATCCATCTATTAAACTTCGTAATAAACTTGTACAGTTACATACTGGCTTGGTACGGAAGATGGCTCATAAATTCAGCCATCAATGTAATGAACCTTATGAAGATTTAGAACAAATTGGTTATTTTGGTTTGATTAGGGCAATTGAGCGTTTCGATCCTAGCCAAGGATATGCTTTTAGTTCTTTTGCAGTGCCATATATTCGCGGTGAGATGCTGCACTTTTTGCGCGATCGCAGTACTCTATTAAAAATTCCCCGTCGTTGGCAAGAATTATATAATGAAGGGCAAAAGATTCGCAAGGACTTGGCAATGTCTTTAGGTCGTCAGCCCAAGGATGCTGAAATTGCCAGCCACCTTCGGGTATCTGTGCATGAATGGCAAGAAACCAAGTTAGCTGCTCAAAACCGGATGCCTTTGAGTTTAGATGCAACCGCAGTTAACTATGTTGATTGCCAAATAACCTTGGGTGAAGCACTTCCTTGTCCTCGTTCTCATGTCCTTCTGCAACAAGAAGAAGAACGCCAACAACTCCAAGGCGCAATCAATATGTTGGAAGAAAAGCCCCGGATGGCAGTTGAAATGGTATTTTTGAAGGAACTTTCTCGCAAGGATGCTGCTAAAAACATTGGTACTAGTCCAATGACAGTAACGCGGTATCTGCAAAAGGGAATCCAAGATTTGATTTGCTATTTACAACCACAGGTAATGCCCACTGGATCGTAGTCGTGCTGAGTCAAAAATCCAATGACTAATGACTAATGACTAATTACCGAGATTTTAAATCAGCGATCGCACCTTTGGTCATGGCAGCAATAGCTTGATCTGTCGCTTTTGGCAAATGATAATATTTACCGCCTGCTGTTTGCGATAATTCTTTAGCAAAGCCAGTAGACACAAATTTACTTTCTGTATCAATTACTAATAGTTGCATTCCCAAAGCCCGGATTCTGGCAGCAATTTCTAATAATTCTCCTTTGATATCTGGCTTTTCTCCTGGTTCTAGCTGTTCACCCAAAGAACGCGCTAAGGGAATATTACCCCGTCCATCGGTGATTGCTACAAGGACAACTTGCCCAATATCTCCACTCATCTGAGCATTTAAGCCGACGCGCACAGCTTGGGTTAAACCATGCGCTAAGGGCGAACCCCCACCACAGGGCAACCTTTCCAAGCGGTTACGCGCCAAAGCAATAGAACGTGTTGGAGGCAATAATACCTCTGCCTGTTCTCCCCGGAAGGGAATTAATGCTATTTGGTCACGATTTTGATAAGCTTCTGTCAAAAGTTGCATCACCGCACCTTTAGCCGATTGCATTCGATTCAGGGCCATTGAACCAGAAGCATCTACTACAAATACTACCAACGCCCCGGCTTTACGTACCAAGCGTTTCGAGCGAATATCAGGCTGTTCGACAATAACTTTTCTATTTGGTTGTCTTTCTCTGCGTGCTTTTTGATAAGGAGCAGCTGCCCTGAGAGTAGCATCTACTGCAATGCGTCGCGCTTTCCCTTTGGGCAACATCGGCTTAATGTAGCGTCCCCTGTCATCGGAAAAGATGACGCTGCGACTACCAGATTTACCTTGCCGCTTCGCCATTTGAGTAAAATACAGCACGTTGTCATCAAGAATTACCCCTTCTGGATCAAAGATAAATTCTTCCGGGATACTAGGGGGTTCTTGCTCTTGATTCTCTTCCTGTTCTTGTTCTTCTTGTTCCTCTTCAGATTCCTCCTGGGGTTCTTCTTGATTCTGTTGTGGTGGAGGTGGAGGCGGTGGTGGTGCTTGATCGGGTGGCGGTGTCTGCACAACTGTGGCGCGTGGTACAATCACTAATTCCACAGCACGCCGCAAATCTTCGGCATTAACTGTTGTCCGTCCCTCCAAAGCCGCCGCAGCTTTAGCAACCCGCGTGGCGAATAACTCGGCGCGATGTCCCTGAACTCCGCCGCGAATGGCTTCATCTACCAAGTAGGCAATTTGTTCGTGGGTAATGATCACTTCTTTTAACCATTCCCGTGCCAAGATGATTTGGGTTTTCAGGGAGTCTAAATCTTCGTTGTACTGTTTGAGAAAATCTTGAGGAGATTTAGAATAAGCGATCGCAACTTCAACTGCTTCTACTCTTTGATCTAAGCCGAGTACACCGTCAGCAGAAAGTGCGATCGCAATCCTATCTAATAAATGCTCCCGTAATCCACCTTCTTCTGGATTGTAGGTGGCAATAAACAGGGATTTGCACGGATGCTGAAAACTAATTCCTTCCCGTTCTATCTGGTTGCGTCCTTCAGATAATACTGTTAGAAGCTGATTTGATATTTGGTCATCTAATAAATTAATTTCATCTACGTACAGTACACCCCGGTTAGCTGTAGCAAGTAATCCAGGCTGAAAAATGGTATCACCTTGTTTTACAGACTTTTCAACATCTACTGAACCTAATAGTCGGTCTTCAGTGATACCTAGAGGGATTTGCAAAAAAGGCGCGGGGATAATTTCGACGGGCACATCTTGAATGTCTTTGTCTGCGTACTCCGCCAACAGTTGATCATCCCATTCTTCTGGATGGTTGGGGTCACAATTACTAATTGAATCTTTGACAACTTCAATCGGCGGTAGTAGAGCGTGAATAGCACGAGCCATCACAGATTTTGCCGTACCCCGGCGACCTGCGATCGCCACTCCTCCCAAACCAGGATCAACGGCTGCTAACAGCAAGGCTAATTTAATTGCTTCTTGACCGACTACAGCACTCAAGGGAAAGGCAGTGATGCTGGGATTGATAGTAGGCGCAGGCATTGTTTGCTTTTATAGCGAGTCTCGGCTTTTAGCATACCAATTTCTGACACATTTAGAATAGGGATTATGGCAATGAGAGAAAGGTAAGGTTATGAGTATTGCTCAGGCTAAACGCTTCACACTGGATGAATACCACAGGCTTGGAGAATTGGGCTTTTTCCATGAAGATGACCACATTGAATTAATCAACGGGGAAATTATTGAAATGGCATCCAAAGGTACAGCCCATGAAACTTGTTTAAGAAAACTGTGGAAGGAACTCCCCAAAATACTGGGAGACAAGGCTACTTTGCAATCACAAGCGCCGATTACTTTGCCACCTAATAGCGAACCTGAGCCTGATTTTGCGATTGTTCAAAACCGTGCTGATGATTATCTGTCGGCTCACCCTAAACCTGCTGATGTTTTATTGGTGATGGAAGTTTCAGATTCTTCTTTAGCTTATGACCAAGATGTGAAAATACCTCTCTATGCTAAAGCGGGTATTACTGATTATTGGATATTCAATTTATTCGATAATTATTTGGAAGCTTATAGTGAACCATATCAAGATAACCAAGGCAGATATGGTTATTCAAATAAGCGAATTTTCTTGTCAAATGAGGTAATAAATTTTCCCTGCTTCCCTAATTTGTCTCTTGATTTAGCTAGGGTGTTTCCGCCAAAGCTGAATTTTTAAACTTTGTTATAGGATTAAGTCATAAGACAAAGGAGTAAGTTTTATGGCTTATAGTGATTTTAAACTTATTGAAGTTATTGATTATTTTGGGTTAGTTATCCACGAATCATCTGGACTATTCGCAAATGTGCAGGAGCAAGAGTGTAGTGATTTATTATCTACTATTCTTAAAGAAAATGTTGATTTAGCAGTAGCGATAAGTTCAGAAAAAGCTCGAAGTGAAATGATAATAAGTCCAATTTTATTAGAAATTAGACGCAAGTTTAATTATGAAATAAGCTTTTTTTCGGGAGTTGACTTTACTGTTGATAGCCAGCGAGGATTAAACGGCTTTTGTGATTTTATTTTGAGTCTTTCTTCAGAGCAGTTGCTTGTACGTAGTCCGGTGATTGTCTTAGTAGAAAGTAAAAATGAGAATTTGAGGTCTGGTTTAGCTCAATGTATTGCCGAAATGGTAGCGGCTCAGTTATTTAACGAGAGAGGTGGAAACCAAATTAAAGCTATATATGGTGCTGTTACTATCGGTACTATCTGGCAATTTATGAAACTTGAAGGTAATGTAGTTTCGATTGATTTGAGTGAATATTATATTAAGGATATTAAGAAAATTTTAGGTATTTTGTATGGTGCGATCGCTCAAAGCAAACCGTAGATTATTTATTAACTAAAAAAATAGTGGTTGTGAAAGAATACCATAAATGATTATTAAAGTTGATGGATAAGAGACGATGTTTTACAATAACCCGCATTTCTCACAAGCGGTGCGATCGCTATTACCAAACCTTTATCAGGCTTAGATTTTGAGCGTTTTAGACACTGCACGAATCACAACAATATGTGAACGGCGTATTTTATCTCAAGTCTAAGTGGCATAAGCGTTTTGGGCTACTCGTTTAAACCTTTGTGAGAAATCCGGGAATAAGCGCTACGCGTCTATGCTTTTACGAAATCTTCATAAGTAACTATATTGACACGAAGTAGTAGCTATGCAATTCTGTATGTAAGACAGAATAAACAACCCCACTCTAAAACGCAAGTTTTTGGTAGTGGTCTCAGCAGCAGAATTCCTAGTTTACTGCCGAGCTTCGTGTCATCTCTTCGGCTGATTATTTAGCCCAATGTCAAGTCAAATGATTGACTAGACTTTCAACGGGAAGACAAGATGTTTGGATGAATATTCAGGGGAAAGGATGACGCGAAACTTGGTAGGAAGCCAGGAATTCTAAGGCTGAGACTTGAACCAAACGAAAGCGACGGTAGAGAGCTTTATTGCATGGAAGTGCTTTTTGAGTATAAATTCCTTGTATCAACCTCTGCTACTGCTAAATGTGTGATTTGTTGAAGCTGTCCAGTTCACCAAAGAATACTGGATATATTACAATGCCACACGCTAATCAATCTTCCAATAGACAAACAAGCCAGCAGAAAAATTCTGTCGGTATTTTTGCCGATATTCAGAACGTCTCTTCAATTAAAGGAAAGGGTCATTTTTTGCTGGAATTTGCCCAATCCAAGGGGCGTATAGACTGCAAAAATGTCTACTATAATTCACACTACATAAACCAAGTTTGTATCAAAAATGAGCTAGAACTTATTGGTATGAAGTGTGTTGATGTTCCTGAGCATTCAAATAATAGTGCAGACTATCGATTGATCGCTAACTGTGTTCAAGCAGTTGCCTTTAATCCTTCTCTAAAAACAATTATCTTATTTTCAGGAGACTGGGACTATGCTGGCTTAATTTGTATTCTAAAATCTTTGGGTAAAAAGGTGATAATTTTTGCTCAAAGAGGTAGCGCCAGTCCAAATTTGATTAAACTCGTTGGTAATGATAACTTCCACTTTGTAGATGAATTACCTCAGCTAGTTGGCAATAGGAATAAGACTCAACCGCCAAACACGGATCTTGTGTCTCGAATTAATTACAATGAGGCTATAGAGTATCTAATTGAAGCTATCAAAACTGCCTTAAGCCAAGATAAGCTTACCGTATTTGGTCGTATTGATAGATTGATGCGTCAACGTTGTGCTAACTATCAAGGATACTTATCTATTTCTACAGATGATGGCAATAAATTTAAGAGTTTTAGCCAGTTTATTGACGTTGCCGTAAAGGAGGGTAAAGTTCAAAAGCAAGGTCAGGAATTGTTTTTAGTTGAGTTAAAGAAATTAGCTGCTTAAAAAAGCTTTTAAAAACCCAGTTGAGTCAAAGCTGGGTTTTAGTAACACCGCTATATGCGGTTTTTTTATGTCTGAAGACAATAGCATTCGTAAAGTTTCCAACAGTCAATTTACGCAACAAAACACAAGAGAAAAATGCATAAAATTCTAATATTTCATAATGAAAAACTTCTGCGACAAGCGCTTACGCATCGTTCTTATGTCCATGAAAATCCAGGAGAAGGCGAACATAATGAGCGCTTAGAATTCCTCGGTGATGCTTTGCTGAATTTCTTAAGTGGCGAGTATCTATATAAGTGTCACCCAGAAATGGGAGAAGATGAATTAACCCGGCGGCGTTCGGCGCTGGTAGATGAGAAACAATTAGCAAAGTTCGCCGAGGAGGTAGGTTTAGACTTTAGAATGCGGTTAGGAAAAGGCGCAATTCGAGACGGAGGCTTCCAAAATCCTAATTTGCTCAGTAGCACCTTTGAAGCTGTACTTGGTGCTTACTATTTAGATAATGATTCCAATATTGAAGCAGTTCGCGCAATTATAGAACCGTTATTTGATTCTGTAGATCCTAAGCATATAGTTGTGTCTCGTTCTAATGTAGACTCAAAAAATCGCTTTCAAGAATGGGTACAACGCAACGTTACTCCAAATCCCCCCAAATACTTTACAGAACAAATAGGAGGCCCTTCTCACGCGCCAGAATTCATCGCAAAAGTATTGGTAGATGGAAAATTTTACGGCGAAGGTAAGGGACGCAATAAAAAAGACGCAGAAAAAGCTGCTGCTGAGGATGCGCTAGATAAGTTGAAAAAACAAGGATTGTTGTAATAATGTTTTTTGATTTCACGCAAAGGCGCAAAGAAGAATTTTACGTCTTGGCGCGAAATCAACTCTCTATTTGTAATGGCAAAATTACGGTGAAGGTAGAACCAACGCCTACCTCAGAGACTAGCTTAATTTCACCTTCGAGTAGTTTTACTAAACGAGATACGATCGCTAATCCTAATCCTGTACTATCAGGGAGATAGGGACGATCGCTAAAACTGACGCGAAAGTAAGGTTCAAATATCTGGGCTTGATTTTCTGGTGCAATGCCAATTCCAGTGTCAGAAACCGCGATCGCCCATTTCTGATTCTCCAACACCTGACACATTATAATAATAGTTCCTGACTCTGTATAGCGAATCGCATTACTAATAAGATTTGTAAAAATTTGTTGACATTGAAAAGGATCTGTAATTATTTTTTTAGGAGCGTGATCGCAATCGACTACGACTTTTAAATTTTTCCCAGCAGCTAAAGGTTCCAACATTTCACAGACATTATTGATTAATTCACGCACATCGGTGGGTGCTAGGTGGAGTTTTATCTGCCCTGCGTCATACCGCGAAAGTTCTAATACATCGTTGATGAGATGGAGTAATTGTCTGCCATTGCGTAGTACCCGCTCAATATGTTCGAGATTGGCAGAAGTGTCTTTTATCTCAGTCTTTCGTCGTTGTTGGCGTAAAAACAGATCCGAGTAACCAATAATGGAAGTTAGGGGATGTTTTAATTCGTGGGCTAGCTGCGAAAGATACTCTTGATTAGCACTCATTAAGCGCGTGAGTTCATCATTATGAAGTGTTAGTGATAAATGCAACTGCTGTAATTCTCGGAACCGCTCCTCAACATAACTCTTGAAACACCGAGCGATCGCTTCGTCTATGATAGCGTCAATCAAACGCATGGAACGAATTATCTCTACAGCTGTTCCCCCTAATAAATCTGGTTGTAGAGCATCAAATATTACTGTTCGCAGCAAATGATATTCTCTGGCAATTTCTGCTGGGTCAAAGCCTTGTTCCGCTCGAATCGCTCCATGCTGAAAACTGGCAGTAACTATTGACTGAATATCATTATCCTGAGATTTTGAAAGCACTGTCACCATTGCTTTCAAAACATCAGGGATGTGATCCTTTACTGCTGTGTAAGATAGGTCATCAGCACTTTCAATCCGTCTATCCTTGCGAACTGCTGCAACCCATTTATCGATGATGGTATCCGTTTTTTCAGCCAGTATTTGACTAAAATCCATTATGTTAAATATCAGCTAAGAGATAGATGAGCAAACTTCCATATCCAATTAGTTTAGCGAGTGCAGGGAGCTTATACCAAATTTAACGATTTTGTTCACCTACCAAAAGGAATAGATTATATATGCTCTTTTGTTTGCTGATTGACTAAGCGTATATAAAATTTTCCTAGTATAATCTATTTTTTATTAAAAAATATTAATATTAAGCACGTAAGATTTTTGATGCTTGGCTCGACTATATTATTTAGCCGTCTGTGCAAGGAGTTCATTCACAACACAACTAAATTGTAGTTTTATTTTTTACATTTAGTTACAAGTAAATACTTAAAATAGGTATTAAAATAAACAACATTTATTATAAGATAGATGGCTTTTACTGAGCATCAATGTTATATTATGCATAATTTTAGTATCCATTAGAGTAAGTCAGCCTAATTCAGCGTGTCACAGTGCATAACGCTGGAGCGGAGGAACCAAATTGTGGGGCGTATCTCATAGAAAGTGAGAGGTTGAGAGTGGGGAGTTGGAAGTTACTAATATTAATAATATTTAACTGATAACTCATAACTCATAACTCATAACTTTCTTTCTTGTGAAGGGCATCTCTCAGCCCTAGCCCGTCAGCTAACTTCGTAGGCATTGAGAGGAGACTGAAGAGACGGCATTTTTATAGTGTTCCGATCTCATCGGTGTCCAAGGCTGGTACTGCTCGGATTCTTTGTACCTGCACTTAAATCTGTTGAGGTCGGAAATGATATTTCAATTAAATTTAGCAGCGATCGCTGCGATCGCTGGACAAGCCGCTTGGAAAAAAGCAAAACCTGTCGTCGTTAAAGATGTCTTCTTTCTACCTGTGTTGGGGTTCTTGGGAATAATTGTGCTGTGGTGGATTGTTGCACTTGCAAACCATGAATTGATGCCCACTCCACCAGAAGCGCTAATCGCTAATCTAGATTACATCAGATTTCCCTTCTACCAGCGAGGCCCGGGCAACTTGGGAATTGGTTGGCTGTTGATTGCAAGTCTGCGCCGGGTGTTAATAGGCTTTTTATTGGGTGCAGTAGTAGCGATTCCTCTGGGGTTTCTAATTGGCATGTCCAGACCGGCAATGCTAGCACTCAATCCCATCATTCAAATTTTTAAACCTGTATCACCTCTAGCTTGGCTACCCATCGCCTTAGCAATTTTCAATTTAGCAGATCCTTCAGCCATTTTTGTCATCTTTATTACTTCTTTATGGCCGACAATTATTAATACCGCTTTAGGAGTTTCTAGCGTTCCCAAAGATTATTTAGATGTGGCACGAGTCCTAGAAATGCCCCGTTGGCGGCGGATTACAAAAATCATTTGGCCTGCAAGTTTGCCGTATATTTTTACAGGCTTACGAATTAGTTTAGGCATAGCTTGGCTGGTAATCGTTGCCGTGGAAATGCTCACAGGTGGTATCGGTATCGGCTTCTTTGTCTGGGATGAATGGAGCCGCTTAAACCTGAGTTCAGTCTTTTTAGCTGTGTTGGTAATTGGTGTAACTGGGTTAATTCTGGATTATGCCGTGGGCAAAATCGAAGAATTAGTAACCCATCGCCCTAAAACTTCCAACTAACAAAATTCGGCTGCTATCAAAACAGCAAGATTTAACAAGACTCTGCGCCTGAAGCGTGAGCAATCAATCACCAATGGAACTACAAAAATGGGTGATATTAACTGGACTCGACGAGATATTATCAAGGGAATAGGAGCAACAACGGCGGGAATGGCGCTGTCCTCCTGTGGGATTTCAGGAGATAGATCAGCCAAAGGATTGACAGAAGAAGCCTTAGCTGTGCAACCAGTAGTTCAAAGCGGCGACCTGGAAAAAGCCGATCTTACTGTTGGTTACGTTCCCGTTAATGATTGTGCGCCATTTGCGATCGCCTGGAAAAAAGGCTTCTTCCGCAAGTATGGTTTGAACGTTACACTCAACCGCGAAGCCAGTTGGGCTACTTCCCGCGACGGTCTAATTTTTGGTCGTCTGGATGCTTCACCCGTAGTATCTGGTGCGGTTACTAATGCCAGAATTGGTGCTGAAGGCGCACGCCACGCCCCTTTGTGTGCAGCCATGACCATACACCGTCACGGTAACGCCATGACAATGAACAAAGCCATGTGGGATTTTGGGCTGCGTCCGTGGTACGAGTATCAAGAAAAATATGGCGATGGCGCTTTAGAAGCCTTTGGGCGCGATTTCCGAGGTTACTTTGACAACCAACCGCCAGAAAACAGAGTTTGGGCAGTAGTATTAAGTTCCTCCATTTACGAATACTTTATCCGTTACTTATCCGCCGCCGCAGGGGTTGATCCGCTTAAAGAGTTTCGCGTGATTATTGTTCCACCACCCCAAATGGTAACAAACGTGCGGATTGGTGCAATGCAAGCTTACATGGTTGCAGAACCTTGGAATACGCGAGCAATAACAGGTAACGAAAACATCGGCTTTACCTTCGCACAAGGTAAAGAAGTCTGGTTAGGACACCCAGACCGACTTTTGGGCGTGATGGAATCTTTCATCGACAAATATCCCAAAACCTATCGTTCTCTAGTCAAGGCGATGATTGAAGCCTGTCAGTATTGCAGCAAAGCAGAAAACCGCCAAGAAGTAGCCGAACTGATAACAGACCGTTCCTTTACAGGTGCTAGACCTAAAAAGAAAAATGCCCCAATTGCGAAATTTACAAGTCCGGGAATTATCGGCAATTACAACTATGGCGGCTTTGACGGCAAAGACCGCACCATCAAAGCCGCTGACACCACGATTTTCTTCGATATTCCTGACAACCTTCCCAAACAGCCAGGAGAACACTCCACATTCTTATGGAGATCCAGAAGTATCTGGATGATGACACAAGCAGCACGGTGGGGACAAATAAAGGAATTCCCCAAAAATGCCGAGAAACTAGCAGAACTTGGCTGGAGAACAGATTTATATCGGGAGATAGCATCTGAAATGGGCATTCAGTGTCCCAAGGATGATTACAAGGTCGAACCACCAGAAGTATTTATAGATAAGAAAGGCTTCGACCCCAGCGATCCTGTGGGTTATCTGAATAGTTTTGCCATCAGGGCTAACGCTCCCACTAACTTTTTCATGTCTTAAATGCCAAGTTCAAATATTGACTGATGACTAAATTATTTCGGGAGCATTTTGATGATGGAATATACCTCATTACCTATTAATACCCAGACCGGAGTTCTGCCTAGACCTGGATTTTTAGAAATTGAAAATTTAGTCAAGTCTTATCCGACACCTGATAAAGATAATTTTGTCGTTTTAGATGGAGTTAATCTAACGATTAGTGAAGATGAATATATATCTGTAATTGGTCACTCTGGTTGTGGAAAATCGACTCTACTAAAGATAGTAGCTGGTTTAGAAAAAGCCACTTCCGGCTCAGTAAGGCTAGATGGACAAGAAATTCGTGAGCCAGGAGCCGAACGGATGATGGTATTTCAGAACTATTCGTTATTACCTTGGTTAACCGTGCGAGAGAATATCCGTTTAGCTGTAGATGAAGTGCTAAAAAATGCTAATCGATCTGAGAAAATTAGCATTGTAAATGAACACTTGGCAATGGTAAACTTGACGGCGGCAGCTGACAAATATCCTGATGAAATCTCTGGAGGTATGAAACAACGAGTAGGTATTGCCAGAGCTTTAGCAATTCGTCCGAAAATGTTGCTGATGGATGAACCTTTTGGGGCGCTAGATGCACTAACTCGTGGCAAATTACAACGGCAGGTATTGGATATTTGGGAAAATAATCGTCAGGCAGTAATGATGATTACCCACGATGTAGATGAAGCAATTTATATGTCCGATCGCATCGTCTTGATGACCAATGGCCCAGCTGCTAGTATAGGAGAGATATTAGAAGTTCCTTTTGAACATCCACGCGATCGCGCGGCCATGCGAAACTCAAAAGAATATTTTGAACTCCGCAATCACGCTCTGAATTTCCTTGATCGATATTTTGCCCAAGACGAGTAAACTAGATTATCATTTTTTTTAGTGGGTAGCCTAATTCAAATTCATGAAAGCTGAATTTGGAACGGAGGAACCATATTGTGGGGCGTATCTTGCAGAGAGCGGCAATTTGAGAGTAAAAAGTGAAGAATAATTAATCTTTAACTTAGCACTCAGCACTCCTAAGAGAGAGACACCTTCCAGTCTTAGCCCGTCAGCTAACTCCGTAGGCAATGGAAGGAACCCCCAAGACTTTGGCTGTAATACAGTTATTATTGGGGTTTCCTTGATTGATTTAAGATTTGAAATTTTGGTTATCGTTACTCAATCTAAAATCCACAATCTTAAATTGATCGCCCTGCTTCTCATTGTTAATTCATTTCATTGGGAGAAGTAAAGCTGTGCAAATTAAGCCAATGTTAGCACGTCTGCAAAGTGCCACAGGACGAGATAATTTAATTGAACAAATGGTACTGTTACCAGAACCAAAAAAACCTTTTTCTAAAGAACCTCAACAAGTAAAAGCAGTTAATTTAATTGTTGCTTATGACGCATCCCCTAACAGTCATACAGCACTAGATATTGCCTTTTGGATTGCCCATCAAACGCGTTTAGCTACTAATGCAGAAGTTACAGTTCAAGCCGTTTATGTGCTAGAACAAAATCAAAGCAACCAGTATCCAAATGTCTTGAGCTTACCAATACAACAGCCTCCATTTGAGTGCCAAATCAGTGAAATATCACAGTCTACCACGCAGGTATTAACTCAACCCCAATTGCAGACAGTGGTAACTCCCTTGCAACAAGCAGATATAATTCTCTGGCAAGCCCGAAGTCTGGCTGAAGAATGGCAGGGTTGCTTCAAATCTCATTTACGGTTTGGTTGCATTTCTACAGAACTTAAGAAAGTTGTTGAATCAGAAGCTGCCGATATCCTATTCGTCGGTTGCAACTCTGTCAATCATCCGATGATTAAAGCACTAAATTCTAATTTCCCCTGCGCTGTTCTAGGTATTCCCAATTGTATTGATGAATAATCACTGTTAAGAATTTCAGTAATTTTTATCCAATTGTAATCATAGATAAGTCACCTATAACTAGGTGATTTTTTTCGCTAATATGCAACAAATTAAACTTCGAGAGGTAAGGTGTGGAAAACTGGCAAGCAATCCTCAGTGTGATTACATTTATCAGCGTCATTATTTTAGTAATGACAGAATGGGTACATCTTACTATTGCGGCATTATTGGGAGCATTGTTGTTAGTTTTTACCAACGTCATGACTTTAGAAGAAGCTGTTGATTACATCGGCGAAAGTCATGGAACCCTCGGTTTATTCTTTGGAGTTATGGTATTAGTACGGGCTTTTGAACCTACTAAGATATTTGATTATTTAGCTACTCAAATAGTACTTCTGGCAAAAGGACAAGGCAAGCGTCTATTACTCGGTATTGTAGCTATTGTGACACCCATCTGTGCAGTTTTACCAAATGCCACAACAGTAATGCTATTAGCACCTTTAATTCCGCCAATGGCGCAGGAAGTTGGGATAAATTTCGTACCGTTGTTGATTTTAATGGTGTTTGTTGCTAATAGTGCTGGACTGCTGACTTTAGTTGGAGATCCAGCGACATTTATTGTTGGCGATGCTGTGAATATCAGCTTTACAGATTATTTATTGAAGTTGAGTTTAGGAGGAGTAATTGCCATTATTATAGTAATTGCAACATTACCATTTTTATTCCGTAAAATCTGGAATACACAGTTAGATAATCTTGAAGAATTGCCACATCCACAAATCAATCATTCAGGAGCTTTAAGCGTTGGTGCAGTTATTGTATTTTTCGTACTGCTATTTTTTGTTATCGGAGAATCTCTACCAGTTCCCATCTCGCCTGCTGCCGCAGCTTTGTTAGGAGCAGCTTTAGCTTTACTTTTATCTCACCATAGCAAAATAGATTCAGTTAATAACATTTTGCGGGATGTAGACTGGAGTACATTAATATTTTTTATGAGTATTTTTGTGCTAATTGGAGGGCTAGAAAAAACTGGCGTAATTAATGGTTTATCAGGAGTATTAGCAGCAATTTTAGGAAAAAATATTATTTTGGGTTCCCTAGTTTTATTATTTTCTGTGGGGGTATTATCTAGTCTAGTACCCAACATTCCTTTAGTGGTGGGGATGGTGCCCTTACTCAAACAATACATTGTTACTGTCGGATTAGCACCGGCAGAAGTTTTAGCACAAGACTTTCAAGGACAGTTTCCGCCAGAAGTATTACCACTATTTTATGCGATGATGTTTGGTGCAACTTTAGGAGGTAATGGCACACTAGTAGGAGCATCATCTAACATTGTAGCCGCCGGTATTTCTGAGCAGCATGGACGGCGTATTTCGTTTAAAACTTTTCTCCATTACGGTATTCCAGTAATGGTATTGCAACTAGTAGCTTCGGCTTTGTACGTGTTAGTTCGCTTTTTGCTTTAAATAAACCTAAATTAAATATGAAATGCTCAGGAGATAAATCCCCGACTTTTAGTGAGAAGTCGGGTTTCTGAGTAATGTTGTTATTTATACTCAGATATTTATCAATCCTGAGCTATTCCTAATATCCAATTAGGTGTAAAACATCACGTAAGACGCTATAGCCAGCTAAATCCCAAAGTAAATATGCAAGGAATCCAATTGCTGCCAAGCGACCATTCCAAATTTCGGCTTGGGGTGTCCAGCCAAACAGAAATTCATTGCGATCGCGACCGTTGTATTCTGTTGCAACAGGTGGTAAATCTGTAGATGGACGAGTCTCTTGAGTTGCCATTTTTTTTCTCCAATATCTAGTAATTTTTCAGGTGTTAAATGTTTTAGTAGCCAACTATGCGTAAAACGTCACGCAGAACGCTATAGCCTGCTAAATCCCACAATAAATAAGCTAGAAAACCAATTGCTGCCAAGCGACCATTCCAAATTTCGGCTTGGGGTGTCCAGCCAAACAGAAATTCATTGCGATCGCGACCGTTGTATTCTGTTGCAACAGGTGGTAAATCTGTAGATGGACGAGTTCCTTGAGTTGCCATTTTTTTTCTCCGATATCTAGTAATGTTTCCGGTGTTTAAGTTCTAGTAGCCAACTATGCGTAAAACGTCACGAACAACGCTATAGCCTGCTAAATCCCACAATAGATAGGCTAGAAAACCAATTGCTGCAAAGCGACCATTCCAAATTTCGGCTTGTGGTGTCCAGCCAAACAGAAATTCATTGCGATCTATGCCGTTGTATTCTGCTGCAACAGGTGGTAAATCAGTAGAAGGACGAGTTTCTTGAGTTGCCATTTTTTTTCTCCGATATCTAGTAATGTTTCAAGTGATGTTCTAGTAACTAACTAAGCGCAAAACGTCACGAACAACGCCATAGCCTGCTAAATACCAAAATAAATAGGCAAAAAAGCCAATTATTGCAAAATGATCGTTCCGATTTTCGGTTTGAGGAGTCTAGATAAACAGAATTTAATTGCGATATTTGCCATTCAATTCTATTGGAAATAGTGGCAAATCTTTAGAATAACGAGTTGCCATTTATTTTTATATCCTCAACGCTTCATTTGTTAACTTTAATGTAGCTGTTTATCACTAGACTTATTTCTGTCTGTGGGTACAAACCGCAGGCACTTCTTCTGGACGATTATCATAAACGTATTTTTTTTGACAAATCCACCTTGAGAGGGTGACTAAAAACAGATATGTAAACAAATGTAAAGACGTTATAAAGTAAATATAATCGAAATAGAATCAATCGCTACAAATAAGCAATTAAAAAGTAAAAATTAGGTATACATAATTAAGATTAGGTGGTAATTTGATTAAGATTATCACCGAAGGATAATAAAAGTTATATCTTTCGTTGGATACACTTTTCAATCTTTAGAGAGATGCTTTAAATAGCCAAATTCCAGGATTCTGAGCTAATGAGTTAGGTAATTGCCATAGGTACAAACATACATAAATACTAAGAGTTGCTTCTCAAGAAAATCTTAATTCCCCAAATTTAAACCTTAGAAGAAGGAAATACAATGTTCCAAAGTACGGAAATCATGCTGGGACTCTACAAACCACTATTGTGGTTGGCACAGCTTTCAGGAGAATCCTCAAACGTCACGCCAGCACAGGCATCGGTTCTCACTTCTGGGCCGCGCTTTTTTGTGGCTTTAATCTCCGGCGTGATTTTAGCCTTTGCTTTCCAATTAGTTCTAACTAATCTTTCCCTTGCAGCCGGTATTTCCTACCTGGGGCACTCATCTGACTCAGATTCAGATAATGGGGAAGCGGAAAGTTTGGGCGGTAACATTCGCAAAATTGGCACCGCAGTGGGTCTTTGGACATTAGTCACTGTGACGATCGCCTTATTAATTGCTTGTTTTCTGGCGGTTAAATTGAGCTTGGTAATCTTAGACCCAGCATTGGGAGCGATTCTCGGTTTGGTGATTTGGGGTGCTTACTTTTTGCTCCTCGTTTGGGTAAGTTCCACCACCGTAGGTTCCTTAATTGGTTCAGTCGTCAATACGGCAACTTCCGGTTTTCAGGCGATTATGGGCACAGCCACCGCCGCACTAGGCGCAAAGGCTGTGAATAACCAAGTTGTAGCGACAGCTGAAGCCGCCGCCGCCGCCGTCCGCCGAGAACTAGGAAGCGCCATCGACCCTGGAAGTATCCGCGAGAATATAGAAGATTACTTAGAAAAGATACGTCCTCCAGAGCTAGATTTGTCAAAGATTCGGAGTGACTTTGAAAATTTACTCAACGATCCGCAATTAAAAGCGATCGCAGGGACTCCAGATATTCGCAACATCGACCGCCAGAAGTTTATCGAGTTAGTCAGCAGCCGCACCGACCTTTCCAAAAAAGACGTTAGCCGGATTGCTGATACGTTGTATAAAGTTTGGCAGCAAGTTGTGAGTCAGCAATCACCCACCCAAGACCGCCTGGGTGAGTTGATGGATTATCTGAAATCACTTCCAGCAGGACAAAACAAAACAGATGAACTCAACGCCAAACTGGATCGGTTATTAGCAGAACAGAGTAGTTCCAAAGAAGCTGACCAAAAAGCAGCCCCTAGCGCAACGCAAAGTACAATCCAGCAAGCACTATCCGCCTTAACCGCCACTGTGTTGGGACGGGCAGATTTGCCTGATTTGGATGTGGAAAAAATCTTGCGTAGTCTCACCACCGCCAAAGATAAAGTTACCCAACAAGCAGATAAGCTAGGGTTGCCAACACCATCAGAACCTTATAGCCCAATTCGGGCTGATGTCGAAAACTACCTGCACAACACTTATGCTTGGCAACTAAGCCCAGAAAGAATCGCTCAGGAATTTCGTGATGTTCTCTATGACCCAGCAGCTGACCCTGGAATAGTCCGCAGAGAACTAGAACGACTATCCCGCAACGATTTCGTTAATATCCTACAACAACGCGGACTCCTTACCCAAGCCCAAATTCAGCGCATTGCAGATCAGTTAGAAGCTGTCCGCAAAGATGTGCTAGTGATAGTTACAGGTATTGAAGAAAGAGAGATAGTCCAAGACTTGCAACGGGCAGTTGAAAGTTATCTGCTGGTTACTCCGAAAGCAGAATTGACAGTACAAGGCATTGAGCAGAATTTCAAACCACTGTTGCAAGACTCAGATGCAGATTATGAAACTCTGACATTGCGACTAGCCCACCTTGATCGTCAGGAAATGCGGTCGATATTGCTGCAACGTAATGATGTCCAGCTATATGAAGTAGACAGCATTCTCGAAGAGTTGGAAAAACAACGCGATCGCGTCTTGGTAGAATCCAAAGGGCTAGCAGAACAGGCGCAATATCAAGCAGAAACCCTGTGGCTGAATGTAGAATCATATCTGCGTAATACAGGAAAATCAGAACTGAATCCTGATGCCATCCGCGCAGAATTAAAAAGATTACTAGAAGATCCCCAAGCTGGAATTAGCTCAATTCGGGCGCGGTTGTCTCGCTTTGACCGCGATACCTTGGTGCAATTGTTGAGTCAACGGCAAGATTTGAGTGAAGATCAAGTTAATCAAATCATCAATACTGCTGAGGAGTCGTGGCATAGTGTTCGCCATGCACCCCAAGCTGTAGTCGATAAAGCCAAAGAGCAATACGACTCTGTTACTACCACGATCGCAGATTATCTGCGAAATACTGGTAAAGAAGAATTGAACCCAGAAGGTATCGGGCGAGATTTGACCAGATTGTTTGAAAATCCCCAAGAGGGAGCCGTAGCATTGCGCCGTCGGTTGTCGCAGGTAGACCGGGATACACTGGTGAAGTTACTCAGTCAACGTAAAGACTTGAGTGAAGAACAAGTCAATGAAATCATTGATTCCACGCAAACTTCGATTCGTAACTTTGTGCGTGCGCCTCGTCGTTTAGCTACCCGCACACAGCAAAGAGCCGCAACATTTAAAACTTATGTAGAAGAGTATCTGCGTCAAACTGGCAAGGAAGAACTTAATCCTGAAGGTATTAAACGCGACTTACAACTACTGTTGCACGATCCGCGAGTTGGGGTAGAAAGTTTTAGCGATCGCCTTTCCCATTTTGACCGTTCTACGATCATCGCCCTGCTGAAAATTCGGGAAGATATGTCCGATGAAGAAGCGGCGCGGATTGCGGATAATATTGTGTCTGTAAGGGAGCAATTTGTAGAACAAGTGCGGAATATCCAACGAGGCATTCAAGATGCGATTGACGGGGTTTTTGCCCGGATTCGTAACTATCTCAACTCCTTGGATCGCCCGGAACTTAACTACGATAATATCAAGCGCGATGTTCGCACATTTTTTGACGATCCCCAAGCAGGGTTTGATGCTCTGCGCGATCGCCTATCTTCTTTTGACCGTGATACCCTGGTAGCAATAATGAGTTCTCGTGAGGACATCTCTGAGGAAGATGCCAACCGGATTATTGACCAAATTGAACGGGCCCGCAACACAGTATTGCAACGTGCAGAACGCATACAGCATGAAGCTCAACGCCGCCTAGAACAGGTGAAGCATCAAGCACAGCGACAAGCAGAAGAAACCCGCAAAGCCGCAGCGACAGCAGCTTGGTGGCTGTTTGCCACAGCAAGCGTATCTGCGGTTTTCTCTGCATTAGGAGGAGTAATCGCTGTAGTTACGCAGTAGTTTAACAAGATTGTTAACAAGTTTTCTCCGCTAAATTTTAAGCCTCCTGTTATGGGAGGCTTTTTTATATTTGGAATGTTATTAGTAATTACGAATTGTTTAATTCTCCTTAGACACCACAGATTTCAATACTTGTCGGGTTTTGGGGAAAAGGGGAAGGGAAAGGGGAAAGAAAAAATCTTTAACCTAAACCCAGTAACCTTTTCCCGAAACCCAATTCCGAGTTAAAAATCCTTAACCGAGCAGTATTGCCACAGATTTCGTCTTATACCAATTTTACATATACAAACCTGGAAACCTATATAAAATAAGGCTTTTTTAATTAGTATAACTATGCCTTTAAATATAATCATATATGAATATTATTTACTGCTCTAACATCAGGAATTAGATGGGTGAAAATAGATATTTAATAATGCTTTAATATTATTAAATGGATTGCAATTTAATCTAATAATCTATATAATTTATAAAACCTCCCGTAGCAATAATGGCAAAATTATTAGGTTAGAGTTCCTGCTCGTTATGTGAATGTAAGAGTTTAATATCTAAATAGAGGTTAACAGCCCTACTACAGTTGTTAGCCTCTATTAGCTAGTTTGTTGCTAAAGAAGACTTACAAAGTAAATAAAAGTATCTCGCATAAGTCAATTGAATTAACATGAATATATATCAAAGTTCTCAGAATTTAAAAAAGCTTCTAATAGTTCTACTTGGAATTAGTTTATTGACAGCTTGCGATTCCATTCAGGCTGAACAAAAAAGTATAACTAAAGCAAAAATCTTGAGTGGTGATAATTATGGAGAACTAAATGACCAAGGAAAGTTACGTACTTACTATTTGTACACTCCAAAATCTTATAATCCAGACCGCCTAATGCCGTTAGTTTTAGTATTTCATGGAGATGATGGTAATGGTCGGTCTATCAGTAATGTGACTCGCTTCAATGAATTAGCAGATAAAAAAGGATTTATTGTTGTTTATCCAGATGGAATTGACCAAAAATGGAGCCTTAGAGGTAACGCTCAAGGAAGGGTGGATGATGTTTCGTTTGTTAATGCTTTGATTAATCATCTTCAGCAGCAAATCAATATTGATAGCCATAAAATTTATGCCACTGGTTTTTCTAGAGGTGCAATACTTACCCAGGCACTGGCTTGTAAGTTACCTGATAAAATTTCTGGTTTTGCATCAGTAGCTGGTTCACTACCAGTTAGACTCAAATCTAATTGCCAGCCTCGAACTTCTATATCGATGTTAACGATCAATGGTACAAAAGATCGCGATGTCCTTTATGAAGGTGACGATCACACTCAACGAGGAGCGCTGCTTTCTATCTCAGATATGGTAGATTTTTGGCGATCGCATGATCAATGTACTTCATCAAATGAATCTCCTAACTTTTCTCAAGATAAAGTAAAAACCGCTATCTACACAGGTTGTACTGGCAACTCAGAAGTATGGCAGCTAGCGGTAATAAACGGCGGACATTTCTGGCCTGGTGGTTTTTCAACTGACAAGAACGTAAACAAATTCAATGCAAACCTGGGGCTGAACGCCAGTGAAACAATTTGGAACTTTTTTCAAAGTCACAGTTAGTACGATACCGTTAAACACCGTTTTTCTTAAACCACGCCAAAAGACGTTTCCAACCGTCCTTAGCATCTTTTTCGCGGTAAGAGGGGCGATAATCGGCAAAAAAAGCGTGGGGTGCATCGGGGTAGACGATGATTTCAGATTTGCTGCTGCTAGACTTTAAGCGATCGCGCATCTGTTCTACTGTATCAAGAGTAATACCTGTATCCTTCCCACCGTAGAGTCCGAGAACGGGGACTGTCAGTTTTGATGCAATATCGACGGGATACTGGGGCTGAAGTTCGGTAGCATCGCCCACAAGTCGGCCGTACCACGCCACACCAGCCTTCACCTTGGGATTGTGTGCGGCATATAACCAGGTAATGCGGCCACCCCAACAGAAGCCTGTAATCCCCAATTTATCGCCATTACCTTTAGCTGATTTCACAGCCCAGTTTACTGTAGCATCAAGATCGGATAACACTTGAGCATCTGGCACTTTGGCGACAATTGGGCGAATTTCGTTTATGTTGCTTAACTTAGTCACATCGCCTTGACGGATGAATAATTCGGGTGCGATCGCTAAATACCCCAACTTGGCAAAGCGACGGGTGATATCCTGAATATGCTCGTGTACTCCAAATATTTCCTGAATTACTAGGACGATAGGGAAGTTGTCGCCAGTAGCAGGTGCTGCTCTATATGCAGGAATTTCGCCATCTTTAACAGGAATTTTCACCGCACCAGCTACCAACCCCTTGGCATCGGTGGTGATAACTTCGGCAGAAATGGGTTGTACTGCGAGGGCAAAACCCGTCGCCACGGTGGCTGTTGCGATAAATTTGCGGCGTGTTATTTCTTTCATCATCTCTACTTTACAATTGGCGAAAACTTTATTGTTGCTTATCCGTACAGTACTACAATGTATAGACTACGGTTTAGCAATCAGTTTACCGTAATATTAGCTTCATTTGGTACCTCAGTTTTCGCCTGTATAGAAATAGCGATCGCTATCAAAACATAAGCATTAATTAAAGCTTAAGCTGCCTTGAAGAATGAAACACGGTTAAGATATTTACCTGATCATCGCTGACTAAATATACGATTCAGTAACTACCAAAGATAATCTCTCGAATATCCTCTTGAGCGATTTCTGGCACTACACGCCCTGATAGCGGAAACTGTTGTAGACGTTCTACAGATTGAAATACCCTGTCTACAAATACCTGGGCAAAACTTGGTGCATCCCGTGCAATAAAATCGCCAATTGCTTCTAAATCAGTTAAGGCTTGACTTGTCCATTACTTGTGCCATGTCTTAATCTGCTTTTTGGCTTCTGGATGTGAGATGGTATTACCAGTCTCAACTTCCTTTAAACCTCGATCAACTTTGTACAGGAAATAAAGACGTTCCATTACTTCGTCAAAAGTAACGTCTTGGGGCATTTCCTCTACTGCTTTGAGGACTTGATATTTTACAGTAGTATCTGCTGTCATTTGTATTTCCTTTAAGAGATGATGGTGCTAATTTGAATTTAACACTTGGTATCACCGCCGAACAAAGAACAGATATTTATTTTTCCCGATTTATCCAATCTTCACCACCAGCTAACTGACTGAGATAATCATCCATAATCGCTGGTAATTCCTTTGGCGAATAAGTATATGTTAAAGCCAGTAAACTAGTAGCTGTAGTTAAAATCTGGTTTTTATCTAGCATTGCAGACAACTGAGAGCGAGTAAATTTGCCATTCATCACTTCCTCGCTAGCATCAGCGATCGCATCCTCAATAATTTCCTCTTCTATCAAATTTCCCCATTCATCTAAATTAATGTAGTAAGATGTTTTATTATCTTTGATATTCACTTCTTTAATTTCGCGGATGGCGTTGCGAATAGAAGCAGCCCAAGAATTTGTTAATCTCTGTTCTAGTTTATTCTTAATCAAATGAATCAGCAAAATTCTTAAAAACGATTTAATCTGTCGCAAAATTGCCTTTTTACTCATCCCCTCTAATTCATCTACAATTGCCAAAGCATCTGCATAACGTCCTTCCAAAATACTGTTTTTGAGGTCTATTAGTTCCTGGGTCATTTTTTTATCGCCTACCTGCTTTCCAATCTTCTCCACCGACTAGCTGAGTTAAATTTTCAGCCACAACTGCGGGTAACTCCTTAGCTGAATAGGAATAAGTTAGCGCCAAAAACTTCAACGCAGTCTGAATAATTTGGTTCCTATCCACTATTTCAGCCAGTTGAAATTGATTATATCCTCCATTCATTACTTCATCGCTGGCATCAGCGATCGCATCTTCAATCACTTCCTCTTCTATCAAAGTCTCCCACTCATCTAAATTAATATAGTAATATTTTTTATTATCTTTGATATTTAGCTTTTTAATTTCTCTGATTGAATTACGAATAGAATTTGCCCAGGAACCAGTTAATCGTTGTTCTACTTGGTTTTTAATCAAATGAATCAACAGAATGTTTAAATAAGCTTGGATATTCCGCAGAATAGCTTGTTTACTCATGCCTTCTAATTCATCTACAATTGCCAAGGCATCTGCATAACGTCCTTCCAAAATACTCTTTTTGAGGTCTATAAGTTCCTGTGTCATTTTTTATCGCCTACCTGCTTTCCAATCTTCTCCACCGGTTAGCTGAGTTAAATTTTCAGCCAAAACTGCCGATAACTCCTTGGCTGAATAAGAATAAGTTAGCGCCAACAACTTCAAAGCAGTCTGAATTATCTGGTTCCTATCCACCATTTCAGTAAGTTGGAATTCATTGTACATTCCATTCAAAACTTCCACACTGGCATCACGCACTGCTATTTCTATTTCATCTTCAATATAAGTATCCCATTCGGTTAAATTGATATAATAGGATTTTTTATTGTCTTTGAGATTGAGTTTCTTAATTTCTATAAGTGAATTACGAATAGAAGCAACCCAAGAATTGGTTAATCGCTGCTCTAGTTGGTTCTTAATCAAATGAATCAGTAAAATCCTTAAATAAGCTTGGATATTCCGCAGAATAGCTTGTTTACTCATCCCCTCTAATTCATCAACAATTACCAAGGCATCTGCGTAACGTCCTTCCAAAATACTCTTTTTGAGGTCTATTAGTTCCTGCGTCATTTTTTCACTGCTTACCTGCTTAAGTGCTATATAACAATCACTCATACTTTATTAATAGCAAAGTCTCTTAGCTGCCATTAATAAAGCAGTATTGTTTACTTCTTGGCCTGTATCACTTGCAAACTACCACCTGCATATAAAGTTGGCTCACCCACATTAAACCCAGTCTGAGTTAACAATCCAGGTAAATCAGTTTTCAACAATTGCCAAGCTGTTTCCGTTTCAAACAATAACAAAAACACTGATACCCCAGGCCAAAATATCGGATTTGTAGGAGCATGAAAATCTATCAGTGTAAACACTCCTCCTGGCTTCAATACCCGATAAACTTCACTAATAATTTTTCGCAATTGCTCAGGCTGCATCTCGTGTAATGCAACGCTGGTATGCACCACATCAAATAGATTATCTGCAAATGGCATCTTCTCGGCAAAAGCTTCTAGATAGCAAGCTTGAGGTACATTTTCCCGCGCCCGTTGCAAAGACTTGGGTGAAGCGTCCAATCCTGTTACATTTTGTGAAAGTTTTACTAAAAATTGCGTCGTTTGACCACTGCCGCAACATAAATCTAAGACCTGAGAATCTGAGTGAATTGTTAAGCCTTGCAAAGCAAGTTGTCGAAAACGGGCTTCACCACCTACACTTAAGGCTGCTAAACGAGAGATACCATCATATAGCCACTGATAACGGTAACTCCAATCTCTTAAAATTGTAGCCATTGCATATTTCCTTGCTATTAAGCTTTATATTTAATAAAGATATATTGTTAACATTAGTAAAAAACCTGAAAAGATTGGGGGAAAGTAACTGCTATGGGTCGTGTAGGCGTCTTATTACTCAATCTCGGTGGCCCCGATAAGCTAGAGGATGTCGGGCCGTTTTTGTACAACCTATTTTCCGATCCGGAAATTATTCGCCTACCATTTCGCTGGTTGCAAAAGCCCCTAGCCTGGTTTATTGCCTCGCGGCGAACCAGAACATCTCAAGAAAATTATAAGCAAATTGGTGGTGGTTCTCCACTGCGGCGGATCACAGAAGCGCAAGGCGAAGCTTTAAAAGAACAGTTGAGTCATTTAGGGCAAGAAGCCAATATCTACGTGGGAATGCGTTATTGGAATCCCTATACAGAAGAGGCGATCGCACAGATTACCCAAGATAATATAGAACACCTGGTAATATTACCACTATATCCCCAGTTTTCTATTAGTACGAGTGGTTCTAGCTTCCGGCTTTTAGAAAAACTTTGGCAAGAAGACCCAAAGCTTCAACCCATTGATTACACCGTCATTCCTTCCTGGTACAAAGAACCAGGCTACCTGCAAGCAATGGCGGAACTCATAGCCCAAGAATTAGAACAGTTTCCTAACCCAGATGAGGTTCATATATTCTTCAGCGCTCACGGCGTTCCTAAAAGCTACGTTGAAGAGGCTGGCGACCCTTACCAGCAAGAAATTGAGGAATGTACTGCTTTGATTATGCAGACCCTCAATCGACCCAATGTCCACACCTTAGCTTACCAAAGTCGCGTCGGCCCAGTAGAATGGCTCCAACCTTATACTGAGGATGCCCTCAAAGAATTAGGTGCAAAGGGCGTGAAAGATTTGGTTGTCGTGCCAATCAGTTTTGTCTCAGAGCATATTGAGACACTGCAAGAAATTGATATTGAATATCGGGAAGTAGCAGAAGAAGCAGGAATTCACAATTTCCGTCGTGTTCCTGCTCCCAATACCCATCCAGTATTTATTAATGCACTTGCAGACTTGGTGATTAATGCGCTGAAAAACCCCAGTTTCAAGCTTTCGCAAGCTGCCCAAATGAAAAAAAGGGTGAAAATGTACCCCCAAGAGCGTTGGGAATGGGGTCTGACTACTAGCGCTGAAGTATGGAATGGTCGGATTGCCATGTTGGGCTTTATCGCCTTAATCATCGAATTGATTACCGGTCATGGCTTCTTGCACATGATTGGACTTTTGCAGTAAAGGGCATTGGGCATTGGGTATTGGACATTGGGTATTGGAAAACTCTTCTTCCTCTTCTTTTGTTCCAACGTTTGTGTATCTTCTCTTTTAGGAAAAATTCTCTACCACTTTGGAGGTAGCGTAGCCTCATCTAAGCCTGATATTTAAACTTTGCCCCATGCCCCATGCCCCATGCCCCATGCCCTATGCCCTTTTGTGATACCAGTCATACCACTGCTTCGCGCTACGAACTGCAAACCAGAGCAGTATTAAAGCAATTAATCCTCCTTGCCAGGGAGCATCAAAAGCAAAAAGTACTAGAGCAATACACAAGATATCTTGAAGAAAGACTGCCCACAAGGGTAAACCACGTAACCGATAGAACCAACCAACTTGAACTAGTTGGAGTACCAAAGCTAACAAACCCCCAATACAGGCAATCAGCCAGCTTGGCGCTGCTGTTGCACTAGCTACTGCTAACCCCATAATTGCCCCCACGAGGGGAGACATGAATAATTGAACTAGTTGTAGCAATCTTTGCCCCCATAGCTTTTTTGAGGCTAGTAATTCAACTAAAGACCAACAGCTAAGGCAAGCTAACAATATTGGTGGAGAAATGTGAGATAAAATCGGAACTTGTGACCACAAGCTACTACCCTGCAACAATCCAATGATTAGCAAAGGTATACCTATTCTCATTCCTGCTGCCGCAGAGGCTGAAAGTGTGGCTAGGATTTCAATCATTTAGGCACTCGAAGCACTAATAAATAAGTAGTATCATGTTCGTTTAATTACTTATTAATCTCTAAGAACCCCACCCCGCCAAAGCTGCGCTTTGTCTCCCCTCCCCGCAGCCGGGGAGGGGTTGGAGGTGGGGTGCGATGAGTTGGGGAATCACAACTAATTATGCAAACATGATGTAAAGGTGTGTTATTTATACTACCCATTAATGGCAAAAATTCCAGCACCAAATTAACAGTTTTCAGTAATGTAATACTAAAGATTTTTGGTATTTTTATATATTCTTTTTTGAAAAAGTTTGTGTATTTTTTGAGTAACAGGTTAGTAGTAAGCGCTTCAGCGCTCACTACAAGTAAATTAATCCTAAATTCCCAGTCGTCGGTAAATCTCTTCTAAATGGTTCAGATGCTGCTGGGGGTCAAAACAGACTTCTAGTTCTGCTGGGGACAATTTTTCGGTAACGCGAGGATCTTTGCTAATCAAGTCCTGGAAATTACCTTCTGGCTTGTTCCAAGCGGCGTGAGCGCTTTCTTGAACGATCGCATACGCTTCTTCTCGGCTGCTTCCCTTGTCTATCAAGGCTAGCAGGACTTTTTGGCTGAACACAACGCCGCCGTAGCAGTTGAGATTTCGTTTCATGTTTTCAGGATAGACCAACAGGTTTTTCACCAAGTCGGTTATTTCTAAAAGCATAAAGTGCGTCAAAGTGCAAGCATCTGGCAAAATTACCCGTTCTACAGAACTATGGGAAATATCCCTTTCATGCCAAAGTGCGACGTTTTCCAAAGCTGCACCAGCATGGCTTCTGACAAGTCGCGCCATTCCCGTCAGCCGTTCCGAACGGATGGGATTGCGCTTGTGTGGCATTGCCGAGGAGCCTTTTTGACCTTTGGAGAAAAATTCTTCAACTTCCAAAACGTCTGTTTTTTGCAGATTGCGAATTTCTACAGCAAAACGTTCGATGGATGCTGCTACCAAAGCTAATTGTTGCACATAGTCGGCATGGCGATCGCGGGAAATAACTTGCGTTGAGGCCGTATCAGGTTTGAGTCCGAGTTTTTGGCAAGCGATCGCTTCTACACGCGGTTCAACATTCGCATAAGTTCCCACCGCACCAGAAATCTTACCCACAGCGATCGTTTCGTGGAGAATTTTCAGGCGTTCTTGATGACGCAACACTTCAGCTAACCAGCCAGCTAGCTTGAAACCAAAAGTGATCGGTTCAGCATGAATACCATGCGATCGGCCAGCCATCACTGTATGACGATGTTCCCGTGCTTTTTCGCGAATTACCTGAATTAAATCTTCCAGACGTTGCAATAATATATCCAGGCTGGCAACCAATTGCAGTGCTAAAGCTGTATCCAAAACATCCGAACTAGTTAAACCCAGGTGAATGTAGCGTCCTGCATCACCAACATATTCGTTGACATTTGTCAAGAAAGCAATAACATCGTGGCGGACTACAGCCTCAATTTCCAACACTCGCTTTGGATCAAAATCTGCCTTGGCCTTAATTTCCTCAACCGCCTCAGATGGAATGTAACCTAGTTCAGCTTGAGCCTCGCAAACAGCAATTTCAACTTGCAGCCAAGTTTTTAGCTTATAGGCTTCACTCCACAGATTAGCCATTTCGGGTAAAGTATAACGCTCAATCACAGTTCGGCACAGAATACAACCGTCATATTTTACAGTTTAATTAATGTAGATCGCTTTTTAGTACTGCTTTTTGCTCAGGGACAGTACTACTTTTGGAGTCGAAGGTGATGATACTAATCCTGCCGTCAGCCTCCATATATGCAAACTTCACATCTGCTAAAAATTTCACACCTTGCTGGCGTAACTTGCTCATCAATTCATCGTCTGTAATTAACTCTCGTTGTAAATGACGCTCAATCATCCGACCATTTTTTACAAGAACTTAGCGGGAGCGTGAAAGCCCCTGAGAAGTAGCAACGTAGTTGCGTCCTTCGTGCAACAGATGCGGGGATGAAACGCGACTCGGCAGGTTTTAACCTGCCGTATCTCCTTCAAGTTTTAGGCTATCAATCCAATCTTCTATTAAAGCAGTGATAGTTCTATCTTTTTGAGCAGCATATAAATAGAGCTTATTTCTTCTACGCTCAGATAAACGTATTGTTAATGTTTTTGTTTTCATGTTGCACATACATTGTTAGTATTTAGTGTTAGTATATCTTAAGGAGGTAAAAACAATGTATGGTTGTCAGCAAAATCTAGTTAATCCAAATAATGAACTTAGAGCAGTACTTGAGTTTATTTGCTCTGAGTCCCATAAGTTTAGGACTTACGCAAAAATTGCTAAAAAGCTTAATTTCTCGAACCGCCAAGACGCCAAGAGCGCCAAGAATTCGTAGAGTGTGCGTAAGTCCTAAAGTTAACAAATTGTGGCATCTATTATGCGCGTCAGTTATATTTCAAAACTGGTAAATTAATCGGTAAGTATGACCTTGAGAAAGAGTACAAAACTAATAAACATTATCAAGTTTTGCATTCGCAAGCAGCACAACAAATACTCAGGTCTGTTGCCGAGTCATTCAAATCTTTTAAGGAACTAGACAAAAACTACAGTAAAAGTGAACTGCACTTCAGACCCAAGTTGCCCAAGTATCGTAAAGGTAGCGGTTATGCACTTGTGACTTATCCAAAGCTTGCGCTGAAGCTTGTTGGTAACAATATAAAGATACCCTTGGGCAATACCGTTAAACGTTGGTTTAAGCTTGATAGTTTCTTGATACCAATGCCTTCTAACCTGAGATTCGTAGATATCAAAGAGCTAAGAATACTACCAAGAAACCAATGCTTTTATGCTGAGTTTGTCTATGAGCAAGAATCCGCACAAGAGCTAGGGCTAAATCCAGAATACGCATTAGCTATCGATCCAGGTATTAATAACTGGTTAAGTTGTGTTTCTAATATTGAAACCAGCTTTATTATTGATGGGCGTAAAGTTAAATCTCTCAATCAGTGGTATAACAAACGTGTCTCCACAATTAAGGAGGGTAAACCGCAAGGATACTGGGATGATCAGTTAGCTCATATCACAGAAAAACGTAATAGACAGATGCGGGATGCTGTGAATAAAGCGGCTAAGTTGGTGGTTAACCATTGTATTGAGCATCAAATTGGTACAGTTATTTTTGGATGGAATCAAGGACAAAGACAAGAGGCTCGATTAGGCAAGACAACGCAATCTTTTGTACAAATACCAACAGCTAAACTAAAAGAACGAGTTAAGCAACTGTGCGAATACTACAACATCAATTTTGTTGAAACAGAAGAATCTTATACCAGTAAGGCTAGTTTTCTAGATAGTGATTTTCTACCTATTTTCGGCGCAAAACCTGAAGGGTGGACACCAAGCGGAAGGCGAGTAAAACGCGGAATGTATCGGACTAGCAAAGGCATTCTAATCAACGCTGATTTGAATGGAGCCGCAAATATAATGCGAAAAGTAGAGACACAATTAGGTTTAAGCCTAGTCAAGGTCTGTAGGCAAGTTTTGACCCTTGCTACCAGATTTCGTATCTGGGAAACCAAAACTAAAAAGCGGAGAGGGACGGCTTCAGCCTCCCTCGTAGCAACAGTTTAGAATCCCCGTCGCTTCAGCGCGGGGAGAGGTCAATAGTAGCAATGGCGGCTGATTCATAAAACGTTGGAACTGGGGGATTTTGTAGCCTAACCAGTTTAGTAAGTAACTCCAGAAAATCACAGTTCCTACCAAGATAGCGCCTTCGGTAATTGATGTATAATTACTTGCCATAGCGTTTTGGGCAGCTTCAGCAAATAGCACAACTACGAGTAAATCAGTAATTCCTAGTGTTCCTAATTGTCGGCTAGGAAGCACGCGTAACACTGAGAACAGTGCTAAATAAACTAGCGAACCACGGATAATTAACTCAAAAACGCTGATGCTAGGAACAAAGATTGCCTGCCAATCGATAAAAAACCATTTTTCCATTAGCACTGATTTTGTTCCTTTCTGGATAGACTTCTGGAAAAAATCCAGTATAGGTTATTTATCTGTGGTTTCATTTCATAAAACTATACTTTTATTAGAGGTTAAATACTTCAAAATCTATCAGATTTATAAACTTACATTCCTAACAATCAGGAATTAAAATCGCTCATTTTTCCTTCTCTGTTTTAAGCGCTTGGGCTTCTTAAAAGACTGGAACAAGCGATTAATAAAATTAGAAGGAGGCTTTTTATTAGTGGACGATTGACTTGTTGGAGCCTTACCATTGTATTCCCTGTTATCAGATAAAGGTATGGCATGTTTAGATGGGGTTATGCCACTACCGTACCTTCTGGCATAAACTTGGGTAAACTCCGCACCGAAGAAAAGAATCTGCGCGGCATAGTTAACCCAAGCTAAGATTACCACTAGTGAACCAGCTGCACCATAGGCTGAACCAAAACTGCCATTACCTAAATATTGTCCTAACAAAAATCTACCAATAGAAAACAAAAAGGAAGTGAGCATAGCTCCAATTAAAACATCACTCCAACCAATTTCGACATCTGGTAGAACTTTAAAAATGAGTCCGAACAGGAACGTAGTGATGGCAAAAGAAAGGATAAAGTTGATAATCTGCCAGAGAAAATCTACACCTGGTACTAAGTTACTAAAGTATGTTAATAATGCTGCTAATGCCGTACTAATCACCAGAGAAACTAAAAGTAAAAAGCCAATACCGATCACCATTGCAAAAGATAAAACGCGTAAGCGAATCATGTTAGTTACACTGCGTCCGGGTTTTGGTTTCACTTCCCAAATTGTGTTGAGGGAATCTTGCAACTCGGTAAATAAACCAGTAGCACCTAAGAGCAAAACTCCAATACTAATGATAGAAGCCATTGCTCCTGTCTGTGGTTTGTTAGCATTCTGAATGGCTGTTTGGATAAATGCTGCGCCATCTCGGCCGACTAAACCTTGAATTTGTCCAACGATTTGGCCCCTTGCCGCTTCTTCTCCAAATACTGCCCCTGCGATCGCAATTACAATAATTAACAACGGTGCAATAGAAAAAATTGTGTAATAAGCTAGCGCCGCCGCTAACCGTGAGGCTTTATCCTCACTCCATTCTTTGAATGTCTCTTGTAATAACTTCCAAATCGCCTGCAAATTCATCCAATCAGTCTCCTTAAGCGGTATCGGTTACTTCCTGATATATTGGATACTGATTTCATAAGTAGAGGCATCCCCCCAAGGGGGTTTGTGCAGCATCCTTGGGGAGGAATTTAGCAGAATCGATAATTTCCTTAATGGAAATATCTATAAATAATTTGCTTTTTAGTAGACAATTAATGTAGTGCGATCGCTTTAGCATATAAAATGCAGTGGCAGCGATCGCATAATCCCTTATTGATTCCCCTAATTCGGTTAGCTATTCTATTGCCTTTGACTGAAAATTTATTACTTACTTATATAACGCTTCCGATTCATTAACCGATTCTCCCGCCTGTTCTAAATTACGTAGGGTGTTTAACGATAGAAAACCAAACCCGATTTTAGAGGCAATATCTAGTAGCGTATAACTCATTGTTTCCCCACCTTGACCAAAAGCGTTAAAACATTCTGGACTAAGAATCCATACAATTGGATAAAGTGTCCACAGCACCAGATGCACAGTTACCAGCTTGCGGAATGCTTGGATCTGGGATGTTTGCGTTCTGCCTCGATTCGGTAGGGTTTCACTAATAAGTAGAAAATTGCTGCGTAAGCAGCACAACTAACAATATCAGTAGATCGAAAACTTTTGGAAGTTGACGAAATAATCAGGGTTTCAGCCGACGTTTTGGGGTTGACGATCGCGATCGCTTGCACTGCACTCTTAACCCACCAACAATGCCCGTTCCTTGAAAAGCAGACTCCAATAGGATTCCGGTAGATTATGTTCCTAAACTCAAATGAACGGCTGGTAAGGCTTCTGGAAAAGTTTGTGATCTACTGAATATACCAGATGTAGCTGATCGGCTTGGGTGTAATTGTGGCAAGGAAGCCAGTAGCAAGCATATAGGCGTTAGTAAAAATCTGATTTAAATATAATCAAAAATTAGACTTTAGTAGCTTGCACTTTAGTTCAGTATAAGCAGTCTCCTCTAGAGCAACACTTTATTACTAAATCTGTAATAGTCCGTGCTAGTTTGAAAATACGATGTCTACGACGGGCTGCGCCTGCCAATTGGCGATGTCAGTTTGGGCGGCTGTACCGCAAGCCCTAGCTTATATGATGGCTAACCCCAACTCCAGTAAACCTGTGTTTGGGATGGTGACTAATGGAGACGATATTTTATTTGTCAAAGTGACGCAAACAAATACACCACAGTACGATTTGTCAAGGATTTTTGCTCCGTTTGCATCTGCGAGAGAACTGTACACCGTTTTGCAAATTCTCAAGCGTATTGGTCAGTTAATTTCTCCTGCGTCTTAAAGGTTGTTTGAAAAGTATCAAGTTGTATAAAGATCCCCCGGAACCCACGCCAGTTGCTGAAGGGGGAATCGGAATCAAAGTCCCCCTTTTGAAGGAAGATTTAAAAGGATAGAACTTACGCATTGACAGAAAAGCCAAAATAACAGGTAGAGTTTTCAAGGCTGATAGCTAGATTTTTCAATGAGATTTTAGCGATGCCTGCGGCGGGCTACGCCTACGCACTCAATCAAAGGTGATTGATAAAAGCCCGAAACAACGTATTTAGGTTGATGCACAAGATAGTTATTTTGTACAGTGCGTAAGTCCTAAAGGAGCTACAATAATGTTTAGGCAACGAATAATTTCTAAATTTATTCTCTGGAAAAGAGCGAATCTTCTTTTAGCATGGAAAACACAAATCACGAACTTTTCAAGCATAGTTCGTGATGTGTTTATAAGGAGTTCGTGAGAGTTTCTGAAGCGCCTAGTCTGCTCTCGATTGAATATCTTAACAATCAAGAGCAGAGCATACGCGTTTACGCTTTTAACCAATAAATCAAGTCGAACTTGACGATACCTACTTAGATGTAACGGCTAAACCAATGAAGTTACCTTTAGGTACATCGGCGATTTTAGTTGCAGTGCCAGTAGATAGGTCAATAGTGTAAAGAACTGAACCAGACAGTGCATAGCCAGTATTTTTGCCTTGTGCATTTGTAAAGATGTCGAACCCGCTTATCGGTGCAAAGTTAACACCAAGCTTGCCGATTGTTCTAAGAGTACCATCATTGGGTGGGTTTTGCAGTACTAACACGTCAAGATCGTAATCGATGCCAAAAAGTTGAGTTGATGTGGCTCCAGCAACTGAATTTGTGTAAGCGGCACCGGTAATGTTGGGGTTAACTGTGGCGTTAACATCATCAGTAGCATACGCTAGGATTGTATCGACAGTGACTGCACCAGTATCTACATTGGTACGAAAATTTTGGTCATTGCTACCTACTATCCGTAAGCGGTCTGGTACGGGATTGAAGTCAAACCCTGACTGAAATCCTCCATTAAAGCTGCTAGATAGTTTGCTCACAAACGTAGCCTGACCAGTTCTATAATTTATCGTGTATATGTTGTCAGTATCTGTGACACCATAAAGCAGACCGTTTGCTGGACGGAAGTCAATACCTTGTAAGTTGCCGTCAATTCCTTTGACTTGAATTGTGAAAGCAAATCCACTCGGATCTATATTTACAAGAGTATTATTTGAGGTTAAACCAATGAATCTTAAATGAGACCATTTGCCTGTAACATTGATTTGAAGGATATCACCTATTTTGATGATCCCAACGTCAGCTAAAATTTTGTTAGCACTCAAGCCAAGACTTGCAGTGACTACAGTAATTACAAGAGCAATTTTACGTGTGATAAAGCCTTTCATCCTACACCCCAAAATAATAATTTCTGATTTTGATTCAGCAACGAATTATCCTTTTAAAAAAGGATTAATGGTTAAAGTTTACTGATTACTACAGATTACACTTAAATCAATTTTTACAGGTTAAGAAAAAATTAATTTTTTAAAAAAAGTAAGCCGAATCTTTCAAGAATGAACTTAAAGAAAAGTTTATTTAATGCTTTATAGAAAACATCCTACTTTTCCTACTTAACCCACTCTTAAGTGTTAGCTTCAACACGATACTGTAGAAGTTCCAAAAGGGTGCATCCCAGTTTTTATTATTCGATTAAATAATAAAATTTAATATGTCATTGCGATCGCGCTATCATATTCTCTATTTTTCAGCAAAATATTGACTTTTAAATTTGCGGTCTGTAATTCTGATAAAGTTTAGACTCTGACTCATTTATTAGAATCACAGCTTTAGCCTTACTGTTCTAGCTGCTGGGAACACGAACTATTTGCGTCAACCCTTAACACACTTAAGCCATCATCACCAGATTCTTACTGCATTCTATCGATTGTACGATACTGAATCGCTTCCGCTACATGATTGGTTTTTAACTCATCTTCTGCCGCTAAATCTGCAATAGTTCGTGCTACTTTGAGAATGCGATCGCTTGCTCTTGCCGATAAACCTAATTTTCTAATTGCTGCTTCTAATAAATTCCGGCTAGCATCATCTAGCTTGCACCATTTCTGGAGATGACGACTCTGCATGTGAGCATTGCAACGCAGATTTGCTTCTCCTTGGAAGCGGGTAATTGCGCGATCGCTTGCTTGTTGCACCCGTTCGCGTACTGATGTTGATGCTTCTCCGGTAGGTTGTTGGGTAATCTCCTCTGGTTTCAAGCGATTCACCGCAACTTGTAAATCAATTCGATCCATTAACGGCCCAGAAAGCTTTGCCCAATATTGCTCGCGTTGACGGGGAGAACAAGTACATTGTTGGATGGTATCGCCATAATAACCGCAAGGACAGGGATTGGTACTCGCCACCAAAGTAAACTGCGCGGGAAACATTACTGATAGTTTGGTGCGGGAAATTGTCACATAGCCATCTTCTAAAGGTTGGCGCAGAAATTCTAATACATCACGTTTAAACTCAGTTAATTCGTCCAAGAACAGCACGCCCCTGTGAGATAATGAGATTTCCCCAGGACGAGGGAAGCTACCACCACCAACGAGAGAAGGCCCGGATGCTGAGTGATGGGGACTGCGAAAAGGGCGATCGCGTACCAACGAACCGCGATTTTTCAATAAACCAGCTACCGAATGGATACGAGTCACTTCTAAAGATTCGGCAAAACTTAGGGGTGGTAAAATACCTGGTAAGCGCCTTGCTAACATGGTTTTTCCACTACCAGGCGGCCCAACAAAAATTAGATTGTGTCCACCAGCTGCCGCAATTTCTAAAGCACGACGCGCATGAGCTTGTCCTTTTACATCATGCAAATCTGCGCCAGGGTAAGATACTGTTGCTATCTCCGTTGTATGATCAATTTGCACAGGTTTGTAACGCCCCGGATTATTTAAAAAATCCACCACATCAGACAGATGTTTGCAAGCGTAAACAGCCAAGTCTTGAACCACTGCTGCTTCTTGGGCATTATCAGCAGGGATAACTAAACCTGTAATTCCCATCTTTTGGGCTGCTGCTGCGATCGGTAAAACACCAGCCACCGGACGCAAACTGCCATCTAGCGAGACTTCGCCCAAAAATAGATAATCTCCCAATAAATCAGCGCTAACTTGCTCAGAAGCCGCCAAAATTCCCACACTAATAGGCAAATCGAAACAGGGGCCTTCTTTCCGTAAATCTGCCGGAGTCAAATTGATCACGATTTTCCGCATGGGAAAAGCGAAACCTGCATTCTTCAACGTTGCTTTGACTCTTTCTCGTGATTCTTGAATTGCCGAATCTGGCAATCCCAAGACAACAATTCCCGGTAATCCCCCTGACACATCGACTTCTACGCCGACTTTGACGGCATCGATGCCTACAATTGATGCACTCCAAACTCTGGCAAGCATTGATTATATAAAAGTAAACCTTTCAAATCTCTAGCAGATGAGTTGCTACATTGGCATTAGTAAAATTACAGAGATGATTTCCTGAGCAAAGTAGTTACACGAATTTTCAGGTAAATAGACCACACTGTAATACCATTTCACTTTAATGAAATATGCTCTTTTGGAGCAAGGCGCAATGCCCATTGGTGTCAACTTAACGTGAAAGCTATGTCCCGCAAGGAACTGAAGTTCCTTGCTAATAGCGAAAGTCATCTGAAGATGACTAAATATTAGGACTTACGCAAAAACCCTCTCAAACTCTTATTCCTCCGTGTCGCGCCAGTTGCTACCCTGCGGGTTCCGCTTTAGCGGTACAAGTCGGGGAACCGCAAGGGCGCACTGGCTTCTCTGCACCCTCTGTGGTTCGTTTTTCTTTACCCGGCTGCAACAACAGCACCATCATTTACTAACTTGCCATCTTCCATGTAGACGATGCGATCGGCAATATCTAGAATGCGGTTGTCATGAGTAACCAAAAGAATAGTACAATGCTGTTCTTTAGCTAGGGTTTGCATCAGGTTGACCACATCTCGTCCCGATTTACTGTCAAGGGCGGCGGTGGGTTCATCCGCTAAGACAATTTTAGGACGACCAACTAAAGCACGAGCGATCGCAACTCTTTGTTTTTGTCCCCCAGATAAATCATCAGGATAATAATTCAGGCGATTTCCTAATCCTACTTCCTCTAACATTTGGGTTGAACGGGTTTTCATTTCTGCTGGGGAAATATTATTATGCACTTCTAAGCCCATTCTGACGTTCTGGAGTGCTGTCAGGCTACCGTGCAGATTGTGCGCTTGGAAAATATAACCGTTACTGCGTCGCGCTTGAGTAAGTTGTCTTTTGTTAGCACCACACAGTTCTTGTTCCAATATTTGCAAACTACCAGATTGGGCAGAACGCAAGCCGCCGACTAAGGTGAGAAGTGTAGTTTTACCAGAACCAGAAGGCCCAGTCATAATAATAATTTCGCCAGCGTTAATATCCAGGTTGATATCAAAAAGAACTTGCTTACGGAGTTGACCATGACCAAAATAGTGGTCGAGATTTTTCACAGAGATTACAGGTTGACTACTCATAAATAGCTTGATTACTCGTGATGCTCGTCATTTGTCCTTTGCAAATGACAAATGACCAATGACAAATGACAAATTTAAAACATATCTGCGGGGTCGGCGGACTGTAATTTACGGGTAGCGATCGCACCAGAAATTATACACATAATCATAGTTAGTGTTAGTACCGTCAAGGCCCGTGCTACGGTCATGTAAACTGGCAAATTGGTGGCATTACGAGTTAAATGATAAAGTCCTAAAGGTGCGATCGCTCCTGGGATAAAGCCCAAAATCGCCAAAATTATCGCCTCTTCAAACACTACACCTAATAAGTAAAGATTGTTATATCCCATTGCTTTAAAAGTGGCGTATTCTTTGATATGGGAATTCACATCTGTAGAAAGAACTTGATAGACGATAATCACGCCCACCAAAAACCCCATTGCTACACCCAGGCTGAAGATAAACCCGATCGCCGTATTTGTTTTCCAGTAATTTATTTCAAATTCGAGAAATTCTGCTTTGGTTAAAACTTTAACATCATTATCTAAATGAGATTCTAAAGCTGCTTTCATCTGTTTTGGATCATAACCTGGTTGCAGCTGCACTAAACCGAGACTGACACTACTTGCTTCTTGTCTGGGAAATAGTCGCAGAAAGTTCTGGTCGCTGGTGATCAAAGTACCATCGGCTATGAAGGAAGCCCCGACTGAAAATAAGCCGCTAATGGTAATTGTCCTCCGTTCTATTTCGGTTGTGACAGTTTTACCTTGTTCAATTTTGGCGATCGCTTCATTGTAATCTCCTCTAGAGGCGCGATCAAATAGAACCGTATCTGGTAGCTTAATAGCATCTATCTGGCGATTCACATCCGCTAAGTTCAACATTTGCCGATCGGGATTGAACCCCATAACTAATATTGTCGTCTTCTTATGTGTTTGGGGATTTTTCCAATCAACAATGTTGACATACATTCCTTCTGCCGACTTTACACCTGGTACATCCATTGCCTGATACAATCGCCGCCGCGTAAAGCTAGACATATATGCTAGGTTACGTGCTTGGGGGCTGATGACAAACATATCAGCCTGCATACTGCGATGCAGCATTGTGTTACTTTCAAACAGGGCATTCTGAAACCCTAGCTGCATGAACATCAGAACATCGGCAAAGGCAATACCTGACAATGCTACCAAAAGACGGCCTTTTTCATGACTTAGTTGCAGCCATCCTAAAGGCGTTCGCCGCCGCAGTTGTTCGATTAATTTCATAAGAGGGAGTGGGGAGTTAAGGGAGCAGGGGAGGCAGGGGAGGCAGGGGGAGCAGGGGAAGCAGAGGAAGCAGGGGGAGCAGGGAGAGCAGGGGAAGCAGGGAAATAATAACTATTAATTATTGACCAATGCCCAATGCCCAATGCCCAATTCCCTTTAAATTTCAATTACCGCCTTCACTTGCAAATTAGTGAAGCTAGAAGCATTTTGGCTAGATAGTTTATTCAGTTGCACATGGACTTCCACTACTCTGGCATCAATATTGCTAGAGGGATCAGAGTTGATTAAATTTTGCCGCTTTACCTGCATACCAATCCAATCCACTCTTCCCTCTAATTCATTGCGTAGGGAATCACTACTTACCCGCACATCCTGTCCCGGACGCACTTTCTTGATATCACTTTGGTAGACTTCTACCACTGCATACATCTGGTCGGTTTGCCCTAGAGCCACAATTCCTTCATTGCCAACAGTTTCTCCGGCTCGTGTATTAATCTCCAAAATTCGACCAGCTTTAGGAGCCACAACATAAGCCTGCGCCAGTTCTACTCTAATTTTATCCGCCGTGGCTTGAGCGCTGTCTACCTCTGCTTGTGCGTTTGCTATATCTGTTGGACGGACTTCCGCAGTTTGATTTAAGTTAGCTTTTGCTTCGTTAATCTGCTGTTGCAAGCTGGCGAGGGTTTGATTCTGGTTGGCTTTTGCTTCGTTAAGCTGCTGTTGTAGGGTTGCGACAGTTCTTGTCTGGGTGGCTTGGCTTTCAATTAACGCTTGAGTGGAAGTTTCGGCGTTTAAGCGTCTGCTATCAACTTCCTGGCTAGAAATTGCTCCTGCTTTATATAAAGTCTCGTAGCGCTGCATGTCAGCTTGAGCATTACGTCGCTCGGCTTCTACGCGAGCCACTGTTGCTTGCAAGCTGCGTTGTTGCCCAAGGAGTTCTGCTTCTATACGATTAATTGTCGCTTGCTGAGTTTTAATATTTCCTTCTAGTTCTACTTGCAAACGATTCACAGTAGCTTGACGCGCTCCAATTTCTCCCTGTTTGGCTCCAGCTTTTACCTGGTTAAGGCGGGTTTTGGCAACTTGAACTTGTTTTTGTGCTTCAATCAAACTAGCTTGTAGACGATCGCGGTTATCCATAATCGCAACTACCTGCCCAGCTTTGACGCGATCGCCTTCTTTCACCAATAGTTGCTCTACCCGATTTCCTTCACCATTTGAAGAAGGCGCTGACAGTTTTATTACCTCTCCCTTTGGTTCCAACCGCCCTAATGCTGTTACTGTTTTTATTACAGGCTGAACTGCTACTGGTGTTTTTTGTTTTTCATTAGCTGTAGCCTGGAACTTCATCACCGCATAAACACTGATTCCGCCTATTGCTAGAGCTGTAATTATTGCAAGTAGAACAGGCGATCGCACAAGATTATGAGAAGACCTTAAGCCCTCTGAATTCCTGTTTTGCTCCATACTATTTTCCCTTACCACCAGTAGCAATTTGTACTAAACTGTCCAGTTCAATTCATGCTAAACTAAACGGACTAGTTTAGTCAATATGATACAACTAAACTTGTCAATCAATTTGCAAAGGCATTATGCAGCGAAATGCTATTCCTGCCCCCTGCCTCCTTCAACGAAGGTATATTTATTTTCGCCATTTTGTGCTGGGGCATTTTGCAGCATCTATTAATATTGTTTATAAGAAAGGATAATTAATAAATGGTACGCATCAAAGCTGACGAAGTTGATCGAGACAATTCCGTTGATAAAGTGGAGCAAATTCTGCAAGGGGCAATGCAAGAATTCCTTCAACATGGCTATGCTGGCACAAGCATGGATCGGGTAGCAGTAGCAGCAGGCGTTTCTAAAGCGACAGTCTACAGCCACTTTCAAGATAAAGAAGGACTTTTTAAAGTACTGTTAGAGCAACTGGCAAGCAAAAAGAACAGTTCTATTTTTGGCACAGAACCTATTGAGGGAGAACCAGCCGCCATACTGCACCAGGTAATAACTAAAGCATTAGAGCAAATGCTTAACGACAAAGAACATAGTGCATTTATGCGAGTACTAATTGGAGAATCTGGGCGTTTTCCTGAGTTAGCTCAAATTTGTGTTCAGGCGCTGATTAAGCCAGTAGCAGAAACTCTTACTCACTACTTGGCAGCCCCAGAACTAAACATACCTGACCCAGAGGCAACAGCGAGAATTCTTATAGGAGCGTTGGTGCATTTTCATATTACTCAAAATGTAATGCATGGAGAGGACATTATACCAATGGAAAGCGATCGCCTGATTGATGCCTTGACACACTTAATCAATAAATGCGCCGATTAAACTGGCTATTTCCCGGCGCTTGTTCAGTCATAAGGCAATACTTTTCGGTTAAGGGGGAAAGGGGAAGGGGAAAAGGAGAAAGAAAAACCTTTAACCTTTACCCTTTAACCTTTACCCAAAACCCAATTCCAAGTTAAAAATGCTTAACCGAACAGTATTAAGTCAGAAGCCAACTGTAAGAGCTTGTTTTACAATAATTCCTCCATCTAAATAATACGGATTTTTATCCAACCCTATACAAAAGGTCTAAAAATTATATGGATGATTTAAAACAATTAGATAAGTATGCCTTTCAAGTCTTAACTATGAGCAGAGAGGGGTATTCTAGTCGCCAGATCGCCCAGCAGTTTCATCTAAGTTATAAGACAGTAAAGGATATTGTGGAACGGTTTTCTAACTAGCGATAAAATGAAGAAAATTTTCAATCTCCCAATGCCTCTTTTATACGTAAAGCGCATTAGATAAATCCAAAAGCCGCACTTTTAAATGTTAGCGCGGCTTGCAGAAATCAATATTCGTACAAAGGATCTGAGATGTTTCGATGTCCCAGTACTTGGGGTTATGGCATCCCCTACTGGTTTAAGGTTCCATCCTCATCTCCAGTGTAGCCGTGTGCAAGCGCGAGTGGATGCCCAGCGAAAAAATCCCCTTGCTGTCTTCAGTGGGGAGAATCTCAATGTTTTTTCCATAGAAGCTACAGTGTTGCCTCCAGCTTTTTTTGTTCCGTTAACAAGCTCTCACCAATATATCCTCTAGCGATCGCAAGATTAACTAGGCAGGAATCACTTGAACAACTAGTGCGCGTTTATCCAGCGATTGGATTTTACCTACTTGACTAAGATCATTTGCAATTCGGTCTAGCAGTTCTCCTGCTTTGTCACGATATTGATGTTCTCGGCCTCGTAAACGGATGGCAAACTTGACTGAATCGCCTTTACTCAACCATTCACCTGCTTGTTGGATGCGTAAATTGTAATCAGCCACGCCCACGTTTAGGCCAAATCGAACTTCCTTTACCGTGGGTCTAGCACTCTGGCTCTGACGTTTTTTCTTTTGATACTGAAGCTTGCCATAGTTGAGAATCTTGGCGATTGGAGCCTCCTTACCTTGGGAGACTACAACTAAGTCAAGCTCTAAGCTCTCGGCTAGCTGTAGCGCCTCATTGGTGTCGATCAGACCACGATTGTTATTCTCATGGTCAATCAAGAAGACACTAGGTGACTTGATTTGTGAATTAATCAGTTGCTTTTGGATTGCGATAACGAATTTCTCCTAATTGTTCAACATTTTACATTCCAAGTAATGCTAATTTAACACAACGCTGAATTAGAGCAACTTTAACGACACAATCGACTACAATCTGTTAAAATGTGGAATTGCGGCACTCGCTCTTCAGTCTTTGCGCTATTGCCCATCAGCCTTTCAACGCTTTTTTATCCGTCCGCCTAAGACTGACGCCGCCATTGGCGACAGGCCGATGTTATTTTTGGAGTTTTATGTCTTTTTCTAATCTCGGCTTGTCCAATGAAATTATCCGTGCGGTTACCGAACGCGGGTACACCGAACCCACGCCAATTCAAATACAGGCGATTCCTGCTGTATTGTCGGGTAGGGATTTGCTAGCTGGGGCACAAACTGGTACTGGAAAGACCGCTAGTTTTACCCTACCGCTTCTGCATCGGTTGTCGTCTGATAAGAGCATCAAAGGTACATATAAGGGATACCCCCCAATCCGGGCGCTGATTCTTACCCCGACTCGTGAACTCGCCGCACAGGTAGAAGAAAGCGTGCGCGAGTACGGCAAGTACTTGCAGTTAAACTCAATGGTAATGTTCGGTGGAGTCGGTATTAATCTGCAAAAGCAGCGTTTGAAGAACCGAGTGGATATTCTAGTGGCTACTCCAGGGCGACTGTTAGACCATGTACAGCAAGGGACGCTGAACCTGTCGCATATTGAGGTTTTGGTGCTAGATGAAGCAGATCGGATGCTAGACATGGGCTTTATTCATGACATCCGCCGCATCCTCTCACTATTACCCAAAAAGCGACAAAATTTGCTATTCTTCGCTACTTTTTCGGACAAAATTAAGACACTCGCCGCCGGACTGCTGAATAACCCGACGATGATTGAGGTAGCACGCCGCAACGTTACCGCCGAGACGATCGCACAAAAAATTTACCACGTAGACCGTGACAAGAAACGCCAATTACTTGCTCACCTGATTCGCCGAGATAATTGGTATCAAGTGCTAGTGTTTACCCGCACTAAGTATGGTGCTGACCGTTTGGTTAAGCAGTTGGGCGAAGACCGCATTCAAGCACTGGCAATCCACGGGAATAAGAGCCAGCCGGTGCGTACTAATGCTCTGGCAAAGTTCAAAAATGGTAGCTTACAGGTATTGGTGGCGACAGATATTGCTGCTAGGGGTCTTGATATCAGCGAACTGCCTCATGTAGTTAACTTCGATCTACCCAATGTACCAGAGGATTACGTTCACCGCATTGGGCGCACTGGCCGCGCTGGCGCGTCAGGTGAAGCGGTATCGCTGGTGTCCGTCGATGAATACCCTCTATTGAAAGATATTGAAAAACTGATTGAGCAGCGCTTGCCAAGGGAAGTGGTGGCTGGTTTTGCGCTCAACCCCGATATCAACCCCGAACCAATCCCAAATGGACGGCAACACAGAGCTAAACCCGAACGTGACAAGCGTCCGGCTCGTACTGCTAAACCCTTACCACAGACATCGGCTAAACGTAAGGTAGCGCCACCGGTGACGAATGGCGATAAGCCTGGTGCTCGTTCGTCGGCATCGCGCCGTTCTGCTAAACGCGATCGCTAATCTTCGTTCTTAAGGATTAATCTTTCAGCAACACCCCTAAGCGGTTAAATTCACTTTCAACCTGCTCTTGAACTTGACTTTATAGCCAGGACTTACGCACAAACTATGATTTTACGTCATTACGAGCGTTCGCGGAGCGTCTCGTAGAGAAGCGAAGTAATCGCCAAGGCTTGGTTTTTCGTCACGAGTGCGTAAGTCCTAATAGCGACACTACTGTTAGGACTTACGCACTTAGCTTAGATATTGAAACTAAGAATGAAAAATAGCACAACGCCCCATGCTCAATTACAAAATTCCCAAAAAATGGTTAATTTTGGTTACAGTGGCTTTGATATCTGCCTTGTTGCTGGCGATCGCATCTACAGCCTCAAGTATTTACTTATATGGCAGCAGTACTAATAATATCAAGGCAGGTTTAAAATCTAGCTGTAGTCTTTTACTCCCTAGCCTTCAAGCAAGAACTTGTATAAATAGTTTTGAAACCTTTTAGAATTAGATCCGGTCTTAAGAAATTAAATGAACCAAATAACCAATATCATAGCTCTTAATAGCAGCTTTAGTTCTAATCATCAGGCGATCACTAGCTGAAATTTTAGGAGATTGTATGACAAGTTTTCAACGGATTCGACACTTTTCTATTTTAAGTTTGGTATTTTTGCTGTTTTTAACGATAGCTACTAGTCTTTTTGCCTATCAAGTTTCACCGTTAAGAGATCCGACTTTTCAGCCCAATAGTGCAAATGGAGGTTCGTTAATACCTTGGATGCAAGGCGTAAGAGAAGACCATTGGTTATTATTAGCTAATATAATCGCGTTTTCTCTTTCTACAAATCTCACACTTATTATCTGGCAATGGCGGCGATTTGATCAAAATAATAAGTGGATAAGTTTCATAACTATGACAGTAACATGGACGATGTTATTTGGTACTTTTATGTTGACCTCGATAATTTACTTATTAATGCAGTGGCTAGTTGATTAAAGCAAGAGCCACAGGCAATACGGTTCGGATAAGGTTTTTTGATGACACGCCGCTAATCGCAAAGACGCGATAAATCGCCGTCTTTACAAGAATCAGTCCTCTGTAGAGACGGCGATTTATCGCGTCTCTTGCCTTAACCGAACCGTATTGGAGCCACAGGAGTTACAGAAGTTCTCGATAAAATTCAGCTATTGCAAAAGGTCTATTATGAAAAGCGTGCAAGACATAAATTTTTCCCCTATTTTGACTGCGTAAACCGAAACTACAATAACTCTGTGATGGAAAATAACCGTTGTCGGTCTATTTGTTGCAGCTTGATTTTTTCAGCGTAGAAAGCTTGATAATAAGATTGATACCGCTCTGGTTCAGCTTCGGGATCGGTTTGTTGCCATAGTTCCAAAAAGTGGCGATAGCGTTTTTCAAGCATCACTAAATCCATACAAGCGATCGCAGCTTGAACCACTTGCGGAGTCCGAAGTATTTCTTTTTGGTTTTTTTCATCCACATGAAACAAATGGGAAATCAACCCCATCTCGCTGCCAAATTCTAAAAACTGGTCTTGCAAACGGGAAATTAAATCTGGTGGAGACGCAAAATTTCTTGTCTCTCCATCAACGGATGAAATTTCTAAAATCTGTTGCCATAAAAATCGGTGGTGGGAAAGGCTAAATTGCAAATCTCGCTCCTCTAGTTCGTCAATAATCACTTGACGCTGTTCGGGACAATGCAAGTAAATTCGCAGTAATAATGCCTCTGCGTGTTCTAAAAGGCTCCGTTCTGTGGGGAGTGGGGAATGGGGAGAGACGCGATTAATCGCGTCTGTACTAGGGAGTGGGGATTTGCTACTTCCCCATGCTTTTCTGGCTGACACAGGTTTAGAGTATGTAGCCGGAGGAGGAGCAATTTGAGTTAACAGATTTTCAACTCGTAGGGGTATCAGTCTGGTATCTCCTAAGCTGAGTATTTCTGCACAGTAGGAAACGTAATAGTTGCGTGTATCGCTGTTAGCTATATTTTTAAGTAATTTGACTAATTGCTGAGTTACTTGCTGAAAATCAGTAGCCTGTTTCAAATTACGGTCTTGAATAATTTGCTGAATCTGCCAGTCTAGCCAAAGTGGCGCATTTTTTAGCAGTTCTCCATAATCTTCTGGGGTGTGGCTATGCAAATATTCATCAGCATCTTTACCATCGGGTAAATTGAGAATTTTTAGCTGAACTTCCCCTTTGTATGCTAATTCGGCAATTTCACCGATCGCCCGTTCGGCAGCATTCATTCCAGCTTTATCAGCATCAAAGTTGAGTACTAATTGTTTGGATTCGGTGTACCGTAATATTAACCGCACTTGTTCTAAGCTTAAGGCTGTACCGAGTGAGGCGACAGCGTTATTAATACCAGCAGCATGGAGAGCGATCGCATCAAAATATCCCTCTACTACCACGGCTTGATCGAGTTGAGAAATCCCACCTTTGGCTTGATCGAGGGCAAATAATGTTTTACCTTTACTAAAAAGTTCGGTTTCTGGTGAATTCAGATATTTGGGCTGTTCATCGGTTAGGGTTCTACCACCAAAGGCAATTACCCGCCCTTGGACATCACGGATGGGAATCATCAAGCGATCGCGGAATACATCATAATAACCGCCTCCTTCCCGCCGTGGCTTAATCAGTCCCGCTTTTTCTAGTATTTGTACTGGGTAATGTTTATCTTCCACTAGATAACGATAAAGAGTTTCCCAACCTGCGGGGGCATAACCTAAACCAAATTGCTGTATTGTTTCTTCTTTAAATTGGCGGTTAGATTGCAAATATTCAAGTGCCTTTTGCCCTTGTGATTGTCTGAGGGCGTGTTGATAAAATTGGGCTGAGGAAGCTAGAACTTCATATAACTGCTCACGCAAAGATAGCTGACGCTGTAATTCTTGGCGTTGTTCGGGTAAGAGTGTTTGTACAGGTACTTGGTAACGCCGTGCTAAATCCAGTACCACATCAGCAAACGAACGTTTCCCCAATTCCATGACAAACTTAATGGCATTTCCTCCGGCTTGACAGCCGAAGCAATAGTACATTTGCTTAGTCTGGCTGACGGTGAAACTGGGAGATTTCTCATCGTGGAAAGGACACAAACCGACGAAATCTTTCCCACGTTTGCGTAAAACTACGTATTCCGAGACGACATCTACAATATCAGCCCGTAGTTTAACTTCCTCAATTGTGTCTGGGTGCAAGCGGGGGATTTGCATATTTAGTCATTAGTCATTGGTCATTGGTCATTAGTCATTGGTCATTGGGCATTGGGCATTGGGCATTGGACATTGGACAATAATTAATAATTCTTCTACCCTGCTTCCTCATCTCCCTCATCTCCCCCACTCCCCACTCCCTGGAGATTAACTTTGGAGAAATAACAAAGGATAAATGACTTTAGACTTCTGATGGCTATTATATTCTTGTTGTTAGACCAAGAATGATCTATATAATTTTACATTTAATTTTATCAGAGGAATTACTTAAAATGGGGCGTATTTTTATTTCGGCGGCTCACGGAGGTAAGGAAGCTAGAGGGATAGATCCAGGTGCGATCGCAGGTGGTACAACTGAAGCTAAAGAAATGATTCTGCTGCGGGATTTGATTGTTACGGAACTGAGGGCGCGGAATGTCGAAATTTTGGCAGTCCCTGATGACTTGAGTGCCGCCCAAACTATCACCTGGATCAATTCTCGTGGTCGCCGAGGTGATGTCGCCCTAGAAATTGAATCTAATGCGGCTAATAGCCCTTCTGTGCGTGGGGCTGGCGTTTTTTATATTGCTAATAATAGCGATCGCAAGAGTAATGCTGAACAATTGCTAGTGGGGTTGTTGCGCCGCGTACCCCAATTGCCGAATCGGGGAGTCAAGCCAGATACAGATAGTGGATTGGGTAGTTTAGCATTCTGTCGCCAGACAACGCTTCCAGCTTTGGTGATGCAAGTGGCATTTCTCAGCAATCCAGAGGATCGGGCTTTGCTACAAAGTCGTCGCCGCGATTTTGCTTTGGGAATTGTCGATGGATTAGTAATTTGGAGTCGGATAATTGACCCTACTCCTGGAACTCCGACGGAAGCAAATTATCCGCCAATTAATATTAATATTAATGGACAAAAATACTCAGAACAAGGAGTTTTAGTTAATGGTAATGCTTACATTCCCATTGATTTAGTAGACCGTTTGCGGATTGACCTTTCAAAAACGGCTAATGTCAACAGAATTACCTATCGCAAAGTAGTTTATGTCAAAGCGATCGAACTGCGAGATTTTAATGTTGCAGTCACTTGGGATGCTGCAACGCGCACTGTTAGTTTGCGCTCAAATTTGGCAGTTTGCCCTGGTCAATTTTCGCGGGTGATGTCGAACGGTAATACTTCTGAAGTCCAGTTACAATTATTTCTGAGAAACAATAATGAAAATGCTTTAGTAAGCTTTCCTGATATCCCAAAACTTTATCGAGAAGAAGCAGGTATAGAGGGAGTGAACTATGACATTGCCTTTTGTCAAATGTGTGTAGAAACTGGATTTTTACGGTTTGGTGGCGATATTAAGCCTGAGCAAAATAACTTTGCAGGCTTAGGTGCGATCGGTGGTGGTTCGGAGGCTGCATCTTTTCCAAGTGCCAGAATTGGAGTGAGGGCACACGTCCAACATTTGAAAGCTTACGCCAGTTTAGAACCTTTGGTACAAGAAGTAGTAGATCCCAGGTTTCGCTTTGTCACGCGGGGAATTGCGCCATTAATTGATCAGCTATCAGGGCGGTGGTCAGCAGATTTGGATTATGGTACGAAGATTTCAGCAATGCTCAAACGATTATATGAATCAGCAGGACTTCTTTAAGTTGCACTTGCAATAACATTGTCTTCAACTACTTAACAATGCAAATCTCAGCTTATTTGTATTTCTATTAAGTGTTTCAACAAAGATAGTATGTAGACTAAAAAATCCACATCAGTGTTTTTATTTATGTTTTGTTCAGCGTACCTCCGTACCCAGAACTGATAGAAATTATTAACTATTTATCAATAAGTAATAATGCTTAAAGTTTAGTCAAAAATATTTGAAGGAGTTTGCGTGATTGCAGTTGATACTTTTTGTCCCAAAGGTTTATATTCAGTTTGATTTCGCTATCCTAATGATCAAATTACTTTATTAGATATCTTGTTTATATTCTTCTAATAATTGCGGAATGTGATCATATCCATCTACACCGATAACTGCAATCATTTTTGGGCGATGTTGCTGTAAAAACTTTTGGAAAGCTTCTGCCCCTATTTGTCCTTGTAAAATTGTTAGCAACCCTGCTGGTTGACGCCACTCACTAGAAGCAATTTGCTCCAAAAGATACATTCCCAAACAGCCTGTATAAACAGTTTTTTCAGAGTTTTGTAGATGATAATAAGCTTCTGCTAAATAAGCTAAGTTACGCCCTTGGAGATACAAATCACCGGAAACTTGCGCTGTTTTAAAGCCATCTTCAAGATATTTAATTGCACTTTGGTGTTCTCCAATTACTAGATAGGCAATTCCTAAGCTACTGACACATAAGGCTTTACTTTGAATATCGCCTAATTTTTCTGATAATTTTAAACCTTGTTCCAAATAGTTAATTGCAGCTTGGTATGTTTCTGGTTCTAAGTTTTCCAATTCCTGAGCTTGCATGACTTCGCTGTAACCTAAATTGACCAGCGCGTTTGCTTCTCCTGTGCGATCGCCTGCTTGCCGACTCAATATCAATGCTCGTTGACTGTAGTTAATTGCCTCAGTATAATTTTGCTGTTGCACGTATGTACGGCTGAGGTGGTTGAGATTGGCAATTTCACAGGCGCGATCGCCTGCATTTCTGGCTATCTCTAATGCCTGCTGATGAAAATCAATAGAACGCTGGTATTGTCCCAAAGCACGCTGAGAATAGCCTAAAAGTGTCAAAATCCGTGCCTTTTCTTGGGTTCCCTCGCCTCGTCGCAATGGTTCATCCAAATAATCTAAAGCATCTCGCAAATAAGTGCCTGTAAAAGAGGCAAAAATCCCGCCGTAAAAGGGAAAATATGGACGCTGGGCAAAGGTTCGCAAAATCTGGAGCATGATTTGAGAACAGGCATCGCTGTATACTTTCCCAATACTCCCAAAACCACTTGCTAGCTGACTCCAAATCACTGCAAAGGTCAAAAAGGTGGAAATGGACAACTTTGGCCCGGCCTTAATATCGTAAGCTTGTTGGTCAAACCAACTAATTAGTCCCCGTTGCAAGTACTGTAAAATCAATGCCATTTCCACCCAATCTCTAAGGGTGATCCCCCGTTGTCGCTCGGCAAACTCTATTGCAGATTCTTCCATAGCTAAGGTGCGAAGCAGTGCTTGGGGTAACTCACTGTTAAGTTGTTTCGCCCAACTTGCCCAAGGGCCACGTTCTCCCGGTACGCCGCCAAATCCCAAAGATTCTTTTTGCTCGTACATCCAACTGAGCAAGTTGTCTTGTAATCGCTGCCAAGAAGCTAAACCACGGGTAATCCCTTCGGAAAATTGTTGTAAATCAGCATCTGCCTGGGCAAATTGCTGTAATGCTTTTGATAATTGCTGTAGCTGTTGCAAATTTAGCGGATACTTCTGATTGGGATCAGTAACCCGTAAAAATACCGCCAGGCGCTCGTCAGCAGGAGCTGTGGTAATTTCTGTAACTGCGGAGGCGATCGCTTCTGTGGTTTTGTTTTGCTCTTGCCAGCGTTGCCATTGACTTTGAATAGTTTTAATGGCTCTCAAACTGCGAGTAGCCTTAGCTTTTTTGAGTTCGTCTTTTTCACTATCGACTTGATTTTGGAGAGCATTCAAGCGATCGCTCAAAGCTAGCTCAAAAACTTCCCCTGTACCGGAAGTAATTCCTTTAAGCAGCATTTGGTATACCATCTCAACAGAGCTAATTTTGCCCTTGAGGGTGGTTTCGACAATTTCATCGATTAAGGCAAGATAGCGATCGCGCAATGGCAAAGAGTCTGGCACTTTAGCTACTAGAGAACGTCACGTCCATTCTAATTCTAGTCTGAGTGGATTAGACGCGTAGGCATTTACCTGCAAAGTTTAGAATGATGTCAAGGAAACTTTTTAGCAGAACATAACAATGCTGAGAATTAGCCTAAAAATATCTTATGGTGCGATCGCAGGAGGCAAAAAATGAGCTTGGCTGGATTAAGAATTGTGTTGGTAGAGCCAGCTGGGCCGATAAATATCGGAGCGATCGCCAGGGTAATGAAAAATTTCGGGCTATATAATTTAGTATTAGTGAACCCCCAATGCGATCCGTTATCGACGGAAGCTTTGATGATGGCTGTTCATGCTCAGGAAATTATCGAATCTGCGGTATCAGTGCCGACTTTACCAGAAGCATTGCATGGATGTGTACGGGCGATCGCTACTACTGGTCGCGTTCGCAGTTGGGAAACACCCTTAGAAAACCCGCGCACTGCACTACCCTGGTTACTGGAGGAACCAGAAAAACCCGCAGCACTGATTTTTGGCAGGGAAGACCGGGGATTAAGCAATGAAGAATTAAATTATGCACAAAGATTTGTTGCCATTCCTACGAGTCCAGATTATGTAGCCCTAAACTTGGCTACCGCCGTAGCAATTTGCTGTTATGAATTGTCACAATGTACCCAGCAACCTGACATTAAAACCTTAACCCAAACTGAACTCGCCCCCTTAGATGTTGTGGAAGGATACTATCAGCAATTAGAATCATTATTATTAAAAATTGGTTATGTATATCCCCATACGGCAGCTAGTCGCATGGCAAAATTTCGCCAAATATATAATCGCGCTCATCTCAAAACAGGAGAAGTATACATGCTGCGTGGAATTTTGCAGCAAGTAGAATGGGCCCTTAAAAACCAGAGGGATGGTGAAAACTTGTAATTATTTGTTTAATATATACGCAATTATCCCCCTAAAATATTTAATATGGCTTAAACTAAACACAAAAATGCTACTTAGTGGCAAAGTGTAATTTGAGTATTAATATTATTTGCTTAAAGATTAAGTTTGGGGTTAGGAGTCTGCAAGAAAACAGCCAAGTGGGTCACAAGGAGTAACTGTGTCAGAGTCAAGTGACGAACTAACAGCTTTCTCGCGGCGTCAACCCTTAAATCGCCGCCAACCGCCACAAAAAGTTCAAAAAGTGGTAAAGAAGAAAGTTAAAGCTAACAGCCAGCAACAAGCTGCCAATGGACGAGAAGCGGCGCTAACACGCCCAAAAAATCCGAGCAGTCCTCCCCCAATCCCTGGTGCTACACGTAGGGTAAAATCGGGGTTAGTCATGCCAACGGCAGTAAAACCAATACCTAGTGTGAAGGGCAAAATTCCTCCCTTTCGACCAGGTGCTGTAATGGTGAAAACAGTGCGGATGGAAAAGCCAAAAAGAGGCCTGCGTTCATCAAGGAAGACGCAGTTAAAGCCAATGGCCAAAACCTTGTTATATATTGTACGGTTGTTGATTGTGGGTGTTGGCATGGGTGCAATTGTTGGCACAGCATTGTCAGTATTAGACCCCGCTAATCGCATCAGCACAACTTCTGCGCCGCAATCTAATAGTAATGTAGTGCGATCGCAGCCACAACCTACCCAAACTCCCACAGTTGCAGCTTCAAGTCTATACTTATCCCAGGAAATTAGCTCTTTGAAAAGTGCTGTGCAAAATTTGGCGGCGACCAACCCAAATCTTACACCCGGAGTTTTCTTATTAGATTTAGATACTGGTAATTATGTAGATATCAATGCCTCTACCAGTTTTCCGGCAGCTAGCACAATTAAAGTGCCGATTTTGATTGCCTTTTTCCAGGATGTAGACGCGGGGAAAATTCGCCTTGATGAAATGCTGACCATGCAACAGGATATGGTTGCTGGCGGTTCGGGAACTCTGCAACGCCAACCAGCCGGAACCCAGTACGCCGCTCTGGAAGTCGCTACAAAAATGATTACCGTCAGTGATAACACGGCGACAAATATGCTGATTGCACGACTGGGAGGAATAGACGCTTTAAACCAGCGTTTCCGCACTTGGGGATTAACAACCACAACAATTCGTAATCAACTCCCGGATTTGCAAGGGACAAACACCACTACTCCGAGGGAATTGGGGAATTTGATGGCGATTGTGAGTCAGGGAAATTTAGTGAGTATGCCATCACGGGATCTCATGCTCGATATCTTGCGTCGCACCCAGAGAGACACTTTGCTACCATCCGGTTTGGGAACAGGCGCGAGAGTATACCACAAAACGGGCGATATTGGTACTATGCTGGCAGATGCAGGTTTAATTATTGTTCCAACTGGCAAACGCTACATAGCCTCTGTCATGGTACAACGCCCCAATAATGACCCTCGCGCCGAAAAATTGATTAGCTCAATTTCTAGTGTTAGCTACCAAGAATTTAGCCAAAATTCTGTCACACCCAACAGTACCACAAGCATAATACCCGTAAATGGTTATCAGCCTCCTGTTGTAAGTCCTGGTTTAACTAACAATACAACGGGCACTGTACCTATGAGCGTTTATCAGCCCTCTGTTGTGAATCCTGTACCCAACAGTATGGGAAGTACAGTACCCCCAAATGGTTATCAATCTCCAGTTATGAATCCGCAGTATTATCCCCCAAGATAATTAATCTGGGATTGTTGAATTTGTATTATTTTGTATTGTTTATGACATCCATCACCGCCTCATAAATGAGCAGCGAACTAGAGCTGATTGCTTGCCAACCTCACCCTCTTGAGAGTAATGGTTTTAATCTTAATGCGGCTTTGCCATACGACTGTAAAATGGAACACATCGTTTTGGCAATGAATAATTTTGTAGAGTTTTTAGGCTTTATCAATCAACAGCTTTACAGTAAAGAAATGGAGCGTCTTGAGGTAATGCTGATGCCAGCCAACTTTAGCAGTATGGTTGGAGAATTCATGATTTCAAATATTCCGAAATACTGCTCTAGCCTGGTTAAAAATCAATATCATAACGGACATCCTGACTTAATTCCTGCTGGGATGTTTCTGAAAAACTCTGTACAGCATTCTCATATTGGTATTGAAGTAAAAGCTTCTCGTTATCAGAGTGGATGGCAGGGTCATAATCCTGAAGATACTTGGCTGATGATATTTGTTTTTGATAGTAACCGTCCTAGTGACGCTGTTCGAGGTATTCAGCCAAAGCCCTTTCGTTTTATTAAGGTTGTTGGTGCCAGCCTCACGAAAAATGATTGGTCATTCTCTGGACGTTCAGAAATTAGTCGCAGAACAATAACTGCCAGTGTTACTAAATCTGGATATCAAAAAATGATGTCCAATTGGATTTATCAAATTCCCAATCTACCATAGCGTTAATTGCAAGTCTGTAATATTCTGGGAAGGGGTTTCTAAAGTTATCAAGTTAGGAATAGCGGTGCAACTCATCTCGTAATAATCTAAATTACGCTCAATACCAATGCAGCAAACATCTACAGCCTCCGCGGCTGCAACTGTCGAACCAGAACCCATAAAAGTATCAGCAATTATACCTTCACCTAAAGGCAGTGCAGCATAAACTACCTGACGTAAAAAAGACTGTGGTTTAAGGCTTGGGTGATTTGCAATAGCTCGTTCCTTCTGAGGTGTCCTCTCACTGGCAATAACATCACCCAAAGGTGTACCATCTCTGTTGCGTCTTAACCCTCCAGTTTGAAATTCTCGCAAACATTCACTGAGTTTCATTCCTACTGGTATTGGTTTTCGTAAAATACCCCACGGCTCATAACATCCTCTGAGCATGGAAGACACATGAGGAAATTCATCTTCGGCATTTTTTGGGCGATCGCCACCACGAAGTGTTCTCACCAGGCGAATCAATTCTCCACGAAACTCTAAACCGCCCTCAACTAAAGCAGAGAAAACTAACTGGGAAAGAAATGCATTACTTGCAATAAAAACATGGCCACCAGGGCGAAGTACACGTACTACTAGTTTTGCCCATTCTACAAAGAAATTTTTTAAAACTAGACGTTCTTTGGGGCTAAGTGCGGTAAATCGTGGTAGAGGTGCGCGTTGATGTCCATCAAATGATGGTGGAATTCTCCAAATACCTCCGTTTCCATTTGCTCTTTTTAGCAATTGGTCAAAATCATATTCTTTCACCCCATAAGGTGGATCTGTAACTACTGCATGAATACTATTTTCTGGTATTCTACTCAGCCACTCGAAACAGTCTGCGTGCAAAATAACAGATTTACCTATATTTTCTACTTGGTATTCAAAAGCCCACTGGTTCATTATTTTGATTAGTTTGTTTTTATATAAAAATTGTATTTTTATATTGCCATAAATCTGATGATTAAATTGCTAAACACAAAGCTAAACTATAGTATTATTTTTTAATTATTAACTTTTTTGATACCGCATTCCTGGTAGTTGCGAAACCAAACCCATAAGTTCCAGCTGTAACAACGCACCGGAAACTGAACCAGCAGCCATGCCGGTTTGTTGGACAAGAAAATCGAAGGGTAAAGCTTCACTTGCGATCGCATCCATTACTGTTTGCAATTCTGGCGATAAAGTTGGCAAGCTTAACTGTTCTGGTACTGTAGAAGCCTCGACTCCATCAATTTGTGGTATTGCTCCTAGCATTGTTAACAGTTCATCTAATTCTTTGAGGATGAAAGAAGCTCCTTGACTGAGTAACTTTAAGCACCCTTGGGATGGATGATCGTCTACCCTACCAGGCAGTGCATAGACATCTCTACCAAATTCATTGGCATAAGTAGCTGTAATTAAAGCACCAGATTTTAAAGGCGCTTCCATTACGAGGATGGCGCGGCTTAAACCCGCAATAATCCGGTTACGGCGGGGAAAGTGGGTGCGATCTGGTGGGGTTTTTGTGGGGTACTCACTCACAACTAAGCCAGCCGTCAAAATCTGCTTGTACAAATCTCGATTTTTATGCGGATAGATGACATCCACACCGGTTCCCAAAACTGCGATTGTTCGTCCACCTGCTTTCATCGCGGCGCTGTGGCTTTCTGTGTCAATTCCCTCTGCCATCCCAGAAACAACTGTAAAGCCATTTTTAGCCAAAGCTGTACTAATTTGGCGAGTCCAACGGATACCGTATTCTGAGGGTTGGCGGGTTCCGACAATTCCAACCATCGGTTTTTGTCCGAGATTTTCTTGGAGTTCAACTTCACCGCGATAGTACAAAATCGGCGGTGGACTCGGAGTTTCCAGGAGTAAGCGGGGATAATCTGCATCTGCTGGTGTCCAGAAATGAGAATTTTCTTGCTGGTGCTTGGTAAATAGTTGTTCTGGGTGTAAACGCGATCGCTGTTGTACTACTTTTTCTAGTGTTTGAAAACCAAAACCCTCTACTTCTCCCAACTGTACCTTGCTAGCGTTCCAAGCTGTTGCTAACGTGCCAAAATGCTGTTCCAGCCGCCGCAGTAATACCGGGCCAATTCCCGAAATTTGCGCCCAAGCTAGCCAATATGCGCCTTCTTCTACCACGGTTTCATCCTCACTACTGAATTAAGTATTCCCAAATTGGGGTTGGATGTTGATATTAAGGGGGAGTAGGGAGAGCAGGGGAAGCACGGGAAGCAGGGGAGAGTAACTCTTGACTAATGACTAATGACTAACCCCTTGACTTTTGACTCTTGACTCTTGAGTATTAACTATTGACTATCTTTTTATTTTGTGTGATGAAATATTTCTATCGTCTTTTAATAAGCCTATCTGGGTGCTTAATATTTTTACTGTTGCACAGTGGACTTGGTTCATTGCCTAGTTTGGCTGCTGAAAAAGTTACTGTCAGATACGGATTGTTTGAGCGATCAATCCCTGTGGCAGATATACGCAACTATGGCGAGAATCAAAAGGCTTCTGCCGATCTGCAATCTTTCCTAGATTATCTCAGCGCGAAGGAGAAACAGAAATTCCAGGATGCCCTTCAGGTAAAAATGTCTCTTGATATTGTGGCTTTAGATAAGCTGATAAATACAGGAATGGGCAAGCAAATTTTATCTTTTGCATCCCAAGCGATCGCCCGTCGCGATCAAGCCAGTATACAAGCCCTACGATCTGCCATTATCATAGGAGCAAAATCACCAGAAGGTCTAGGATTAGTCAGCTTTCTAGCAGCCTATCCCAGTAATCAATTAGTTATTGATGTGTCAAAAATTTCTAAGCTAGTTGGCATGGCAAATTCCTCTTCTGGTTCTGCTGATGCGCCTCCAAAGGACAATGTGAGTTCTTCACCCTTTGGAAAAATTGCACTGCAATATCAAATACTTGCCGCCCAAAATAAACAGTTTTCAGGTTGCTTATTTGGTGATTCTGTTTCGGCTGAACTTGGTAATACTCTTGGGAATGGTACTTTTAATTTCGGGTTAAATGGCTTGAGTACAATCTCATTACTAGAACAACTGAAAAGTTTAATTCCTACCAAGGTTACATGCGAAAAAGCTATTATTGCTGTAGGTGGAAATGATGCTTGGTATGGAATTAGTGATGAGTTGTTTAGCAAAAATCTGCAAGAGGCGATCGCACTTGTCCGCACAATGGGAAATAAAGAGATTTTTCTCATTCCGGCTTTTTATTCAACAGTTGCAGCAAGCTCAGATCCAACTATATCAGCCCCAAATTCTAGAGTTGAACAAATTAATGCTTTGATTAATAAAGTTGCTGAAATAGAAAAAGTGCCAGTTGCAGCAACAGAAGTAGCACCATTGTATGAGAATAATGTTCTTAAAGAGAATTTATCGAGCGATGGTGATCATCTAAACTCAGAGGGCCTAAAAATTTACCGACAAGCATTATTACAACTTCTGCAAAAGTAATATGATGTCTGTATAATTGCATATAGTAAAAGCACCCTAACCTACCAAACTTACATTTTATACAACGGTTCTCAGTTTTCAGTTGAGTAGGTACTGAACCCCACCTCTAATTCCTTAAGAACAAGCTCGTCGCTTGCTCTGATCTAGCTCATTTAATTAGGAAAATCTACATAACATAATTCGTAGTTCGTAACTCAAAATTACGAATTACAAATTATTACTTTTAGGATTTCCAATTCAAAAACCGCGCATAAATATAAGCTATGCCTTCATCAATAATTGTCCGTACACCTTGGCTATAATCCCACCATTTGTTTGGATCATAATCTTGTGTTTTTGCAGCGATCGCACCAACTTTTATATTAGGGCTAAGTAGTTTTTTGAACAGCAACCAACTCCTACGGGTGTGAACATCCAAAGAAAAAACATTAATTGATTGTAGCTTTAAATTGGAATCGGATAGCCAACGATGAAATTCGGCAGCAGATGCATAACTACGATCCTTGATTACTACAGGTGTCGGCACAGCTACCACCTTCTCTGATTCTAAACCGAGTTTTTTGAAAGTGGCGGCTGACACTTCTGCAAAATTCTTATATTCACTAAGATAATTTCCTTTTTCTATTGAGCCTCCCGTGGTAATTACTAGACTATAAGAACCGTTTTTAAATTCAGTCAAAGCTTGTTGTATGGCATAATCTGGTAGCCATCCTTCAACAACTAATACTTCTGCTGATTTGATCGGGGAAGTCACGGCGAGAAATGAGTGTACATGAGTAATAGTGAAAAATATTAAATAAGTAATCGTAGCGATTGCAATCGCCCACCCCTGAGCCGTAAGTGTCCACATTTCTTGGCGTTTTATTAGTTTAATTGTTGGAAATTTTCGACACCGACGATTTTTTGTCTGCATTAAGCCTTAGCTAAACGTTGTTCTTTCAAGTAAGTAAATACAGATTTATCTCCGATATCAGCAGGAATTGCTTGCACTGTCTTTCGCAGGGCAAACACCAAAAACAACGTTGCCCAAATCCCTAATAAAACACTTTCTCCCTGAGTTGGTAAAATTCCCACCAAATGTCCTAACAATAGTAGCGGTACTATTAGGGTTAATACTTTGGTTTCCAGGCGATTGAAGCAAAAAGCCTCTTTAAAGTAAATACCTGTCAAAGCAACAAAGATAAAACCAACTCCAAATAAGGTAAGAGGGTGATTGTAAACAGTGAGAGCTAAAGGTTCACTACTAGTGATTGCCAGAATCACTGATGCTATAGTACCGATCGCCCAAAAAATTTGCAATATTCGGTGCAGTGATGCCATATAAATATGAATGGTAAATAAACTTACACCAAGAGCGACACTAAAACAAGTATATAGAGGTGTAAGTGCGGTAAAAATAGCCGGGTTATTATTGAGCAAAACCAAAGCACTGCCTATGGCAAAGCTTAGTGCTGCTACCATTAACCCAGCGCGGTAGATAATTACGCCAGTGCGATCGCTCTGAGTAATTGTAAATTCCCCAAACTGACCTTGATAAACTTCTGCTGGAGGTAGTGTCTGCGTAGTCATAGTTAAAAATATAGTTATGATTTATTAATAGAGTACAACAGTAAATTGCTGAAGGATTACTTTTATTATTATGGGCAAACAGACTAACTAAGTGTCACAATCCCTAAAGTATTAAGCCATTTTTGTAGTATTAGTTGACCTGACAGACGCACTAGAGTCGTGAATTATTTTTACCATTTGACCAGATTTCCTTCGAGAGCGAAAGACATAGCAACAGTAAAGCACGGCGTAAATCCAAGTACCATCTCAATTAACCAGACTAATAAGAGGATTTTGCCCCTTGTTAAGGGTAGGCAAACTTCCGCCATATTATACTAGTAATTAGCAATGGTTTGTATAGTATCTAGTTTAACTGAAGACTTAATTCTAACATTAGACTTTAGCTGTAAACAGTAGATATTGACAAATTTAAAATTTAGTGCATATAAAAGTTTGGCAATCAGATAACCCCATAATTAGTTGATATAGGAAGATGAGGTGAGCTATGGCGCTGTTTCTCCCACCGTAGGTGATAGCATTTGTCTAAAAAATTGCGAAACTGTAGACTCTTCCTCGGCTTGTCGTCAGATATTGCTCTTTGCCCTGGATGCGCGATCGCTTAAAATAATTTCCACTCAAGTCAATAGCGTTCGCGTAGCGTGCCGTAGGCATTCGCCTACGGCACAATTTATTGATGCGTGTTAGCAATATGCTTTAGTTTAACGTCTACGTATAGGTCAGCACCAGAAAGCAGGGATATCCACTCAACAAGCTTCTAAAGCTTGCAAAGCATCCTTAAAGGTTTCAATTTGTTTAACATTAGTTGTCCAAAATTCTGCGGCTTTGTGGTTGGCAAATTGCCATTCATTGCTGAGGCGTAAACGCGCGATCGCTTCTTTCCGAATCACCGGATGCAACCAGTATTCACCTTTATCGCACTCCACCAAAGACCGATTTCTCAACGAGGCGATAATTTGGCGATGTTGATCAGATGAGACATCCCAAAGTAAACAAAACAATCCTTGAGATGGAATGGTGGGTATATCCTGGTAACGATAACATCCCAAACGGCAAAGTAGGCGATATGCTTGGGGATCAAGGACTTGTAGACGATTGATTTGACTAACCGCTAAATTTTTTAAGTCGGTTGCTGCTAACGGATCGGCATGATTTTCTTGCCAATAAAGAACCATATCACCGTCAAAATCCTCCTGAATCGAACCACAGAGAATTCCCATTGCTTTAGCATTACCGCCATAAGTGCGATGCATGATTTGCAAGGTTGGTGAGTCGATGCTTAACCCACGGTTGCTAAAAAAATGTTGCCATGCAGTTTGATCCAAACCAGGTAGGACTTACGCAAAAATTGCTAAAAAGCTTAATTTCTCGAACCGCCAAGACGCCAAGAGCGCCGAGAATTCGTAGAGTGTGCGTAAGTCCTACCAGGAAGCCGATAGTGACTCACATTTAACCCAGGTTCACAAAGGCGATCGCGGCTAGTAATCAAGGTAACAGATTGCACCCTAGCATCAGTCAAAACCCGCAATAGTTCTACATAGTTGCGGTGAGAAGCAATTAACCTACCTTGTTGATCCAATGCAGGTTCCAGATTGTCAATTAACAGCCCAATGCGCCGATTGTGGAGTTGGCGCTTGAGTCGTCCCAATGTCACCCCAAATTCTACCCCAGGTTCTTGAGCAAAGTCTTGTTTGAGCCATTCCTCTACAACTCGTTCGGCGGGGGTAATGTTTTGAGTTTCCTTCGCCATCAGCAGTTCCAAAACGAACTCAAACCCCTGATGAAGATATTGCTGCGCTAGAGTTGTTTTGCCTAAACCTCCCTCACCTTGGATGACAATGACTTTCGATCCCTGATTTACCAAAGTATTCAAGTGAGCGATCGCTTCTGTTCGTCCAATAAAATTGGTATCCTCTAATTTTGGGGTGGGTTGGGGCGATCGCGAGTAATCAATCAGACTGGATGATATCGCAGTAGTTTTTCTCAGAACCCGTTCCAAAGTAGCGCGACAATTACTTTTGGTAATCTTTTCTCGCAATACTTTAGAAAGCAGCTTCCATAACTGAGAACCAGCATCCTTAGCGTGTCCTTCCGTACAACCGTAAGCATGAGCGATATCCAAGTATTTTCTACCCAACCAAACTTGCACAAGAATCACTTTTTGCAAATCGCTCAACCGTTCCCCAGTCTGAGGAGGAATTATGGCGTCTAACCATGCTAATGCTGCTTCAGCGTCCATTGTGTAACGACAAGGGTAGTTCAGATTTTAGGGACAACTATAAATCACTTTACAGTTATGTTGCTGGAGTTTTCGGATAAGATTCTGTAAATCCGACTTTTTTCCCGACTTTTCCGAATAAACCTTTCTCATCTAATAAAATAAAGGTCATTAGGTCATCTCAGCACCATCATTACTTATGGTGAAATCAGACCCCCGTCAATTGCCTAGCAGTGCTGAACTTCCTTGTTCAGACGATACCCCTGTGGATAACGAAGACCAGAACTTTATTCCCAACCTGCTTCTCTTTTTATTGCAATATATTTGGGCAAACCGTAATGACTGGTTTTTCACCGTGGATATGGGCGTTTACCATACCACAGGGGTTAGTCCACTTGTGCCAATTGTACCAGACGGATTTTTGAGCTTAGGTGTAGAACGCCGCAAGGCAGATAAATCTCGTAAAAGTTATGTTGTTTGGGAAGAAAACAACATTGTGCCTATCTTGGCTTTGGAAATTGTTTCCTTAACTCCGGGTGGAGAATATGACAAAAAATTAGATACTTATGCCAAGTTAGGGGTACTGTACTACATTATTTATAATCCAGAGTATTGGCAACGCGATCGCCATCAACCTTTTGAAGTTTATCGCTTAGTAGATGGTAGCTATCAACTGCAAATTGGTGAACCCTTTTGGATGCCAGAAATTGGTTTGGGAATTGGGCGATCGCAATATATATCTGGTAATATCCAGCGTCAGGTTTTGTATTGGTATGACCAACAAGGAAAGCGCTATCAAACTCCAGAAGAAGCTGAACAGCAAACTCGCCAGCAACTTGAATTAGTACAACAACAACTTGAGCGTTATCGTCAGCAATTTGGGCAACTGCCAGAAGCGTAAGGCTAATTTCTTAAAAGGACAAAATTTTAAACCAAAATTTTCTATAACCAACTTTTTCCCCGACTTTTGCAACCCTATCACATAAAACTGCCGACTTCAGCCGACTGACAGAACGAAGTGCGATCGCTTAGGCTATTGGGCATAGAGATAAAAACTTAAGTATAAAAATATGCTTAATTCCCTCAGCCCACTCGCAGAAGACTTAGCAGGTCAAAACTATCCCAGTCCTCATTACTTGCAAACACAGCGCCGCATTCGTTCACTCATAGACAAATATATTGCAGTCGAAAAACTACATGAACGTCTGCAAGATTTACCGATACAGTTTACCAATCCTCAACCGCGTCCCTGGAAACCCATCGATTGGCAAACAATTAATCGCAATCAAATTATCGGCTTAGACGCAGAGGTATTTTTATCTATATTAATAGGTGCGATGGATACAGAAGCTCCCATTCGCGGCTATACCCAAACCAGTCGTCAGTATTTAGAAAGATTGCATCCTCAAATGGCTCGGTTTGTTGGTGGAACTGTTGGTGAAAATGGCGAATTGCTGGAACTTGGTTTGTGGGAAAAGGAAGAACGTCAGCACACACCAGCATTAATTAAAATCTACACCCAATTAACAGGCGAGAAAATTACCCCAAAACTTCGGACTGTTAGAGGCTATCTCCCCACAGATGACGCCAACGAAGACTTATATCGCCACGGCTTACACCGCATTGCCACAGAATACGGTGCTACCTGTCTTTATATTTGGTTGATGGCTCATACCACTGGCGCACTCCAGGATGTTCTAGAGGAACCGAAGTCGCGTAGGCGTAGCCCGTCGTAGACATCGCCGTTTTGGTCAAGTTAAAGCTTCAGTGTCAGCTTAGTCTACCAAACCCAGACATCGCCTCAAAATCAAACCAGATTGTTGCCATGAGCAATAAAATAAAAGCACCCACATTACCACGATGGTACATGAGCGCTAATAAATGAAACATTATTGAGGATAATCTATCTGCTATGACAGACCGAAGTAACTATAAGAATAGCAGGCGTTGGGTAAATAAACTGCAAGGGTAGTTACAAATGTTTTGTTAAAAATATTACTTACTGTCAGGCATTGTTTATTTTTCTAAAATGTGATATACGAGACTATTGTGAGGTCTATAGTAGGCTACAACCGCAGGAGAAATTATTTCCATTGTTTTCTTGCTGATTTTACCTGCACCCAAATCGATCAGCGATCGCAATCTCTTGATTTTTTTTGAGTAAATTATTCTCTGGTAGGTATTGAGCCGAAATCCTTGGCTCACTATTTATATCTACTATCACAAAATGAGACTTATGTAATTATTGTTTTGTAAATATAGCAATCTGTTTTTATTTTTGAACAGAGAAAATTGGGAAGGCTTATGAATTAGGCATCCTACAGAAATTACTGTTCACAAACCATTGAGTATTGTCTATAGTAACCATAGAAACTATCAATATAATTTATTGTTAATTCTTTCCAAAAATAGTATTTACTATAATTTAATACTTGCGATATAAGTTGATGTCCATGATAAGTAAATTCAGAAAAAATCCTGAAATAAAAAATTTAAATTTAACAAGATTCTCTTGCTAAATTTACTTTAAATTTACTTATCAATCCATTTTGAAATCGCAATTAATTTTTGCAGTATTTTATTAGGTGTGGGGAGTTATGATGGCAAAATATCTACTAGCTTCTGCTAGTGGGATGGGATTTTTATGTTTAATTGCCGGGTTATCACCTGTGCAAGCCCTTCCTAGTTTAGAAATTACAGATCAAAACGTAGCTGTTAATCAAGATGATGGCAGCTATCAAAAAAATGATTCTCATCAAAGCAATTTAACAAAAAATATCTCCAGTAAATTGTTGATAGCTAATGAGAGTCAAAAAAATTTATCCTCAGTCAATCAAGAGCCAAAAAATCAAGATTTAGAAGTAAATTCTGCTGTTAACTTGTGGCAGGCAATCACACCACAATCTGCAAGTTCATCTCCAACCTCATACAAACTTGCACAAGTAACATCCGTATCCCAATTGTCTGATGTACAGCCGACCGATTGGGCTTTTCAGGCACTCCAATCTTTAGTTGAGCGCTATGGTTGTATCGCAGGTTATCCCAATCAAACTTATCGCGGTAATCGGGCGATAACTCGCTATGAATTTGCTGCTGGTTTAAATGCTTGTTTAGACCGAATCAACGAACTGATTGCGACTGCAACTGGTGATTTGGTCAAGAAGGAAGATTTAGCCACATTACAGAAACTACAAGAACAATTTGCGGCCGAATTGGCAACATTGCGGGGTCGAGTAGATGCTGTAGAAGCTCGCACAGCAGAACTAGAAGCAAATCAGTTTTCTACAACTACCAAACTCAATGGAGAGGTAATTATTGCTGGTGTTGGTGCTAGCGGCGGCGCTCCTAATAACAGCGACTCGAACATCATCTTAGTCAATAGAGTGCGGTTAAATCTCACCACTAGCTTTACTGGTAAAGATTTATTAATTACTGGATTGCAAGCCTATAACTTTTTGGGTGGAGACAATGGACAGGGTAGCTTACAACAAAGTTTAGGATTAGCTTCGCGGATTTTAAGTGCAAGTAGCGCTCGTACCAGTTTTGAGCCACAATTTCCGGGGTTAAATGTCAATACTTTTTCGAGTGTTGGTGCAAACAGTGTTCAGATTTACAAATTGTTGTATATCTTTCCCGTCGCTAATAAATTAACTTTGTTTGCGGGAACTGCGGCAGAAACATCAGATGCTTTCCCAGCAATTACGCCTTTTTATGGTGAAGGACAAGAGTCAATTTCTCGTTTTGGCAACTTGAATCCTGTGGTACGGATTTCTGGTGGAACTTCGGGTACTGGTTTAGCATCGGCGGCAGGATTTATTTTTAACATTTCGCCAAATTTGGATTTAAGAGCTTTATATGGCAATCCAAATGCCAATTTAACCCAAAAATCTGATAATACACCTTTGGGAGCAGGTTTATTTAGTGGTAGTAGTGTTATTGCCACACAGTTAACCTTCAAGCCAAGTGCCGCTCTGGATATTGGTTTAAACTATGCCCACAGTTATCACGAAATCAATATTTTGGGCACTGGATTAGTTAGTAGTGATATCGATGCTTTAGCAGGGGTTGCAACTGGAACTGGAACACCGGTCACACTCAACTCTGTTGGGGGTACGCTAACATGGCGATTGTCTCCCAAGATAGCCTTATCTGGCTACGGTGCAGCACTATTTGTTGATGCTGCTTCAAATAGCGTGAATGCTTCCACCACCTTTACAAGTTGGATGGCGGGAGTTCACTTCAGAGATTTATTCAAGTCAGGGAACACTGCTGGGATTATTTTTGGTCAGCCGCTTTTCCGTAGTGATACTGGTGGTTCTGCTCAACTTACCCCCACAGGCGAGAATCGGGCGACTCCTTACCATTTGGAAGCCTATTACCGCCTTCAAGTTAGCGATAATATCAGCATTACCCCTGGTGCGTTTATTCTCTTTAACCCAGAAGGTAACAGCAACAATGACACTACGACTGTAGGTGTACTTCGGACTACTTTTACCTTTTAAGAGATTGGCAGTAGGGAGTCAAAGTCCCCCAATAAATTGGGGGATTTAGAGATTGGATAACAAAGTTCACAGTAATAACAATATTGCCCTGTCTCACTAGTATCGTGACAAAAAAATCTTTAATCGATGCTGAACCCCACCAAGGTTTGTAGAATCTAAACCCACTAACCTAGATATAGATGGAAAGTGTCCTTTAGGTACGTCCAAGCTGAAAGTATATTCTTCATATTTAACCCATTCATTATTGGCAAGACTTGCTAGCCATCCAACTTTATAAGCAAAGCGCTTACAATCTTTCTTGGCTTGCCAAATACGTTGTTGAACGCTAAAACCAAATCTGCCTTCACTATATTGAACCCAGAGCTTATTAATAATATATAGGACTTACGCAAAAATTGCTAAAAAGCTTAATTTCTCGAACCGCCAAGACGCCAAGAGCGCCGAGAATTCGTAGAGTGTGCGTAAGTCCTAATATAAAGGTCATGACGAGGAAATCTTTTAATTTCTCCATCATCTAACCAGCCTTCTTCTTCACGCTCACATATTTTGAGCATAGTAGAGTAGGTTTCTTTATCAGCTTCCTGCCATTTTTGTTCTGCTAAGAATTCTTGCAATTTTCTGTAATCAATACCAGATGTTTAACAAGACCTCCAAATAGCCATCCCATCATTTATCCACATCCTTTCACAGCATAATTAGTAAGCAGATATCCTCACAAAAATAACACTCCTTTTCAGGAGTGTCGAGGATAAAATAATGGCTAATAAATAGGTATAAATTCGGTGGAAGATTATAAAATAATATTATTTAGTGTTTGAGAAAAATATAGTTGCTTTGCCTAAAATCTGTTGTGCAAAACTTTGCCTACCTTGAGATACGCCTACACTACACTAAAAATAACTTGTGCAGGTGTAGCTCATCATAGACATCGCCCTACAGATAAGCTAATTATTTCTTTTGCCTGATTTATCGGTTTGATTTGAAAGTTGGTGCTTTTGTATAACCCGCTCAATTTGGCAAGTCACCGCATCTATTCTATATTTAACCTTATCAAAATCAATATTTACCCAAATATAGGCTTTGTCAGGTCTTTCCTGCTTGTTATTCATATACTGCTTTACTTGTCAAGATATTTTGTTATATCTACACAATATAGCCGCCTCAATTTCTAAACTACTTTCTTTAGACGTATAAGTAGATATGCTTAATATTTACTTAAGGTTTTACATGTTGATTCGTAGGGCTACAGCTAGCTGTAGCCCTACTAAAAAAGACGCGATATTCCGCGCCTCTAGTAGCTAAAATCCAAAATTTAAGTATTAGCTTAAACCTTTGTTTGTAGATATTGCACCAACTGCGGTGCTTGCATCACTCCCTCTATCCGATCCACAGGCTGACCCTGCTTAAATAGTACTAAGGTTGGTAGAGCGGCAATTTTATACTGAGTAGCTAAATCTGTATATTTTTCCGTGTCGATTTTGACAATCCGCAGGCGATCCTTAAGTTGGGCATTGACTTGCTCTAAAATTGGCACCATCATCTGGCATGGGCCACACCAGTCAGCATAAAAATCTACTAATACAGGTACATCAGAAGCAGACAGCATCTCTTCAAAGCTGTTAAATTGCTTTTTAGTTGCCATGTGATACACACCGATTTTCAATTGTTTGTTTCAATAGTAATTCTTAGAAAATAAAAGCGGTATAGGTTTATGGGTTTTTGTTGGGAAAGGATTAAATTAGTCAATATAGAATGATTTGCCAGCAAAAAATCTTAAATAATTATAATAAAATTCGTATATTATTGTTGTTTGTGCATTTGGATTAAATATGTATTTAAACTTATCCTAACCAAGCAAATAACTAACTAACTACATAGGCATTCAGGAAAGTGATGTCTACGACGCTGGTAGCTGCAACGCTTTCTAGTGTATCCAATTGGGTGATGTCTACGATGGGTTATTGGGCGTCACAGCTATAAATTAAATCAACAATATATTGCTTCAAGTTATTCATCTATTAAGTGAGAAATAACTATAGATATTTAATTATCCAGACAATATTCAGATGTTCCCTAAATCACCATAAGATAATTAGCGCGGTATTTCTAAGATTGAGGAACATTAAATGACACTATTACAAGATAAAGTCGCAATTGTCACAGGTGCATCACGAGGGATTGGACGAGCGATCGCAATTGAATTAGCTACACAGGGAGCGATCGCAGTTGTCAATTATGCCAGTTCCAGTGCTGCTGCTGAGGCAGTTGTTACAGAAATTACAGATGCGGGAGGTCAAGCGATCGCTATCCAAGCAGACGTTTCTAAAGGCGATCAAGTAGACGCACTAGTTAATACCGTCATGGAAAAGTTCAGCCGTGTGGATATCTTAGTCAACAATGCAGGTATTACGCGTGACACACTGCTTTTGCGTTTGAAGCCAGAAGATTGGCAAGCTGTGATAGACCTTAATCTAACTGGTGTTTTCTTATGTACACGTGCTGTAAGTAAAATCATGCTAAAGCAGCGATCGGGACGGATTATCAACATTACTTCCGTTGCTGGGCAAATGGGCAACCCAGGTCAGTCAAACTACAGCGCCGCCAAAGCAGGTGTAATCGGCTTTACCAAAAGTGTTGCTAAAGAACTAGCGACTCGCGGCATCACCGTTAACGCTGTCGCCCCTGGATTCATCACCACCGATATGACTAGCGACCTCAACAACCCCGAAGATATTCTGAAATACATCCCACTTGGCCGCTTTGGTCAACCCGAAGAAATCGCTGGGATGGTGCGCTTCCTAGCCGCCGATCCTGCCGCCAACTACATCACCGGACAAGTCTTTAACGTTGATGGCGGCATGGTAATGGCCTAAATAGTTGAGCTAAATAATTGAGGAGTAGCGATTGTTCGTAGTTGACGCTTTAGCGCTAAAGCGCCAACTACGAACTTATTAAATAAAATATGACAGACTAATTATGAAAACCGACTCCATTTTTTATCGTTTATTTCAAACTTTTCCCAGTGCTTTTTTTGAATTAATTAATCTGCAAGCATCAGAAGCAAATGCATATAATTTCGCTTCAGTAGAATTAAAGCAAACAGCATTTCGCATTGATGGAGTCTTTCTTCCTGTTGCTGATACTAGTAGTCAGCCGATTTATTTTGTGGAGGTTCAATTTCAAAAAGATAACGAATTTTACGCTCGTTTATTTTCAGAAATATTTCTGTATTTGCGACTTTACGCACCTACTACAGATTGGCGAGCAGTAGTTATATTCCCTCGTCGCAGCCTTGAACCAACCCAAATACAACCTTATCGAGTCTTACTTGAAAGCCAACTTGTAACAAGGCTATATCTAAACGAGCTTGGAGAAGTAACTGAACATTCCTTGGGAGTCGGTATCATCAAATTAGTAGTTGTAAATAAAAAACAAACTCCCCTATTAGTCAAAAGTTTGATTACAAAGACACGTTCGGAAGTGAGTGATAAAGCACTTCAACAAAAAGTGCTAGATTTAATAGAAACAATTGTAGTTTACAAACTACCGCGTATCAGTCGTCAGGAGTTGATAAAAATGTTTGGACTCGGTGATTTTGATATCAAAACTACCAGAATTTATGAGGAAGTCCATGATGAAGTTTATGAGGAAGTCCGTGATGAAGTGAGGCAAGAACAGACTCTAGAAGTGGTCATGCGTCAGTTACGACGACGCCTTGGTAATTTGAGTCAGCAATTGTCAGAGCGCATCAGTCAGTTATCTATTGAACAGCTTGAAAATCTAGCCGAAGCACTGTTAGATTTTTCCACAGAAGGAGATTTAGTTGTTTGGCTGCAAGACAATTTAACTCAAACTTGAATTTTTTGTGGACAGAATAAACCATAGTAGGGCTAGCATTGCAATGCTCACCCTACAAGCAACTAAGGCTGTTGGTGTATTCTTTGCCAGATAGTAAAGCCTAAAAGAATGATAATGCTACTGGCGGTAGCCAGCATCACAGCCAAACTCATGCCTTGTATTCTCATAGCCAGCAAGTTGAAAACTAAGGTAATTGACCAAAGTGTGAACGCAGCATGGCGCTGTGATAGTCCCCAAGCAAGTAAGCGGTGGTGCAGGTGATCTTTACCAGGAGTACTGAGAGGGTTATTTCCTGCTAATAGCCGTCGCACAAATACTTGAGTGGTGTCTAGTACTGGCAATAGCAGAAATAAAACCGTGGGAATTAGTGCATAAACTGTGTTTTGTTGCAACCTACCTAAAATACTAGTTGCTGCTAATACATAGCCGAAAAAGTATGCTCCCGCATCACCCATAATGATCCGCGAGGGGTGAAAGTTGTGACGTAAAAAACCCAGTGCAGCACCTGCCAAGGCTGCTAATACCAAGATTGCTGCTGCACGATTGTTAAACTGGGCTGCAACGCCCAACAAACTCATGGCGGTAATAAAGCTAATTCCTCCCGCTAAACCATCCATACCATCCATCAAGTTAATGGCATTGGTAATTCCTACTACCCAAAGTACTGTTAACGACATAGACAGGAGCGAGTCTATGGGAGTACCGAACATAACATGAATGCTGATACCATTAGCTACTAGTAACAGTGCCGTAAGAATTTGCGCCCACAAACGAACAGAGGGCGGCAAGCCGAACTGATCGTCGATAAAGCCCACAAGGACTAATATCGAACCCCCCAACAGAATAGTGAGAACCTGAGCTAATACGTTTTGGAGTTCGATAGGTCGTAAAAGGCTAGCTAATATCAGTGCGGCAATCACACCCGCGTAGATAGCCAAACCCCCTGCATTGGGCAAAGGTTCTCGGTTGAGCCGCCGGGCATTGGGTTGGTCAGCCCAACCTACCCGCAAGGCGAATTTGCGTACTGTCGGAATTAAACGCCACGTTACAAGGCAAGCCAAAAGAAACGTAAATACTACCGCCAACCAGCCGGTGCCGCTAGGGTCGGCGATACCGAGAGACTTAAGGGAGTTGTATAGATTCATCTCCCAATTCAAGCATTACTGCCTGTATGTAATATGAGCATCACCTGTATATTAATCAATTTTTTTATTTCCATTTGTAATTTGAGCCGCTTGGGATATTAGCACTCTGGCGCTGTGAGTGCTAAATTGTCTAATGGAAGCGCTAGAGAAATAAAACATGGCGAAAATTATTGCATTTGACGAGGAATCGCGGCGATCTCTAGAAAGGGGTGTTAACGCCCTTGCCGATGCCGTAAAAATCACCTTGGGGCCCAAAGGTCGCAATGTCCTTTTAGAGAAAAAATTTGGCGCACCTCAAATTGTCAACGATGGTATCACTGTTGCCAAGGAAATTGAATTAGAAGATCCTTTGGAAAATACTGGTGCAAGACTCATCCAGGAAGTGGCCTCAAAAACTAAAGATGTCGCTGGGGATGGGACAACCACCGCCACAGTTTTAGCACAAGCCTTGATTCGGGAAGGTTTGAAGAACGTCGCGGCGGGTAGTAACCCAGTTAGCTTAAAGCGCGGGATCGACAAAACTATTGAGGCATTGGTACTAGAAATTGCCAAGATAGCCAAGCCAGTAGAAGGAAGTGCGTTGGCATCGCCCGCCGCAGGCATCGCTCAAGTTGCCACTGTCTCTGCTGGTAACGATGAAGAAGTTGGCCAAATGTTAGCCCAAGCAATGGAAAAAGTCACCAAAGATGGTGTAATTACCGTTGAAGAATCTAAATCTCTCACAACTGAACTAGAAGTAGTTGAGGGGATGCAGATTGACAGGGGTTACATTTCTCCCTACTTTGTCACCAACAATGAGCGGCAAATCGTGGAATTTGAAAACGCCCGGATCTTGGTTACTGACAAAAAAATCAGCAGTATCCAAGATTTAGTGCCGATTTTGGAAAAAGTTGCCCGTTCTGGTCAGCCTTTGCTGATTATTGCTGAAGATGTCGAAGGTGATGCTTTGGCAACTTTGGTAGTTAACAAAGCGCGGGGTGTACTAACCGTGGCTGCAATTAAAGCACCTGGGTTTGGCGATCGCCGCAAAGCTTTGTTAGAAGATATTGCTATTCTCACCGATGGACAGTTGATTTCTGAAGAAATCGGCTTAAGTTTGGATACTGCTGCTCTAGAAGCACTGGGAACTGCCCGCAAAATCACTATCGACAAAGAAAGCACCACAATTGTAGCTGGTAGCGTCACCAAGCCAGAAGTACAAAAACGGATTGGTCAAATTCGCAGACAGTTGGAAGAAACCGATTCTGAATACGATCAAGAAAAACTGCAAGAACGCATCGCCAAGCTCGCTGGCGGCGTAGCAGTGATTAAAGTGGGTGCGGCAACCGAAACCGAACTCAAAGACCGTAAACTGCGAATTGAAGACGCGCTGAACGCTACTAAAGCTGCTGTGGAAGAAGGTATTGTCCCTGGTGGTGGGACAACCTTGATTCACTTAGCTAAGAAGGTAGAAGAGATTAAAAAGACCCTAGAAAATGACGAAGAAAGAATTGGGGCTGATATTGTCGAACGAGCGCTAGAAGCCCCCTTGCGCCAAATAGCAGATAACGCTGGTGCTGAAGGTTCTGTAATTGTCTCTAGAGTCCGTGAGAGCGACATCAACACTGGCTATAACGCCGCTACCGGCGAATTTGAAGACTTGATTGCTGCTGGTATTATTGACCCTGCCAAAGTAGTGCGTTCAGCTTTGCAAAACGCTGGTTCCATTGCTGGTTTGGTCTTAACCACCGAAGCGATCGTTGTTGAAAAGCCGGAGAAGAAATCTGCTGCTGCTGCTCCTGATATGGGCGGCATGGGCGGCATGGGCGGCATGGGTGGCATGGGTGGCATGGGCGGTATGGGCGGTATGGGCGGCATGGGCATGTTCTAACTTCTGCTCACCTAGATAAATATTTTTCAGCAGTTTGTCTTAACTAAGGCAAACTGTTTTTTTATAGCATTGCTGATTCAGAAGCAATATGTTATCTCTATTGCTGGTAACTCACTGAAGCCAAATAAACTTACAACAGTTTTCATGTACTTAAACCACACATATCTTAGGGGCACAGCATTGCTGTGCCCTTAGAACTAAAAATAGCTGTAATTATGAAATTTTTTTCAGTGATTAGTTCTAATTACAACTCACAACCAACAAAATGCTGATAATCAAGTTAGCAACCTAAATAATTACTTAATCTAAAAATTGCCGTATTTGTATTAGTTTTTGTTAAATTAAATTTAACAGATTATTAGCCAATAGTCAATTATTTTTACTAATGACTAATGACAAATAACTAATAACTATTAGGTAATATTGCATGGCACGAAAACTGAGTCGCCTTCCCAAAATCATCACCAAGTCATATGAAGATGAGTTTTATCACCAACCAGGGACTGTACCTGGAACCATTTTTATTGATGCAGATGCTCCACCACCGATAATTTTCTTGATTGACTATAACCAAACCAATTTCATCCGTGAGCAAATAGCAACTCCAGAAGAATCTATTCCATATCTGGAGAGGGAATCGATTTCTTGGGTAGACGTACAAGGTTTAGGCAGTCAAGACATATTACAACGATTAGGTAAGGTTTTTGAGTTACATCCTCTAGTTTTAGAAGATGTAGTCAATGTACCGGAACGCCCTAAAACAGAGGATTATGAAGACCAATTGCTATTCATTGCCCGCATGGTAGTACCAAAGGAAAGAACATGTGGTTTTCACAGCGAGCAAGTGAGTTTGATATTAGGAAAAAGTTATTTGCTGACAGTACAAGAAGAACCAGAACATGATTGCTTTGAAGCGGTGCGATCGCGAATTGAAAAAAACAAAGGGATCATTCGCAAACAGGGAGCCGATTATTTAGCTTATGCTGTGTTAGATGCGATTATTGATGGCTTTTTCCCAGTACTGGAGCTTTATGGAGAGCGAATCGAAGAGTTAGAAGAAGAAGTAATAATTAAACCTACTCCGCAAACACTACAAAATATTTATCAAATTAGGCGAGAATTACTGCAACTGCGTCGTGCTATCTGGCCCCAGCGAGATGCAATTAATTCTTTAATTCGTGATGATCCCGATTTAATTAGTGAAGAAGTACGAATTTACCTACGAGATTGTTATGACCATACGGTGCAAGTGATGGACATGGTGGAAACTTACCGAGAACTAGCATCTGGATTAATGGATGTGTACCTTTCGGCGGTGAGTAATAAAATGAATGAAATCATGAAGGTACTAACAATAGTTTCAACAATTTTTATTCCACTAACTTTTGTGGCTGGAATATATGGTATGAATTTCAATACTGAAAAATCACCATATAATATGCCTGAATTGAATTGGTATTGGGGTTATCCACTTTGCTGGGCAGTGATGTTAGCGATCGCAGTTGGATTACTATTGTTTTTTTGGCAACGAGGCTGGCTGCAAAATTCTGTAACAATCAAGCGTAATTAAAAATATTAGATGGATAATGACTCAAATATACATTTATTAGCACCGGGAGTTAATATTATAAGTTATGAGGAGCAGCGATCAGAATTTAGTAGTTTTAACGATTTATATTATCGGTGTTTCATACGTTTTTAACCGCATGGTTGAATCCATCGATGATCAAATTAAGTTTGAGTTTAAAAAAGGAATCGTTGACGAGCAACTCAAAGAAAACAATCTCGACGACAAAATTGGAATTTCCTTTAAACTCAAATCCTCCTACCCAATTGATGATTTGAAAGATTTAGGAATTAGCATTGAAAATAAATCTGAAAATATTGCTGTATACGTTGATTGGGACAACAGTTCTTTAGTAGTTGAACATAGCAAGCAATCGCGCCGCGTAATTCGGAAATCACCAGACTTAACCCGCGACTTAGCAGTACCCCAAAGTCCTAGCCTGATTGCTCCCAAAAAAACACTTTCTGAAACGGTGACAGCAGAAGATGTATTCGAGCGCGATCAAGTAGCTGGAACCTATTCAGCTAAAAAACCACTAATTGATATCAACGGGCTGCAAAAAGGGCAAAAAAAATTGTACAACGACTTTATGAACAGAAGAAAGGAGTTAGACTTTTCACTGCAACTGGTGCTACGGATATCTGAGGTGCGTTTAGGTCTAGCTCCAGGTCGTGATTTTCCTCCCATTAGCATTATTAATTGTCCTTTTACAGTCAGAAAACTACCTTGGACTTACGCTCTACCTTGGAATAAAAAAAAGTAATGCCATGTCAACATACTACGTCAACCAAAGATTACACTGGATCTAAGGAGAGAGTAGGCGCAGGCGGTTGCAGATCAGTCATAGTTACTGGTTTGAGGAAAGTCCGGACTCCCGAAAGACCAAACTTGCTGGATAACGTCCAGTGCGAGCGATCGTGAGGATAGTGCCACAGAAAGATACCGCCAAAAAAGTTAGGAGTTAGAAGTTAGGAGTTAGGAATTATTAACTTTTAACTCATCACTCATAACTCTTAACTAAATTTGGTAAGGGTGCAAAGGTGCGGTAAGAGCGCACCAGCAGTATCGAGAGGTGCTGGCTCGGTAAACCCCGGTTGGGAGCAAGGCGATAGGAACTACGGTTGGTCTTTTACCAGTTCCGCTCAATGAGAGCCGCTAGAGGCGTTTGGTAACAAGCGTCCCAGATAGATAACTGCCCTCGCAAGAGAACAGAACCCGGCTTATGTCCTGCTCTCTCCCCCCTTTTTAGTGCTGAGTGCTGAGTGCTGAGTGCTGAGTTAGGAGTTAGGAGTCAGAAGTTAGTATTTTTCCCCTGCTCCCCCTGCCTCCCCTGCCCCCTGCCCCCTGCCCCCTGCTCCCTGCCCCCTGCCCCTTGTCACGTAATGCCCCTTGCCTATCCACGCCGTCAACGGCAACTCGAAAGTTTAGTCCAAAAATTAGGTTTGTCGCTAGAAGCACCTATAAAGTGGGAATTGCTAGATTTAGCGCTAACTCATCCCACTGTCTCTGAGTCGGCAAATTATGAACAACTAGAGTTTGTTGGCGATGCAGTGGTGCGGCTGGTGTCGGCTGTTGTGTTATGGGAAAATTATCCTGATTGTCCAGTAGGGGATTTTGCGGCAATTCGTTCGGTGTTGGTGAGCGATCGCATCCTCGCTCAATTAGCAAGAGTTTATGGTTTGGAGTTATACTTACTAGTCGCTGGTAGTGCTACTGCTGATAAAGTTGGTCAAGAGTCACGATTAGCAGATGCCTTTGAAGCAGTTCTGGGTGCGCTTTACTTAAGTACTCAAAATCTGGAACTGATCCGCTCTTGGCTAGATCCCCACTTTCAACAACTAACAACAGAAATTCGCCTCGATCCTGCCAGACTTAATTACAAAGCTGCTCTCCAAGAATGGACTCAGGCACAATTTAAAGTTTTACCAGAGTATCGGGTTGTGGAAGTCACTCAACCGCACCGCAATCAAGAACGTTTTGTGGCTGAAGTTTGGCTACACGGAAACAAGTTAGGAGAAGGTAAAGGGCGATCAATCAAAACTGCTGAACAAGCCGCAGCTAAAGTAGCCTTTTTAGCAATTCCTAACCCGCAAATACCCTAAACCAAAAATAGTGCTGGTCAGTGGTCATTTGTCCCTAGTCCCTTGCATACTAATGACTAATGACTAATGACTAATGACTAATGACAAACCAAATTAAAATTGCTGTCATCGGAGTTGGGCGTTGGGGAGTGCATTTGCTGCGGAATTTCTTAGCACATCCTCAAGTAGATGTAGTTGCTGTAATAGACCCCCATCCAGAACGATTAGCGGCGATAAAACAGCAGTTTAATTTAGATGATAATGTAGTCTTAACAACTCAATGGGAAGATTTAAAGAAAGTTCCAGGGTTGACAGGGGTGGCGATCGCAACTCCAGCTACCACTCACTACGTTTTAATTAAAGACGCTCTCCAACAGGGATACCATGTTTTAGCTGAAAAACCTCTAACTCTCAACCCAGGAGAATGTCGGGAACTTTGCCAGTTAGCAGAGCAGCATCATTTAATACTCATGGTTGACCATACTTATTTATTTCACCCAGCAGTTGAGCGAGGAAAAACTGTAGTACAAGCGGGGAAATTAGGTGATTTACGCTATGGCTACGCGACGCGCACCCATTTGGGGCCTGTTCGGCAAGATGTTGATGCGCTGTGGGACTTAGCTATTCACGATATTGCTATCTTTAACGCTTGGCTGGGACAGACCCCTGTGAAAGTACAAGCAACGGGTACGGTGTGGCTACAGGGAGAGGGGAGTAGGGAGTGGGGAGCAGGGAGTAGGGAAATGACCCACTCCCCATCTCAAGGATTAGCTGACCTAGTATGGCTAACACTGACATATCCAGATAACTTTCAAGCTTATATTCACTTATGCTGGCTAAATCCTGATAAGCAGCGACGGCTGGCGATTGTAGGTAACCTTGGTAGTTTGATTTTTGATGAAATGTCGCAATCATCACCTCTCACCCTACTACATGGTGAGTTTGAACAGCAGGGGAATCAATTTATTCCTCTAAATCAAAAGCAGGTGATGCTGGAATTAGAGCCAGGGGAACCATTGGGGCGAGTTTGCTCCTGCTTTGTTGTCTCTGTTCTTAACAATACTCCCTCAGAGGTTTCGTCTGGCTGGGTAGGCGCACAGTTAGTAGAAATTCTTGCTGCTTTAACAGTATCTCTTAAGCAAGGCGGCCAACCTGTTTTTTTGAATGATAAGGAGCAAAAGTAACAAATGACAGATGACTCGACCAGTGTTCATGATCCATTCAAACAGTTCGAGCGTGACAGATTTTCTCTCGTAGCCCAAAAATATGATGAAGCGATCGCTACTGTAACTTCTCAGGTGGATGAAGCCATATTGGATGCTGTAGGAGCATCTGGTTTGAGGTTGCTCGATGTAGCTTGCGGGACTGGCTGGCTTAGTGCCGCAGCATTAAAGCGGGAGGCCATAGTAACAGGATTGGACTATGCAGAGAATATGGTGGCTATTGCCAGAGTGCGATGCCCTCAAGCATCATTTTATAACGGAGATGCTGAGAACCTTCCTTTTGAGTCGGGCCAGTTTGAGGCGGTTGTTTGTAGCTTGAGCATCCTCCATTTCCCCAACCCAGAAAGAGCGATCGCTGAATCCTTTCGCGTACTCAAACCGGGAGGGCGATATGCCTTTACCTGTTGGACACCGCCAACGTGCAATCCGTTTATGGCTCTTATACTGGGTTCGGTGCAGACTTATGGCAACATGGATCTGGATCTACCTTCGGGGCCGCCTTTGTTCCGCTTCGGCGAAAGAGGCGAATGTGAAAGGGTCTTGAGCGCCGAGGGATTCACTGAGGTGTCTGTCACTGAATTGCCTATAAAGTGGACTTTCTCTACACCTAAATAGCGTGGGAAAGGTGGTAGCCACGAAGTAGGTAGTTCAAGAAAATAAATGAATTGAACTACCTACGTTATTTATATCGTGGCGGAAACCTGACTCATGCGGATTTATCCGCAGTGGTTATTTGTAGTGATGTGGGTCATTAATGTATTTCTCAATAATTGCAGATGAAATTTTTCCCGTTGAATCGTAGTAATACGAGTGAGTCCACAAAGTAGGAAGTTTAAGTAATTGTGGAAACTCTTGTCTTAAATATCTGGATGAGCGACCTTTGAAAGCTTTAACAATTGAATTAATTGGTGTGCTGGGGTCATATTCCACCAAAGCATGAACATGGTCAGGTGCAATCTCTAAGCATTTAATTATCCATCCTTTTTCATTTGCAACCTCAGTCATTATTTGGCTAAGACGAAATTTAATGTCTCCAACTAAAACGGGTTTTCTTCTCTTGGGTATCCAGATTAAATGCACAGTAGCAGACCCTACCGAATGATTGTTATGCCTGTACTCCCTGCTAGATTTTTTCATCACCTTACATGATTGTGTTGACAGATATATTACAACAGTGTATTGTATATAGCAATGAGCCTTATACAAAATTTAGGAGGTGATAAAACAGTGGCTAAGAGCAAAACTCCATCTTTCGTAACTACAATTTCATTAGTGGTTGACAGCAAGCAAGAATCAGAATTATTAGCTAGGTTTCAAGCGAGTAGACAGCTATACAATGCTTGTCTAAATGAAGCGGTGACTAGGATGGAGTTAGTTAAAAATTCTGATATTTATCAAGCAGCTAGAAAGTTACCTAGAGAGCAAAAGAAACAACGTTCTAATATGTTCTCTGAAGCTAGAAAGTTGTATAGATATTCGGATTATGAATTACAAGCTTATGCCACGTTAGTTAGTAATAAATCAAAATGGATTGCTGATAAAATAGACTCAAACACTCAGCAGACGATAGCCACTCGCGCTTTTAGGGCTAGTGAAAAAGTTTTGTTTGGACTAGCCAAAAAAGTTAGATTTAAAACTTCTAATAGATTCAGGTCTGTTGAAGGTAAGACTAACAAACAAGGGTTGCGCTGGAAAGATAATCAAGTAGTTTGGGGAAAACTTAGACTCAACTCTATTATTGATAAATTTAATCCAGTAATACAGCATGGGTTAAATTCACCTGTTAAATACATTCGTCTGTTATGGAAAGAGATTAATGGTAAACGTCGCTGGTTTATCCAGATAATAAACGAGGGGATACCACATCAAAAGCCACAAAATTATGTTTTAGAAGGTACTATTGGTTTAGACCTTAATATCTCCAACATCGCTTTTGTAAGTGACAATCAAGCGGGACTGTTGCCCTTTGCTGATAAAGTCCCTAACTTCCAGAAGGAGATAACGAGACTACAACAAAAAATGCAACGTTCCCAACGTGCTAATAATCCTGACAATTATGAGCCAGATTTCTTAGCTAAAAAGGGACGCAAAATAGTTACCAAAAAAGGCAAAGTCAAAAAGGGTAATCGCAGGTGGAACAAGTCTAAATCCTACAAAAAGGTTGCTCAAAAGAAGCGTGAACTAGAAAGACGTAAAACTTCTTATGCCAAGTCTCAAAACCGTAAAGTAGTTAATGAGGTTTTAAGGCATGGCAGCATAATTAAAACGGAAAAAGTCTCAGTCAAAGGATGGCAGAAACGCTACGGTAAGGCTATTTCTGCTAAATCACCTGGATTTGTACAATCTGAATTGAAACGCAAGGCTGAAAGTGCTGGTGGTCAATTCATAACTTTTTCTACTCAGAAAACTGCACTCTCTCAAACTCATTTAGATGGTAGTCGTATCAAAAAATCGCTATCCCAACGGGTTCATAGAGATGTGACAGGAGTTGTTATGCACCGTGATATTTTTAGTGCATTTCTGAGTAGATACGTTAATGAGGATCAGTTGTCATTGCAGGATGCTCAATATGAGTATCCAAGGTTGGAGTCAATCTTAAAGTCGGCATGGCAGCAATATCGAATAAACTGCGAACAAGTAAGCGCGTCTGAAAGTAGGTTATCTCATTTACCCTCAGAGCAGTTCGACTTACAAGGCAAAAGTGATAACCAGATAGCGGTAAAGCGCGAAAAGTTATCATAACCTTTGCCCGAATCCGCGTCACTTTAGTGCGCGGGTGCGATTCGTTCACTCGAAATGAATAGAAATATTCAGGGATGAGTGACATTTGAGAGATAACCCCATTGGGTTGAGTTCGCACTTTAATCTCTCTCAGATGATAACTGAATAACCATGAGGGTGACTCCAAAAGAAATTAAGGAGAAGTCCCTCTCCGTAGGTGCAACGGTAACAGCATCATCCCTACGGTAGCGACTAGCCATCAATCCGTAAAGCGGGATGAAAAGGAGGAACAACTGGCAGCCTAAGCTGGTTCCCTTTCGAGCATGAACCCATGAATAGCAAAAGCAAAGATGCGCCGAACCATCGTAATAAAGAACCAGCGAAATAAGGCTTAATGCGTTGGAGCCAAAAGGTAAGGGATAAAGGGCTGGCAGTTCCTCGCCTGACCAGTTGCACTCCTAATAAACCCGGTGGATAGCATCATTCTAAAGGTTCTAACAATGGTTATTCGGAACGAAGTAACCTTTCGTTTGCTCTCAGTAAGGTCGATAACCGAGTAGGTGCTAACCGTATGCAACGAGAGTAAAGATTTAGTCAGAAGCGAACGCTCTGTTGTAATGACAGAGATATGCTGACGGACTTACGGTGATTTGGAGTGTAAAGTTATGAGTAGCAATGCAAAAGTCTAATACACGACAAATTGCTCCTAAACCTAACAAAAACGGTTTTCTTCCCCTGAAGACTAACCCAATTAGAACGGTTTTGAGTAATGAATCGATGGTGGAATGGAAACACATCAACTGGCGTAAGTTGGAAAGACGTGTTTTTAAGTTGCAAAAACGAATTTACAAAGCATCTCGTCGTGGTGATGTCAAAGCATTTCGCAGACTCCAGAGGACGTTGATGAATTCCTGGGCAGCAAAGTGTCTATCGGTTCGTCGGGTTACACAAGATAACCAGGGCAAAAAGACAGCAGGGGTGGACGGTGTTAAATCACTATCCCCAGAAGCTCGTTTGATACTGGTTACAAAAATAAAACCTAAGTCAAAGGTGAAACCGACACGACGGGTTTGGATTCCCAAACCAGGAACGGATGAGAAACGACCTTTGGGTATTCCCGTAATGAACGACCGAGCCTTGCAAGCGCTGTTCAAACTGGCATTAGAGCCGGAATGGGAAGCACGATTTGAGCCTAACTCATACGGGTTCAGACCTGGGCGCTCATGTCATGATGCAAGAGAGGCAATATTCCAAGCAATTGTGCAGAAAAGTAAATTTGTGCTTGATGCCGACATTGCAAAATGCTTCGACCGCATCGACCATGAAGCACTGCTAAGAAAATTAAATACATCTCCCACCATCCGCCGACAAATTCGAGCATGGTTAAAAGCGGGGGTAATGGATGGTAAGCAGTTGTTTCCAACATCTGAGGGTACGCCACAGGGTGGGGTAATCTCTCCGCTACTAGCTAACATCGCCCTTCACGGGATGGAAGAACGGATAAATAAGGCATTCCCAGAAATGTCTCAAACCATGAGGGAAACTTGGTATCACAAAAAAGGTACAAAGTTCAGAAGCCCTCAAGTTATCCGATATGCCGATGACTTTGTGATTCTCCACAAAGACATAACCGTTGTCCAAAGATGCAGGGAGATAATCTCTGAATGGTTAATAGACATGGGTCTGGAATTGAAGCTTTCTAAAACACGTCTAACCCACACTTTAAATAAGTATGGGTCAGAAAAACCAGGTTTTAACTTCCTTGGTTTTAACATAAGACAGTGGAAAGTGGGTAAATACCACTCAAAACAAGGCTTCAAGACAATCATCACCCCAAGCAAGGAAAAGCAAAAGATACATTACGACCGAATAGCAAGTATCATCGATGACCATAAAGCAGCGCCACAAATGGCGTTAATCAGCCGACTAAATCCGGTAATAACAGGATGGTCTAACTACTATTCAACATCAGTAAGCAAGGTTATCTTTGCTGACCTAGATAATCTCATGTATCCAAAGCTAAAGGCTTGGGCGCAACACCGCCACCCCAAGAAATCCAGGGGATGGGTAACAAAGAAATATTGGCAAACCATAGGTGGTGATAATTGGGTATTCGCAACCAGGCAAGAGGGTAAAAACCCGTTGCGGTTACGGTCACACGCGGAAACAAAAATTATTCGGCATGTGAAAGTTAAAGGCGAAGCTAGTCCTTATGATGGCAACCTAATTTACTGGAGTTCAAGAATGGGAGAACACCCAGAAACGACTACGAGAGTAGCAACACTCTTAAAGAAACAAAAAGGGAAGTGTACCCACTGCCGAATGTACTTTCGAGAGGAAGATGTACTGGAGATTGACCACAAAATCCCCAAAAGTTTGGGAGGTAAAGACGATTATAAAAATCTCCAGATATTACACAGACACTGCCACGATGAAAAGACAACTGTAGATGGTTCAGTTGTGAAGTACGCATGATAAGCGCCGATTCATTGAGGAGCCGGATGAGGTGAAAGTCTCACGTCCGGTTTTGAAGACCAACGGGGTTGGTGACAACCTCGTTGAGTTTACTAGTGGCTCAACTGAAGATGTGATGGCAAAGGTTGTTGTGAGTACGGCGCGTCTCGGCACGATATTAGCAATGCAAACCCTTGAGCAACGGCGCAATATTGAGAATGCTATTATCGACGGAGCATCAAAGTATGCCACGGACAATGGTGTGGAAATTCCCGCTTCTGTGGTGCTAGCTGTAGGTTACAAACCATGAGCTAGAACAAATCTTGTTAAATAATTACCTCTTTAAAAGAATATCCGCACAAACTCCCCCTTTTGGAAGACTTACCAAGAGAGTTTGCTGCGGCGAAAGACTAATCTCGTAAGTCTCGTTCCCAAGTAACACCTGGAACTTCGAGGACTTCTCTTTGTCTACATCTGCTTTTACAGATTTGTTACTACTCAAGGAAGGACTTCTCTCAGACTCCTGTAGGCTAGGGTAGTGGCCTACTTTTGCCGCATCATTCATAGAGGAAAATCCAAGATCCCCTACATTTTCTTCTTTCTTTGCAGTAGGTAACAGCGAGATATCAATCAAAGGTAAGGTAATTTTCAACGTCGTACCTTGATGAAGTCCCGTACTTTCAAGAGTAATGCTGCCTCCCATGAGTTCGATTAAGTTCCGTGAAATTGCTAGTCCCAGTCCAGTCCCTTCAAACTGGCGGCTGGTTGTGCCATTCACCATCACAAAGGGGCGAAATAGTTTGTGCTGTTGAGTGGGATCAATCCCTATACCTGTATCTTTAACTATTACCACCACTTGAGATTTACCATTACTATGTTGAATTTCTGTAGCAATGGTGATGCTTCCTGCGTCAGTAAACTTAGTGGCGTTGCCGATAACATTAATCAGCACTTGCTTCAGTTTTGCTGCATCTGCTTTAATTGGTATTGCTTGAGAATCTAACTCGCATTTTAATTGCAAGCCCTTTTGTTGAACATTAACTGATTGTAAATTAATCACCTCTAACAATATTTGTCGGAGATCAAGAGGTGTGGTGACTACAGAAAGCTTACCTGCTTCGATTTTAGAAATGTCGAGTAAATCATTAATAATATTTAGCAAATGAAGCGTTGTTTCATCGGCACGTTTGAGAAACTCCATTTCTTCTTCCCGGCTATCACATAACCCCTCTTCAACCAGGCGAATGCAGTTAATAATAGTATGTAATGGGTTTCTCAATTCATGGGAAGTCGTAGCCAAAAACTGGCTTTTAATCTGGTTAGCATTTTTTGCTTCTTTCCAAGCTATTTCCAGTTCTTCTGAGCCAGCTTTGAGCCGTTCTACCATTTGGTCTAATGCTTGGGCCAGTTGATTGAATTCCCGGATTTGAAAATTGTGCGGAACTGGTTGTGCGGCGTGGTGAGAGTGAATATTTAGAGCGTAGTCTCGCAATTCTTCTACAGGACGTGCCAAGTAAGGAGCTAGATATAAAGATGCTAACAAACTTGCACCAATCAAACCAACTGTCAAAACGATGAGAATGAGTTTGATTTCCTCTAAACCAAAAAGTGCATTCTCAACACTAGTAACAGCTAAGACTATCCATTTTTGCTGTTGCTGTTGGGTAAGTGGATTTGCAATAGCCGTATAACCAGCTACTAATTCGTTCCCCTGTGTAAAAGACAAATTTATCGAATTGTTTTGCCCTGCAATGGCATGTTTAATTATGCTCTTGAGTTGAGAAGCATTTGGGTGCTGATTAATATTAGTTCCCACCCAGTCTGTGAATGGGTGTGCCAAAATTGTGCCATCTTCAGCAATCACTACCATAGCGCCTGTGAGTGATCCCGGCGGATTTCTAGTTTTTTGGTACAATGCAGACTGAATACTTAAGCTGTAAACCAAATTTTTTCGGCTATCGAAGACTGGCGCAGATAACACTACTTGCAATTGATTTTGTGTGTTTCTTTTTCCAGTTATTCCTGCCTTTGGCGGAAAGATTGCTTTGACATCAATTCCGTCGCTAGGCAAAGGTAATGTTAACTCTCCAATTGCTTGATCCCCACAACTACTAGCAACTATTTTCTGGCTTAACAGATTCGTTAATTGAATGCATTCAATACTGGCTGGAAGTTGTTGCTTTAGCTGCGTGAGAATTTCTTGCTCTTGTATTGGCGCCGACGGAATAACCGTTGTTTTACTTACAGTCAGCAAATTAGCTTTTAAGATAGCGATCGCATCTCTAATTCTCTCCCCTTTACTGATAGCGCTTTCTGTTAAATTTTGACGCGCAGTTCCCAATATGCTAGAACGTGCCTTATTCAAGGCAATAATCTGGCCTATAAGTAAAACTGGAACGAACAGAAGCAGTATTCTCGTTACTAAAATTCGACGAAAGGAAGATTGGCGGTAATTAGTCATCGAGTGTCTCACTTTGCATCTGCAAACCACAACAGCAAAGATATGTAATTAGATGAGCTAGATGAGACATTTTATTAAATAATCAGAATTTTATTTTCAATGTTTAAAATTAACAAATTGCTATGATTCAAAAAGAAACGTGGTATACCAAAATTAAGATATGCTAGATTCAGAAGCTGTTTGTGTTGCATATAAATACAGTAGTGAAGTTGTAAAAGAGTAGGTTGTAGGCATGGATTTTTTTTGGAAATCTACACACTAGCAAAGAAAATATTCAAATTCTCAAATCAATTTAATGTTGCAACATCGTCCTCACACTACAGTTGTTTTAGCAATGAGTGCAGATGGTAAAATAGGAGACTTTAGGCGATCGCCTGCTCGGTTTGGCTCAAGGGTTGATAAAGCACACTTAGAAAAACAAATCGCTGCCTGTGATGCGGTTTTATTCGGTGCTGGCACTCTCCGGGCCTACGGAACAACACTTACTATATCAGATCCAACTCTAGTGCAACTTCGGGCGCAAGAAGGGAAGTCTCCGCAGCCAGTTCATATAGTGACTACACACTCTGCAAACTTTCATCCGGAAATTAAGTTTTTTAAGCAACCAGTTAGACGCTGGCTACTCACGACAACAACAGGAGCAGCTTCATGGAAAGAACGTTTAAGGACGCTTCCCTCAATGGGAACTAGATCAAAGGAATGTCCTCCAAAATTTGAGCAAATTCTGGTTTTTGAAACACCAACGCGAGAAATAGACATTTCCGCAGCTTTAAAGTATCTAGCCACTTTACATATAACACGCTTGGCGGTTTTGGGTGGAGGTGAATTAGTCGCTTCCTTGCTGAGATTAAATTTAATTGATGAATTATGGCTGACTGTTTGTCCGTTGATTTTAGGTGGTAATACCGCACCCACTCCCGTAGATGGGAAAGGATTTTTACCTGATTTAGCTCCCAAGCTGCAACTGCTAGAAGTTCATACAGTTGAGCAAGAAGTGTTTTTGCACTATCGCCTGCAACAACCAGCAGATTAGATTACGCTAAATAAGGGATTGGGGATTGGGGATTGGGGGTTGGGTACTGGGTATTTTCCTTATCCTCCTACTCCCTAGTCCGCAGTCCCCTAGTCCCTAGTCCCCAGTCCCCCAGTCCCTAATCCCTAGTCCCCAGTCCCCCAGTCCCCCAGTCCCCCAGTCCCCCAGTCCCTAATCCCTAGTCCCCAGTCCCTAAAAAGTGGAACAACTTAAGCCTCGCTATTCTGTCATTTGGACGAACAAAATTGCTGAAGTACCCCAAAATGCCTGGAATGCTTTGGCAATGCCACTCAAAACACCGTTTTTAGAATGGGAGTGGCTAAACAATATTGAAACCTCTCATAGTGCTACGGCTAAAACTGGTTGGTTGCCTAATCACTTAACATTGTGGCGAGATAGAACGCTGATTGCTGCTGCGCCACTTTATCTTAAAGGACATAGTTCTGGTGAATTTGTTTTCGATCACCAATGGGCAGAGTTAGCCGATCGCATCGGAGTTCAATATTACCCAAAATTGCTGGGAATGACACCATTTACCCCAGCAGAAGGCTATCGCTTCTTAATTGCGCCAGGAGAAGATGAAGACGAAATCACCGCGCTAATGGTGCATGAAATTGACACTTTTTGCGCCAAAAATCGAATTTCTGGGTGTCATTTTCTCTACGTTGATCCCCAATGGCGGCCGATGCTGGAACGGCATGGTTTTACAACTTGGCTGCACCACAGCTACGTGTGGGAAAATGCTGGGTTTAAAACTTTTGATGACTATTTGAAGGTTTTCAACGCTAATCAACGCCGCAACATCAAGCGGGAACGCAAAGCAGTGGAAAAAGCCGGTTTACGATTACAACCTCTAAGCGGGGATCAAATTCCTCAGTCTTTGTTTCCCTTGATGTACCAGTTCTATGCTGACACCTGTGATAAGTTTGGCTGGTGGGGTAGCAAGTATCTCACACGGAGGTTTTTTGAGCAGCTACACGCCGATTATCGCCATCGAGTCTTGTTTATCGCTGCATATAGTGAGCAAGATAACTCTCATCCTTTAGGCATGTCTTTTTGTTTGTTTAAAGGTGACAAACTCTATGGACGCTATTGGGGAAGTTTTCAAGAAATAGATTGCTTACATTTTGATGCTTGCTATTATGCGCCGATTGAGTGGGCGATCGCTAACGGTATCCAAATTTTTGACCCTGGCGCAGGTGGGCGACACAAAAAACGCCGTGGTTTCCCTGCTATGCCCAATCACAGCCTGCACCGCTTTTATAATAATCGTTTAGGACAAATTATTCGTCCCTATATTAAGGAAGTGAATCAACTCGAACAGCAGCAGATTGAGGCAATTAATGCAGAGTTGCCATTTAGTGAGAAAAATGCTTAAGGAAAAGGAACTACTTTCGTAACATCACTGCGTAAGTCCTAATAAGTTTAGGAAAGTATTTATGAATCGTGATGAGTTGATTAGAAGATATGCTGCTGGAGAACGTAACTTCGCTCTAGTTAAATTTTCCGATCCTGCCTTGGACGGGATTGACCTGAGTGGCACTGACTTGACTGGGAATAATATGGAGGAGTTCTATCTTGCTCGTGCTATTTTGAAGGCAGTTAGTTTAGTTAATGCCAGATTGTTTGAAGTTTGTCTGAATAGTGCCGATTTGACTGAAGCCGATCTTAGAGGAGCAGACTTGCGACGTGCCAGTATCAATGTTGCTAACTTGACTTATGCCGACCTTAGAGGAGCGAGATTTCACAACACTAGCTTCTATAAGGCTAATTTAACAGGGGCTAACTTGAGCGGAACTGATTTAGGGGGATGCGACTTCTGGGAAGCTAACTTGACTGGAGCCAATTTGGAAGGATCTAGTCTGCATCGCACTAATTTTCGTAACACCATTATGCCAGATGGCACTATTCGGAATAGTTGAGTCTAATTCTCTAATTTTCTTTTAAGTAAAAGCGATCAAAAATATCTGAAAGATATCAAGAAGACTAAGGAAGATAGGAATTACACTTGATATAGAGTGTAAAAACCCTGAAAAAAGAAAATTTCTTTTTATAATGCTTATGGATTTAATAGTTGAAGATTTAGCCGCAATTGATGATAAACTTTCCCAGCGTCATATTGACCTCGATCCCGGTGGATATTTCATTATTTACTTAGATCGAGACGCAGGATTAATTTATGCCAAGCATTTTACAAATGTAATTGACGATCGCGGTTTAGCTGTCGATCCCGAAACGGGAAAGGTAATTCCAGCGCGACAAAAGGTAGAACGAACTCATACTACAGTTTTTAGCGCGAGGACGGCTAAAGAACTTTGCGTGAAAATCTTTGAGGAAACTCAGCCCTCTCCTGTAACTCAATTAGATCATGCAGCTTACTTAGGCCGAGAATTTGTCCGGGCTGAGATGGCTTTAGTTACAGAGCAAGAGTATGTTCAAGATTAAAGTTAGGAGTGAGGAGTTAAAAGTTAAGAGTTAAAAGCTAAGAGTTAGAAATTTATAACTCCAAACTCCCCACTCCAAACTCCTAACTCTTCCATTACCCATTCGATGATGGCTGATTTATCTGATAGATATAGTAAGTCGCCATTGGGATAACGGTGGCGGCAATTAACAATCCTACTACCCAAGCCGTAGCGTTACCTTGGTTGGTTTCTTCTGCTTTCTTGAATGTGCCTTCTACCTGTACATTGTCAGCAATTTGGGGTGGCCCTGGATCGGGTTTGCCGGAGAGAACAGCAACAAGGCGATCGCTTGCATCTAGAAATGCCTGATTGTATTTGTTACCATCGCGTAACGGCACACTGACTGTTTCCGTAGCTATACTCTCGGCTATAGAGTCAGTAAGCATTGGCTTGACTTGATCCCCAGTTATAATGGCAGTACCATTAGTAACCGTATCAATAACCAATAAGGTTTCATTAGCTTGGGCTTCTTTTGTGGGAAACCATTTTTCAAACAGTTCTTTGGTGAAGCTTTCTGGTGTTTCCCCATAATCGAGGCGACGAACAGTAACTATTCTAACTTCCTTACCTGTTTGCTTTGCCAAATCCTCGAAAGCGCTGTTAATCTTACCTTCATTCAGACGGCTAATAACTTCACCCTGATCTAAAACCCAGGTGTTATTCCCTGCTGTGAGGTTGGGTATTTGATTCACACCTGTAGCAAAAGCAGGTACGGCAAACAGCGAGGCTGCTAAAATAACCGTCACCAAAGGCAGAATTAGCCGGATGAGGTGTTTTTGACTATTAAATACTTGTTTGAAAAGCTGTTTCATCGTATGAATCCTAAGACAGACTTGCACCCAAAATACTACAGAACCACTGCAAAAATCACCTCGTTCACGGTTTTCTCCAGTATCAAGTTTCTGCTACTGCCAGCAAAGATATATTTTACGGGATTTTTTGATTGCACAAACTTGTTCTGAGGGCGGTTGCAAGCATTAAATTGACAAGAAATACCGCCCATTTTGGGAATTAACCCAAAAACTTAGGGCGGAATTTGCAAACCATCTAAAGATGATATCGTATGATCAATATTTTTGGCAGAATTAAGCATATTTTTTCATATCTGCAAGTAGCTTTTCTTGCTGTACCCATTGAAGGGTTGATATCTGCATTTTTCGGATATTTTAGCTAAATTTATATCTATAGGACTTACGCAAAAATTGCTAAAAAGCTTAATTTCTCGAACCGCCAAGACGCCAAGAGCGCCGAGAATTCGTAGAGTGTGCGTAAGTCCTAATCTATATAATATATTGGACTAATATTTGATTTCTGAAAAAGCTCGGTAAAACCCTAATTCCCTACTCCCCACTCCCCACTCCCCACCTACAAAGATAATTTCAAAAATCAAATACGATTCCTATATACATGACCATAATTTTAACTAACGACGACGGCATTGATGCCCCCGGTATCCGAGCGCTCCTGAAAGCTGTAAACGGCAAAAATGCTATTATCGCTGCTCCTGCTGATCATCAATCTGGCTGTGGACATCAAGTTACCACCACTCGTGCCATCAACCTCCAGCGACGTTCTGAGACTGAGTATGCGATCGCAGGCACTCCCGCCGATTGTGTAAGAATTGCCCTAACACAAATTCCGGCAGATGTCAAATTTGTAGTTTCAGGTATCAACGCTGGGGGCAACTTGGGAGTAGATTCCTACATTTCTGGCACAGTGGCTGCTGTGCGGGAAGCCGCAATGCACGGTATTCCTGGAATTGCCATTTCTCAATATCGCAAAGCCAAGCAGAATTTTGATTGGGATATGGCTGCCAAATTCACAGTTGAAGTAATAGAAGACTTACTCCAGCGTCCCCTAGAACCGGGAAGCTTTTGGAATGTGAACTTGCCCCATCTGCAACCAGGAGAACCAGATCCGACTATGGTGTTTTGCCAACCCTGTAACAAACCTTTGCCTGTAAACTATCGAATTGAAGGCGATAATTTTTATTATGTAGGCGAATATAGTAAACGCGATCGCACTCCTGGTAGCGATGTAGATGTATGTTTTTCCGGCAATATTGCGGTAACTCAGTTAAGGGTTTAACGATTGAATCCAGAATCCAAAATTGGTATTAGTCATCCTAAAGCTTCAATTCAAGACATATTTCAAAGTTTTGAAATTTGGTAAAGTTTCAGTAGCACTGAACACTAATTTCAAAAAAAGCAGAAAAATATGCAGTTTCTCAAAATTGTTATTGTCGCTTTCGTGTTGATGGTAAACCTGTTAATTGCTCAACCCTCTTGGGCGGGCAAGGATTTTACTAAGGGGGCAGACTATGCTGAGGTAACTCAGGCACTTAATCAACTTCTAACTGTAAAAGATACACCTGAGCAAACCGGTTATACACCTGAGCAATTCCAGCAGCGACTAGCACAATTGCAGTTTCAGAAAAATATCATAGAAACAGCTAGAAAGCGGGCGCAGTGCCGCAATGAAACAGGAAAAACCTTGGCTGTCTATGCTAATAAACCAAAAAAATCTCCAACCCAACTCTACTTCCTGGGCGCAGGAACAATCACAGATGATGATTGGGATTGTGATGGCATTTACTTACCCGCAGGTTCTCAAGTGGTTCTAGGGCCGAACGCTCAACCACAACAACTAACCCAAGCAATCGCCGTTAAGTTTGTGGATGGTACACAATCTATTGCAAGAACTAATCCAGCCACTGGTGCAATTGAATTGAATGTTGAACCTGCCAAAGTATTCAAGGCGGGTGAGAGCAGCTGGTTACTTCCCAATTTCTCTCAAGCAGATATTGATACGCAAATTCCTACCCCACAACTCATTGACTAATATAGGAATCCGGTTTGATTTCTGAAAATATACGTAGGATGTGTTAGCACGGAGAGTACGGCATCAAACTGGGAGCATCCCAATTTTGCCAAAAGGTACGGGATTGACACAAAAACCCTGTACAAACCTCTTTCCTTGGCGCTCTTGGCGTCCTTGGCGGTTCGTTATTTCATTATTGTTCTAAGCCAAAATCCCGTATAAAAAGAAACTTGCACATTTGGGATGCTCCCATCAAACTCGTGTTCATAGTGCGTTACGAACTCCGTTCTAACACACTCTACAATACTTAATTTCGTTCAAAAATCAAATAGTAATCCTATATCATCTAGATAATTCAACTTTTATGCAATTACCGCATAAAAGTTGAATTAAACCAAATTCTAAAGGTTATTTGATAAATTATGTGAACCAACAAAAAAAGAAGTTAGAAAAGGAAGGAGTTAGAGTTTTACTAGAAGCAGATTTATTAAGTAATTTAAACAAATTTTTTGTAGATATTAAAGATTATCAATAGAAAGATGACACTATATATTTAGAATAAAGATTACTGAATTTTTCATAATACTTGTAAGGTTTGGTAAAAAAATGCTTCCTTTAATCAAGATAATCCCTGATTTTTTATTTGTTTAGATGTAGCTTCCATAAAGTCGATAAAGACTTTTATCAGCTTATGAATTCCCTCGCTACCTCCTGCAATTAAACCTCCTGTCAGTAATGCATCTAAACAACGGAAAATAACTACTTGTATTGGATTATCTAAATCAATAACTACAAGTGGCTCGATTGAACGAATACCTATTGCACTCATTAAAAGACCGAATAAAAGAGATGTCCATAGAGCAATTATTCGTGTATCAGATTTATATGCTGCTTTCTGGCGCTCTTTTTCATTTATATCATCAATTTGCGGCTTGAATATTTTTAACGGTTCTTGTTGGCTTTGTGTAAAGTTTTGGATGATTTGCTGCTCTAAACTCATTCCTTCAGGTGGGAGTCCACTGATTTGATTGGATTCTAAAGAAGAGAATTGATTCTGTTGTACTTCCATAAGTCTTATCTTTTCCGACAATAGAGCCTTTTTTTGCTGAATACTAATATCTAATTGTTCAACGAATGGGCCCCGCCAAGTAGTTATAAAAACTTCTAAAGAACGCTCTAACAACAAAGAAATAAATAATTGTAAAGTAAGTAGCTGGATAATATCATTAAGACCAAATGGTTTTAAAACGAATGGTTTAGATGATAACCAAGTTGACAAAGTTACTACTAGAAAACTAATAATAATTAATACAATAAATAGAGGAGATTCTGGAGAAAGCTTTAACAAAGTATCTATACTCCTGTTTCGCGTCGCAATATCTAACACAGCCTGGAGGTGAAAACTACACCTGCTGAGTAACTTAACAACGTTAATTTGATAGAACAGTAAATAATTTATTACCCAACCATTTTTTTCATCTGGGTAATATAGTCTTCTCTGCGAGATGCTACGCGAACAACGGGCTACGCCTACACACCTTGGCAGAGTAAAAGGTATTGCTATACAAGCATTCCAGAAGTAAACGCTAGGCTTGAACACACTATGCGAAGCCGGACAAGGGGCGATCGCGTTAAATATGAAAAGGTGCGACGCTAGAACAAACAGCAAGCGTAGTACTAACTAAAAACCCCTCCAAGGTTGAAGGGGTTAAAGTAATTTTTGGTAATGGAACGGTGATTAGGGAAAGACGGCAGCTTTTCCTTCTTTGTGAAGTATTTTCTTATCAAAGCAACGAGATGAGAGTAAAGCATTTTATAAATCCGTTACGAACCTTTGCAACGCTGTACTTAGTAAGATAAATTATTAGTGTTGCTGAATGATGTCAGCTGCCACTCTACGGCATTTAAGTAACCTATATCGTTCAAAGCTTGTGCTGGTAACTTTTTAGCGTTGACAGCAGCCTTAACCACATCTTGTGCAGTCAGGCTTCCTGTTCGGTATTGAGAAACCAAAGCACTACCACTAGGAATACCCTGTACTTTCAAGTTACCTTGATAAGCTAGAAATGCAGCATCAAAGGGTTTGAGGTAGCTGACGTTCGTAAAATGAGTGAGTAAATTATTAGAGTTGATAGCTATAGGTTCGCCACTATTGTTAGTAGTTATTTGAGAGCCACCGATTCCAGGTAATAAAGCAATTGAACCAACAATGAGTATAGAATCAATCAAGGTGGAGAATTTCATAGGGTTATCCTTAGCTAGAGTAAAGTGCAATTAGTGTTATTGAGTAATAGAGTCTTATTTTTTATCAGTCTCAACTTCCTGCACTCAGGTCACCTGAGCGGTTGGTTTATTCCTCACCCAAATGGGTGAGCTAATAAGTGCAAGAACTAAAAAAATAAATCGAGAGCAAAGTTCAAGACAAACTTGAACAGATATATATTTAACTGAGGCAATCTAAAAATTTATGCAATCGCTGTTACTCAGTTGTAGGGGTAGCAAGGAAAGTAGGGGAAGTAAGGGAAGTAGGGAAGGCAGGGCAAACGCATCTAAAGTATAAGAATCTTTTAATAGCAAAGGTTTCGGCGTTTTTTAATTGAGCCTATTTTTTCGTCAAGATCCTTATGCAGCAGGGGTTTTAGAAATCCCGTGCCTTTGCCCTGGTATTAGGGTTAGACCAACCCAGGGATTGTATTTCTGTACTATACCCTTGAATAGCAGATTTATTGGTTAACTATGATTCAATCTATTTGTATATTCGGATTTACCGAACATATAAATTAGAGTAAACCGTAACTTTTTTCATGTATAACTTGGGGCGGTAATCATCAATTAGTTGGTGTTAATAACCGAATTTACGGTAGGTTTAACTTTACATAATATAAATATGTAAGCACCAATTGAAGTGCGAAGCTTTAAGCTTTTCGATCTGTACCGAGCTTTTTCAGAATCAAATATTAGTCCTATATATATGTAATGGTGTGCATGGGTAACAGAACCCAAGGGTGCTGGGCTACATCTAGCCACTTCTTAACCTTTAAATAAGTAAAGCTAATAACGTATATCAGGTTTACTGAAGTAATAAAACTTGATTAAAAATTGTAAAGCATTGTAAAGTAGTTTCACAGGCAAAGACTTTACCGCCTGATTCATAAACAACTAACCGCACTTATAAAACCATGACAGCAACCTTACAACAGCGCTCAAGCGCCAACGTATGGGATAGATTCTGTGAGTGGATCACCAGCACCAACAACCGGATTTACATCGGTTGGTTCGGCGTAGTAATGATCCCCACCCTACTAGCCGCCACCGCTTGCTTCGTAATCGCCTTCATCGCCGCACCTCCAGTAGACATCGATGGTATCCGTGAGCCAGTAGCAGGTTCCTTAATCTACGGAAACAACATCATCTCTGGTGCAGTAGTACCTTCCTCCAACGCCATCGGTTTACACTTCTACCCAATTTGGGAAGCAGCATCTCTAGATGAGTGGTTATACAACGGTGGCCCTTACCAATTGGTAATATTCCACTTCTTGATCGGCGTATTCTGCTACCTGGGTCGTGAATGGGAACTATCCTACCGCTTAGGTATGCGTCCTTGGATTGCGATCGCATATTCTGCTCCAGTAGCAGCAGCAACAGCAGTATTCCTCGTATACCCAATCGGACAAGGTTCATTCTCTGACGGTATGCCTTTAGGTATCTCCGGAACCTTCAACTTCATGATCGTGTTCCAAGCAGAACACAACATCTTGATGCACCCCTTCCACCAACTAGGTGTAGCAGGTGTATTCGGTGGTTCACTGTTCTCTGCAATGCACGGATCTCTTGTAACTTCTTCACTAGTTCGTGAAACCACCGAAACCGAGTCACAAAACTACGGTTACAAATTCGGTCAAGAAGAAGAAACCTACAACATCGTTGCAGCCCACGGCTACTTCGGTCGTCTAATCTTCCAATACGCTTCATTCAACAACAGCCGTTCACTGCACTTCTTCTTAGCAGCATGGCCTGTAATCGGCATCTGGTTCACCGCCTTGGGTGTAAGCACAATGGCGTTCAACTTGAACGGTTTCAACTTCAACCAATCAATCATTGATTCAAGCGGTCGCGTGATCAGCACTTGGGCTGATGTAATCAACCGGGCTAACTTGGGTATGGAAGTAATGCACGAGCGTAACGCTCACAACTTCCCCTTAGATTTGGCTGCTGGTGATGTTGCTCCTGTAGCAATGAGCGCTCCTGCTATCAACGGTTAATTCTGAAGTTTAACTAAATCTTAAAGCGCTCTCCCAAATTGGGAGGGCGCTTTTAATTTAAGTTAGTAACAGATACTGTTATGGAGTTGGATAAAAACCCCGAAACATTGTTGATAATTACTAAAAAATAGCGAAAAATTATACAAAAAACAAAGACAAACTTTGTAAGAACTCTAGATAGAATACATAAGCCTCACCTTTTTTCTCAAAATCATGGGCAATATTTTTGGTCATCTATTTCGCATCAGTACTTTTGGCGAGTCTCACGGCGGCGGCGTGGGGGTTGTGATTGATGGTTGTCCTCCCCAATTAGAAATTTCGGCAGAAGAAATTCAAGTAGAACTAGATAGAAGGCGTCCCGGACAAAGTAAAATTACGACGCCTCGCAAAGAAGCAGATACCTGCGAGATTTTATCAGGGGTATTTGAAGGCAAAACTCTGGGAACGCCTATTTCAATTTTGGTGCGGAACAAAGACACTCGTCCCCAAGACTACGATGAGATGTCCGAGAAATATCGGCCATCTCATGCTGATGCAACTTATGATGCCAAATATGGCATTCGTAATTGGCAAGGCGGGGGTAGATCGTCAGCGCGTGAGACAATCGGAAGAGTAGCAGCAGGTGCGATCGCTAAAAAAATTCTTCGTCAAGTCACCAATGTCGAAGTTATCGCTTACGTTAAGCGCATCAAAGACTTGGAAGGTGTCGTTGATCCAAATACTGTCACCTTAGAACAAGTGGAAAGCAATATAGTGCGCTGTCCCGATCCTGAATGCAGCGATCGCATGATTGAATTGATTGAGCAAATAGGTAGACAAGGTGATTCTATCGGTGGTGTAGTAGAATGTGTGGCGCGAAATGTGCCAAAAGGTTTGGGCGAACCAGTATTTGATAAATTGGAAGCTGATATCGCCAAAGGTGTCATGTCTCTTCCTGCTAGCAAAGGCTTTGAAATTGGTTCCGGTTTTGGGGGAACGCTGCTAACCGGAATTGAGCATAACGACGAATTTTATATTGATCCAAATGGTGAAATCCGTACACTAACAAATCGTTCTGGTGGTATTCAAGGAGGAATTTCCAACGGAGAAAATATTATTTTGCGAGTTGCATTTAAGCCGACAGCAACAATTAGAAAAGAGCAGAAGACTGTAACTCGTGAAGGCGAAGAAACGCTCTTAGCAGCCAAAGGACGCCACGATCCTTGTGTATTACCGCGTGCAGTTCCAATGGTTGAGGCAATGGTGGCGTTGGTGCTGTGTGACCATTTGTTAAGGCATCATGGGCAGTGTAAGGTCTTGTAGGCTATATCGACTGATAGATGAGGTAGGAGTTAGGAGGGAATAAGTAATGCCCAATGCCCAATGCCCAATGCCCCATTCCTAATTCCAATCCTGTTCCTCTTTCTTGCCACGACTTTTGTAAACACCCCCCAAATTGTGAATTTGGCGAGTTTTCTCAAAAAGCTCGGCTTCGGTCAAACCCCACTGCTGCAAGGCTTTATCTAGGTCTTTTTGGATATCTCTTGCCCCTGGAAACCCTTGATAACGCATTCGCAGCCTAGCTAATTCTGCTAAGTTATAGTCTGTCGCCTCTTGAGAGAGTAAAATATCAATAAGGGGGCGATCGCGGCTATAAAGAGGATGTTGTTGGTCTTTACCTGCCGATGCATCATTGATCATGAGTCAGTCCTGAGTGTCGTTAGCGGATAGTTATGGTTGAGCTAGTGCTGAGGGCTGAGTTTTAAGTTTAGCCCAGAGTAGAGGAGCAGGAAAAGCAAAAGAAAATCATCTTTTGCACTGAGAAGCTAATTGTCAAATTAACAACTCCTTACTAACTCCTAACTTTTAACTCTTAACTCCTAACTCCTAACTCTTCTTAGACGGCAAGTACACCTGATGTCTTACGGCTCTCACCACTGCCACTTAAGTTTAAATAAAGTTACATTAGTCCTTAAGAAAATACAAAAAACTTTAGATGAGGGTGAATTTTATCTCACCCAAAGTCCAAGCAGCGAGGGAGCAAGAACCCATTATGTTTGAACACTTCACTTCCGAAGCCATTAGAGTAATTATGTTAGCTCAGGAGGAAGCCCGTCGCCTGGGACACAACTTTGTAGGAACAGAACAAATTCTCCTGGGTTTGATGGGAGAAGGAACTGGGGTTGCTGCTAAAGTGCTGGCCGAATTAGGCGTTACCCTCAAAGATTCACGTCGCGAGGTAGAAAAAATTATTGGCAGGGGTTCTGGCTTTGTACCACCAGAAATTCCTTTTACTCCTAAAGTAAAAAGCCTCTTCGAGCAATCGTTTAAAGAAGCTCATAGTCTGGGACAGAATTACATTAACACTGAACACTTACTCTTAGGATTGACCGAGGCTGGTGAAGGTGTTGCCGCCAAAGTACTGCAAAATCTAGGAGTTGACTTCAAGACTGTCCGCAGTGCCATAATTCGCCGTTTGGGTGAAAATGCACCAGCTTTAGCTGGTGGTGGTAGTCAAAAGCGCACTCAACCACTAACTATGGAAGAGTTTGGTCGGAATTTGACCAAATTAGCACAAGAAGGCAGACTTGACCCCGTAGTTGGTCGCCAAAAAGAAATTGAGCGGGCGATCCAGATCCTCGGTCGCCGCACTAAGAATAACCCAGTGTTGATTGGAGAACCAGGAGTTGGTAAAACTGCGATCGCAGAAGGTCTAGCTCAACGGATTATCAACCAGGATGTTCCCGAAAGTTTGCAAGACAAGCAAGTTATCAGCCTCGATATGGGGTCTTTGGTAGCTGGAACTCGCTTCCGTGGCGATTTTGAAGAACGCATCAAAAAAGTCGTAGAAGAAGTCCGCACTGTGGGCAATATCATCTTGGTGATTGACGAAATTCACACCTTGGTTGGCGCTGGTGGTACAGAAGGTGGTTTGGATGCAGCAAACATCCTCAAACCTGCCTTAGCACGGGGTGAACTCCAGTGTATCGGCGCAACTACCCTTGATGAGTATCGTAAGCATATCGAACGCGATGCCGCCCTAGAGCGTCGTTTCCAACCGATTATGGTTGGCGAACCCTCAGTAGAAGAAACCGTACAAATTCTTTACGGCTTGCGCGGCGCTTACGAACAGCACCACAAAGTCACAATTTTGGATTCAGCGCTTGTAGCAGCAGCAGAATTATCAGACCGCTACATTAGCGATCGCTTCTTACCAGATAAAGCAATAGACTTAATTGATGAAGCTGGTTCTCGCGTTCGTCTGCGGAACTCTCAAATTTCTCCCAATAAAGAACTCAAGCGTGAACTCGCTGGCGTTACCAAAGAGAAAGAAGCAGCAGTCAGAGTCCAAGATTTTGACAAAGCTACCCAACTGCGTGACCAAGAGTTAAAACTCGCAGAACAACTGCAAGCAACGTTTGCACAAAACGATCAACCCGTCAACTCGACTGTAGTTGACGAAGAAGATATTGCCCAAATCGTTGCCTCTTGGACTGGCGTACCAGTCAACAAGCTTACCGAGTCTGAGTCAGAATTGCTTCTGCACCTAGAAGACACTCTGCATCAACGGCTCATCGGTCAAGAGCAAGCAGTCTCGGCTGTATCTCGCGGTATCCGTCGCGCCCGTGTCGGCTTGAAGAATCCTAATCGTCCCATTGCTAGCTTTATCTTCTCTGGGCCTACCGGAGTCGGTAAAACAGAATTGGCGAAAGCATTAGCTGCCTACTTCTTCGGTGCGGAAGACTCCATGATTCGCCTAGATATGTCCGAATACATGGAAAGCCACACCGTCTCCAAGCTAATTGGTTCGCCTCCTGGTTATGTCGGATACGACGAAGGTGGACAACTTACAGAAGCAGTGCGCCGGAAACCGTACTCAGTGCTGCTATTCGACGAAATCGAAAAAGCACACCCCGATGTATTCAATATGTTGCTGCAACTCTTGGATGACGGTCATCTTACCGATGCCAAAGGTCGGAAAGTGGACTTCAAGAACACGCTGATCATTTTGACTTCCAACATCGGTTCTAAGGTGATTGAAAAAGGTGGTAGTGGTTTAGGCTTTGACTTTGACACTCAAGCCGACGCTAGTTATAACCGCATCCGCACCTTGGTAAATGAGGAATTGAAAGCTTACTTCCGTCCTGAGTTCCTTAACCGTCTCGATGAAATTATCGTCTTCACCCAGCTTTCTAGAGATGAAGTGAAGCAAATCGCTGAGATTATGCTTCGTGATGTTTCTAAGCGCTTGACAGAAAAAGGAATTATCTTAGAAGTTACCGATCGCTTCAAAGACCGTGTAGTACAAGAAGGCTACAACCCAAGTTATGGTGCTAGACCATTACGCCGGGCAATTATGCGCCTCCTAGAAGATTCTCTCGCCGAAGCAATGCTGTCTGGTGAAATTACAGATGGAGATACAGCGATCGTTGATGTTGATGATGACTCTCAGGTAAGAGTGCGAAAATCAGAAAAACGAGAATTGCTCTTGGCAAATGTTGGCTAATTTTATACCCGATCACCTTTTGCTGTAATATTTGAGAATCACTCCAGCCTCTCATCTAAGTAGAGGCGATCGCAGGGGCATCTCCGACAAACATAAAGTGAAATGGTATTATATCTTTCACCCCTAGTATTTCTACTGGGGGTTTTTTTATCAAAATATTTCCAATAAATCAATTATCTGAGGGATTTTCAGAAAATAAAATATACAAATAATATATTTTGACATACTCCCCCGAATTATATTCGGGGGATTCTAAGCTCAAATATCAATTGCAGGCGTTGCCTGTCTAACATTGCCTAACTTAGGAGTCGATGCCCCGACTTTGAATGTTTTTTCTCATTGTTAATTTTCTCACAAGAACACTAATGAGAAAACTGGGTATGCATCTAAATTTAGAATGAAATAATCTTACATAGGAGGAAAAATATGTTTGTTTTATTACCTCTAGTTTCATTAATCGTTCTATATGGAATTTTTTATCAGAGAGGTAGTTGCTGGCGCAGTTCGGTATTATCAGCAGCTATAGTTTGGGGATTTTTATTAACTGGAATTACTGAGATTTTAAGTTTAGGCAAATTGCTGGTATTTTTTTGGTTGGTAGGAGTATGGATACTGATCAATATTGTACTAATCTACATATATTTTCAACTCGTTAAGAAAAAGAAGCCGATTGCCAATCAAAAAACGACTCTTAATCTGTCACCTTTCTCAATTCTGTTATTGTGCGGTGTAGCTTTTATCATTGCCTCTGTTAGTTTAGTTGCTTTAATAGCGCCGCCCAACAACTGGGATTCGATGTCCTATCATATGGCTCGTATAGTTCATTGGATTCAAAATCATAGTGTCGCCTATTATCCAACGAATTATACAGCACAGCTATTCTTAAGCCCTTGGTCAGAATTCGCCATCATGCATTTACAAATTCTGAGTGGTGGGGATCGTTTAGCAAACCTTGTTCAATGCTTTAGTATGGCTGGTAGCATTCTTGGAGTGTCACTTATTGCAAAACAAATTGGTGCGGATTTGCATGGTCAGGTTTTCTCTGCTGTTGTATGTGCCACTATTCCTATGGGAATTCTTCAAGGTTCAAGCACTCAAAATGACTATGTAGTTTCTTTCTGGTTGGTTTGTTTTGTTTACTATGTATTATTAACATTAAATCAAAGTAAGAATAAAACCAATTTATTCAAAATTAGTGCAAGCTTAGGACTGGCTATTTTGACCAAAACGACAGCTTATATTTACGCATTTCCATTTTTATTTTGCTTTTTTATTCTCAATATAAAAAACCTTGGTTGGAAAATATGGAAAATCGCTGTGACGATGGGATTTGTAGTTTTAATTATTAATATTGGTTTTTATACACGCAACTTGGATTTATTTCATTCCCCTCTCGCAACAAATCCAAAATTGACAAATTTGGATTATACAAATGACGTATTTAGCCTTCCAATATTAATATCAAATATCATTAGAAATATCAGTTTGCATATTGGCATACCATCATGGAAACACACATTTCTTAGCTCAGTCCGTGATGTCATTGAGGGAGATATCCGCATACTCCATACAGTTTTAGGGGTAGATATCAATGACCCTCGTACAACATGGGTGGGATTTTCCCTTCCAACTTCACTAACCTTATTACATGAAGACAGGGCTGCTAATTTTATTCACTTATTATTAATAGTGTTGGCTATTATTTTCTGTCTAAGTTGGAAGCGTTTAAGAAGACAAAAATATCTGGTAGTTTATGGTGCGCTTGTAGTTAGCGCATTTCTACTATTCTGCTTACTTCTTAAATGGACACCGTACAATAGTCGCCTTCATCTACCTCTTTTTGTGTTATTTTCTCCATTTGTTGGGGTAGTATTGTCGAATTTGCCTCAAAATAAACTGGTCAATTCTATAGCTGTTATTTTGATACTTTCATCACTTCCGTGGTTATTCTTTAATCAATCTCGTCCTCTTATTTCTCTTCTTTCGACGCTCAAGGATGGTAGGATAGAGAATATCTTTAATACCAGCAGAACTAATCAATACTTTAATAATCGAGTAGAACTAAGAGAGCCTTACATTGGAGCAACTAACTTTTTGAAATCTCAAAAATGTTTTAAAGTGGGATTGTCAATTCGAGCTGATGATTGGGAATACCCATTTTGGATACTCTTGGAAAATGATAAAACTCAAGAGATTCATATTGAACATATTAATGTCAAGAATATTTCTTCAGTAAAATCTAAAGAATATCCCTATAAAGACTTCATTCCCTGTGCCATCATTTCTATCGAGCCTCAAAACAATCAAGATAAAACAAGTGAGGAAATAGTTACTCAACAAGGCACTTATATTAAGGAATGGTCGGCAAAGCCAGTCAGTGTATTTATGGCACGTTGAAAAATTCCTTAGAGGATGTTTTAAATGTCATGACTCTTTTGCCAATAATTCTGATGCTGTTTCACTTTTAACTACATTCTCAGAATCATCAGATTTATAAAAATTATCTGCTATATCTTTGATAAAACCAGCTACAGGTACTGCGATTAGCAAACCCAATACTCCACCAACATTGGTTCCTACAAGCAAAGCGATTAACACCCATATTGGTCTGATACCAGTAAATTTGCCTAAAAGTCGTGGTGCGATCGCTTGATCAATTAACTGGTCAATGACAACAGCTACTGCAAAAATCTTCACTGCTAGCCAAAAGTCATGTGTGGCTATTATTAAAGTTATTACAACAAGACTGACGACATCGCCAAAGGGAATTAAACTCAAAAGCCCAACCCCTAAACCAAAAAGTAAAGCAAACTGGACTTGAAAAGCTAAAAACAATAATGTTAATGAAACTCCCATCAGCAAAGCCAAACTTCCCTGACCAATCAAGTAATTTTGAAAGTTTTGTTGAATAGATTGACTTACCTTCTGAGCAAAACCTCCAGGTAGCCTTTTAAATATCACCTCCCAAATCCTTGGCCCATCTAACAACAGATAGAAAGTCAATACTATTGTGATTAATGCCTCAGAGATACTATCAATCGTATCTATAATAATGCTTAAAAGTTTATCTGAAAGAAACTCTAATTCATTGGGTAATTGCTGTGTTAATCGGCTTAATAACTGACTTAAATCCACATTTACTTTGTGCCTAAAAAACCAATCATTTAAAATATGAAGTTTTTCTTTACTAGAATCAATCCATTGGGGAAACACTTTCACCATCTCATTAAATTGCTCTAAAACAATGGGAATCAAAGTTATACCCAGAGCAACGATAATGATCAATGCTGAGATAAAAACTAATGCTACTGCATAGCCACGTTTCACTCCTCGCTTTTGGAGAATGGCAACAGGATAGTTTAAAACGAATGCAAGCAAAGTAGCCAAAACAAGAATTGTTACGACAGGTTGAAAATTTTTAACCAGCAAAAATGCTAGCCAACCATTGAGAAACACTAAAGGAAATAATAGCGTAAAAATTAACCATCTAAGTAATTGATTCAGTGAAAAATTCATAATTAATTTAAAAATCCAAATTATTTTAGTTAGTAACCCAAGTTGCTAGTTACTCTTATGGGCGATCGCTTTGGGACAGTAAAGCAATAAAATGCCCTCCAAGAAGAGAAAATTAGGAGGGCTAAATGCTAAACGAAATAATTTCCATATATGCTATCATAGACGACCTGTTAAAGGCGATTGGGCATAATGAAGATTGTCGTCGAGAGATGAATGACGCAGAAATTATTACAACGGCAATAACATCGGCGATGTTCTTTAATGGTAATCATAGTAAGGCTTGTACCTATATGAAAGAACATAAGTTGATATCTAATATGTTAGAAAAGTCACGATTTAACCGGAGATTACACAGTGTCTCAATGTTAATCAACGACTTGTTTCATCAAGTGGGAATGGCACTGAAGGAAATTAGTGATTCCACTGAATATCTTTTAGACTCGTTCCCAGTGCCCATCTGCGATAACATCCGTATCTTTAATGTAAAAATAATACAGTCGGCGCAGTATAGAGGTTACATCGCATCGAAAAAACGATATTTTTACGGGGTTCGAGTTCAGTTATTAACAACCAAAAATGGTATTCCTGTCGAATTTGTGTTTATGCCTGGTAGTGCCAACGATGTACGTGCTTTAAATGCCTTACCCTTGAATCTACCACCTGGTAGTGAAATTTATGGTGATTCAGCTTACACCGACTACACGATTGAGGATGACTTGGAACAAACAAGTCACATTTCTTTAAAAGTCATGAGGAAAAAGAACTCCAAGCGTCAAGACCAGCCTTGGAATCAATATATTAAACAACATACTCGGCATTATATCGAAACTGTGTTTAGTAGTATCACTTGTGTTTTTCCAAAATCAATACATGCAGTCACTTATCAAGGGTTTTTACTTAAGCTACAAGCATTCATTTTTTCTTTTACTCTTCAACAAGCTTTTATTGAATAAGTAATTTATACAACTAATAGGCATTTAAGTAGCTGAATGCTGGCAACAATGGCATCGGCACGTTGGCGCTAGGCACCAACTTTGTTGTACGCGATCGCATGAATTGAGTGATAACAAGTGCATATCAGTCGATAACCAGCAACTTGGGTTAGTAGATTGAACCGAGTAATTAAATATGTTCAAGGCTCAGAACTTGCACCAGTCCCAACAACCGCCTCAGAATGAATTTTGGGGCTACTAGCTAAAGTTTATCTATTGAAGACTGGGTAAGGTTTATAGTCCACGCTTAGTGGGCTTGTGCTATTAACCAGAGAATTTATTCTCTGGCTATAAAGTGGGCAGTGCAAGATATAACCAAGGGTAAGTACATGAGAAAAATCTTCCCCTATTCCCTACCCCCCACTCCCCATTCCCCCAATCACTAACTTTCAGCAAAAGCTAAAAATTGCTCCTCATTTATTCGTCCTGCTTGATACAGAGTATTAGTAATTTCCGAAATAGTTAAAACTGCATGACTACGATAACCATTTTGCTGTAACCTATCTTTCACCCCTTGTTCATGATCGATAAATACCACAATATCATTAACATTTAATCCTGCTGATTCTAACTTTCCTGCGCCTTCCATAACACTTTTACCACTGATGAGAATATCGTCAACAACTACAACTGTTTCACCAGGATGGAAATTACCCTCAATTACTCTCCGAGTCCCGTGAGCCTTTACCTCTTTACGAGGGAAAATCATCGGACAATGAAGGCGCAAAGCTAAACCAGTCGCAGTAGGTAAAGAACCATAGGGAATACCTGCTAATCTATCAAAAATGAGATTCTTCAAAATATCTTGATATGCAGTGAGAACTTGATTAAAAACTTGGGGATTGGAAATAATTTTGCGTAAGTCAATGTAATAAGGAAATATAGCTCCTGATGCTTGGACAAAGCTACCAAACATAATGCAGTCAATATCATAAAGTTGTAAAATCAAATCTTGGTAGGGATGCTGATTTAGGAAACAAACATCAGGAAACCACACAGAACATGTGGAATTTTCGTGAACAATTTCAGTTTTGATTTGATTAATTTCTGCGCGTAAATTTTGAACTTCCTCAGATAGTTGGGTGTTTCCCAACATATCTTGAGGAACAGGAATCAGTAAACCATCACCGTTAGTATTCAAACCCGCTTCTAAAATTTGCTTCAGCTTTGCACCTTCCGCCCAAATGCTACGCGCCATAATAATTCGTTCAGGCGCGATCGCTCGAATAAGTGCTAAAATCTCAGGATTTGTAGTTCCCACTTCCAAACCCAATTGTTCTGGAGTTCCCCAGGTCTTTGATTCTTTTACTACCTGTAAATAAAGGGGTGATTCGTTTGTCGGATATTGCTGTAAAGCTTCTGCGCCTGGATTAGAAGTACAGCATAAAATAAACACCGCTTTATCAGGATAGACCAAAAAAGGTGCTACATGATCTTGTCCCGTATAAGGACTAAGAGTGATTGCATCCACCTGCCATTCTGTAAACACAGTCCGAGCAAAAATGGTACTAGTATTTAAGTCACTGTGTTTGGCATCTAAAATTACTGGAATATGGGGTGGAATAGCTGCTAAAGTTTTGTACAGCAATTCTAAACCGGGAATACCTAATGCTTCGTAGAAGCCAAGTGTCGGTTTATAGGCACAAACATAATCAGAAGTTTCGGCAATAATGAATTGTAACCATTTCTCCAAACCAGTGATCAGTTCTTCAGATTCATAACGCACAGGCATCATCTCTGGATTTGGATCAAGTCCTACAAACAGTAAGCTTTGATTTTGCAAGATATTACGATTCAATTTATCAAAAAAGTTCATTTTTATTAAAAAAGTTTGTTTACGAAAACATTGATTCTGTTAATTCCGTTCCGCCAGCTTTCCGCCCCAATAGAGAGTGAATAACTGCAAATAAGATAAACATTGGCACTGAGGCAAAGTGAACAATTCGCAATGCTTGCCAACTGCCAAAGAAATCCACAATCCAGGGAAATTGAGCAGGTTTATACATTCCTATTCCTGTAAATAATGCCAACAGCAAGATCGGAATAATTGCTGTATAGGCAATCCGATGCCAAGCATAAATTAGGCGTTTGGAATTTTGACTTTTTTGTAATGCTTTGAGGTCATTAGCACCTACAAAGCGATGTCGCCAGCGTCGGGTAACTAAAATGTAAATTCCATACCACAAGAGATTCAGCGAAAATAACCACATTGCTGCAAAATGCCAGTGTCTACCTCCTGCGAGCCAACCTCCTAACGTAAATATCGGAGGAATGTGCAAACCTGCACGTCCACCAAAAACAGGGTTGGCGTTGTAAATTTGTAGTCCACTGGTGAGCATGATAAATAGACTAATGATGTTACACCAGTGGAAAATTTTGGCTCCTATTGCTTGAGTAGGTAGCTTTCGAGTTTGAGAGGAGGTCGAAGTCATAGATTTTGACTGATAAAGTTTGTTGTTTATCTGTCTTGAGTAATATAGTCCAGCAAATTTGAAGGTGGGCATTACTCACTTTTATTTTCCCATCCTATGACTCAGTATTCTGACATTGATGGTTTACCATCTGCTGTTTTAAATGTCAGTTTCAGTGTGGCTAAGGTTGTTCTAAGTTAAATTTTCAAAATTGGGCGATGTCTACGATGGGCTATTGAGTGGCTTTGGTAAGATGCTGTACCCTGTTTTAGTGCCCACGATCAAAGTATTCTATCCAGTGTATCTCTAACGGCGATCGCTAATTGGACTTCCTGGGCAATCAGTTGTGCTGGGTCTGGTGACAACCGTTACCCACACAATCAGCGTTTTTCGCAGCACTCCTGCGTGTGAATTATATCGTTTATATTTCCGACAATATCTGAAAAAAACTGAAAGTTTAAATAATAATTGTGTTGAACAGTTGTTTTAACTCTCAGTTTAGGCGCGGCTAGTGTTATTGCTGTAGTTTGCTAGTTTAGTTAATGCTGCTAAGAAAGCACTCTATTAAAAAATCAAAGGACGCTATATCTACCATGGGCTACGCGATCATATTATAGTTTAATATAGAAGTTATCATCAAGTAAGGAACTTGAGTTATGGCTAGTGCGACCATCACGAGCAAAGGACAAATAACTATTCCTCAAGAAATTAGGGATTATCTTAATCTGGACACAGGTAGTAAGGTTGATTTTGTCATTGATGAAAATGGAGCAGTCAAACTGATTCCCCTTCAGGTTTCTATCCAAACCTTATCAGGGTTTTTACACCGTCCGGGAATGAAAAGCGCAACTTTAGAAGAAATGGAAGTAGCCATCCAAGAAAGTTCAAGTGATTGGACTTGATACAAATATTTTAGTGCGTTACTTGACCAAAGATGATGAAAAGCAGTGGAAGCAAGCTGCTGAAATCATTGAAAGGGGAGAGCAATGTTTTGTTGCTAATATAGTTCTCTGTGAATTAGTCTGGGTTTTGCGCGGGAACCCTTATCAATTTAGTAAGGAAGAAATTAGTAATACCATAGACTTGATGCTGCAATGTTCGGTGTTTGAGTTAGAAAATCGCTCTGTAGCTTATCAAGCATTACAACGATTTAAGCAGGGAAGTGCAGATTTTTCTGACTATTTAATTGGTGTAATCGCTCAAGATTATGGTTGTAATTCAACAGCAACTTTTGACAGAAAGCTGAGAAATGAAAAGGGATTTGATTTATTTGAGTAATGCTCATTTCTAAACTAGGCGATCGCTTGTCGATTTATACTCTAAACTAAGGCGATGTCTCCGATGGGCTACGCCTACGGCAGCTTTCGGCTCAATGATATACCAAAATGAATGCGTGAATTACTCAAATGAGTAAGCAAACTAGGATTTGAGAAAGTAAAAGCTGCTTTTGTTTGCGGAAAACACTAAAATGCAAGATTAAAAGCTGCTTTTGTTTGCGGAAAACACTAAAATGCGAGATTAAAAGCTGCTTTTGAAGAAGTAAAAGCTGCTTTTGCTTGCGGAAAACACTAAAATGTGACATTAAAAGCTGCTTTTGAAGAAGTAAAAGCTGCTTTTGTTTGTGGAAAACACTAAAATGTGAGATTAAAAGCTGCTTTTGAGAAAGTAAAAGCTGCTTTTGAATAAGTAATCAGACATTTTTACTTAATTTAATATGAATTTCAGTCTAGGCGATCGCTTATGGGTTTACGCAAATTATCTTCAACCAAGCGAAAATAACTAGCAAAATACCGTACATCTGCCACTAAAGATGTAATAGGAATATTCCCGGTTAAGTCGCCTCGTCTTGTCATTGCTGCCAAATATTCTCTTAAAGTTTGGCGACTAATCCATAAATCAATACCTTGTTCCGCAAGTGCTTGCAGTCGTTCTGTCGCTTGTATATGAAATGGCGACAAAGCTAAATTTGCATAAACTAAAATATTCGTATCGATGAATACAGAGCTATTAGTCGTTTGCATAAAGGTCTTCCCTACGGAAAGTTAAGCTTTCCGAGACTAATCCTACAGGATAGGCGGAAAATTTGAGAGACGCTTTCTTTTTTTCCGTCTCTACTTCTTCAGCCAAAAGCTTTTCATCAATTACTATTACCACCTGATGTTCACCCTCTGGAATATCCAATGGTAACTGCGCTGTAATCTTACCATCTTTGCTAACAGTAGCAATTGTTTCTATACTTTTCATCTCATTTATCCTTGTTCAATCCATTACAGCTAACACAGCTTTTGGCAATAACTTATCTTTAAACCAAACAATTCTCGCAGGGACATCGTTTAATTTTACTCCCGCTTTTTCTAAATTAAGTCTCTCGGAAATTGCCAAAATCAAATCATCACGTCCAGCCCGTCGCACTTGAGAAAACTTCTTTTGTAAATATTCTGGTCGCCAATAACCAACAATTTCTAATAAGAAAGTGCGTCCATCAGGATGCACTAAGCGAAAATCGGGAATCATCACACTACCAGGGATTGGTATCAAATCCACTTCTCGCTCTAATGCCCAACCACTTTTCAACGCATCCCATTTATCAGCAAAGGATGCTTCTAGCATACTATCGTAGGGCTTCCCTGGTGGATAATGGGATACCAAACCACATTCGGAATTGAGAGTAAAACGTCCAGTTTTCCAACTATTTGTATAAACGTCGCGGGTTTGGAGAATCGACGAAAGACTCCATTTAGTAACGTGAAGTAAAGCGGGAATAAGTTTAGCGATCGCTAACCCATATCGTGTACTAGGATTAAACAAACTCGTTGGCCCATCTATCGTAATTGTAAACCCGTGGTCAGCATCACCCTCAATATAAGCCATCAATTGAAACAACTTTAAATAGCGAAATAACAGCTTATATTCACCCGGAACATTCCGATGAGCATTCAATACAAGTTGACTGGCTTTATAAAATACACCCTGCACCTGAGATAAATTATATCTATTTAATAAATCTGGCGCTGTTGGTGCATCAAAAACAGTCAAAATCTTATTTTCAGATAAATCAGCATATAGTCCATTCCGAACCTGTTCTAATAAAACTTCCCGTTCAAGTTCTTGAGTTAGCTCATCAGCAATTTTACTCAGGGTAACTTGTGTTGATTCTCGACTAGAAACCGATTTTGCAGCCAACGAAAACACCCGTTCTCTTAACATTTGTGGTTCCAAAGGACTAACCACCTCAAAAGTGCAAAAACTGCTTTTGAGAATATAAGCTAATCCCCGCTTCACTCGATAATCTGTAGAATCTCCTTCAAAATCAGTCAGTTGTCGCTCAAGCACACCTTGAGTCTTCCCCACTGCTGATTGAAAGTAATTAATTAACTCAATCGCCAACTCGGAAGTTTTTTGATCAATCTTCAGTCTCTTCGGAATGATCTCCTCTCCGTTTTGGCGATGCATCAGTAAGTCTGTCGGTAACATCTGCTGAATTTTGGATTTTAGATTTTGGATTTTGGATTGAATAATTAATTTCTAACTGTTCCGCAGCCTTCAAACTCCGTTCCTTCCCACTCCCATACACAACCTGCAAATTTCCTTTCTTCTCCCCTTGTCCCCTTGTCCCCTTGTCCCCTTGTCCTCTTCTCCTAGCCGAAGTCCCCTCCTCACTCGTATCCTCCGCCACCACCTCATACAAAATCGCCTGCTTATTCTCAATATTCCCCTTTCGTAAAATCCTACCCAATCGCTGAGTATACTCTCTAGCCGAACCCGTTCCCGATAAAATAATTGCAACAGTTGCCGCCGGTACATCAACCCCTTCATTCAACACATGAGAAGCAACCAAAGTATTATATTTACCCTCTCGAAAGTTTGTTAATATCTCATGGCGTTCTTTCACAGGAGTTTGATGAGTAATTGCCGGAATTAGCAACTCTTGAGAAATGCGATAAACCGTCGTATTATCAGCAGTAAAAATCAAAATTCTTGCTGGATAATGTTCTGCCAATAAATCAATCAAAATTCGCAACTTTCCATCAGTACCCAAAGCGATATCTTTCGCTTCTCGATGCGCTAACATAGCCCTACGTCCAGATTGCGATCTAGCGCTCATTTGCACGAACATTTGCCAACCTTGTAAACTTCCCAAAGAAATCTTTGATTGCTTTAAAAAATCATTGCGGGTTTGAATTAGTTGATTGTATCTTTCCCGCTCAAGTTGCGATAACTTTACCTTAATTTGAACAATTTCATGTTCTGCTAACGCCTTTCCCGCCAAATCTTCAGCGCGTTTGCGATATACTTCTTGACCAATGAGGATATTTAACTCAGCGTGTTTACCATCGGTGCGTTCTGGTGTCGCGGAGAGTCCCAAGCGATAAGGTGCGATCGCATATTCAGCAATCACCCGATTAAAATCTGTGGGTAAATGATGACATTCATCAAAAACAATCAAACCATATTGATTTCCCAACGTCTCAGCGTGAATTGCTGCACTATCATAAGTTGCAACGAGAATTGCTGTTCTATCCCGCGAACCACCACCCAACAATCCCACCTCAGCATCGGGGAAAGCTGCTACCAAGTGTGCATACCACTGGTGCATTAAATCCAAAGTTGGCACCACAATTAGCGTCGTGCGCGGCGTTGACTGCATCGCCATTTGCGCTAAATAAGTCTTTCCCGCCGCCGTGGGAAGCACAACAACCCCTTGTCTACCCGCCAGTTTCCAAGCTGTTAGCGCTTCAGTTTGGTGGGGATAGGGTTCCATTTCTAGACTAGGAACCAAATCTACAGGATAAAATTGCTTTGCCTCATCGATAAAATTCACATCTTCCGCTTGTAGTGCTTCCACTAGCGATCGGTATCTAATTGCGGGAATGCGGAATTTTTCAACTCTATCATCCCATGTAGCATAATCCATCCAACCTTTGCCGCGTGGCGGTGGATGCAAAATTAATGTGCCGCGATCAAAATTTAATGTAGGAGTACGAGCCATGAGTATTGAGCATTGGGGATTGGGCATTGGGGATTGGGCATTGGGCATTGGACATTGGTAATTTTTCCATTCGCTATGCCCCATTCCCTAGTCTATTGATTACTAATAACGCAAAAAGTGCATGATTCATCCAAGTAACTCTGACAAAATCCAACTAGATACGCTTATTAGTAATGGAATGTATGAGCCATAAACCAACAATAATCTTGCTGAATCATACAAATAACAATGACAAGGCTTTCTGCTGAAACAGTCACAATTGCAGCCGCAGATTATATTGATTGTTTGCTTAAACTTAATCTCTTTTTCTATTTACATAAGTCACAATCAGAAGAAAAATATACAATTTTTAAATCGGTATCTTAATGTCATTAATCAATATTATTTGTTGGGTTTTATGTAAAATTCCTTTTGTTCGCCGCCATCTTCCTTAATTTTTTTGAGTTTATCCTGGGTTTGCCTACGACCTTTGGGAAAATACAGTAAATACTGCTAGTAGAATGAAATCAGATGGTATAGCAGGTAGTATCCAAGTTTGTGAAGTAAGTTGTCAGCTTTTGAAGGATAAATACTTATTGGAAATACAAGATTTAATTAAGATTAAATGCAAAGAAAAAATGATAATTGAATCTACTAAAATAAATAAACTTAAAAAATTAATATATCTTAGGACTTACGCACACTCTACGAATTCTCGGCGCTCTTGGCGTCTTGGCGGTTCGAGAAATTAAGCTTTTTAGCAATTTTTGCGTAAGTCCTATATCTATGCTTTTTGATTGAGACTCAAAAAGCATAGATATATAATTAGAGCGACAATTATCAGGTTATTGACCTGTGTTAAAACTAAGTTTTACTACTTTAGATAGATTCACCGCAAGTAACCGCTTAAATGTGGATTTTTCCGATGCATAATAAATGTTGAGCGATGTCTACAACGGGCTACGCCAACGCATTGTCTAGCTGATTTTGGGAATAACCCTTTAGCTAGCTGCATACAAGGAGAAGCCACATTGAAAGGAACACGTTCCCTTCTAGCGCCCTATGCTGTGACATTATTAGCTGTTGGTAGCGCATTGCAACTAACACTATTGCTACAGCCACTACTGAAGCCAACTATTTTTCTGCTATTTTTTCCTGCCGTAGCGGTTAGTACCTGGTATGGCGGTATGAAAACAGGGTTACTAGGTACTGCTTTGTCTACTTTAGCCGTCAGCTACTTTTTTTTAAAGCTAAAGCCAGTGTTTTCGGTCTTTGTTGATAATCTTGACAGCATAGTGCGGTTAGGCTTGTTTATGCTGGTGACAATATTCATCAGCTTGCTCACCTCAGAGTTACGCACTGCTAAACAACATCTTCAAATGAGTTTGCAGAAGCTACAGGTGAGCGAGGCAAAATTTAGAAGGTTGGTAGAATCCAACATCATTGGGGTAATTGTAGCCAATATGGACGGGGCGATGCCTACGGCGGGCTACGCCTACGCAGAAGCTAACGATGTCTTTTTAGCAATGGTAGGTTATTCGCGGGAGGATTTGCTAGCAGGGCTTCGATGGCGCGACATGATACCACCAGAATATATTGAAGCTAACAACAGTGCGATCGCAGAACTCAAAACCAAAGGCGTGTGTCAGCCTTTTGAGAACGAATACATCCGCAAAGATAAGAGCCGCGTTCCCATTCTATTAGGTTGCGCCTTATTAGAAAATAATCCAGAGCATGTTATCTGTTTTGTACTTGATTTAAGCGAACGCAAACAAGTAGAGCTTGCCCTTTCCAAAAGCGAAGAACGCTACCGCGCTTTTTTAGAGCAGAGTTCAGAAGGTATTTGGTGCATGGAATTGGAAGTACCAATTTCGCCAGATTGTCCTGAAGATGAACAAATTCAACATTTTTATCAATATGGTTACTTAGGGGAATGCAACAATGCTATGGCGCAGATGTATGGCTTTTCTCGTGCCGAAGAAATTATCAGCGCCAGACTAGGAGACTTTCTCGTTCCCTCCGATCCACATAATATTGCATATCTATGTAATTTTATTCGTTCTAACTACCGAATTATTGATGCAGAGTCTCATGAAATAGATAAGCAAGGTAATTCCAAATATTTTTTGAATAATCTGGTGGGAATTGTTGAAAATGGCCTTTTAGTCAGAGCATGGGGAACTCAACGCGACATCACAGAACGCAAGCAAGTAGAAGCAGCACTGTGTCAACGAGAAGATCAACTCCGCCTGATTACAAATGCTGTACCCGTCCAGATTTCCTATGTTGATGGCGAACAGCGTTATCGCTTTAATAACAAAGGATATAAAGACTGGTATGGAATTTCTACTTCAGAAATTTATGGTAAACACATAAGAGAAATTGTCGGAGAATCTGTTTATCAGTCAATTCTTCCTTATATAGAAACAGTACTTTCAGGAGAACAAGTAACTTACGAAACCCAAGTACCCGATAAAGATGGCACAAACCATTATGTGAATGTCACTTATGTTCCTCAGTTCAGTCAGCAAGGAAAAGTTGAAGGATTTGTTGCCCTAATCACAGATATTACACTTCATAAATTAGCAGAAGCAGCTCTCAAACAGAGCGAAAAACGGTTAAGGACACTCACAGAAAAAGTCCGCGTGATTCCTTGGGAGGTAAATGCTACTACCGGAAATTTTACTTATGTAGGGCCGCAAACCGTTGATATTCTTGGCTATCCTTTGTTAGACTGGTACACCGAAAATTTCTGGGAAAAATACATGCATCCAGAAGATCGAAAGTGGGCTATCCAGTATTGCCAAGAATCTTCTTTATCATTGAATAATTACGAATTTGAATATAGAATGTTGGCTGCTGATGGCAGAGTCGTATGGTTGTATGACATTGTTAATGTGGTGCGGGATGAGAATGGGCGGCCGCAACTATTACATGGATTCATGATTGATATTACCGATGTCTTGCGACAAGCCGCTTCGCGTCTACGCAAGCAAGCAGAGCAAGAACGTGAACAATTGCTTGAACGCGAACAAGCAGCACGCGCCGATGCTGAAGCTGCGAACCGGATGAAGGATGAATTTCTCGCCACACTCTCCCATGAACTCCGCACACCCTTAAACGCCATATTGGGCTGGACGCAGCTACTTAGGAATCGCAAGTTTGATGAAACTACTACTGCGCGGGCACTACAGACAATCGAGCGTAACACCAAATCCCTCACTCAACTAATCGAAGATGTCTTAGATGTCTCACGGATTATTAGAGGCACACTCCATCTAAATATTCATCAGGTAAAACTTGTACCACTTGTACAGGCAGCAATCGATACTGTGTACCCAGCAGCCCAGGCCAAAGAGATTAGCATAAACTGTCAATTCGACCCGGAATTAGGGGTGGTTGTGGGTGATGCCAGCCGCTTGCAACAAGTTGTCTGGAATTTGCTCTCCAACGCCGTTAAGTTTACACCCAAGGGGGGAAGAATTGATGTGCAATTAAAGCGTATTGAATCTTGCGTGCAAATTCGGGTGAGCGATACAGGAGTAGGAATTGCTGCCGAATTCCTGTCCCATGTATTTGAACGCTTTCGTCAAGAAGACAGTTCGATCACGCGATCGCATGGTGGATTAGGATTAGGGTTAGCGATCGTCCGCCATTTAGTAGAATTACACGGCGGCACAGTCTCTGCCGAAAGTCCAGGAATTGGACAGGGGGCGACATTCATTGTCAATTTGCCAATGAAAGCCGTCTATGTTGAGGCTAATACCGCAGAGCAGCTTTCATCTGTTGCAGATACCCAAGACGCTAACAATTACCTGCCAAAGCTAGATGACTTGCGGGTGCTGATTGTTGATGATGAGGCCGACGCGCGTCATTTGCTCACCATGATTCTGGGACAGTATGGGGCCCAAGTCATGGCTGCTCCATCTGCAAGCGATGCACTGCTGGCCCTGCAAGAATTTCGCCCCCATGTACTGGTAAGCGATATTGGTATGCCACAAGAAGACGGCTACACACTAATTCGTCAAGTCAGGGCACTACCAGCAGACCAAGGTGGGCGAATTCCAGCAGTAGCGCTGACAGCCTATGCTAGGGCAGAAGATCGGACACAAGCTTTATTAGCAGGCTTTCAACTCCATGTCCCCAAACCAGTCAATCCGGGCGAGTTAGCAGCCGTAATTGCCAACCTTACGGGACGTACTTGAATAGTTCAATAAAAATTAGGACTAGCCTTGTCAAACGTAGGAACAATAACTGTTTTTTATCTTATAAAATTGCTAGTAGCAGTTTATACTTAGGTTGTTTCAATTTCCGGTGACCCAACAAGTGGTTTTGACACAACAGGTGGTTTTGGCACAAGATTTACGTGAGATATAGGAGGTTCACCAGTAGCATTCTTGATTTTGGGAACGCCACTAACAGGGATATCTGTACCTTCTGTGGGAGTGCCTCCTTTATAGCTTTCTTCTTCTTCTTCGGTAAGCTCCCTCAGAATAGCTAATTTTAAAACTTTAATAACCATTCGTAAAACCTCCAAAATTAAAACTTACATAAAAAATGTATAGCAAATACATTGATATATCAATATGTATATTTAACTTTTGGTATGCTTGAGGCTGAAAAGAAAGCCGTCCTATAAGTGCGTAGCTTTAAATCTATTTTTCTGGAACCTATCCCACTATTTTAAAAATCCCTACTCCTTTTCGTAAAATGTGCTTGAAAACCTTAATTTTTCGTTTTCAGTTCTCAATAAGTTAAGCTTTGTAGCACAAATATTATTAGTGGGATAGATTCTGGTAATATCAGGTAATTTCACTAAACAATGCCACGGGAAGCTCAAATAAAAACCTTCAAGAAACGTTGGTTTCCCCAGATTCTCAAAAGAACTCTGATTGTACTGTTAATAATGGGGCTATTGTTAGTGGGATTTGCCACTTACATTCTTCAGATGTTTTCCCTGCTTTAGAGTCAATTACTAAGCCGATGATGGCTTTGGAAGAACTTATAGGGCCTATAGGTATAGGTATTGGCTCGAACAACTGGGTGATATCTGGTGAGCGCACAGCTACGGGTAAGCCAATTTTGGCGAATGACCCCCATTTAGGTGTGCAAATACCTTCTATCTGGTATGAAGTTGGTTTGCACTGTACGCCCAAGAGTGCAGAATGTCCTTACAACGTTACTGGGTTTTCTTTTGCGGGAATGATTGGAGTAATTATCGGTCATAGCGATCGCATTGCCTGGGGTGTGACCAATGTACAATCTGATGTGATGGATTTATACATCGAGAAAATCAACCCAAAAAACCCCAACCAGTATGAGGTAAATGGCAAATGGGTTGATATGCAACTTGTGCAAGAGACGATTCAAGTTGCGGGAAGTCAACCGATTGTCCAAACGGTGCGTTATACCCGACATGGGCCGCTCGCTTGCAAGCAGCCCAAAAACTGCTATTAAATTGGAATTTGCAGTTGGGAATGACATCGCCTGCGGCTGCCTTATTTGAAGTATTTTGGAAACACTTGCTAGCAGATACGTTTCACGATCAGTTACCTGAAAAGTACTTTCCTGATGGCGGCGATCGCTGGTATGCTGTGGTAGCGAATTTAGTCAAACAGCCTAATAGTTCTTGGTGGGATAATCGTAACACCCCAGAAGTTGAGAACCGCGACCAAATCCTGCGGCAGTCCTTTACCAATAATCACTAAATTGCAACCTAAGATGATGAAATTACTGAACCATTAGCAGGATAACAGAGGCTATATTCAGTTTTCAAAGATATAGGTGTATCTACCATTGATTATGAATCAGCCTACAATAAAATCTTGGCAAGAAGTTCTCGCTACATTTAAAAAAATCTGGGGTTATGAAGATTTCCGTCCGCCACAAGGAGAGATTGTCAGCAGTTTATTGTCACAAAAAGATGCGCTGATTATTATGCCTACAGGTGGAGGAAAGTCGATTTGTTTTCAACTTCCTGCACTATTACAAACAGGATTAACTTTGGTAGTTTCGCCCTTAGTAGCGTTGATGGAAAATCAAGTACAGGAACTATTACAAAGTAACCAAAAAGCAGCACTTTTACATAGTGAATTACCTTCATTTCAACGCCGTGCAACTCTGCAAGCTTTAGAACGTCAACAGCTAAGATTGCTTTATTTATCGCCAGAAACTTTGCTAAGTGCGCCAGTGTGGGAGAGATTATGTCAGCCGCAATTGCAAATTAATGGCTTAATTTTGGATGAAGCCCATTGTTTAGTTCAGTGGGGAGATACGTTTCGCCCAGCTTATCGCAGATTAGGGGCTGTGCGTCCGGCATTGCTAAAATCAAAACCACCAGGAACAAAAATCAGCATCGCCGCTTTTACTGCGACTGCTGACCCGTTAGCGCAAAAAATTATTCAAACAGTTTTACAATTACAGCAACCAGAAATTTTTCGGTTGAATCCCTACCGTCCGAACTTGCATCCCAGCGTTCGCATTGCTTGGACACCACGAGGTAGAAAACAACAATTATTAAAGTTTATTCAAAATAGACCGCAAGAATCGGGGTTAGTTTATGTTCGCACCAGAAAAGATAGCGAAGATTTAGCCCAATGGTTAGCAGACATGGGTTATGCAACAGCTAGTTACCATGCAGGATTAGGTGCAAGCGAACGCCGTGAAGTAGAAGCAAGCTGGTTAGGTGGCAAAATTCCTTTTGTTGTGTGTACCTGTGCCTTTGGTATGGGGATTAATAAAAGTAATGTCCGTTGGGTTGCCCATTTTCACGCGCCACATTTGTTATCTGAATATGTGCAAGAAATTGGCCGCGCTGGAAGGGATGGGAAACCAGCCGAAGCACTGACATTGGTAAGTGAACCTACAGGATGGTTAGATCCAGAGGATAAGCAAAGACAGGAGTTTTTTCAAGAAAAAATGCGATCGCAACAACAAATAGCGCAGCAACTTGTGAAAAAATTACCTAAACAGGGAGAAGTGAATGCAGTAACCCGACAATTTCCTGAAGGTGCTACGGCGCTAGCTTTACTCCACAGCAACGGTCAGCTAAACTGGCTTGATCCTTTTCATTACACCATTGCTCAAAAAGCCGGAAATCAGCCAACGACCCAATTACACGCTGCTAAACAGATGCATCAATATTTAACAACTAAGCAGTGTCGTTGGCAGTTTTTGTTAAATGCCTTTGGTTTTGACAAAGAAGCTGCTAACTTGCGTTGCGGACATTGCGATAATTGCCGTCAATGAGTATCAAAGACTCGTTCACGAGGATAAAAGGTGGATGAACGGAGCTAAAAGCCTCGTTCACGAGGATAAAAGGTGGATGAACGGAGCTAAAAGCCTCGTTCACGAGGATAAAAGGTGGATGAACGGAGCTAAAAGCCTCGTTCACGAGGATAAAAGGTGGATAAACGGAGCTAAAAGCCTCGTTCACGAGGATAAAAGGTGGATGAACGGAGCTAAAAGCCTCGTTCACGAGGATAAAAGGTGGATGAACGGAGCTAAAAGCCTCGTTCACGAGGATAAAAGGTGGATGAACGGAGCTAAAAGCCTCATTTATAAGTATTAAAGACTCGTTCAATAGATCAATACCTTATCCCTTATTCTCCAATGAGGTTCACCCAATAGGATGAATTGTCATTTTCATAACCAAGTGACAATAAGGTAGTTAAGTAGAGGATGAAAATATGTCATCTGCTCAAGCGCCCTCTCTACCACCGCTAATTCCACGCGAAATTCTGTTTGGGAATCCCGAAAAAACTAGCCCACAACTCTCGCCTGATGGCAAGTACTTAGCATATATCGCCCCTGATGAGAAAAATGTCTTGCAGGTTTGGTTGCGAACTATAGGACAAGAAGACGACCAGATACTAACTGCCGATAAAAAGCGCGGTATCCGCATTTTCTTCTGGACTTATAACGCCGACCAGTTGATTTATATGCAAGACTCCGATGGCGACGAGAACTTTCACCTCCACTTGGTTAATATTCACTCTAAGATTGTGCGTGACTTAACGCCATTCCAGGGTGTAAAAGCCGAACTCGTGGAACTGGAACCCAAATTTCCAGATCAAATGCTGGTAGCTTTGAACTTGAACAATCCCCAAAAGTTTGACGTTTACCGCATCAACCTAAAAAATGGTGCAGTGGAGTTCGACACTGACAACCCCGGTAACATTATCAGTTGGACATCTGACGCTGATTTCCAAATACGGGCAGCAACAGCTAGCGCACCGGATGGTGGTTACGACCTCTTATTGCAGAAACCCGATAAACAGTGGGAAATTCTTCGCCACTGGGGGTCAGAGGAAGAAGGGAATTCTGTAAGTTTCTCGGCTGATGGTAAAACCCTTTATATTCAAGGGAATCACGACGCTAACGCCAAACGTCTGCTAGCTGTTGACTTAGACACCCGTCAAGAAACTGTCATTGCTGAAGATCAGCAGTATGACGTTGTGGGGATAATCATTCAGCCATTAACACGAGTTGTCCAAGCAGTTTCTTTCTACAAAGATAAACAGGAATGGCAAGTAATTGACCAGAGTATCGCCGCAGATTTTGAGGAAATTGCCAAGGTACGTCCTGGTGAATTCTCTATAATTAGCCGCGATTTGGAAGATAAAACTTGGCTCGTAGCTTATAGAACTGACGATGGCCCAGTTTATTACTATGCCTACAGCCGAGAGTCAAAAACTAACACCTTCCTTTTTAGCAACCAACCCAAACTCGAAACGTTGCAGTTAGCTTCAATGCAACCGATTTCTTACGAAGCGCGGGATGGTTTAACTATCCACAGTTACCTGACAACCCCTGTAGGAATACCTACACAGAATCTACCAACAGTACTTCTGGTTCATGGCGGCCCTTGGGCGCGGGATACTTGGGGTTTTTCTCCCACAACGCAATGGCTCGCTAACCGGGGTTATGCTGTTCTGCAAGTGAACTTTCGCGGTTCCACTGGTTACGGTAAAGCATTTTTGAATGCTGGAAATCGAGAATGGGCTGCTAAAATGCACGATGACTTGATTGACAGCGTGAACTGGTTAATAGAAAAAGGCATTTCCGACCCGCAAAAGATTGCAATTATGGGCGGTTCTTATGGAGGTTACGCTACTTTAGTAGGGTTGACTTTTACACCAGAAATCTTTGCGGCTGGTGTGGATATTGTAGGGCCGAGTAACCTGATTACTTTGATAGAAACTATACCGCCTTATTGGGAACCATTGAAGGCAATGCTTTATCATCGTATCGGTAACTTGGAGACAGAAGAGGAATTTTTGAAATCGCGATCGCCTTTATTTTTCGCTGACCGAATTCAAAAACCTTTACTCATCGGTCAAGGTGCAAATGATCCGCGAGTCAAACAATCAGAAAGCGATCAAATTGTCAATGCAATGCAGCAGGCTGGTTTGCCAGTGCAATATGCACTTTACACAGATGAAGGACATGGTTTTGCCAGACCAGAAAATCGGTTGCACTTTTTTGCGATCGCAGAAGAGTTTCTTGCCAAATACTTAGGCGGCAGATTTGAACCTTTGGCAGATATCGCCGGTCATTCAGGAATTGTTAAATAAATAGGACTTACGCAAAAATTGCTAAAAAGCTTAATTTCTCGAACCGCCAAGACGCCAAGAGCGCCGAGAATTCGTAGAGTGTGCGTAAGTCCTAATAAAGTCTCACGCATGGTGGTTAGTGTAATTCAATAGCCACCTTTTGGCTTAAGTTGACACACATGGGCAATACGAGGCTCTATGTTCATCTGTGGTTAAATATTTGTTCTGTACTTTAACCATAATCAGGAAAACTATAGTGACACAAGAAGCTGAGGATATCCACAAAGAGGAAGAAGTAGTTTCCTATAACGTTTTGACTCCCAAACAACAGAAGCAGCGATTAACAGAACTGGCGGCGGTGTTTTTGCGATTGGGGGCGATCGCTTTTGGTGGCCCTGCTGCCCACATCGCCATGATGGACAATGAAGTGGTGAATCGCCGTCAGTGGATGAGCCAGGAGAAACTGCTAGATTTGCTGGGGATTACGAATTTGATTCCAGGCCCCAACTCGACGGAATTAGCGATTCACATTGGCTACGAACGAGCCGGATGGCGTGGGTTACTGGTTGCGGGTAGCTGCTTTATTCTCCCGGCGATGCTGATCGTTTGGGCATTAGCCGCCGTTTATGCACGTTATCAAACAGTCCCGCAAGTGGAATGGCTGCTCTATGGAATTAAACCTGTAATAATTGCGATCGTGATTCAGGCTGTGTGGAATCTGGGGAAAAAGGCAGCTAAAGATGTGCCGACAATCATTGCAGGGATGGCAGGAATCGCAGCGTATTTAGCTGGATTGAACGAAATTTTGGTGCTGATTTTACTAGGTATCGCTGTCATGCTAGTGAAGAATTGGCAAGCTAGAGGACACACAAGTGGAGCATTCCTGTTACCTATTTCAGGTATTCTGGCGCAGGTTGGTAGTACAACAGCAGTTACATCAGTCAGTTGGATTAGCGTCTTTGTCTTTTTTCTCAAAATTGGATGTGTTCTCTATGGCAGTGGTTATGTGTTGCTGGCATTTCTGCAACGGGATTTGGTCGAGCGCAACCATTGGCTGACATCACAGCAGCTTTTAGATGCCGTAGCGATCGGGCAGTTTACACCGGGGCCTGTTTTTACGACCGCAACCTTTATTGGGTATTTGCTAGCAGGGAATGCTGGGGCAATTGCTGCTACAATTGGCATTTTCTTGCCAGCTTTTCTGCTGGTTTGGGTAGTTAATCCTTGGGTTACTAAGTTGCGTCAATCTTCCTGGGCTAGTGGATTTCTGGATGGTGTGAATGCGGCTTCTCTCGGATTAATGGCAGGAGTAACTTACACATTAGGACAAGCCGCGCTAGTGGATTGGTTAACAATTATCGTAGCAATTGTGAGTGTGATCGCTGTGTTTAAATTTAAAATAAATTCTGCCTGGTTAGTACTGGCAGGAGGAGCGATCGGATTTGCTTCACACATATTATTAAGTTAAAGATAGCGATAAGAAATGGTTCTAATTTTTTTTGTTTACGGCTAAATATTAACTTTTTGCTTTTGACTTATTTGGTAATTATTTGACTTTCCAAGTTTGGAGTAATTGCTGTGCTGTTAATTGTAAATTGGGGAAGATGGTAGAAGAGTTTCTCGCCAAATACTTAGGCGGAAGATTTGAACCTTTGGCAGACATCCCCGGTCATTCAGAAATAGTTAAATAAAATCTCACGTATGGTGCTTAGTGTCATTCACCGACCACCTAAATATTTTTAATTTGAAAATATTTATCCATACAACAACTGATTCCTAATTTCATCAGCCGTTAGTGTGCTTACCAGAATCCCAATCCGTTGTGCGACTTCATAAGCATTTTTCTGAGGCACAACGATAATCCCAAAATGTTCTTTATTCTCTTCTATATACTGGAGATGCAACCGCTCAAAATCAACACGGTTATGTGTCAGAATACATCTGCCTACAGAAGTTGCAAATTCAAGTTGCTCACGGTCAGTTTTACCGAGTGTTGCTTGTTCAGGAACAGTTGTGATATCCAGACCGCGCGAACGTAACAGTGTAGCAACCAACGCTGACATATCCTCATCACTGTAAAGTGCAGCAAAAACTGTCGTCACAATGTGTCCAATATAGCTTTTACAGATGGATGTATTAATTCATCAGGTACTCGGTTTCGCTCAATGTATTCATTAATCTCTGCTTGATGATCGAGATAAAAACTCAAGGCATCAAATACTTGTGCCAGCGTCAGATGTGGCAAGTGGTTCAGGATTTCTTCTGGCATAATCCCCAACCGCCACAAACCGACAATGGCACGAACAGATGTCCGAGTACCTATAATAATTGGCTCTCCACTCAAAATTTCCGGGTTACGGGTAACGTAGCGCGAGGAGGTTTCAGCAAACATAGAACGAATCACTCAGCAGAACTGGCGTTACTTCTAGTTTACCAATAGTTTAACTTTTATATAGGAATCCGGTTTGATTTGGAGAAAATATACGTAGGATGTGTTAGCACGGAGAGTACGGCATCAAACTCGTGTTCATAGTGCGTTACGAACTCCGTTCTAACACACTCTACAATACTTAATTTCGTTCAAAAATCAAATAGTAATCCTATATTACATTGGTAAATACATAAGTATTGTATAAATAAAAAAAATTCTGAATTTATATAAATTAATAATTCTTAAGTCAATGTTCTAAGAATATTATTCCCAAAACCAACTCAAAATTAGATTTATCGTCTTTTGGCAACGGCACAAGCAGACAGTTGGTTAGCTTTTCTTCTGCGATTTTTGCATCCTGCGGTAAAAAGGCCATTGTCTCATGGCATGAATTTTGGCTAGGAATTATTGACTATATTTTACTCTGGGACACTGGTCTTCTGCATATTTGAGATATTATCCCGCGTTAAGTACTTGCTCTGCGGTTAGCTGTAATTCTGGGAAAATAGTAGAAGCGATCGCAGTGTTTCCAGTAAATCTGGTTTCTTCATAAAACCCGTCAACTAATATCAGTACGGTAACTGCATTTATTTGGGGGTCAACAATCCAATATTCAGCAATTCCCCTTGCGGCATACTCGGAACGTTTGTAGCGATAGTCTCGATCTTCGTTAGCTTTGCCAGGAGAAACAACTTCGACAACTAATGCTGGAGGTGGCATATCGAAGGTGATTGTAGATCGCGTTGCATTTTCTAAGGCTGTTACAAGTTCATCCGTCAGCACAACTAAGTCAGGAATGCGAGTTGTCGCACGAAAACCAGCAACAACAATTTCAACTTTGTTACTCAACCGATTCAAGGGGACGAACTTGAGGAAATTGACCAGCAAAAAAAGAGATATATGGACATTTTTTGGGCTTTCGGGTGGTATTGCAACTAACTCACCTGCTACCAGTTCATATTGGCTATCCGTGCGATCGTCATATTTCAAATATTCCTCAAGCGTTAGACGTTTGCCACGCTGTTGAAGCTGTTTAGTAGGTTTTCCGCCAACCCGCCGCAGTGCTTGCTTCATCTGTTCTTCAGTCACTTCTGGAATGTCAGAAAGATCAATGTCTTCATCTTGCATTGCATTAATCCTATCCCAATCAGTTTGAGAGGCTTTGAAAGAAAATGATTTGCTCACGTTTAGTACCCTCCCTCATCGAAATCACACGAATTTCATCGCCAACTTCTGTATGGGCAATCACCACCACTCGCCCGCGCAATAGTCCCAGTGTAATAAAGCGCTGTTCTCGATAAGCATATCGCTCATCTTCAAACGTGAATGTTGCACCTTCAAAAACCTGAGAAGCATCAACGAAATCAAACCCGTGTTTGCCCAAATTTGATTGTCGCTTATTTTCATCCCAAGTGAACTGCATCAGCTTACATCGTGCTAAATTTTGAATTTTGAATTATTCAATCCAAAACTCAAAATTGTTTGACTTTTGCAAGAAATTTAGTAACTGCCTGATTATTTAAAGCAACCAATTACTAAAATTGCTGCAAAAACCGCAAATCACTAGCATATAACCGACGAATATCATCGATTTGGTGTAACACCATTGCAAAACGTTCTACACCAAAACCGGCAGCAAACCCAGTATAAACTTCTGGATCATAACCCACAGACTTAAGTACATTTGGATCGACCATACCGCAGCCCATTACCTCCAGCCAGCGACCATTCCACTGCAAATCTACTTCAGCCGAAGGTTCAGTAAACGGAAAATAACTGGCGCGAAAGCGAATTGGCAAATCGCCAAATATTGTTTGTAAAAATACTTTAATTGTGCCTTTGAGGTCTGTAAACGTTAATCCCTCATCAATCGCTAAAAGTTCTATTTGATGGAAAACAGCCGAGTGAGTCGCGTCTACATTATCTCGCCGATAAACTCGCCCTGGAGCCACAACCCGAATCGGTGGTTCTTCTCTTTCCATGTAGCGAATTTGTACTGACGAGGTATGAGTGCGTAAAAGATTACCATCTGGCAAGTAGAAGGTATCCTGCATATCACGAGCAGGGTGGTCAGGTGGGGTATTAAGAGCCTCGAAATTATAGTAATCTGTTTCCATCTCTGGCCCTTGAGCCACGGTGTAGCCCATACCAACAAAAATATCTAGTGCCCGGTCGATAATACCATTGAGGGGATGAATGCGACCTTGGGGGCTATAAATTCCCGGCATAGTAACATCGAGAGTTTCCGCCTCTAGCTGTATCTGAATTTGCGCGGCTTCCAGGGCAACGCGTTGCTGGTCTAGACTAGTTTGCAAGGATTCTTTGACTGTATTAGCGATCGCTCCAATTTTTGGTCGTTCCTCTGCACTCATCTGCCCCATACTTCGCAACAGTGCCCCCAGTTCCCCTTTTTTACCTAGATAGTTAACTCTGAGTTCCTCTAGACGTTCTAAGGTGTCGGCGGCTGCGATCGCTTTTTCTCCTTCCTGCCGCAGTGCTAAAAGTTGAGCTTCTAAATTGCTAGTCATTAGTTATTAGTCATTGGTCATTAGTCATTAGTCTATATTCAAAAGCTGTAAGCTGCTCGACAAATCAACTTACAGCCATGCCATCAATATCAGCCAAAGGGAAGGTTTCTGACCATCAGAACTTTTCAAGACGAATTTTTAATTTTAAACTCTACCTTGCGGTACTAGTAAAGCTTGGCATAAATCCAGGTAACATCTCAATATCTAGCTAATATACATCTCAATTGACTAAACAAGCAGCTTAAAGCCCCTTGTTAAAAGTAGGCAAATTTCCGCCACAGTCTACTTGTGAGTATGTATAGTTTTTTGCTGCTTGTGACCTCAGACATTGACAAATTGCTAATAACAAATAACAAATAACTAATGACCAACGACTAATGACTAATGACAAATGACAAATGACCATGAAATTACTAATTAGCAACGATGATGGCATTTCTGCCTTGGGGATTCGTACCCTAGCTAACTATTTGGCAGAGGCAGGTCATGATGTAAGTGTAGTTTGCCCAGATCGAGAGCGATCGGCAACTGGACACGGGTTAACTTTACACCAACCCATTCGCGCCGAAGTTGTTGAAGGGATTTTTCATCCTGCTATCAAAGCTTGGGCTTGCGATGGTACGCCTTCAGATTGCGTCAAATTGGCGCTGTGGGCTTTACTAGATGCTCCTCCCGATTTGGTTCTCTCTGGCATTAATCAAGGTGCGAATTTGGGAACTGAAATTTTGTATTCCGGCACTGTTTCTGCGGCAATGGAAGGTTTAATTGAAGGCATTCCTAGCGTAGCTTTGAGTCTTATTAGTCACACCTCTAAAGACTTTCAACCTGCTGCTAAGTTTGCCAAAATTCTCGTAGACCAGTTAGCCCAAAAACCTCTGCCAGATTTAATGTTGCTCAACGTCAATATTCCTGCGGTCAAATGGGAAGAAATTGCCGGAGTTACTCTCACTCGTCAAGGGCTACGGCATTACATTGATGTGTTTAATAAACGAGTCGATCCTCGTGGAAAAACGTACTACTGGTTAACCGGAGAGGTAATTGAGGATGTAGAACCCCCAACGGGATTAAATCTGCTGCAAAATGTACCGTTAGATGTGCATGTTGTACGTAAAAACTACATCAGTATAACTCCGTTACAATACAATCTTACTTACGCAGATGGGCTAAATAAATTGTCTGAGTGGGAATTCAATTTTCAGTGAATCATTTGATTTATCAGGATAAAACTAGAATTATTTAAAGGCATTAGAGAAAAATGTAGGCTATAACGTAGGGGCACTCTTGAAATAACCGATACACATCCACCCGAAAAATTGGAAAATTCTACTTGAGAGTCTCTCATTCACATTTACACAATCAGCCAGAAACACGGTATGCTGTTTTACCAAGAAATCCTTCCGATAGCAGAATTGGTCAGACAGCATAAACTTAGACAAAATAAGTAGCAATTTTTTCACTTATCGCCCGCTCAGTCCAGCAAGCAATACCCATGTCTAGGATAGAGAACCAATTTACCGTACAATTTTGGGGCGTTCGCGGCAGCATCCCCAGCCCAGGGCCAAACACCGTTCGTTACGGCGGTAATACCCCTTGCATCTCAATGCAAGCGGGCGATAAACGCTTAATTTTCGATGCAGGCACGGGACTACATGTTTTGGGGCAATCTTTGTTGCGCCAAATGCCGTTAGAAGCTCATATATTTTTTACCCACTCTCACTGGGATCACATGCAGGGTTTTCCCTTCTTTACCCCAGGATTTGTGAAGGGAAATGACTTTCATATCTACGGCGCGATCGCACCTGATGGTTCTACCATAGAACAGCGCCTCAATGACCAGATGTTGCACCCGAACTTTCCTGTACCCTTGCAAATTATGCAAGCTAATTTAAATTTCTACGACATTCGACCGGGGCAACCAATCCACATTGATGACGTTACCGTAGAAACAGCACCTTTAAACCATCCAGGTGAAGCTATAGGATACCGCGTTAACTGGCTTGGTGGTGCTGCTACTTATATCACTGATACCGAACATTTTCCCGACCGACTCGATGATAATGTGCTGTGGCTAGCTCGGAATGCTGACATTTTGGTTTACGATTCCACTTACACAGACGAGGAATACTATTCGCCCAAATCCCCGAAAATTGGCTGGGGACATTCTACCTGGCAAGAAGCGGTGAAAGTGGCACAAGCTGCTAACGTCAAAACTCTGGTAATTTACCACCACGACCCCGCACACGATGACGACTTTTTGGATGGTGTAGGAAAACAAGCATCTGCGAAATTTCCTGGGGCAATCATGGCACGGGAAGGATTGGTACTTCAGATTCCCACCTCAGTTGTCTTATCAGAATCTTTTCCTGTTAGTAAGTTTTCTACCTAAAGATTGCGATCGGAGGAATTGGAGATTTTAGATTAGATTGGTGATCAGAAGCTTTCAGCATGAGAGCATACCTGTTGGCTGTACGGTGAGACAGCACTGCCCAGAGTTGTCACGCCAACCACAGGATAAGGGCAAAGGACATACCTTATAGATTCACCAACACAGCCCAGATACCCACAGACGCCCTAAAATTGCGACTGATCGAAGTAAACTTCGTTGCAGTTCCAACAAGGAACTAGAGCCTTTTTAGCTCTGGTATTTGGGGTCATCTGGACTTAGTAATTAGCTGTCAAGCTAATGGCGCAAGATACCATCTTAGGCAACTTCCCTTGGGTTAGGCTTTTGGCTGATAGCTAAAAGGGGTAGTATCAACACCCTGGCCGATCGCACAAGACTTCATGGGCAGTTGGTGAATGTCCTCCTCAAGGCGGTTTACCATAAGGTAGCTTCTTGCTGATAGCTAAAATAAACCTAAAATCTCAGAATCCACGTGCTAAATTTGTCTAAAAATGGGTGTTCTGTGTGGGTTGCTTCTTCTAGCGTTGGGCTGCTAACGCCGACTGCTATTGCCCTTGGCAAGTTTGATGGTGTTCATCTTGGTCATCAAAGGGTAATTCAGCCAGTCTTGCACACTGATGATCAGTTGTCAGTAACTAGTAGTCCGCAGTCAAAGGAAAAGCAAGAATATATTTACTCAACAGTTGTCACCTTTGACCCCCATCCACAGGAATTTTTTACGGGGCAGCCCCGGACTTTGTTAACGCCACTGGATGAAAAAGTCCAACAATTGCGATCGCTTGGGGTAGAACAACTGGTATTACTACCCTTTGACAAAGAATTATCTGCTTTGACTCCCGAAGAATTCGTCCAAAAAATTCTTGTGCAACAACTGCGATGCCAGCAAATTAGCATCGGGCAGGATTTTTGTTTTGGCGAAAAGCGCAGTGGTACTGCCAAAGATTTGCAATTAATCGCTGCCAAGCACAATATCCCCGTTACTATCGTTCCCTTACAAACTTATACAGGTAACTCGCCCACCGAAAGCAGTTGCGTCAGTACTAATTCGACTCAGGATGCCCGCATTAGCACTTCATTAATTCGGCAAACCCTTGAGCAAGGTGACATCGAAAATGCAAATTTACTACTAGGACGCCCCTACACTCTCCTTGGTGTTGTCGTTCAAGGTCAGCAATTGGGTAGAACAATTGGCTTTCCCACCGCCAACCTCCAACTACCAAAAGAAAAGTTTTTGCCCCGCCAAGGAGTCTATGCTGTCCGTGTTTTCATTCTCAGTGAAACATCAGATATCGTTTCTAGTGAAAGCTTGGGCGTAATGAATATTGGTAACCGCCCAACTGTAAATGGTACTTATTCATCTGCGGAAGTACATCTGTTCGATTGGTCTGGTGATTTGTATGGTAAAAAACTGGCTGTAGAACTAGTGAAATTTTTGCGCCCTGAACAAAAATTTGCTTCTCTAGAAGCCCTGAAAACACAAATTCAACTTGACTGTGTTATTGCTAAAGAAATTTTAAATTCTGAGTGGGAACAATAGATAGGGCACGGGACATGGGGCATGGGTTATTAATTCATATTTCCAATGCCCAATGCCCAATGCCCAATGCCCAATGCCCAATGCCCAATTCCCCACTCCCCGCACCGCATGAGAGAAAAAATTGACGCTTTAACACAAAATCTGGCTCTTACCATCGTTGGCAAAGCTGAGGCAATACGCTTAGTGCTAGTAGCCTTGCTAGGTGGTGGTCATGCCCTGTTAGAAGATGTCCCTGGTGTTGGTAAAACCTTACTCGCTAAATCTTTAGCTCGTTCATTGGATGGTAAATTTCAACGGCTACAATGTACCCCCGATTTACTGCCAACTGATATTACTGGTACTAACATCTGGAACCCAAAAAACGGCGAATTTACTTATCTTCCTGGACCAATTTTTACCAATATCCTCCTAGCTGACGAAATTAACCGTGCTACACCCCGCACTCAGTCAGCTTTACTAGAAGTAATGGAAGAACATCAGGTAACAGTCGATGGTGTCTCTCGTGCAGTTCCTCAGCCCTTTTTTGTCATTGCCACTCAAAACCCGATTGAGTATCAAGGTACTTTTCCCCTGCCGGAAGCGCAAATGGATCGGTTCATGTTGTCGCTGAGTTTGGGCTATCCTTCCGAGCCAGAAGAACTCCTTATGCTGCAAAATCTCCAAAATGGTGTGAAGGTTGCTGATTTGCAACCTTGTATTACCTTGGCAGAAGTACAGGAATTGCGTTACCTCTGCTCTCAAGTAAAAGTGGCACCCTCCTTGCAACAGTACATCCTCGAATTGGTACGAGTAACACGGCAAGATGAGGAAATAACCCTTGGTGTTAGTCCGCGTGGCACATTAGCATTACAACGGGCTACCCAAGCGCTAGCTTTTCTATTAGGGCGTGATTATGCCATTCCTGATGATGTGAAATTTCTCGTCCCTCATGTTCTTTGCCATCGCCTGATTCCTAGAGGAGGACGCAACGCTAGAACTGTTGTTGAGCGATTATTGCGATCGGTTTCTATTCCTTAATATAAGAGTGAATATAAACTTTAGATTCTTTATCCTGCTTCAATTTGTGCGTGTTAAAGTGAGTTCGATGTCTCTGAAATTTTGTGCTTGTTCTCTTAGTTATGTTCTACTTTATTAAGTACATACATTCACAAAATGTACACTGTTTGGAAATGTCATAAATGACCGATAATAGCCATGTTAACACTGAGCTAATACAGGGTCATCTGATATTTTTCTACCAGTGTAGACAATATTGAACGGGCAAGAGAGCCATTATAGTTCCTGTCAGCCAACCATTTTTTACCTTTATCTGGGATGACACAGTTGCCACTTAATGGACTCTTGTCATTGATAACTTTCAATAATCCCAAATCTGATAATTCTCTCACTACTTGCGAAATATATTCATGACCAGCTAGTGGTTCACCTGTTAACATCATTAAGCGGTCGAGCTTGTACCAGTGAACTCCTTCATCACCTTTTAGATCAAGAAGTTCAAGAATGAGAGCATAATCCTTTTCCATAGATTCTAATGAGGTAGACAACAGATGAAAGCGATCGAAGTTACCGGTAGGATTGACTCTCAAGGAAACCTAGTTTTAGATGAGCCGATTCAGGGAAGCACTTATCCTCATCAGGTTCGGGTAATTGTGTTGATTCCAGAACCAGCAGAAGCAGAAGAGGTTGACCCTGATGATACACCCGTTGAAGAGATTAAAGCTAGCTTGAGGAGAGCCTTACAGCAAGCAAAAGCTGGTCAAACTAGACCACTTAGTGAACTATGGGACAGGATTGATGCAGAGTGATAATGCGGTTTCAATTCGATTTTCCGATGAGTTTGAGCAGGAACTTTACAGACTATCAAAGAGATTCCGCAATATTCGCTCTGATGTTCAACCGATTATTGAGCAATTACAACAAAGGAATTTTGTAGGAGATAGGATTGCGGGCATTGGTGAAGAGTATATTGTTTACAAGGTAAGAGTACGCAACAGTAATATTCAAAAAGGTAAGAGTGCTGGATACCGATTGATTTATCAGGTTGAGTCACCTACAAGTATTTTGCTACTAACAATTTATTCCAAATCTGACCGAGAAGATATTGGTGCAAATGAAATCCGAGAGATTGTGGCTGATTTTTCTAGTGAGTCAGGTTAAAACTGCTAAGAGGTTTTTCCTTGAAATGTTGAGAGATGCACAGACGCAGAAGGACTTGCTAAGAGGCATTGCTATGTTGCTACTACCAACGCTGCGTAAGTCCTATGATTAGCACAAGCGCCACTTCTAAATATCTGGGAATGTGAGGAATGTCAATTTTTGTTAAGCGCAAAATCCGCGATCGCGAAAATCGCCCGTCTTACAGCAATCGCCTTGTACTACAGCAAAGTGCCGAACGCCAATTCAAACGTCAATTTTTCGGTTTACTTTTGGTAATTGTCACTTGGAGCCTAGCTATGGGTTGGCTTTTAGCCTTAGCAACTAATGCCCAAAGTGCTACTCCCACCGCCGAAATTGGCACTGTTGATGTAGTGCCTGCACAGTATCAATTAGGACAAGAACTGTATTTGGAAAACTGCTCCACCTGCCACATCGGCTTACCACCAGCCGTTTTCCCCACCCAAACTTGGAAAAATCTCCTGCAAGACTCGCAGCACTACGGCGCACAACTAAAGCCTTTAGTCGATCCGCCACGTATCTTGGTGTGGAAATATCTTTCGACTTTCTCTCGTGTTAAGCGAGACGACGAAGAAACACCATATCGCCTTAATGACTCGCGTTATTTTAAAGCTTTGCATCCAGGAGTTGAGTTACCACGTCCCGTCCAGCTTGGCAGCTGTGTCAGTTGTCATCAAGGCGCTAGCGATTATAATTTCCGCCGCCTGACAGGAGAATGGAAGTGAAGAGAGACGCGATTAATCGCGTCTGTACAGGAGTTAAAGGTTGAAAAATTTATAACTCCTAACTCCTAACTCTATTCCCTCTCTGGCCCCATCTGAGGGCAAAATGATACTATGAAGAAAGACTAAATAATCAGATAAGAGTTAAAACCAATCATTAGTAAACTGATTGCCTCGTTTTTCTTCTGTTTTTGAGTTAATTCTCATTTGACACCCATCCACAACCAAGAAGGTTGGGTTGGGTTAAATGTTTATAATCAATGCCAAACCTTTAATTCCCATCCCCCTTGATTCAGTTCTATAATCTGCCATGCTAAAACTTTTGTTGGGCGACCCCAACGCTCGTAAGCTTAAAAAATACCAACCTTCTGTTACTGAAATTAACCTTCTAGAGGAAGAAATTAAGGCTCTTTCCGATGAGGAGTTAAAAGGTAAAACCGTCGAATTTAAACAACGGTTTGCCAAAGGCGAAACTCTAGATGACCTATTGCCCGAAGCTTACGCCGTTGTCCGGGAAGCAGGACGGCGAGTCTTAGGCTTGCGGCACTTTGATGTTCAACTCCTTGGCGGTATCATTTTGCATGTAGGGCAAATTGCCGAAATGAAAACCGGTGAGGGTAAAACGCTTGTAGCAACCTTACCGAGTTACTTAAATGGCCTTACTGGGAAAGGTGTACACGTCGTCACTGTGAACGATTACCTAGCTCGTCGGGATGCTGAATGGATGGGACAGGTGCATCGGTTCTTGGGGTTGAGTGTGGGGCTAATCCAGTCAACCATGACTCCGAGCGAACGCCAGAAAAACTATGATTGCGATATTACTTATGTTACCAACAGCGAGGTAGGGTTTGACTACCTGCGGGATAACATGGCGACATCAATGGCAGATGTGGTGCAACGCCCGTTTAATTATTGCGTGATTGACGAGGTAGACTCGATTTTAATTGATGAGGCGCGGACACCGCTAATTATTTCTGGGCAGGTAGAAAGACCTACGGAAAAGTATCTGCAAGCGGCTGAAATCGCATTCACACTCAAAAAAGACGAGCATTATGATGTGGATGAAAAAGCTCGTAACGTGCTTTTGACAGATGAAGGATTTGCAGAATCAGAAAATCTTTTAGGAGTCACAGATTTATTTGACCCCGAAGATCCTTGGGCGCACTTCATTTTCAATGCGATTAAAGCCAAAGAACTTTTTCTTAAGGATGTAAATTACATCGTCCGTAATGGCGAAGTGGTAATTGTGGATGAATTTACCGGTCGGGTGCTACCCGGACGGCGTTGGAGTGATGGATTACACCAAGCTATTGAAGCCAAAGAACACGTAGAAATTCAGCCAGAAACTCAAACTCTAGCGACAATTACTTATCAAAATCTGTTTTTGCTGTATCCAAAACTGGGTGGAATGACCGGAACGGCAAAAACGGAAGAACCGGAATTTGAAAAAATTTACAAATTGGAAGTTGCGGTAATTCCTACTAACCGCGATCGCAGACGCGAAGATTTGTCTGATATGGTCTTTAAGACAGAACCAGGCAAGTGGGGTGCGATCGCTAGAGAATGTGCCGAAATGCACGAACTCGGTAGACCTGTATTAGTAGGAACCACTAGTGTAGAAAAGTCCGAACTTCTGAGTCGGCTGCTGAAGGAATTGGCGATTCCCCACGAATTACTAAATGCCCGTCCCGAAAACGTTGAGCGTGAGGCGGAAATCGTCGCCCAAGCTGGACGAAAAGGTGCTGTTACCATTGCTACTAACATGGCTGGTAGAGGTACAGACATCATTCTGGGTGGTAACTCCGAATACATGGCACGTCTGAAGCTGCGGGAATACTTCATGCCCCGGATCGTTATGCCAGAGTCAGAAGATAGCTTTGGCGTTCAAAGACCAGCCGGATTGCCTACAGGACATGGCGGTGGTCAAGGCTTTGTCCCTGGTAAAAAAGTTAAAACTTGGCGGGCTTCGCCAGAAATTTTCCCCACCCAATTGACAAAAGAAACAGAAAAACTACTCAAAGATGCAGTAGAAATTGCGGTGCGTGAATATGGCGATCGCAGTTTACCGGAATTGGAAGCTGAAGACAAGGTAGCTGTGGCCGCAGAAAAAGCTCCTATCGATGACCCTGTAATTCTGAAATTGCGAGAAGCTTACAACCGCGTTAAGCACGAATACGAACAATTTACTACCCGCGAACATGATGAGGTAGTGGGAATCGGTGGTTTGCACGTAATTGGTACAGAACGTCACGAATCACGGCGGATTGATAACCAGTTGCGTGGACGTGCAGGAAGACAAGGCGACCCTGGAACCACGAGATTCTTCCTCAGTTTAGAGGATAACCTACTGCGGATTTTTGGTGGCGAGCGCGTTAAAGGGTTAATGGATGCTTTCCAAGTGGAAGAAGATATGCCCATCGAATCTGGGATGCTCACCCGCAGTTTGGAAGGCGCACAGAAAAAAGTTGAAACCTACTACTACGACATCCGTAAGCAGGTATTTGAGTATGACGAGGTGATGAACAATCAACGTCGGGCTATTTACGCTGAACGCCGCCGGGTGTTAGAAGGTCAAGACTTGAAAGAACAAGTAATCAAGTACGCCGAAAAAACGATGGATGACATCGTTGACTACTATATCAACGTAGACTTACCCTCGGAAGAGTGGGAGTTGGAAAAACTGGTTGACAAAGTTAAAGAATTCGTCTATCTATTAGCGGATTTGCAACCAAATCAATTAGAAGATATGACAGTTAGCGAGATTAAAGCCTTCCTGCATGAACAGGTGCGAATTGCTTACGACCTCAAAGAAGCGCAGATTGACCAAGTTCAACCCGGACTGATGCGCCAAGCAGAACGCTTCTTTATTTTGCAACGCATTGATACACTGTGGCGGGAACACCTGCAACAAATGGATGCCTTGCGCGAATCGGTGGGATTACGTGGTTACGGTCAAAAAGACCCACTGATTGAGTATAAGAGCGAGGGTTACGAATTGTTCTTGGATATGATGGTCAACATCCGCCGAGATGTGGTGTACTCGTTGTTCATGTTCCAGCCGCAGCCGCAGCAGATGGTGCAGCCTTCGTCTGAGATGGTGTAGAAAGTTAGAGAAAATAACTCACGCAAAAGCGCTAAGAGGCAAAGTTTTCTTAGCGCTTTCGCGTTTTGATCCAACGTTGAAAAATACTCTCTTTTCAGGATTTTGCTGAAATAGGTAAGCTAATAATCCCAAATCTTCAAGGCAAGCGGACTTATAAGAGAATTTGCATTTAATTATTGTTAGACCTCGTGTGAGTTTGGGAACACTGAGAACTATAGGACTCCTATTTGATTTTTGAAAAAACTCCGTACATCCCAAGAGTGCTGAAATCAAAGGTAGTGTGTCGAATAAACCACTCAAACATCCACTTTAAATGAGAAAATGTTGGAATTAAGGAACAAAAACGTCGAACCCATGTTTTAGCCTGCAACCAGATATCTTCAATAGGATTTTGCTCTGGACAATTAGGAGCAAAACGAATGCAGTGAATTTTCCATTGTTCTGGTTGCAAACCTTGATTAAGCTCATCTAAAAAGCTTTGGATTTCTTTAGAACGGTGGTAAGTAGCACCATCCCAAAAAATCAGCAGTTGCTGGTTACCAGACTCAGTTAGCAGATATTGCAGGTAATCAATAGTATTTTTTGAATTTCCCCTGTCATAAGCTTTAAGCAGTAATTTTCGTTCAAGATAGTCGACTGCTCCGTAATATGTTTGTTTCTCTCGCTCATTTACCACTGGAACCGTTATTTCCTGGTCAGTTCTCCCCCATACATAGCCACTTAAGTCTCCCCACATTAAATGACACTCATCAATTAGCAATACCCTCAATTTTCCGGCTTCGATTTCGGAACGCTTACTTGCCAACAAGGTTTCAATTTCGTTTTTTTTTCTGCAACAGCATCTGGATTGGCTTTGGGATTTAGCTTTGTGGTTTTCTTCCAACTGATAGAAGCTGCATCGAATAAATCATAGTAACTTTGTTTTGACTCATAAACGACGTCATATTCAAAGGCTAGTTTATACTCCAGTTCCCCAAGCTCCCAATTGTCCTTGGTTTGTAGCCAACTCAACACTTCTTCTTGCTGTTCGTGACTCAGGTAGCTTTTTCGTCCTTTGTGGTTCAACCGTAGTCCGTTGATTCCATCCTGCTCGTAAGCTTGCTTCCAACCTGTTATCGAACCTAAAGACACGTCTAAAATTGTTTGAATCTCTTCGTACAAGTAATCTTGGTAAACCAACTTAACTGCTAAGGCTTTTCTTGCCTCACGGGCATCGCGACAAGCGGCGATAAAGTCTTGTAATTCTGCGATCGCAGTTGCTACTTCTACCGGGAGTGATGTAGTTTGTAGATGCTGAGTTCTCATTGTCTACTCTTACACTTGTGCACTTAGCCGTATTTTCTCGTAATTTCTTTCAAAAATCAAATAGGATTCCTATAGTGTCTAGTAGGCCACAAACAATCTTTGTGAGGTCAATAATGGAAGTGAATGAACTTGGTTTTACTGCTGAAAAAATGGCTGAACTTGACTCTAAAGGTTATGAACTATATCAGCAAGCCGAATCTAATCCTAGCAAGGGCTATGGGATGGTCGTTCAATAATAATTCCAGTAATAATTATCGTGAATGGATTTAACAATCTATCAAAAATGTCATGATAATTGATGTTTATGCTAGGTAATCTCCTGACACAAATATAAATGTATACTGTTGCAATAATCTTTGAAATTATAGAGGTATTTATATGGAGTACAGTAACAATACTGAACTTGGTAAAGTCAATTTGTGATGTCAAATCTTCAAGGTAAGCAAATGGGGCAAGTAATAGTTACCCTCACCGTTACGAATCGAATTGAACAAGTTTTGGCTCAATGAAGCTTTATTTATCCAAAGCAAGTTCGCTCTTATACTAAAAATAATGTTTTATTTGATACTAGTACAAATTTGCTGTTAATATAGGGCAATGTTTTGAATTTTAGAGCTTAAGTGGGTGCATTATTCATGTTTGCGAGAATCACAGACTCTAATGGAAGTATAGTCACAATAGTTGATCGGAAAGTAGTGACACACCAAAATGGTCAAATTATAGATAGATTCATTGACAAAAATGGCAATATTTACCTCGAACGTCCTCAAAGCGAAGTCATTGACGGTATCGAGATCATAAACGCACTCAGGATCGGGGCTGAAAGTTTCTACCAGATGCAAGGACTTGGTATATCGATTGGTCGAACCGAGTAAATTAAGTTAGTCTACCTTAACCACTAGGTAGGCAGCTTGGTGGTGCAGAAAAGTTTTTTGAGTCTCATGATGAGGAGCCTGTGTAGTCAAAATATCGGCTGAAACCCATTGTCCTCGTTAGACTTTTGTGGAGATGTCTAAAATACTATCTCATTAAAAATTCTTTATCCATAAGGGTTTCAGGAGTTTTTTGCACCACTAAGGGTAGGCAGAGATAAGCTAGCCCATAAAGTAGCTGATATAATATCAATAGCAGTCAAGAGGTCTGACCTTTTCAGATCGCGGAAGCTAGGTCTTCCCTTGACTGATTTTTATTGTCTAAAAATATAGAACAGCCATGTATTTGCTGTATGCAGATGAGTCTGGCACAACGCATGACTCAAACCAACAATATTTTGTACTGGCTGGATTTTGTGTATTTGAGCGTCAAGGATACTGGATTTCTGATCAGCTTGACCAAATTGCTGCTAGATTTGATCCTGCTGATCCAGTATCAGTTGAATTGCACGGTAGTCCAATGCTGAGTGGTAGAGGAAAGTGGAGGAGCTATCCTAAGAGCGATAGAGAGAAAGCTATTGAAGATATTTTGCAGGTTTTTCTACAGTCACACCCAAGTAATCGACTATTTGCAAGTGTGATCAAGAAAACTGTAGTATCGCCAAAAGACCCTGTTGAAGTTGCATTTGAACAACTGGCTAGTAGATTTGATAGGTACTTGATCAGGCTGCACAAAAATGATAATACACAGAGAGGCATTATAATTTTTGACAAATCCACTTACGAGACAACAATTCAATCTTTAGCAACTGACTTTAGAACTATTGGATACAGTTGGGGCGTTATCAGAAACTTTTCTGAAGTGCCTTTATTTTTAGACTCAAAAGCTTCGAGACTAATTCAACTTGCTGATATACTCGCTTATGCAATTTTTAGATATTTTGAAAAGGGAGATAGCAAGTTTTTCTCTATTATTCAGTCCAGATTGGATTCTGAAGGCGGTATAGTTCATGGATTACATATACAGCAATAAAATTATATTTATCTAACACCACACTCCAATGCAAATTTTTGAAGCAAGGCAAAAAATACTGTACTTAACTTAAATTAAATCTAATTGCATTATATTCCCTTCAGAGAAACCGATGCTGGAGTAAACTGGTTTACCCGATGGCGAGGCGTTAAGAAGTACTCGCGTGCAACCGATCGCTTTTAAATATTCAATTGCTCTATTAGTTAGGCATTTAGCAATGCCTTGTCTGCGGTAAGATTGTTCTACATAAACGCCCCAAATATATCCAAACTTGCGGTATTCATCTTTGAAAACATTCGGGTATAAGCCTGCAAAAAGTTGACAACTTGCAGAACCCACAACTGTATTATCAACCTCTGCAACAAAAGCCTTGTAAAACAAATCCCGACGCGCCTCTTCTATGAATTTGAGGGTAATCTTCTGCCAATCAAGATCGATATTACTTTCATGCACACCAATATTTAGCCACATTTGGTAGGAGTGTTTTGTAATCAGTGAGTCTTCTTTAATCGTGGCTTCTCTGATCGTGATATGTTTTTCTGTGAGCATAATTTTCTAACAATTTTTCGGAACTCACACCTAACTCCTCCCCAAAATCGGGAAGGAGTTTTTTAGCATTACCTAAAAACAAGGTGCTGTGCTTGTATTATGGGCAGTTTGACAGATACAATCTCAGACTCTGTGTGCAGATATTTCCTCTGGCTTTTCTTGCCTTTGCAACGCAGAATACAGCCTATTGAGCGCATTTACATAAGCTTGTGCGGATGCCACGATGATATCTGTGTTCGCTGCATGACCAGAAAACACTTTAGAATCATAACGTAAACGAATCGTTACTTCTCCAATAGCATCAATACCGGCTGTTACTGACTGCACAGAGAACTCAATCAACTCGTTAGGCACATTCACCACACGGTTGATAGCTTTGTAAACTGCATCCACTGGCCCAGTACCGATCGCAGCATCGGTTAATTCTTCACCTTCTGGGGTACGCAAGGTAACTGTAGCAGTCGGGCGGGCGTTGCTACCACAGGAAACTTGCACCAATTCGACTCGGAACAAATCGGGTGCTTGTTGGATTTCATCGTTAACGATCGCTTCCAAATCCCAATCAGAAATATCTTTCTTTTTATCTGCTACTTCTTTGAATCTGACGAATGCTTTATTTAAATCAGTATCTGACAGTTCAAAGCCCAATTCTTTCAACCGGGTGCGGAAAGCATTTCTACCTGAATGTTTGCCCAAAACTATTTGATTGTCTGTTAAGCCAATCAATTGAGCATCCATAATTTCGTAGGTGAGCTTATTTTTTAGCACACCATCTTGGTGAATTCCAGACTCGTGGGCAAAAGCATTTGCCCCAACGATCGCTTTATTTGGTTGTACTAACATTCCCGTCAAATTGGAAACTAGGCGTGAGGTTTTGTAAATTTGCCGAGTGTCGATATTTGTCAGGGATTCTTGAGATTCTTCTGGTCTTCCCAAATAGGGATTAAAATATTGCCGTCGCACATGCAGCGCCATCACCAATTCTTCTAGTGATGCATTTCCAGCACGTTCGCCAATGCCATTGATGGTACATTCTAGTTGGCGTGCGCCATTTTTCACAGCTTCTAAGAAGTTAGCAACTGCCAAGCCTAAATCGTTATGACCATGAACGGAAATAATCGCTTGGTCGATGTTGGGGACATTTTCAATAATCCCCTTAATGATTGCCCCAAACTCGCTAGGGGTTGTGTAACCGACAGTATCAGGAATGTTAACTGTAGTTGCACCAGCTGCGATCGTTCTCTCTAACACTTGGTAAAGAAATTCTGGATCGGAACGAGCCGCATCCATCGGTGAAAATTCTACATCTGTCACGAAGGATTTGGCATAAGCTACCATTTCTTCTGCGATCGCTAGCACTTCTGCCCGTGACTTCCGCAACTGATACTCTAAATGTATATCAGAAGTGGAAATAAATGTGTGAATTCTGGCGTTAACTGCTGGTTTTAATGCTTCTGCGGCTGCTTCAATATCTGCTTTAATCGCTCTTGCCAAACTGCAAATTACCGGGCCATTTTCTGTCCCGACAATTTTGGCAATCTTGCTGACTGCTTCAAAATCTCCAGGGCTAGCAAAGGCAAAGCCTGCCTCAATTATATCCACACCCAGACGCGCCAGTTGCTTGGCAATAACTAGCTTCTCGTCTATATTCAGAGTCGCTCCTGGACACTGCTCTCCATCTCGCAGTGTAGTATCAAAAATGATGATTCGGTCTGTTTTGTTTGTCATTTGCGGTTTGTTGTTTAATTTTTACTTGTGGATCAAAATATCTTCAAACTTAGTTTTTATTTATACTCTAACCTTTGTAAATAATTGCTAAGAATACTAACCTTCTGTTTTTTCTATTTGATCTCTGATATCATTTAAATCTATATATCTGTCAGTAGCATTGCGTAGCTCTCTAGCTATCATTCCTTCTGTCGATACTACTGTAATATGTGTATTTTTTGAGCGTAATAGTTCGATTGCTCTTTCAAAATCTCCATCGCCACTGAATAATACTACTCGGTCATACTGGTCTACTGTATTAAACATATCTACAACAATTTCAATATCTAAATTCGCTTTTTGCGAGTAACGACCAGAGGTATCATCATAATATTCTTTAAGAATTTTAGTTCTAACTGTATATCCTAGACTAATTAGAGCATCTCTAAAACCTCTTTGATCTTGTGGGTCTTTTAAGCCAGTGTACCAGAATGCATTAATTAATGTTGTTTCTGATTGTTCATGTTTAAAGTATTCTAAAACTCGCCGAGGGTCAAAAAACCAACCATTTTTTTGTTGAGCATAGAACATATTGTTTCCATCTACAAAAATAGACAGACGATTCATTGGAGAACCCATACAAATTTACACCTAATAATATATATGAATTTAGATGGAACAATAGATTATAGCAATTTTCAAATGCCTTGTTTGCTAATATCTATAAACTAACTCTTCATCTGTAGCTTTTATCCTACCTCTTTCAAGGGATAAAAACGCCTGCAACATTGGAGTTGAGATCCTGGGTGCTAAACCTTATTCACCTCCGGCACTGCAAGAGCCACCCTGTGATCAAAATCTACCAATAAAATTGAACTAGTAACAGCATTCATAACTGTATAACACTAAATTTTACTCCTAAAGAGGTATGGCATAAGCTTAGGGTAGGATATAAGTTGATCCCTATCTATAGGTTTAGCTTTCAGTATAAGGATACGCTTTGTGGGAAGTACCAATATTGCGCCAAAGACAGAAGACAAGCTTGGGACAGCTTCTGGTAAAACCCTAGTTAAGAGCATACTTGTTGGTTAGGTTAAGGTAAAATCTTGCCCCAACCAACTACAGAGACAAAGTATATCCGGCTATAATCTGTGAGACAATCACTCTTTTGTAACTCACTCAACAGAAAAATAATAAGTCAGGCAGTACCTGAGTAAGAATCTCTTGGGGGCTACCTTTGCCAATAAAAGTTTGTTGATAAATAGAAGATACTTTACAAATGTATAAGATTATCATTTAAGTATTATTTCAATGTGCTTGTACTAAAACGTGGTCTGAATAAATAAAAGTGTTGGACTTAAATCAATCAGTAACACGATATGGCAGAAGAACCTACATCTACCTTAACTAAAAACTATGTCTCTGCTGCCAATAGACACTCAAGTAAACCGACAAAGGTAACATCAACAGCATCGGCTCGTCAGTCAAGATGGATGGTTCTCTTAGGTCATCTCCTCGCTGGCGGTTGGGCAATGGGTGCAGCAGTGCTGAGTGCTTCTGGTGGGGAATTGGTTCAATTGATGGAGAATAAGGCGCTTTCTGCCTTTTTTCAAGTGCGTGGCCCGATTTCGCCTCCAGAAGACATCGTAATTTTAGCAATAGACGATCAGTCAATATCAGTTCCCGCACAGTACTATAAAACAAATCCGAAACAGTATGCCTACTTAGAAACACTGAAATCTTATCCTTATAAACGGGCTGCTTATGCTCAAGTAATCACAAAGTTAATCAAAGCAGGTGTCCGTTCTGTAGCAATAGATGTCGTTTTTGACACGCCAAGTAGTTATGGAGCTAGTGACGATCGCCAACTCCAGGCAGTATTACAAAAATATGGCAGCAAAGTTACCTTAGCAGCTGTCTACGAAAATTCCCAGACGCACCAAGGGTCTTTTATGCAACTGATTGACCCGCAACAAATGTTTCATACAGGGTCAGTGTCCATTGGCTCAGTTAATTTCCCTTTGGAGACAGATGGTAAAGTTCATCGATTGGCAAGTGAGTTTTCTAAGTTGTTAGCGGAAGACAATTTGATTGAGAAACTACCTTCTTTTGATGAAGCAGCAATCAGGGCCGCACAAGTAAATTATCCCCGACCAAAGGGCGATCGCATTCATTTTTGGGGGCCTGCGGGTACATTTGAGCAAATACCCTTTTGGCATGTACTTGATCCGGAAAACTGGAACACCTATTTGCAGCAAGGAAAGGTCTTTAAAGACAAAATAGTGCTGATTGGTGCAACAGATAAGTTACACAATGATTATTATCCAGTCGCTGCTAGCAACAGCGCTAAACCCATGTCGGGCGTGGAAATTCACGCCAATGCGATCGCAACTTTGATGCAAGGTAAAGCAATCGCCCCAGGAATTAAAAGTCCACCATTGCGGGGTTTGTTTGTGCTAATTATAGTTGGCAGTACAGCCTTGATGATTAGCAGACGCAAGCGTACTATCAATAGATTTCTTTATAGCCTCGCCCTGTCTGGTGCTTGGGCAGGAATTAGTTATGGGTTATTTATTCATGGTCAGTTAATTCCCACTACTGTACCAATGATTGCGATCGCTATGATTGGATTTTCCTACCTGGGAACCTCATTAGTCAGAGAAAGCATCAAAAAACGCCAATTAGTAGATATTTTTCAAAAGTATAAAACTTCCGCCGTTGTCCAAGAGATTATCAGCCAACAAGATGACTTGCAAGACCTAATCCAGCAACGAGATTTAGCCTTATCAGGAAAAGTCCTAGCTAGACGCTACAGAATTGTCAAAGTTCTCGGTTCCGGTGGATTCAGTGAAACCTACATTGCCGAAGATACCCAACGTCCCGGAAATCCGCGATGTGTTGTCAAACAACTAAAACCAGCCAACACCAAACCAGAAGCATTGCAACTTGCTAGACGTTTATTTAACTCGGAGGCGCAAACACTCGAAAAATTGGGAATACACCCTCAAATTCCTCAACTTTTGGCGTATTTTGAAGAAGATGAAGAATTTTATTTAGTACAACAACAGATCATTGGTCATCCTTTAAATCAAGAATTGCCACCAGGCAGAGCAATTGAGGAAATTGCAGCGATCAGAATTGTTAGGGACTTATTGCAAATATTAACATTTGTCCATAAAAATAATGTGATTCACCGGGATATTAAACCCAGCAATATCATGCGCCGACATTCAGACGGTAAACTAATCCTGATTGACTTTGGAGCCGTCAAAGAAGTTAGTACCAAACAGCTCGATCATCAAGAGCAAAGCCCCTTCACCATTGGCATTGGTACTCAGGGTTACGCACCAAGCGAGCAATGTTTTGGGCGTCCACACTACAGTAGTGATATCTATGCAGTCGGTATGGTTGGGATTAAAGCCTTAACTGGTATGGCACCCCGTGAGCTACCTAGAGATGCTGATGGAGAGATAAGATGGAGCGATGCCTACGGCGGTAAACTACGCACCCAGGTGAGTCACTCCTTCGCTAAAATTCTCAGTAAAATGGTGCTGGATGACTTCAAACAGCGATATCAGTCGGCATCAGAGGCTCTTGAGGATCTTGAAGCTTTTGACGATGTTGTAAATTTCCAAAGCATATACCCCATGCTCCAGAATGACTCATTAATGAATACTTTAGATGACTTAGGCACTCCCACAAAATCTAGCTCAGAAGCATCCTCAGAAACTACTTGAGAAGAATGCAAGGATGGGAAATGATTCAGATAAATAAGCAGGGGAGGAAAAAGAGTTAAGTTATTGGTGGACAAATAATTCTTTATCCTCCTCTCTCCCTCCCCGTGTCTTCTTCACTCAGTGCTGCATATAATTTAATCTAACGACAAAAATTCTTCCCCTGTCGTGGGATGAATGCCTATAGTTTCATCCAAATCTTCCTTAGTGATGCCTTTTCGAATTGCCACACCCAGACTTTGAATGATATCTGCTGCATGTTCACCCACCATGTGAGCGCCCAAAACTTGCCCAGAATCACCATTTAACACTAACTTTATAGTGGTTTGATCATTCTGTTCGATTAGCTGATACAACAGTGGTTGGAACTGGGTGCGGTAGCATTGTACAGCTTCACCGAATTTTTCCCGTGCTTTCGCCTCTGTCATTCCCACACTAGCCGCTTCTGGACGGCAAAAAACAGCAGTGGGTACATAATCATAATTTAGTTTTTGCGCCTTGTTGCCAAAAACTGTATCTGCAAAGGCAATACCTTCTGCCTTAGCCACTGGAGTCAATTGCACGCGGCTAGTGCAATCACCCACAGCAAAAATATTTTCTTGGCTGGTGCGGCTGTATTCATCTACTTTAATTGCACCATCTTCGCCAAGTTCAACATGGGCATTTTCCAAACCAAGATTCTTGGTATTTGGAGCGTAACCTGTGGCAACTAAGATGGTATCTGCTGTAATTATTTCTTGCTTCTCACCAGTAATAGTTAACAACAAAGTCTCATCTGAGTATTTTATTTTAGCAACGGTGCTATTGGTGAATATCTTAATTCCGCGTTTAATCAAACCCTGTTGTACAGCAGAGCAAATGTCATCATCAAACCCCGATAAAATCGTCCCGTCTCTTTCAATCACCGTCACTTCACAGCCGAAAGCGTGCATCATGCTGGAAAATTCTACGCCAATGTAGCCGCCGCCAATAATTGCTAAACGTTTCGGCAGATAGGGTAGCTGAAACATCTCGCGGGATGTGATAGCGTATTCTATACCTGGGATTTTGGGCTTGAGGGGTTGCCCTCCCACAGCAATTAAAATTTTGTCGGCTGTAACTTTGCGTCCATCAATATTAATAGTGTGGGTATCGATGAAAGTTACGTGTTGAGAAATTAACTCAATTCCAGCTTTTTGCAATTGCTGAAAATAAGACTGGTTAATGGTGTCAATATGCTGGTGTACTGACTTAATAAATAATGTCCAGTCAAAGTATGTTTGGCAGTCACTCCACCCATAACTGTGCGCTATTTGATTTTGCAAGGCGAAGTCAGCTGCGTAGACAATCAGTTTTTTCGGAACACAGCCGCGATTTACACAAGTTCCACCGACGGATTCTTGTTCAGCAACAGCGACACGTACACCGTAACTAGCTGCTTTTTTAGCTGCTGCCAATCCTCCAGGCCCAGCACCAATGACAAACAAATCGTAATCAAATGTCATAAAAATCTGTTCCTTTTTCACTTTTTGGAAAGCAGAGCTATTTCATACCTTATAGTGATTCACACAAAACTTAATCTACTGTCTTTGGGTGGACAATTTGGGATGAAACCAGGCTGATATCTAGCAGATTGGCACATTAATAGCAATTACATCCAAAAGGAACAGCGATCGCGCGAATAATGCTAAATTATATTACATTATGTTGTAAAAAAGCATCTTGGCTAGATTTGGTGAGTATGCGATCGCACTTTTAGGATTTCCCAAAAATAAATTATCCCATCTTGTAGGGTGGGCATCGCATCTTAACCTATCGATAATTATGGAGAATCAAGGAAAATTTGCATCTCTTGTGCATCCCGTGTCATTCCTAAGAGCTTAAAACCATCAATAGCCTTAATTGACAATTGGTAGGCTTTCTCTGCACTTCCCCACTTTTTCTCCCAACGGGCAAGAGAACGCTGATAGCGAGCTAAACGCCGCTTATTGTGGGTCATTTCAGCGACAGTGAAACCTTGAATTAATAGCTTTTCAGCTTCATTGCGATCGCCTTGTTCGATAGCAATATCAGCTAGCCAATTTCTAGCAGAATTGATTACTCGATGCCAACTAATTTTTTCTGCACTTTGCATCACATCTTGGAAAAGCTTCTTTGCCAAAGAATATTCTCCTTCTAAATAAAGGATTTCAGCCCGATGGTAAAGAACGGGAATAAAATAGCGGATGTGCTGTCGTTCCTCTAGATTCGCCTCGATCACCAATTTTTCTTCTACCGTTAGCCAGTGGCGGGCATCTTGATAATCCTTTTGTCTAATTTGTAGCCTAGCCATACTTTCGGCTAAGTCAGCCTGAACACATAAATCTGCATGATCGCGTAAAATCCACGTCCGCCGCAAAATTTTATCTGCTTCTTTGAGACTCACAGATGAACACTCTCGAATTAGTAGCCAGCTTTTGCGGACAATGATTTTTACGAAAGAAGACCATTCACCACGCCGTTCTGATTGTTCTATGAGCCATTGCAGCCAATCTAAGCGATCGTCCCAATAGGCATAGACATTTGCATAGTGGATCAAGAGCATCCATAAATCTCTAACTGCTTCATAGCGGTCTTGGTCTTTACACCAATAAAGTACTGCCCGTAGGTTTAAGGAGTAGCCACTGGATAATTGACCAATTGAATATACGATCGCCAAAGGGATTCCGCCTGTGCGATCGTATAGTTGCTTCGAGTCTTCATCGTTGATGCTTATACCTTTTTCTTCAGCTTGTTGTCGAATCAACTGCAAACCATCATCTGGTGGTAAGTTTCGCAGACGGATTGGCAGCAAGGCAATTTGTTCGCGGCTAGTAATTATTACTTTGATGCAAATGGGTAGATTATATAAAAATTCAATAACCTCATCCCTATCCTCTATAGTCTCCATATTGTCCACAATCAACAGTGTTCTCCGTTTTGAGAGAATTTGGCGTACACGATCAAATTGGTCATTGGGAGGAGATTGAAGAATTGTCGGGTCGTTTAAAGCATTAGCAATTTCTCGAAAGATATCGCGTAGATTACGCTGTCCCTGTTGCCGCCACAATATACTATTAGTGGGAATAAGTTCTTGTTGTTTGGCTGAAGTAAAAATAATCGCATCAAATTTGGGTGCTTCAGAAGAGTTTTCGTTACTAGCTTTTAAGCACAGGTAAGCAGCTGCTAACACCAGTGCCGTTTTACCTACGCCACCAATGCCATGTACTGTGATCATGTGAGCGCCATGCACCGACGAAAGACGTTCTAATAGCTTTTTCATATCTGCCTCCCGACCAATAAACTGGGTGTAAGTCGGTGCTGGCAGATTGTGGGGGATATCACGGCGTTGGATAGCAGATACAACAGATCCTCTACGATAACCATGCTTTTCCAAAACATAGGCAAGATTACTTGACTTGACGCTTTTATTTGCTTCTCCTGTCAAAGCTTCGATATCCCGATAGATATTGGTTAACCCTGCTCTGACAACACCATTTTCTTTGTGCAAATCTTGACCAATCTTTTTCAAGCTGTACCCACAGAGTAACCCAAGTAACAGGTCTTTCCTGGTACTTTGTCTGTAACGCTTTTGAAGCGTAACCTCCAAATTAGTCAGTAGTCGGTCTATCTCCCAGTCCTGCAAAATCCTGCGATTCCAACTTTTAGGTAAATTCCAACCTTCTGACTGATTTGGCATAAATATCACCTAATAAATTCGTCATCAATGTGACATTGGCAACATTTTAACAAACAAAAGTTTAACAATTTAATAACATTTTTTTAACAGTGTTAATTCTTGTCTTCAATTTAACCAGTAAGCTAATTTATAAGTTTATTTTTGTCTCTACTAAGTAGAGGCTAGCGGTCATACCGATTTCTAAGCTCTAAAACTTTGTCAAATGATTTTTTCAAAAATTACTCGATAAAATTATGACAAATAAAACACTTAGCTTTCTAAACCTCTTGTTTGGACTAAAACAATCCCGACGTTATTTTCCAGACGAAAAACAAGTCTGTGTATTCAATAAACGTCCTATATTATACCGAGGCTTTTCACCAAACTCTGCACAGGAATCAATCAATGAACTGCAAGAGAGACTTCAAGCTCAGGGTTTTCTGTCAAGTATTAGTGGTAAATTTGACTTAGAAACAGAAGAGGCTGTAATCAAATTTCAAAAAGCCAATAATCTTCATGTAGATGGAATAGTTGGGCCACTGAGTTGGTCTTGCCTTTTCTACCCAAAGCTTTACCGCAATCAAAAAAGTATGTCTCCAAAATTACAGGATGCAGTTAAGGAACTGCAAATTATTCTTAATGAAGAAGGGTTTTTCAAAAAAGAACCTGACGGGTATTTTAGTCGTGAAACTGAAAGAGGCGTTAAACGCTTTCAAAGAACTTATGGACTGAAAGATGATGGCATCGTTGGGGCTGCAACTTGGGCTGTCCTTTTGGGAATGCGACAAAAAATAGACAACAAAAGCTTTCTCCAGTTAATTTATTTTCTACCACCACAGTCCTGGTTTTTATGGGAGCAGTTTTTAATGATCTCTTTCATTATGTTGGGTATTTATTATAGCCCTATACCAGGAGATGATCCTGAATGGAATACAGCTTTAGCAACTGCTTATGGGCTTACCTGTATAGTGCCTTTTCTCTTGGAGTGTTTACCGATAAAGTCGTCGAAGCAGTCAAGCTTACCGCTTTTACAATACGCTCCTTATGTGTTGACTGGTATCTTTTGGAAACCAATTATCAATTTCCTGGGGACATTGTTTAATTAAGCATTCGATAGTTGAATAAATTATGAGCGATCGCTATTTTATTTTGGGTTGTGCTTGTAAAGAATTGCGATCGCTTAGTTCGGGTGGATATGCGATCGCACTTCTATGCTGCAACTGCACTGAAGAAAAAATTCAGCCGATTCAGCCATTGATGCCAGACATGAATTAGCGTTGCACGATCAAATTCAAAAATTTCTGCTTCTTCACCTGGCAAGGCTACAACAATGAGAGCATGGTTAATTTTGCAGTTAAAAAGGCGATCGCTACAATATCGGTTAATTGCACCACTATAAGCAGCTACTTGTAAAGGCTTGTCATAAAGCTTATCAAATCTCAGTTTTGGTTCTTCGGCTGTCGTCCATTCAATTACATGTGGAACACCTTGATAACGAGCAACTAAATCAACTTTTCCGGCGTAAAGTTCCTGATAGTTAGGCACAACTTGCTCAACCAGTTGAACATCGCTAAGTTGGTTTAGGACAGATTGAACGCTATCCCAGTAAGGCTGAATCAGGCTGCTGTCAGGTTTGGGTGAGTAACCTTGCAGGTGTTCTTTAATCTAGGACTTACGCAAAAATTGCTAAAAAGCTTAATTTCTCGAACCGCCAAGACGCCAAGAGCGCCGAGAATTCGTAGAGTGTGCGTAAGTCCTAATCATGATGAAATATTGTGAAATTTTTCACAATTGGCAGTTAAGTCCTGAGCAAATAAAGCTGCTACTAAAGCAGTATAGAGATGGTAATAGATTACTTGTCGATTGCCTAAATAACGCTACTTCTAATGTATCTCCTGAAGTCCGATCGCACATCGAAGACACCCTACTCTTACCCATCGCTGAAATAGAAAAACGACCATTCAAAAATTAAATCGCCTTCTTCTTTGCGTAAGGATAAAATCATAACAAAGGCGGGTGCGGGGATTGAACCCGCTAATCCCCACAATGGTGGAGACGTAACCGATAATCCTAAATTCATCGGCCCCGAAAGGCAAGTTGCGAACAAGGATAACCCGCCATGAAGTATGAAGGATAAAGTGTTTCATCCTTTACCCTTCAGGAATATCTACAATTCACCCGTAGCTAGCATCTGAATGATTCGAGGTGTACCTGGGTCGAACCCTGCCAAATCCCAAGACAGCGAATCTTCAGGATCTACCAAAGTAATTTGGTAAGGTGTTAAGGTGACATACACCGCCTTAACGTTAGGGTTTACCTTTTTGCGGTACTCCTTCAGCGCTTGACTTGGATGCTTATACCCAGCCCAGCTTTCTGAATCAGTCCAAAAGCAGACTACATCTGCTTTAAACTTATTCTTAATCATCCAGTCGTAAGCTACAGATGCATCCGTTCCACCGAAGTTTTGGTTGCTAGCTTTGCGAACCGCAGAACTAAAACTATCTTTGGCGGTGATACCCAATTCCCGGAATTCCGTAGCAAAGCCGCGAATCATGTAGTTTTTCTCTGCTTTTGCTGTTACCAGTGCCATTGTGGTGGCAATTTCACAACAAGTTAGTCCCATATCTGCAACTAAGCTACCCATAGAACCAGAAACATCCACGGCGTGCATGAATACTTTACCTGTGGGTTGCACAACATCAAAAGACAGTTCAACCGCCTTTTCTAAAATGTCCACAATCCGAGGAACTGGGTTCCAAGTTTTCTTACTGCGTCCTAATGTTCCACCACATTGATATGTTTTGAGTGCTTTCAAAACATCAATCGGATGGATGCGACCTTTACGCAGATGTTCTCTACGATTAAGAACTGCTTCCACTTGCTGCAAATTAGCGTTTTCATCAGCTCGCAACACACCCAGTTCAGTTAAAGAACCCAAGTTACGTAACATTGCACCTATTGGCATTTCCTGAAATAGCAGCTGCCAAGCAAGCTTGTCCATTTTGCCCACAGGTGCAGCCATTTCGTGGGTTAAGCGTCCTTGGGAAATAGCTTCATGGGTTTGGGTGGGATTCCGCTTGAGCCACTCATACCACCAAATCTGCGCCAATGCCTCTGAGGGGATATCTGCTGGCAATTCTTCCCAGCCTCTAACTACCCACTCAAATAGTTGACGGTGATTTTCTGTAGGCGGTTTGACATGGAACAACCGCAACGCATCTCGGTGGGAGAAGCCTTGACGCTGTTGATATTTCAACAGTTGATAAGCTAAACCCTTGACATCTTCCCTTGAGAGCCAAGTTTTACCAGCTTCCCGCACTACTTTGCCAAATCCCCGCAGAGATTTGGTGTAGTTCAACCATTCGTAGAAGTGGCTACCAGTGCGGACAATTTGTGGAAAGATTTCACCAAATGTCTGTTTTGCTTCTGGTGCTTCACCCATCGACAGCAACACTAAAGCCAAGATAGGCGCACTGTTATTGATGGCGCGTCCATCGCTAGCATAGATAATTTCTTCTGCTACACGGCCGGGATTTTCGGCAACAGCAAGTCTTACAACTGTCACAAAATCTTCAGTTAATTCCTGTTTGCCAGCGTAGTAAGTGCTTTTTGCTGTGCCAACTAAAAGACAACGGCGCAGCATTTTCCAAATGCCAGCATCAAACATCCAGCCGCCGGAACGTCCCTGAACCATTTCGGCTTCTCGTCCGGGGATAGGTTGATTTTGGGGTGTTGTAGTCTTATTTTTCGTGAAAAAATTGTAATTCATGACTTCATCTCCCGGCCCTTGCAGGCAAAAAAGAAAGGTGGCGGAGCGGGATTTGAACCCGCGACCTCTCGAACCCAATTCGATAACCCTAATTCGTCGGCCTTTTCAGGCAAGGGGTGAATAAGGATGTTTTTAGCGCTCTACCTCTGAGCTACCCGCCACGTAAAAAGTTAGGAGTTAGGAGTTAGGAGTTAGGAGGTTGGAGTTTGGAGTTAAATATTTAAAACTTCTCACTCTTGAGTTTCTACTCAGCATTCAGTACTTAATTTGGTGTAGTGGAGCGGGAATTGAACCCGCGACCTCCCGCTTAACAGGCGATAACCCTTGATTCGTCGGCCTTTTCAGGCAAGGGCTGAATAAGGATGTTTAGGCGCTCTAACCACTGAGCTACCCACCACATATCAAGTAAAATTAGCTTGTATTACTAATGTAGTATATGTATTATGCGTTGTCAAGGGGTTGGCAAGTTAATTTATGAGTTCTTGGTTGAGTGAAAAACTCTCTTGTTTTCGCTAGTAAAAACTTTTGTGCGATCGCTAACAAGTAGGAGGTCGATAAGGGTATGACATCTACTGAGTAAAGGTTTTGCCGACAAATTTGCCACAACTTTGCCAAAAGATACAAAAAAGTGTCTCAATTTTTGCCAAGATATATAATATTATTTCCCAAAATTCACTTGGCAAAAATCGGCATGAGTGAGAAACCCATAGAAGATAACGGCAAGGCTTTTCTCGTTCTACTTTTGCCCATCTCGTTCTTGATTATTTTCCTAGTTACCACTTGGAGATTTTTACTGGCGCTAATTGTTCTAGTAATTGGCTTCAAGCTTTGGCAGGAATATCAATGGCAACAGTGGACTCATCGAGTTAACCCAATTTTTCATCAGTTGGTTCGGGAAAATCAAGGCAGACTTACGCCAATGGACTTGGCAATGAGGGGCAATTTTCCTGGAACGACGGCAAAACGCTACTTGGATAGTAAAGCCTCGGAATTTGGCGCTAGTATAGTCAACTCCGAAGATGCGGGGCAGTCTTATTACTTTATAACTGCCAGCATTCTCGGTAATATTCTTGATAGTAGTGAGCCTGTTAAAGAACTTCCTACTCAACCAGTTACTAAAACTGCGCGTTCGTCGCAGACGTTGGCGCAGCCATTGCTCCTAGCACCACCACCAACCCCACAAGAGGAAGAACTAGAAACCGAATCACCACTACAGCCAACCCATGAGTCAGCTAAACAATCCCTGGAAAAACAGTTAATTTTTGGCTCTCTGATTCAATCCGAACTTGCCAAACGACTAAATGTCTATTCCAGCACGGTTTATAAACGGCGAAACGATCCAGAGTTTCCTGAGTGGAGTCGCAGCAAAGACCCTGATGGTATTGCCTGGACATACTCGGAAAAAACTAAAGAGTTTTTCCCAGTGGAGGAAGAAGGGTAAAACAATTCGTAATTCGTAATTAGAATTTTTGAATTCTTGTTTGTAAACCTACAGCTTCGTTGATGGAATTTAAGCCGCTTTGTTCTAGTAGGACAAGCAAACCTGCTAAAATCCGGCGAACCATCAGTGGGCCTTCGTAAATCCAGCCTGTATAAACCTGGATCAAACTAGCACCAGCAGTAATTTTCTCCCAAGCATCTTCAGCAGAAAAGATGCCACCAACGCCAATAATCGGGATTTGTCCTTGGGTTTGCTGCCAAATAAAACGAATTACCTCAGTGGAGCGATCGCGCAATGGTTCACCGCTAATTCCGCCAGCTTCATCCTGGGGTGATTTGCCTGTTTGGTCAATCACCTGGGTTTTAAGTCCATCACGGCTGATGGTGGTATTAGTGGCGATAATTCCTGCTAGTTGGTAGGTTTTAGCCAAAGAAATAATGTCAGCGATCGCAACCCAATCCAAATCTGGCGCTATCTTGACAAAAATTGGCTTTTGTGTAGTATTTTCTTGTTGCAATAAATTCAATATGGAACTGAGCATAGAAGCATCTTGGAGCGATCGCAACCCCGGTGTATTGGGAGAAGAGACATTAACAACAAAATAATCTCCCAAATCCTTGAGGTAGCGAAAACTATCGAGATAATCCTGTGCGGCTGCTTCTAGAGGAGTTACCTTAGATTTACCCAAATTTATCCCTATGGGTATTGACTGGGTTAACTTCTGCTTTTCCTGTATCAAACGTGCCGCCATTGCTGCTGCACCGCGATTATTAAAGCCCATCCGATTGAGAGCAGCTTTGTCCAACGGCAAGCGAAACAAACGCGGACGCGGATTTCCTAGCTGTGCGTGAAAAGTTACAGTTCCTAATTCCGCAAAGCCAAAACCCAGGTTAGACCAAATGTTAGCAGCTACTCCATCCTTATCGAAACCAGCTGCTAACCCTACCGGATTTGGGAAGTTTAGCCCAAACAAATTTTGTTCTAAGCGTGAATCGTACAGACATAAAGATTTTTGTAAGCGTTGATTTAACCAACTAGCAGGGGTTTGCGATAGCCAGCTAAAACTGCGAATCGTCTGCTGGTGTAACCACTCTGAATCGGCTTTTACCACATTGAACAAAAGCGGACGAATGGCAAATTTATAAATATCCATTAGCTTTTCAAAAAAATTACTCACTTAGGCATAGTTGCATAAAAAATACCCTTACTTACGGGTAAGGGTATGGGAATATTACTATGTATGAGATATCCTTGTTTTGTCACTTTGGGAGAATGTAATAGCCCAAAGGTTTACGGGGCTTTAGTTTCGAGTTTGTTATAAATAAAGCCTCAAACCTTTATAAAATCAAAGTCTTAGAGTTTGGCTTTCATTCTTGTTTACCGAGAGTGACAAAACAGGGATAAAACAGTTCTTTAGCTGTGTAACAACGACGAATTTATTCTGCTTGAGAGGCTTTTTGCTTGCGCTTGATCATCCATCCCATGACACCAGCAACTGCTATGGCACTAAGAGTACTGGGTTCAGGAACAGAGGTAATCGCTACTTTCGTTCTGAAGATAGCATAATTGCGATCGCTACTAGAGTCGTCGTTGAGCGAGTCATGCCATATAAAGTTTGCTTGCGAAGATATACCTGGAATGGTAAACCAAGGAGAAGTTCCTTGGGGAGCCGATGCTTGGGGAATACTCCAAGTTGCGCTACCTATTTCGCTAGCGACAGTTGTTAATAAAGGAACATCACCAAACACACCTGGATTTGCACCACTACCAATTGTGTATACCCAATCGCTGGTATTTGATAAGAGTGAAACGCCACTAGGCAATTTGAACTCGCCTATCCAGCTTTGTGGGAAGCCATCATCCCAAGCTAGGACGTACAAGTAGTCTCCGTTATTGGCGTTGAAATTGAAGGTTTCAGGCAAAGACCAGTTATATTGGCCAGGATCGCCAGTTTCACCCTTCTCGTTTCTACCAACAAATGTCAACCCGCTACCATCCTCTTGACCGTAGTAAAGGCCATAATGGTTATCTGCTGTCAGGGTTGCTGTAATATTGACAGCGTGGGCCGAAGTTGTTCCAGTTAACAATAAAGCAACTGATCCTAACATCCCTGTTAGTCCAAGTTTGAGAGAATTAGGATTTGAAATGAAAGTAAAACTCATTTGCTCTCCAAAAAAGCTCAAATTTAGCCTGTCCTAACGTACATCGTTGAACAGCACAGATATATTACTGCTAAAAATACTTAGTATCAATCGCTAATTGAGCTTTTTATCAAATCAACATAATATCAACATCATGTATAATTTGTTTTTTTATTAAATTAAATACATTTAAGCTTCATAGCAGGTTTACAGCTTTTTTTACAGTATCTTTACTTAAAATAAAGATTTTATAAAGTTACAAATATTTACTATTTACTGATTTAAGAGTCTCGTCTAGGGAAAATGCGCGATCGCTTATTACTCAGAGTACTTTTCTGGGCATCTTATATATTACAAGTTATGTTAACCAATAAATCAGATGGGGCAGCCGCAAAAACCTATAGCCGCCGAACAGCAGATCCTCTCATTAGGGCGCGTCCTCCAGAGCCTCAGAGAAGAAGATGATGTTGACGTTCTGATTGAAACTACTATTTCTTATCTTAAAGAACAGTTTGATTACAAACTGATTTGGATTGCTCTTTACGATCGCCTGAATCACATATTATTCGGCAAAGGTGGCATCACACCCGATCGTGACACGAGCTTTTTACGCCAAAGGGTTGTTCTCAGTCCTGGGGATTTATTAGAGCAAGCGGTGATTGAACAGCGTCCCTTAGGCATAGCTGATTTGCAAACTGAAATTCGCGCTGCTGAATGGCAAAAAATTGCTGAAAAATTCCATATTAAAGGAACGATCATTTTACCAATTTGTTATAAAGACCGTTGTTTAGGTGTGCTGTTACTGGGTTCAGAACGCTGGGGCTATTTACTGGCAGGGGAAGCAAAAGCACGTTTGATGATGGTTTTAGGCGAACTGGGGGCAGTGGTTTATCAAAATGAGATGGATTTGCAGCAAAAGCAAATCAAGCGAACCGACGAGCCATTATTAGAATTGCTAGAAAATTTACGCACCCTTAGTAACCTTAATCAAAGACTTGAAGCTACGGTGCAAGCAACTCATAAATTTGTCTCTCCCAACCGGACAAATGTTTACTGGTTTGAGCGAGAGGGGCGCTACTTTTGGTGTCGGATGAGCAATCAACTGGTGAAAATTGATCGTAATTCTAGCAGTCAGCAAGCGGCGGGAATGACTGTGCAGGAGTTGAGCGACTTTTATTATGCTTTGACAGTTAACCAAATTGTTTCGATTGGTGATGCCCGCAGTTCTTTAAAGAGTCATTTTACGGCAAAATTGCTGCAACGCTTGAAGGTGCGATCGCTCTTGGCAGCTCCGATAATCTGGCAAAAAAACTTACTTGGTTTTCTGGCGGTAGAAAGCAATGAACCTCGAATCTGGACGGAGACAGACAAAAATTTTGTCCAAGGTGCTGCTGGCTTAATTTCTCTGGTCGCAACTACCGAAAGCATGGAAAGCACTATCAAACAGATTCAAGAGGATGCCCAACTGACTAGTCAAGTTGCTCAAGGTATCTATAGCGAACATGACCTTCAGGAAACTTTAGACAACTGTGCTAAAAGAGTTTTAGCTCGATTAGCTGCTACGCGCTTTTTGCTATTGCAGTATGATCCTGAACAGAATAATTATCAATTTATTTACCAAAGTCAGCCCTATAATCGCCGACCGTTGGCATTTGCCCTTAATACTCTCAAAGAGTTAGATGGGCAGCTTTTACAACGTTCAACTCAAGCGGTGGAAATTGAGAATTTAGATGAAGATTTACGCTTTTTTAATTGGCGTCCCTTGTTGTTAGAAAGTGGAGTGCGATCGCTACTTATTTCTAAATGCACTCACGATCATATACCAGCAGCGCTTCTAGTCATCACTCACGACAGCTATCATTCTTGGACAACTTTAGAAAAAGAATTAGTATGGGCCGTTAGTCAACAGATTGGTGTAATTGTTCGCCAGTGGCAATTACATAACCGCACGACCCAGCAGCAAAAGACTTCCCAGGCATTTGAGCAATGCCTACGCATACTGACACAATCCCAAAATAGCAAAATCGAGGTAGGTAAAAAACATTTAGAACGTACAGCACTCGAACAAATAGCATCGATTCTAGGTTGTCCCTTAGCAGTACTGCTATCCTGGTCGCCTGGTGAAAGTTGGGCAGAAATTATCCCTGGAGTGGTTGACAATAGCCTATTTGGGATTTTTTCCGATGCATCTATTCCTATCCAGACTGAGGCACTAATTCAGTGGGCACTTGCCACAGAGAGTTATCTGACTTTGAACGTAGATAATTTACCTCCCAAAACTCGAAAATGGTTGAATACTCCAGACAAAGGTCAAATTTTGGTAATGGCATTACGTACCAATACTGATTATGAAATTACGGGTGTAGTGTTATTAGCAGATTATCAAGAGCGTCACTGGTCTGAACAAAACCTCAGTGCAACTGCAACTCTGATTTCTCAATTAGCCTGGTGGCGTCGTGAAAAGCTAATTACCCGACTTTTAGAATCCACAACAGAAGATTTACGACAACTCAACTGGTACAAACATCGCCGCTTAGAAGAAATCCAAAGAATAACAGCGCTATCCCTTAAACAAATACATGCTTTGGGTATTCCTGCTAATGAACTGACTCAGATGCGCTACGAATTATTGCTGCGGCAATTAGATCATACAGCTGCCTCCATGAGTGGAATGCTAAAACTTGAGCAATGGCAGCTCCATGTAAGTTGGGAAACTATGCCCATAGCCAGTTTACTAAAGCGATCGCTCGAACGCATTGAAAATTTACTTAAACAGCATAAGCTGTGGATTGGTGTACATGGTTTGGGACAACAGATTGAAGAACAATCGCCAAATAATTCTTCACTCGCTAGAGGTATTCCTACCTCCAGCGCTCAATCCGCAATGGCGATCGCAGGTGATATTGTCAAAATTGAGTTAGTTATCCATGAGTTATTGATCAATGCCTGTAACTATTCTCAAAGCGGCGGCAGAATTGATATTTGGTGTCGTCGTTTAGATCCGTCAAAATCTTCAGATTCAAAGCATTCTTATGAAAGTGGAGCGACTGAACATCAGACATCTCTAGAACTGTCGATTACATATAACGGTGCGATCAAACCACAGCTACTCACAGAGTTACATGATAATAGACCCAAAGATGTGCTTGCTCCTTCCAAACTTGACCAACCACCAGGTTTACATTTGCTAATCTGCCAAAACCTGATGCAGGTACTAGGAGGAGAGTTGAATTTCTATCAATTACCAGATAATCGGGTGGTTAGTCGCTTGTTGTTGACCTTAGTTGATCATAATTCTTAGCGCAGGCAGCTTTGTATAAAATCGTGACGAATCAAGGGTTAAAGTTTAAACGCAGAGGGGCGCGGAGAATTCGCTACAAATGAAATGCTGTATTTAGTTTAAATTTAAACACAGATATGGTTAGCTTTCCGCAGTATAAAGTAGTACTTATGTATTATTTCACTATGGTTAATTGTTTGGGAACTACTATAACTACAAGCGTTAACAATTGATGCTTGTCACTGTCAAGGTTAATTAAACGGAAATATAAAATTATCTTGGCAATTATCTCAACTATTTTGTATATATTTACTGGCTAAATCAAGAGTTGAACTAGTAGCTTTTGATAATTTGAATGTCTCAAAAAAAACGTGACATTTTTAAAAATACTAGTTAACATATAACTTGATAAAACGCCGATCAACACTATTCCTCTTTTTTAATTCATAAAAAAGCAATTATCCAGTTAAAGTTTGTAAATTTTTTATATAGAGTCTATCTAAAAATTTGATTAGAGCAGAAGCAATTACCAATTGTTATTAGTGCCTGTTTGGAGATTTAAATATTATCGCAATATTTAGCCAAGGCATTAATAACTAAAATAAAATATCTTTTCTGATTACAAATTTAATTGAATAACTAATCAAATTTGTATACCATTTTTGGAATACAAATAGCCGATTTATCCTATATATCTCTGTTAAGCAAGAATATGGTATCAGTACATCAAACGATAACTGCTAGTGTATGGATTATTAACTTACTGCGAAGAAAAATATATAGATTTTATAAAAATATCTTTGAAATCATCAATAAAATTAAATATCAACCTTTAATATACCGATTTGAGGAAGAACAATATAAAAATTATATGTCTGGAGAAATCTATCAATGAGTTTTAGACACTTCAAGCATTGGTTGAAATTTAGTTCAATCCAAAGCATTATTTCTCTGGCTATAATATCAATTCCTAACTTATATAGTGCATCTGCTCAGACTACTCCTAAAGGTGGAATTGACTGGATTATAGTCGTAGATACTTCTGCTTCCATGCGTGGTGCTGGCGGAACAAAAAACATTTTTGAGCCAGTAAAAAATTCTATTACTGAATTTGTTAATACAGCCAGGTTAGGCGATACAGTTACTATTTACAGTTTTGATAAAGATGTCACCCTAAACGCCAATGATATCACTATTAATAGTAATCCAGACAGAGGTAAACTCAAGCAAATAATTAGCTCGCTTCAAGCTGAGGGTATACGTACTTATACAGGTAAAGCTGTGCAAAAGGCTTTAGAACATTCTGCCCTGTTAAATAAACGTGCTGACGCTCTTGGTCGTACTGTTAGCATCGTATTTTTGACAGATGGATTAGAAGATGTGCGCGGTATTCCTAATCCTGTTTCTATTCCTAGCAATACCCAATTTTTGCGTGAGCAACAATGCAAGCCCTATATATTTTTTGTGTCTTTAGGATTAAAAGAACACGAAAAGCAACTGAATGACTTTGCTAGCAATCCAGCGCTTTGTGGCAAGGGGCAAGTATTGCGAGATCCTGGAGGAGTTCAGCTAAACCAACTGGCTCAAAATATTCGACCAGCGCTTATTAAACCCAAACTTGATGTTAATTTACCCACTACCAATTTAGGGCCAGTATCACCGGGAGCAACTACTGAACCATTCAATATTAATGGTATTAGTAATGTCAATGCTAAGGTAAGTTTGCAATTAGAAGACCCTCAGCAAAGTGGTATTCGCTTAATTTCACCCGATCGCACCATCAACTTAGCTGCTAATCAAGCAACAACCATTCCCGTGCGTTTACAGATACCACCGGAGGCAAAGGCGGGTGCTAATAACTTGCGCTTGGTGTTGATAAGTGCAGATCAAGCGATGTCTGGCGACAAGCCGCAAGGCGTCTACGCACCAATTAAAATCGACCTACCTGTAACCATTCAGTCAAAACTACAAATACAACCTACAAAGATAGATTTTGGCTCAATAGAAGCAGGTAAAACCACTGAAACCCAAACTTTGGTACTTCGCACCAATATATCTGGAACAGCTAGCTTACAACTGCAAGGCAATTCCAAAGACGTTTCTATGGCAGAACCTTCAGCAGCGATATCCTTACAACCAGGAGAAACTAAAATTCCTGTGCAATTGCAGGTTAGGGATAGCAGCTTTGCAGGCGATCGCACTTTCACCCTAGTCCTAACCCCAGATAACTCTATCGCTAATCCTGTCAATGCAGAAGCTCATCTGTATATTTTGATGCCACTGTGGCGAAAAATAGTTATTTGGTTGCTCTTACTGCTGTTGATATTGTTAATTACCCTGATAGTAGTTTGTTTGATTCAACGCAAAACTCCTTTGGAATTAGTCGAAGATTTCCGCAACCGCAACCGCTTAGAAGGAGCGTTGGTAGTGCTAGAACCACTGCCACAATCATCGGAAGACGAAGAGATTAGTCTCACTCACCTACAGAAGGGTAGAGTATGCCTGAGTGATTTGATACCAGCTATCGCTGCGACAAATTCTGATGCCGAGTTAGTCACAGTTTGGCGGTTGGCCTAGGGACATTCCAGCAAATGCCTTGATTGGTGGTGCCGGACAAATTCGGGCCCGGGGACGGCTCGCCTTATTTGCCAGAGTAGGCGATATTGATGCTTTAATTGCTCAAGCAATCAATGCTGTCCGCGAAATTCGCACTAGTAAACAAGCATTTTCAGATAACTTTCAAGTTTCCAGTCGGGATGGTGTTGAAGTTTTTATTGTTGGCAGTTTGGCTGGTGGAACGGGCAGTGGCACATTCTTAGATACGGCTTTTTTAACACGGCAACATCTCAATAATTTTTCTAATATTACAGGGGTATTTGTTTTACCCAGAGTGTTTGCCAATATTCCCCAAACTCACTTGGTAAAGTCTAATGCCTATGGCGCTCTCAAGGAAATTGAACACTTTTGGGGATTGTCACCATCTAATAGTATTGAGATTGATTATGGGATCAAAAAAATCAAAGCCGATCGCCCTCCCTTTGATGCTGTATTTTTAATTGACGGGGTTAACAAAAATGGAACTGTAGTCGGTCGTCCAGATGATTTACAAAATTTAGTTGCAGATGGCTTGTACATCCAGATTGGTTCTCAAATCGGTTTAGACGCTGCTAACGTTGCTGATAATATTCGGGCTTATCTGGCAGCTGGTGAAAAAGTTCGAGGACGCAATATCAATTATTGTAGTTTCGGCTTTGCTACCCTAACTCTGCCAGTACAGCAATACGAGCGGATGAAATTAGAAGATGCTCAAAGCTTGCTGAAGAATGAGTTGATGGCATCTACCGCAACACTGAATTTAGAAAGCGATATCACCCGGTTTTTAGAAGATTGCAAATTAGCAGAAGCGACTACTCTCCTGAATGCGTTGACTGAAAGCGATCGCGGCGGACAGATGAAACCCGAATTTAGAATTGGCGAAATCCGTCAGGATCGTACAGCTTTACCGACAATCAAAGAACTCTACAAACGGCAGTTAGATCAATTTGAACAACGGACGGCTCAAGAACTGGGATTGAGTTTTTATCGCTTAGAGCAGACTGCATCTGGTGCGATCGCAACTTTCTGGGAACGTGGTCTTAATCGTCCCAATGGATTAGCTTATGTTTTGGAATTTTTGAGCAAACTTTCCCAAAAATTAGACGAATTACAGCAAAGTGTGCAGCAAAAATCGCAAGAGGCACAATCCAGTTTCAATGCTTTGAAATTAGAAGCTCAAGAAGAAAAAATAAAAGAAGCCGCAGAAACTTGGTTCCCAAATAAAAACACGATCCAAGCAGCTTGTCAGAGATACAAAGAACGGGCTGACCAAAAGTGGAAAACTTATTTACATTGGAAACGGTGTGATAAAGCGGCTGAACTCTATGGTGTACTCCGGGCTAAGGTAGAGCAAATCCAGGAAAAGTGCCAGCGTCTACACAGCAACTTAGATAAAGTTTACCGAGATTTAGAACAAAGTTATCACGAGGTCAACCGTCAAGGAAGTAACGATAATCCTTTTATTCACACAATTGGGCGCATCAATCTGCAATCGAAACGCCCCAAAGTTACTGGCGAAGATTTTATCCGTTGGCATCGAGAACAGTCTCAAACTTTAACGAATTGGTCTGAGAAAAAAGCTGAAGATGTCAAGAACGAAATCCTGAAATTTGTCGATGAAGCTTACTATCCTCTTACCAGTATGACTGTTGAGCAGGTTTTAGCAGATAGCAATCCCGAAGATGCGGGGCAAGATTTGCAACAACTTGGCAAACTTGCAGTTCCTCTTTGGCAATATGAAGAAACGGAAATTCCCGTTCAACAGCAGCACGTAATCACAGAATTTTATTACTACGGAGTAGAGAGCAACAACACAATTTTTAGCGATCCGCCTCTTTCTAATCGTTTGCCTAAAGGAAATAATAATCCTTCTTTTGTACCAACAGGTGAACCCCATAAAGTAATGCTGTTTCGAGTAGAAATTGGTGTTCCCTTATTTGCCTTCAACGGAATGAAGGATATGGAGTCAGCTTACCTAGATCCGAATAAAGTCTTCAAACACTTACATCGCAATTGGACAAACTTAGCTAATTTAATCCCTCCAGAAGATGACGGTGGAGTATTGCGTTGGTTTGCATTAGCGTTAGCACCCGATCCATACAAATTAATTGTCAATCAAGGTAAGAAATATTTCGTTTCTACAGAACAAGCGAAAAGATTAGAGGGCGGAGTTTTGCCATTGGGAAGCGATCGCAAGTCAGCATTTAAAGCTTTCAAAAGTAACTTGCCTCTAGTTAAGGAAATTGCTGACAAAGTTGAGCGGATTACCCACGAAGACCAAGACAAAGCCAAATCTACTTTGCAAAATTACATCAATCACCTCAATCAGGTTTTAAAGGGAGGCAAGGTTGATGCCCAAATTCAAGAACAGGTAGAAATGGAAATCCAGGAAATTGAAGCTTACCTGGAAGATTTAGATGTGATTATTTAGCCCTATAGTTTGCACTCTGAGAGTGTCCCCATGCCAAAACCAACTATTTTACTTGCACTCGATCCTCACAGTGCCGCTTTTTGTGCAGCCATTAAACGGCAACTGCAAGAATTTCCAGCCGATCAAACCTGTTTAATCCAAACTTATACCTTAACTTGGGATGGTCAAACTTTTGGCTTTAGTGGCGAGTTAGATCAGTTTGCTGACACGAGTTTTGATCTGGCTCAAACTCATAGTAAACAAGCTTATGTCTCCAAAATTCGTACCCAGTTCAGTGAAGCGACTGGCGAACTGCAAACTGCACTGATTGAATTATTGAAAACGGCTAGTCAATCAAAAGAAGCGATTGCAGCGAAACGCCAAGGAGTAGAAATCAGCAGCCATCGAGTATATCTCATGCTATCAGCCAGCAATCAATTTGCAAGGGGAGTAGTTTTTGACATAGTACGTTTGATTCGTTGGCTATTTTCTAACTACTTTGTCGATATTCCTTATAGCTTAGAAACTTTGTTGTTACTGCCAGGGTTATTTTCCCAAACCACAAATGTTGATTATGGTGCTGCTTACGCGCTTCTGAAAGAGTTAGATTACAAAATGACCAGTGGAGTTGTGATTAAAGGTGCTCAAAAAGTACCACCTTTTGATAACTGCTGGCTAATGGACGGGCGAATTGGCGGACTAAGGGATAATTTACCAAGCTATGCTGATGCTTTGGCAGGTTTTCTCACCGTGGAACCGGAAATCAACGGCTTATTGCTTGGCGCACAAAAAGTCCGGGGGAAAATACCCGCCTATAGTTCATTTGGTTATGGAGAATTGTTTTTCGCAGGAGAAACAACTATCAACCGTTTGAGTGCTGCCTTTGCTGCCGATATTATCAGGGAGCAGTTTTTACCGAAGGCAGAATTCACTCCCGAAGCGAGTCGCAAATGCCTATTAGATGCCAAAGGATTTGTTCTTAGCGAAGATTTCAGTAATGCTTTTCTGCAATTAGAACGAGATAACGGCAAACCAGTTTGGCAAGATTTTAATCCGCGTATTGAGATCCATGCTGGCATGGCGCGGGAATATGGGATGGAATTGCAACGTGCTTATCGGCAATTTGAAAATAAAGAGCTACTTTCTTATAAGCGCACGTTGGAAAAGTGTTGCAAACAACTACAAGGAAACCTCACCAGCTTCTTAGATCGCAGCATAAATAGCTATATTGATGCTACACCTAGAGGCTTACATGAAGGAGTTAGACTATTAAACATATTGACCTTTTTGTATTTGGAACTGCAAACGGATGCCATTGGCGATCAATCCCAGAATCTGGTTACAGAACTGCGAACGGCTGAGGCATTTCTCGACTCAAGATTGCAGGTGACAATCGATCGAGAAGACACTCAAAAGCTGCTCAACCAAGTTCTATCCTTAAAATTGCGGCAGCAACAATTACAAGATGGTTTAGCTGAAAGAAAATCTGAAGAACAACTGCAAGAATTACAAACAACTCAGAAACAGCTAGAAACGGCAGTTGCTGACTATCGTCAAGCGTTAAATACCGAAATCGAACAAGCTCGACAAATTCGCTTTATGGCGATCGCTCGCGCTCGTGAACAAGCTGAAGCTGCGATCGTTGTCGCTCAGAACCACTTAACGGCGATTGAAAATCAACTCGAAACAGCTACAGATAACTTAGATGAACTACTAACGGAAGAAAACCGTTTTCGTTCACAGTATTTGATTGTTTATCCTACCTTGGTTGCTGGTGCAATATTCGCCTTGCTGGTTCTGACCGGAATTTTCAGTCAATCAACACTATGGCTATTATTGCAAAAATTTTGGGCTAACTTAGTTACTTATCTGCTTTGGACTGCGGTATCAATTTTAACTTACTTAGGTATAGTTTGGCTCAAGTACAGTACTAATATTCGCGATCGCATTCAGAAGGTTCAGAAACAAATTCAACGCTTAGAAAGCTCTATTAAAGCAACCGCCGTAGAATTGCGTCGCAGTTATAACGAACAATTAAAGTTAGAGTACGATTTATACGCCCAAAATCTCCGTGTCGAGGCGTTAAATTATTTGATTAAAACAGCTAAACAAAGAACTGAAACCTTACGTCAAACTCTGTCCGATTTCTCTGAGATATACAATAATTTAATTGCTCAACGCGACCAAGCTACCACAAAGTTCTCCGAAACTCGGCTCACAGTTCTAACTGATGCGGATATTGATGCTTATTACCAAAGTTTTCTTTCCACATTACCAACAGAAAAGTTTACTCAGGAACAGGTTAGCCGTTCTCAATCGTGGAAAATTTCTGCTGAAGAATTTCATAATCAACTTATACCCTTTGCTCGTCAGCAGTTCGAGCAATTGGGTAATTTGTCTATTGGCGAAGTATTAAAGCAATCAGATTTAATTGCCGCCAATACAGCTAATTTGCGTTTGAATCAACTTTATGATAGCGCTAATTTGTTGCTGCGAATTCAAGATATTGACACTAACTTAAACCCAACTTCTCAACGGGAAATTACCCTCTGGCTGGGAGCAAAAGATAAAGAACAAATTTTTGCATTTTACAGCCGATTTAGTCGTAGTTTAACCGCCTTGGTAGCTGAAGATGAGCAACGGTTGTGTATTTTGACTCGTTCCTTGGGCTTTCCGGCTTATTTTCTCAGTCAAATTGAGTATTATCGAGACTGCTATGAACGGACTCAGAGCGAACAAATCGATGAAGACGAAAACATTCCCGATTTAATCCCAGAAGAAATTGGTTCTGGTAGGGAATTAAAACTAGCTTATCAGACGGTGATTTTAGCGATCGCTCTTGGGCTATTAGCCCAACGTTCTCAAGGTGATTATCAATTCAACGGTCGATCCCTTGGGAAAGATCGAGAACAAATTGCCTTAGCTTTAGCAACTGAGTTCACCTTTCAGGAACTTTATGGAAACTTAGAAGAACGTATCGAAACATTTGAACGTGATTTTATTTACCAGAAATTACAAGATTTAGGAACATCTGCTTCATATTTAAATCCTTACGAAGGTAAGCTTTTAGATCATCTACTCTCAGACTATAACCCTCTGAATTAGGCATTAAATCGCCCTCTTTATGGTACGGTACAATACGCTTGTAAGGGCATATTGTAATACGCCCCTACGAATCTACTAATAATCAGCAAAAATTCCGAGTGCGAAGTGTAAAATCATTTCGTGAGCAGGCTTTCAAAGACTCAAATTAAGCCAAAAAAGTTTTTCAGCCTGTGATAAGCTAATTTCAAAGTAGCCGATTATGCACAAAGCAGTTATTAGAGAGATGAAGATAAATCGTTTCATATTTTTCTCGAAATAAGATTTTCTGACATCTAGTTGTTCAGGGTTATTTTACAAAACTGAGTGCTTTGTATGATTGCACTTTCATCTAGTTCCAGGGATGAGCGAGTAAAGCCTGTGAAGTAATGCCTAAGCCAATTAAGGTAATACATAAAGCGCTTGCTACAGGTAACATTTTTATCCTGGGTATCTGCAATGGTAAATGCTCAAACCGATCCTTGGCGTAGACTAGCATTAAGCCGATTCCAGTTAGTACTGCTGCTAGACCTAAGCTAAAGGCAGATACCAGCGCTAATCCAAAGCCAACTCGTCCCATTGCGATCGCACTCAGCAAAACTACTAAGGCTGAAGGACAAGGTAATAAGCCGCCCGATATTCCCAGCGCTAGGAGGCTAGACCACTTCATGGAACTTACATCACCGTGAGGCGGTAGATGCGAATGGTGTACATGGTTATGGTGATGATGCAAGTCGTGGCTGTGTTCATGACTATGTTGATGGTCATCTGAATGAGAGACTTGAGTCCCTTGCAATCGACTGATAAACAAATTCAGACCAATTACAGTTACCAATACACCAGAGACTACGCTTAACCAAGGGTACAATTGCTCTGTCAAAATAAACTGGGATGTGCCAAGAGTGACCAGTCCCAGAGCAAATATGCCAGCAGTATGGGTAATCGTCATAATCAACCCCAGGAATAAAGCATGTTGGGCATTACTGCGGGAACCCACCAAATAAGCACCCACTATCGTTTTTCCATGACCAGGAGAGAGGGCGTGTAAACCACCCCATAAAAAGGCGATCGCTAGAGCTATTAGAATAGTCAGGAAGTTATGATTTTCCTGGGTAATTAAGCTAGTGAAGAGATCGTTGGTTCTTCCTGTCAAAGCATTATCTAAGCGGCTGGATGACTTAACAGACGGTGGAGGCGCTTGTTCACTCGATGTCAGAGACGGATTGAGTTTAAAGTCAATCCGACGTTGGTCGAGAGGACTGCTGAGTAACTCAGTAGGGTAATCTCTCAAGCGGTTGGTGATACTCGAAGAAGTAAAATCACCTTGAATAGGAATGCCATTTGCCGCAACAGTAATTTCACGCCAGCCCAAGCGCTGTGGATAAAACTGATCTTCAAACTCGATTAACTGATTCGCGCCGACTAACTCCGTTGACCCCTGAAAATTACAACTCAGCCGCAGTGTAGATAATCCTCCGACACCTGGAGGAAATTCGACTGTTGATTTGAGCAAAGACAGTGCTAAAGGCTGTTTATCAATCAACAGTTCCAAATGTGAATTGACTTCCTGGCATTTTTGGTTGGGGTATCGAACCGTCTCTACAGGTTCAGCTTTGCGATCGCGATTAGTATCTAAGTGATTAATCTCCTGAAAAGCCGGAATCTCTGCCATGTCTAGAACATAATCAATCCCCACACCATCGGTTGCTACCTGCACTCCTGCGTAGTGATTGATGGTGAAATTGCCTAAAGGATGGGCATCCGCCCTCGGCATCCAAAATAAACATATTGCGATGATTGCAGTAGTGCAAGCCAAGTAATGTAGCAGCTTTTTCATAAAGAACTCCCTATAGCGTTAGGAGTGGGAAAGGTTATTTTGAGAGAGACACAGGGCATTAGGTTTGCCAAGACTTGACCGAAAAAGACTCATGATACAGAGCAAGTAAATTTCTTTATGGAGATTGTTAATTTTGAATTTTGAATTTTGAATTTTGAATTAGGAGCGAAGCGACTTGACGAGCTTCATCAGCATACTTGTGATGAAATTGAGGATTCAGATTAACAGCTTGAGTTAGTCGCTTTATTGCTTCGTCACGCTTACCTAAGTGAAGTGCAATCATGCCAGCATGAAATTGCAGCAAGGCATCCTCTGTTCCAAAGTGAGTTGCCCGTTGTGCTGCCCTTTGCGCTTCTTGCCATTCCCCATTAGCCGCAGCTGCCCAAGCTAATGTATCCTCTGCATATACATCATCTCGCACTGCCACTTCATTACGGGCAATCTGTAGCGCCTCTGGTAAGTGGATTCCGTGTTCGGTGTAGTAGACAGCCATTGCGCGATCGTAGATTCCTTTAACCTTGCTTAGGTAAGCTACTACCCCGATCAAATCTTCAGTTTCAGCTGCGCCTTTTTGGTCGAGAAGAGCTAGTTGAGCATCAGCTTTATACCCCAGTGTTTCTACCAACGGTATCAGTTCTATACCCTGATTTGCGGTATTTAGAACATCTTGCCATCGATGCTGTGCCGCATAGAGGCGGGCTAGTCCTGTAAACGCAGCTATATGCCGTGGAAACAGGTCAAGAGCTTCCCGATATCGCTGCTCAGACAGGGCAAAATCCCCGGCTGCAAAAGCCAGATCCCCAGTCCGCACATGAAACCAAGCACGAGTTTCGGCGCTCGTCGTGTAGAAAGAGTCCATCTCCTGCATAGCCTCATCTAGCAGTTGTCGCGCTGAGGCTAAATTGCCAGTTAACTCTAAGTAACGGGCGACAATTGCCTTATGACCAGAGTTCGATTCCTCATGAGCAAGGCTCTGCAATAGTTGATGAGTTGCTTTATAATCACCCAACTCCATCTGAATCGATGCCTTGAGCGAGATAATACTGGGATTATCAACAGATGAATTATTTAATACTTCTAAAGCTGATCGAAACTGGTGTTGAGATAATAAAGCTGATGCTAGGAGCATGGAAGAAACATCATTATGGAGCGGCTGTAGTGCCAGGGATCTACGTGCCGCTTGTTCTGCTCGTAACACATCGTCTATATCTCCAATTTCTCGAAAGCGCCTCAAATATTGATCGGCTAACAGACGTAAAAATATTGAAGAATCGGGAGATTGGGCAACTTTCTGCTCATAGATGCTGATAATGTGCGATCGCTGTAAATAATCAGGGAAAACTAAATCTGACTGCTGATCTGGTAATATCTCCCTAGAATTAACAGTCAGCAGTTGCACAGTAGAGGAATATGCACCTAAATTACTATTGGTGTAGCCTAAATTTAGCGCTTGTGTATCACAGGGTCTTAGTAAAACCAGTAGGCTAGTCAGCACTAACACCCATAGTATTCGTAGATGCATAACCTTACAAAGGATTACCTAAATAAGGGAAGGTAGGAAGAAAGTTAGCATTATTAGGCCCAACATTATCGCTAGTCAGCGCCGGAATTTGTCCTGCGGTAATCCCTGTAACTGCATTACCAAAGACAACAGATGCTGTGACATCAATTACGTCATCTTTTGGTCTTCTACCACCAAAGTTGTTGGCTAATTGAGTACCAAAATAAGTACCGCTAGGTTTAGAAAGGTCTGCTTGGATCACATCAGGAATCGCTACTGAGATCACTGCATCGGCTATGCCTTGAGGTCTACCAATCGCTTTCACAAAGGTTTGAATGAATTGGGATTGATTGCTAGCGTCTTGTGTTGGTGTCTGAAGATTACTATTATTATGATCCTTGTAGTCCATAAAAAGTTCATTCAGGGCTGGAACTGCTAACCGCTCAATCTGAGCTAAATTTCCGTTTCTGAGTCTAGGAGTTCTAACACTAGTTGTTATCCAAGCACCAATCTTGCCTGTACCAAGCAGTTTCCTGGGTAGCTCGACAATAATTGAGTGAACATTGAATGGGGCTAGAGTGTCTTGTGCTTGTCCAGGTGGTCTGAAGGTAAGAACTGTGAAGGGAGGATTGGGATTAGGCTGAATATTATAATTACGATCTGGGATGATTTTGAAGAATTGTTCCAGATCGAAAAAGAATGGGTCTTTGCGTGTGCCAACAAAGAACTTGATGCCGTTAGATGCGGAGAATGTTTGGTTAAGTTGCCCTGTCCAACTTACTGGAAGCAAAGCTGACGTTGTTCCTACTTTGATTGGACTACTTGGGCCGCGCACTGTGACAGTTTGCTGTGAGCCTTTACCATTTATATTGAATTGAAGTACAACATCTTCAATACTGTCGCCAGTGTTATCAATCTTGAACTGATAAAGAATATTTGGCTCAAATGGTCTGTTTTCACCAGAAACGATCAGAGGGTCGAAATCCATCACTAAGACAACATTTTTGGGGTTTGTCGGACTCTCAAACACAAACAAATCTGTGAGATCCGCAGCAGTAAGCCTACTGGCAAGAAAAATTGTGTCCTGGTGGTCTGAGGCTAAAGCTTGAGGGGTTGCATAGGTTAGGACTACAAGCAAAATAGCGACAAATGCCACTATAGTACGAAAAAAACGAGTAGCTCCAGTCAGCGATCGCTTGATCCGAAAAAATGCCATATTTTGGACTAGTTTATCTACAAGTACCCACCCTTGAGTTGGTATAAAAGAGGTGAGACTCTGAGCATTTATTCTCATAGTTGGACTGAAGTGTTTTGTCTCTAGTATTGTATGCGTAAATAGTGCGGTTATTACTGAAGTGCCTCACAGCTTATTAGCTCCTACTACTCACTTTTTACACCAAAACTTACTTACTTTTCTAGTTTCTAATTGTAAGACTTATTTAATACATGTACACTACATCTGATTTTGTCAGTATTTCTGCTTATAAGCTAATGAGCATTTAAGTTGCATAAAAGCAGGTCTGGAACCGCTCACTACAAGCGAATCATTCTGAAAAAATGAATGACGATTAGCTTAGTTCTATATTCCTATACACGTATAGGACTTACGCACACTCTACGAATTCTCGGCGCTCTTGGCGTCTTGGCGGTTCGAGAAATTAAGCTTTTTAGCAATTTTTGCGTAAGTCCTAACGTAGCTAAAAAATAATTCTAAGGATAGATTGACATTATATTTATTTGCCAAAAGTTTCCTCCCTTCATAGCAAACTGGTTATAATTATTTTCCATCTCTCTCAGAAATAAACTTCTCATCTACACAGCATTTATATGGGACGTGTTCGTTCTAAATCTGACCTACCTACAAAAATCTGTCCGGTATGTCAACGTCCTTTTACATGGCGTAAAAAGTGGCAAGATTGTTGGGACGATGTGAAATACTGCTCAGAACGTTGTCGCCGTCGCCGTTCTGAAGCTCAAAATGAAACTAACCGCAACACAGACGCAAATAGCGCAAGAGATTAATGGAGTCACAGGTGCAACCTAAATTAATTATTCATGGGGGGGCTGGTAGTTCTCTCCACGGTAAAGGCGGATTGGAGGCGGTGCGCCGATCGCTCCATACAGTGATAGAAGAAGTCTATTCTCTACTATTATGCGGAGCAACTGCCTCAGAGGCGGTGGTGCATGGTTGCCACATGCTCGAAGATAATCCCCGCTTTAATGCTGGTACTGGTTCAGTACTCCAATCTGATGGGCAAATCCGCATGAGTGCTTCCCTGATGGATGGCGCATTAGGGCGGTTTAGTGGTGTAATTAATATTTCACGGGTGAAAAATCCCATTGAGTTAGCACAATTTTTACAAAACTCGCCAGACCGAGTGCTATCAGATTTCGGTTCGGCTGAGTTGGCGCGGGAAATGCAACTTCCCAGCTATAACGCTTTAACTGATTTGCGGTTACAAGAATGGATACAAGAGCGCCAGGATAATTTTAAAAGCGCAATGGCTGGCGTGGTAGCAGAACCCGAACTGTTAGAAACCAGCAATGCCGGACGCGGAACCATCGGTGTGGTAGCTTTAGATGCATCTGGTAGGCTAGCTGCTGGCACTTCTACTGGTGGTAAGGGCTTTGAGCGGATTGGCAGGGTAAGTGATTCTGCGATGCCAGCCGGTAATTATGCTACTAGTAATGCGGGTGTTAGCTGTACTGGCATTGGCGAAGATATCATTGATGAGTGTCTAGCTCCCCGAATTGTAGTACGTGTCACTGATGGGATGTCCTTGAAGGAGGCGATGCAGCGATCCTTTGGAGAAGCGCACCAGAACAAACGGGATTTGGGAGCGATCGCCTTAGATGCTAGTGGAGCGATCGCTTGGGGTAAAACTAGCGAAATTTTACTCGCCGCCTACCATGACGGCGAAAAAATTGGTGACACTTTGGAATGGAATGATAGTGAATTGATTGGCTATTGTTGAATAAATTCTAGCGCCTGAGTTAAGATTTCTTCCTGGTCAACCATTGCAGCCAATTCTTCGGCTTCATAACGCCCCTCAAAAGCTTCTAGCGCCGCTCTTTTTAGTGCCACTTGATATGCTTGTTGCAGAATATCGATTAATTCTGCCTGATTCAAGTAATAACCACCGAATTTGCGGCGCTTGTTTATTTTATTTATTTCACGGACTGTATTTTCTATTGAAACATCCCAAGAGCGAGTAGAACGTTTTTCGGTCTTTTGTTTAATTAAATGGATGAGCAGAATTACACCATAACTATCAATTTTATTGATTTTGTCACCAAGGCTCATTTCTTCTAACTCATCCACCAACAGCAACGCCTCATGGATTTTGCCTTGTTCTAGAAATTGCCTAAGTTCTAGCAGTTCTTCCATACTAAATTGGGTTTGTCTTGCTCTGATGACTCAAATGGGACAAGCTAAAACCATACAAACCATTTGATTGTACTTGAGCGGTGAAATAACTAAGATACAAGGGTGCATTAGGAACCTCATTAACCATGAGATTGCTTAACTGCACCTTCTGCTAATTCACTTCAAAAAGAGCGCGTGGCAATCCTGACTGGCGAATAATAGATCGTAAAGTACCGACACGAAGCTCGTCATAATTAGGAACAGGAACGGTTACAGTTTAGGACTTACGCAAACTCTACGATTCTTGGCGTTCTTGGCGTCTTGGCGGTTCGATAAATTAAGCTTTTTAGTACTTTTTGCGTAAGTCCTAAGTTGAGTCTTCTGTTCGCTGTTGCATCATAATATGGCTACCATGCTGGCGTACTTGCACAAAGCCATGCATCTCTAAAATTGGACACACTTCCCCACCCGAAAGAACGCGCAGCTTACCCAACACTTACCTCTAAGCGTGTAATAAAGACTTCTGTAATTAGCCGATCTTGGATTTCAGAGGGGTCAGCTGTCTCAAAAAATAATTCCAATGCCTCAACCAAATTACTGCGTGCTTCTTCGATAGTGTCACCTTGGCTAGCAATATCTAATTCTGGACAAAGCGATACATAGCCTTTTTCCTCGCGCTCAATAATCGCGGTAAGTTGTTGTGTTTTTCTCATTTTTTACCTTTAGTTGAATCAGCTAATCTGATGATTTAATTATCGCTTTATTGGCTTTTCTTGCGCCAAGCTGGTTTTACCACCTGACGACTACGGGCAATTACCAAAGAATCATTAGGCACATCTTCTGTAACAGTGGAACCAGCAGCTACGTAGACATCATCTCCCAAGGTGAGTGGAGCTACTAAAACGCTATTGGAACCCGTTTTTGTCCGATCGCCTATTTTGGTACGGTGTTTCTTCACGCCGTCATAATTGGCAGTAATTGTACCTGCACCAATATTCACCTGATTGCCGACGACCGTATCACCTATATAGGACAAATGTGCTGCATTAGTGCGATCGCCTAATTGCGTATTTTTCAATTCCACAAAATTACCTACACGGCAACCAGCACCCACTTCTACCTGACCGCGCAAATGAGCATAAGGGCCAATTCGACTTCCCGCCTGCACAGTGCTATCTGTCACCACTGAATATTGCACCGTGACATTTTCAGCCAACTGGCTATTTTCAATCAAACTTCCTGGGCCAATGTGACAACTTGATTGAATCACTGTATTTCCCCGCAGATGAGTTTGGGGTTCAATAATTACATCCGGCTGTAATTCTACAGTTTCATCAATGGTGATGCTGGTGGGGTCGATGAGAGTGACACCCGCCAGCATCCATTTTTCCTTGACTCGCCTTTGCAAAATCTCGTAGGCTGTTGCTAGTTGCAAGCGATCATTAATGCCAAGAATTTCTTGGTAATCTTCCACATCCACTGCCATAACTTTTCCCACTTGAGTCACAGCATCAGTGAGATAGTATTCTTTTTGAGCATTGTTTGCTTGTAGGTGGGGAAGCACCTTTGCTAAATCTGGCCAACGGAAGCAGTAAACTCCAGCGTTAATCCGGTGATTTTGTCTTTGAGCAGCAGTACAATCTTTGTGTTCGACCATTTGCTGCACAATATTTTCATCGTTACAAAAAACTCGCCCGTAGCCCGTGGGGTCGGGTAGGTTTGAGGTCAGAATAGTGGCGGCGTTCTGATTTCGGGTGTGAGTTTGTAACATCTGCTTGAGGGTTTCGCTACGTATTAACGGTAAATCACCGTTAAGTACTAGCAAATCCCCAGTGTAGTCTTCCAAGTGAGGGAGTAATTGCTGGATGGCATGACCTGTACCTAGTTGCACAGTCTGTTCAACAAACTCCAAACTGGGAATTGAATGCATGGCGGCTTGCACTTCCTCAGATTGATATCCCACAATCACGATTCGCCGTGAGGGCGAAAGTGGTTCTACACTTTCGAGAACTCTTTCGACTAGCGATCGCCCACCCAAAGAATGTAAAACCTTGGGTAAGCGTGATTTCATCCGTGTGCCGCGTCCCGCCGCTAGAATTGCTACAACTACCATAATTAGCTATCAGCTATCAGTGAAATTATGATTAATGCTGTTGGTACTTTAAAATATTGGCTCAAATCATACCAGCTAATCATAGAAGACCGAAATATACAATGAGTCAGGATTATATCAATTTTCGCCGCTCGCGGCAGCTACAAAATTTTTTACTCCCTACTCGTTTTCATAATAGGAGAGAATAAACTCGGTAAATTGCTGCATTAGTTTGGGATTACGCCAACCAAAATCAGTTTCTTTCTGCATCACTGAAAGTGCTTCTACTGAATTAAAAGCTTTTTTGTAAGGTCGTTCGCTGGTTAGAGCATCGAAAATATCAATTAACTGAAATACTTGCGCCAGGTAAGGAATATCATCTTCTTTGAGACCATCAGGGTAGCCTGAGCCATCCCAGCGTTCGTGATGATGACGAATAATCGGAATTACACCCCGCATACTGCGTAGTGGCTGGCAGATTTTTTCTCCAATCAGAACATGCTGCCGCATGACCTGCCAATCTTCGGGGGTAAGTTTGCCTTTTTTCAGCAGCACGGCATCGGGAATACCTACTTTACCAATATCATGGAGATAACCACCCCACATCAAATCTCGAATTTGGTAACGTGAAAAATTGAGGTATTCACCAAAAGCTTGTCCCAGCTTTACCAAGCGTTCACAATGATTGCCTGTATTGGGATCGCGGCTTTCAATCGACATGGCAATAGAAAATAATACTTGTTCGGCATGTTCTAAATCTTCGTTCAGACGCTTCTGCCGAACTAAGGACTTTACACGCGCCGCCAGTTCCACACGATCAAAGGGTTTGGTGAGAAAATCATCTGCCCCAACTTCAATTCCCCGAATACGCGATCGCCTGTCATTTAAAGCCGTAATAAAAATTACCGGGATTAGCCTAGTCTGCTCATCCTGCTTGAGTAATTGGCACACTTCAAATCCATCCATTCCTGGCATCATCACATCCAGCAAAATCAAATCTGGTTGTTTTTGAGTTACCAATCCTACAACAGTAGAACCACTATCCGCCTCAATCACTTCGTATCCTTCCATCCCCAAAAGAGCAACAGCAGTCATGCGACTGGCGGCATGATCGTCAACTACTAAAATTTTCGGCGGATCTAAATCAAACCCATTCACTTTAGAACCTTTAGCTTGTAGCGTTCTAGAAACCAATGAATTATCACCACAATTAACATCAGCTTTTATCCAAGAAGACACTGCTTGGTTATCTTTAAGCATAAGGTCTTCTTGAGATAAGCCTAAAGAATAAGCCTCCACATTATTTTGTGATCCTACGGCATGATTTGAACCGATACTCTTCACTGTGCTAATGGGGTTTGGCCCACTAACAATTTCTTCTGTAAAGCCTGTATGGTTGGATTTCCATTGAATCACAAAGGCACTCCAGTTTTTTGCACAAGTTAACAGTGTCAAATTTCAAAAACAAATTTAATATTCAACTATATCTGAGCCAGAGTTTTAATAGGGATTATGCATTATGTCAAACTGCGGATCTAAGTTTTTCGCACCATCTCTGTTTTATGTTACAAACAAGGGGTATCTTGCTGTCAATTTTTTTGTTTTGCTTCTAATTACAGTATGATTAATTGACACAAATCTTAAATCAGGTTTTTCACGGATATTTTTTCATTGAACGGCCCTAAAAAGCCTTCTAATCGCTTGTTTTATATTAAGATACCCAGTTTTGAATGTTAAGTCTTTATGGTAATCATTTAGGTATATATAGGAATCCGGTTTGATTTCTGAAAATATACGTAGGATGTGTTAGCACAGAGAGTACGGCATCAAACTCGTGTTCATAGTGCGTTACGAACTCCGTTCTAACACACTCTACAATACTTAATTTCGTTCAAAAATCAAATAGTAATCCTATAGCTTTTTACTTATTCAGTTATAGCAGTATTTTATTACTGTCAAATAGTATGTAGTATTAAATGCTACCACATAATTAACCCTATTAGCTTGTAAAAAGTTGTTGGCTTATCTGGAAAATAAATCAGAATTTTTGGCAAAAAAGAGAAGTGTCGAATCCCCATCTGAATTATCTGCCTTCCTGGCTGATACCTTGTCTCTATTGCAATTGCCGCAGCTACGCCCGTTTTAGACATCTCAACCGAACTATAAACTAGTTCCTATAAAATCTCTGCCTTGTGTTCCCAATAACCACCTTTTTCGCCAATGGGAGGTAGGTTCGAGTGAAGAGGCTTGTTGCTCTTGTTGCCGCCGCATTATTATGACTTCGGTTGAATCGCTTAATTCAGGATCGCGATAGGGAATAGCAGCACGGGTTAGCAAGTGTTCTTTTTCAGGTTGTGAGAGCATATAGCTATGGTTGAGCCAGTGCTGAGTGCTGTTAGAATGGGCTGCCACAGTACCAGGCGATCGCCTCCCCACTGGTGGGGTAGAGATGATTACCAAACCAGCAGACAAAAGTGCTGTGCGTACAGCAGCAGCACAAGAATAGGTGGCTAATAAACCATCTTGATGTAAACACAATGACACTTGTTTAATAAATTCAACAGTCCATAATTGAGGACATTGAGGTGGTGAAAAGGGATCAAGGAAAATTGCATCTGCCCAGAACCCCGACTGACGTAATAGGGTTATCGTAGTTCTAGCATCCCCAATTAATAGCTTTGCTTTTAGACAAGGTGTTTGCACTTGATGATCATTTGCTAGCTGGGACAAAATTTCAATATAGTTACAGTTCCAATTGTCGAACAACTGATGAGCGATCGCAGCTTGTGGCACTGCTGGATTCAGTTCTAAACCAATTACTTCAACAAAACAGTTAGGATTTACTGCCCAAATTGTCTGCAAAGCAGCAGCCGTGTTATATCCTAGACCATAACAAATATCCAAGAGTCGCAAAACTGGTTTTTGAGCGACTGTAGTCAGTTGAGTAGGTTCCACAAACTTGAAAAAACTCTCCTGCTTTGCACCATAATGGCTGTGAAAGGATTCACCAAACTCTTGAGAAACAAAGGTGAAAGAACCATCTGCTGTTAACTTAGGTGTAAAATTTTCTAAGTCTGACATTTTACAAATAAAACTAAATAATCACTAATCCCCTTCAGGAGTACTGAGTGCTGTTAGCGGATAGCTATGGTTTAGCCCGTACTGAGTGGGGAAAATCTCACTTATTTACTCAGAACTGTTTTGCCCAATGCCCAATTCCCCATGCCCAATGCCCCATTCCCAATGCCCAACCCTCAATTTGTTGTTTCGCCAGCTTGGCTATTTGAACATCTAGAAGATCCGCAAATCGTTATTGTGGATTGTCGCTTTTCTCTAGCCGATCCACAACTAGGGCAACAACAGTACCAAACAAGTCATATAAATGGGTCATATTATCTAGATTTGAATCAGGATCTTTCCAGTCCAGTGGGTAAACATGGTGGGAGACATCCTTTACCTAACCCCAATGATATCGCTAACAAATTGGCAGCGATTGGGGTAAATTCCCAAAAAAGTTTAGTTGTAGCTTATGATGATTCGCGCTTTGCCTTTGCGGCTCGTCTATGGTGGCTTTTGCGCTATCTAGGGCATGAACAAGTAGCAGTACTGGATGGAGGCTTTGCTGGATGGCAAAAAGCTGGCTATCCTGTTACGGATGTTGTTCCTCAACCCCGGATGGGTACGTTTGTAGCTCAAGTACAAACAGAAAAGGTGGTAGATATTACAGAGGTCAAAAGTCGCAAAGATAGCCATGAGGTAGTATTGGTAGATTCAAGAGAAAGCGATCGCTATCGAGGTGAACGAGAGCCAATTGATAAAATTGCCGGGCATATTCCCGGTGCAGTCAACTATCCTTGGCAAGAAGTTACAGACTCTTCCGGCTACCTACTGCCTCAACCGGAACAACGCCGTCGCTGGGAACAGCTAGAAACAGCCGAGGAAATCTTGGTTTATTGTGGTTCTGGCGTTACTGCTTGCGTAAATTTACTTTCTTTAGAATTAGCTGGCATTAGCAAGGGTAAACTTTATGCTGGTAGCTGGAGTGATTGGATTAGTTATTAGTCATTGGTCATTGGTCATTGGTCATTAGTTTAAATAAAGGACAAATAACAAAGGACAAAGGACAAATTTCAAAACTGACCTAATTGCAAACTGTAATTAATACTAAAGAACCACCCATCAAAATCAATGTTTTCGGCGGTTGAACTACCTAAACTGACTCCAGCCTGCACACTCATATTGCTGGTATCAGATATTCGGTAATTTAACTGCCCGAACAGCCGGTGAAATTGGTCTTCTCGATCGCGCTGTGTAAAGTCCGAAAAATTCACCTGGTAGTCAATACCAACCTGGAGAGGCTTTTGCAAGTAGTAGTTCAGAGACACCCAAAAGGAATTGATTATCCGATCGCGACTTTGGGGATCAGCAAAATTTACACTCAATTCGTAAAAGCTATTTAGTATTAATTTTGAAGTTAGGGGATCTCGCCGTCCTAAAGACACTTGAAAGGAATTCTCATTTAAAAAGCGATCGCCTGCTTTGAAGCTATCCAGGCGATCGCTGTTGTTGGCATAAAATAACTGTTGATTGCTCCAACTAACTTCTCCATACATTCGCTGCGATAGCTGCTGGTAAATACCGAGATTAAATCTTACCTGGTTGTAATCGTATTGTGACTGATTGATATAACGAATGAGATTGCCATCAATTGAGCCGTTTAAAAAAGTCTTAGCTCCCAAAGGGAAATATGCAGAGGCTAACGTCAGTCCAGAAAAAATTAAACCATCTTCTATGGGAGTATCCTCTGAAGAAAAAATATTACTCGTTTGGAAGTAGGCGACATGCCCTTGTAGATAGCCTATAGGTTTAAACCTGACTACGGGTTGTTCTATTGGTGGAAAAGTAGGCTGTTCTAGGGGTCGTAACCGCACCCGCAACCCTAATTCGCGATCGCTATCAGATTCAGGTGGCTGTTTTGGCAATTTTAGCAGCTGCATTAGCCTTTCTAGCCTTTGGGACTGATTTATCTCAGGTGCATTCAACAGTTCCTCTTTTGGGTCAGGAGGAGATGTAGGCAAATTACTTGGCTGCGATTCTAACTGTGGCGGGTCATTTTGCTTTTGAGTATCTTCATTGGCTGTGTCTGGGGCTTGAGTAGTTTCGGTTGTTTGCTGCGCCAGCTTTAACGAAGAGGCAGGGGCAAGGGGGCAGGGGGCAGCGAGAAATGACCCCTTCCTCTTGTCGTAGAAATGAACGGGGGAACATGAGTCTGAATCCCTCACTTCTATTAACTGGTTATCGTACCCTACGGGAATCTGGCGCAACAGATGGGGTCGAATCCCCATATTTACTATCTCCCCAACTAGGAGTTCCCTGCTTCCTTGCCTCTTTTTCAACGGCATCTGCGAATTTGAAGAATGCGACTCACTGGACTGCTTGCACAAAAAGTTAATTATCTCTTGCTCTAAATTCTGACATGGCTGATAATTTACCTGTTTGCTTGCTAAATTTTTAGAATGCCAAATATCTCTATTTGCAGATTCTGCCGCATCTACTCTAATGCAACACCAGCTTCCACCACTGGAAACTAACAAAATACAAAAAAACAAATTCTTCCAGTTTTTGAGTCGCATCTGTTAGATTGCGTTGATTGCGTTTGGCAAATGTAGACCCACAAGCTGTATCAGAAGTTCCGACTCAGAATATACAATTGAGTGCATCTATCTTAGCTTTGTCGGTATATACTGAAACTACAAACTGAAATTCCTACTTTTCGGATTTTTTCCCAGATTCTTTCGCAAAAGTGAGATGAGCTAATATAGTTACACTTTATGCTCAAATCTAGTGAAATAAAGGCAGTGAGTCATTTCACAACAGATCCCTAACAACTTTTTGTTTCTGTAGCTGATCTGATTAAAATGGATTATCTGTAAGGTACTCATCAGTTAATTGTTAATATCAAGCAAGTACTAACCTTGAAATCTGCCACAGGCTTTCTTGTATCTAATAGCAGTTTCATAAAAAAAATTATATCAGCTAAACACATAATTTGTTTGTTGTCTATTTTATCTATTAAATCTAGGCTAAAGTACAGCTAAAATTACTAAAGAAAATCGCTATAAAAATTCTCAACAGCTTAAACTTTAAATTTTTGGTATTAGTTGAAAATCCCAAGTTCTCAAACTATGTTTTATAAATCATTTCCATTGTTAGTGATTGGTTTATGGGGAGTTATAGTACTGCCCTTGTCAAATAAAGTAAATGCCATAACCCCTTTGACGCGAGCAGAGATTCAAGACCTCCAGAACATCGTCCAACTGATACCCAAAGATAAACTCAAGAAACGTCCTGCACGCAAATTAGATGCAATGATTCCTGGGGACGGGCTGTCAACTGGTCGAGCTTCCCTAGCAGATTTGCGTTTCAATGATGGCTCTTTGGCACGAGTTGGAGAACAGGCGTTATTTCAATTTTTGCCGAAGACTCGTGACTTTAAACTTTCAAATGGAACTGTGTTGCTGCTCATCCCACCAGGAAGGGGACAAACACGTATACAAACGCCAAGTGCAGCAGCAGCAATTCGTGGTTCAGCATTATTTGTACGCTACGACCAACAAACAGACACCACAATTGTGGGTGCGCTGACAAATAGCGGCATTGAAGTTTCTAATAAGGAAGGTGAAACTAAGGTGCTGAAAGCAGGGCAGATGATAATTCTAATTAAAGGGGAATTTCAGAACTTATATGATTTTGATCTGAGAAATTTTTATGAAAATAGCGAACTGGTTCGGGAACTTGATTTGAACAGGCAAAGTCCTGTGCCTACACATCATGATCCAGCAATCACCAGTGTTCAAGCCGAAACTACTGCGGCCTTAAAAGCACAGCCACCGATAAAAGGCGAGGGAGTAATTGAAATGCAGCTACCTCGTCCTAATAGTCCAACTGAGACAACACCCATAACCTCAACTGAGAAATCACCCAACACCTCAACTGAAACAACATCCGTAACCCCAACTCCTCCAACATCCCTAACTCCAACTCCTCCAACATCCCTAACTCCAACTCCTCCAACACCTGTAACTCCAACTGAGCCAACACCTGTAACTCCAACTCCTCCAACACCTGTAACTCCAACTGAGCCAACACCTGTAACTCCAACTCCTCCAACACCCGTAACTCCAACTGAGCCAACACCTGTAACTCCAACTCCTCCAACACCCGTAACCCCAACTGAGCCAACACCTGTAACTCCAACTCCTCCAACACCCGTAACCCCAACTGAGCCAACACCCGTAACCCCACCAACTCAGCTTCCAAGCACATAAAACTGCTAATGGGAGTACAAAATGCTCTGCGAATGCCGAACGTAGTTGGTTTTGTCATAATTTTAATTTCGCCTAAGTATTGTGGGATTTAGCTGCTTCAAGGCAGTAGCACAGACTTATGCCCAAAACCAGAGACAGAACTATGACAAACAATTTTAGTTACTGCCTCTACAGCAACCAAAGCAAAAAGTGATATTCCCTACGACGAGAGAACATCTGCTAACGCTAGATTAAATCAAGGACAGGACTTACACAGGGTTAACCGATATCCTTGTATAGTTCAATGACGTTTTCTGTGTAAGTTCCCAAGAACTGATTTATTGCTAAAGAGAACATAAATTTATGACTTTTGATTACGACCTGTTTGTAATTGGTGCGGGTTCTGGAGGTTTGGCGGCTTCCAAACGGGCGGCTAGCTATGGGGCTAAAGTAGCGATCGCTGAATATGATTTAGTTGGTGGCACTTGTGTGATTCGCGGTTGCGTTCCCAAAAAATTCATGGTCTATGGCTCTCACTTTCCCGCACTATTCAGTGAAGCTTCAGGTTATGGCTGGAAAGTAGGTAATGCCGAGTTAGACTGGGAACATTTCATTACATCTATAGATAAGGAAGTTCGGCGACTGTCGCAACTACATATCAGCTTTTTAGAAAAAGCGGGAGTGGAACTAATTTCTGGTCGCGCCGCATTGGTAGACCCCCACACGGTAGAAGTTGATGGACGCAAAGTTACAGCAGATAAAATTTTAATTGCTGTTGGTGGACGTCCCATCAAGCCAGATTTACCAGGGATGGAATATGGCATTACCTCCAACGAAATCTTTCATCTAAAAGAACAACCAAAACACATCGTCATTCTTGGCGCTGGTTATATTGGCACAGAATTTGCCTGTATCATGCGTGGTTTGGGTTCTGAGGTTACACAAATTACCAGAGGTGAAAAGATTTTAAAGGGGTTTGATGAGGACATCCGTACAGAAATTGAAGAGGGGATGACGAACCACGGAATTCGGCTGATTAAGAATAATGTGGTAAAAACAGTTGAACGCGTGCCGGAAGGTTTTAAACTGACTTTATCAGGGAAAGACCAAGAACCAGTTATTGCCGACGTGTTTTTAGTAGCAACTGGTCGAACTCCCAATGTAGATGGACTAGGTTTAGAAAACGCTGGGGTTGATGTTGTTGATAGTTCTATAGAAGGGCCAGGGTACAGTACCACAAATGCGATCGCAGTCAATGAATACAGTCAAACTAATCAACCAAATATCTTTGCCGTTGGCGATGTCACAGACCGAATCAATTTAACTCCCGTAGCCATTGGTGAAGGTCGCGCCTTTGCAGATAGTGAATTCGGTAATAACCGCCGCGAATTCAGTCACGAAACTGTTCCTACAGCCATATTTTCTACCCCAGAAGCCGCTACAGTCGGTTGGACTGAAGCCGAAGCACGGGAAAAACTCGGCGATGCTGTCAAAATTTTTCACACTCGCTTTCGCCCCATGTACTATAGTTTGACTGGTAAGCAAGAAAAAACAATGATGAAGTTGGTAGTTGATAGCAACACTGACAAAGTGCTAGGCGCTCACATGGTGGGTGAACATGCTGCTGAGATCATTCAAGGTGTAGCGATCGCTGTGAAGATGGGCGCAACTAAAAAAGACTTTGACGCCACCGTTGGTATCCATCCCTCAGTAGCGGAAGAATTTGTCACAATGCGATAACTAGGTCATTTGTCATTTGTCATTTGTCCTTTGGAATCACAAATGACAAATGACTAAGAACGACCTAACGGAAAAACTTTAATGTCTACCCAGTATATTTACCTGCACGGTTTTGCTTCCAGTCCTAATTCGGCCAAAGCACGGGACATAGGCGATCGCTTTGCCCAAATTCATACAAAGCTAAAAATTCCCGATCTAAATGCTGGCGATTTTTCGCACTTGACAATCACTCGTCAGATTACTCAAGTTGCCGCAGAATTCAGTAATAATTCTACGCCAGTAACCCTCATTGGCTCAAGTTTAGGCGGCTTGACCACTGCCCACTTAGGACAGCAATATTTACAAGTACAACGTCTTGTGCTATTAGCACCAGCTTTTGAGTTTTTATCCCATTGGTTACCCAAGCTAGGCGATGAAGAACTACAACGTTGGCAGCAAGAAAAATATATCATGGTCTACCACTATGGGGAGCAGCGAAAGCTTCCCTTAAGTTACGATTTTGTTACAGATGCTGCCCAATACCAAGAAAAGTTTTTGCAACGTCCTATCCCCACCCTGATTTTGCATGGAAAAAACGATGAAGTCATCCCCATCGAAGCCAGTCGTAACTTTGGGCGTTGGCGAAGCCCACCGCAGGTATCGCGTCCTTGGGTGGAGTTAGTCGAACTCGACAGCGATCACGCCTTGGGTAATGTTATGGAAGAAATTTGGCAGGCAATTCGCCTCTTTTGCCAATTACCTTGAAGCTGTAAAATATTAGACTCTTACATAAATAATGTCCTTAGTCATTTGTCCTTTCTTTAGTTACTAATGACTAATGACTAATGACCAATGACTAATTCCTAAAATTATGCTTCCCTTTATCCGGTCAGATTTAGCCAAATTTACCGCGTACAAACCTCACCCCAGCAGCGATACAGCCGAATCTGTCGCCGGGCAATTTGATCGGCTAGATACAAATGAAAGCCCTTATGATTTACCACTTGAGTTAAAAGAAAAGCTAGCCTGGACATATCAGCAAGTAATTGAAACAAATCGTTATCCTGATGGCGGACATGAGACACTTAAAGATGCGATCGCCCAATACGTCAATGAATCAGCCGCTATCTCGCTATATACTGCTGCTAATATTTCTGTGGGAAATGGTTCTGATGAACTAATCCGTTCTTTATTAATCGCCACCTGTCTGGGAGGAGAAGGTTCAATTCTAGTTGCCAATCCCACTTTCTCGATGTACGGAATTTTGGCACAAACTTTAAGTATTCCTGTAGTCGCGGTGGGTAGAAATGAAACAAATTTTGAAATTGATTTAAAAGCTGCACAGGCTGCGATCAAACAAACTCAAAATCCCCCGATTCGCGTAGTTTTTGTAGTGCATCCCAATTCGCCGACAGCAAATAGCTTAACTGCGGCAGAGTTGGCATGGTTAAGAAGTTTGAGTGAGCATATTTTAGTAGTAATTGATGAAGCTTACTTTGAATTCAGTCAAACTACCCTAGTAGGTGAATTAGCACAGCGTCCTAATTGGGTAATATTACGTACTTTTTCTAAAGCCTTCCGGTTGGCAGCTCTCCGTGTTGGCTATTGCGTCGCTCATCCCGAAGCGATCGCCATCTTAGAAAAAGTTCGCCTACCTTACAATCTCCCTAGCTTTTCCATAGCAGCAGCATTAGTTGCTTTACAAAACCGTACACTCTTGCTAGAGTCAATTCCCCAAACCTTGAGTGAACGAGCTAAACTAATCAAAATTTTATCCCAGCAACCAGAACTACAAATTACCCCAAGCGCTGCTAACTTTATTTACCTACGTCTTAAACCAAATAGCTTTAATTCCCAAGATGCTGCGTTAAAAACTCTCCACCAGAAACTTAGAACACTTGGCACTGTTGTGCGACACATTAGCGGCGGATTGCGAATTACTGTAGGGACAATTGAGGAAAATGCCCGTACCATTAATCGAGTACAAGCTGTTTTAGCAAATTTGGAATTTTAGTAATTCACTCAGTAATTAAATCGGCTGTTCACCTCACTGCCCAAACGGCGTACTATTCCCACTGTTTGTGGCAGCACACCAACTAAAAGAGCAAAAGCAACATCCGGCAGAAGAGCCACTATATCTGGTGGAAAGTATTGTTCAAATTGATCGAGAATTTTCTGAACTCGCTGCCCAGGCACTGGGTTTTCTGTAATTTGTTTGATCAATCGAATCCACTGTCGTCTAATCAAGTAAGCTTTCTGGCGTTCTTCATTAGATTCGGGAGTTAATAAAGACAGATTCCCTATGGGCAGTGCCCTTTGGCAATCACAATCGTAATCCCCACCTACAGCAGCCCCAGGTCCAGCAAACTCCGCATGATAGCGTTTAAAAAGGATTAATCCATTTCGTCTACGGCTATTGACGATGAAAACTTCCCCACTGTGTAAACGTGTAAGGATATCCGAGCCTGGCGATTGCTCAGTTCCATCTGGCATCACAAGAGAGTCAAGGAAACTAGCTTCAGGGTAATAAGTTGATACCATAGAGGTCTGATAGCGTCGATGCTGTTCGCTATCCATGTTTTTTAAACTTTCAACGAATTTGGTAGTAGTATGCACTTCAAAACAAAATTAGCTGTTATGTCAAATCAGATTTTTGAATTCTTTATATTATCAAGAGTGTTTTAGCCAATTTTACTAAGATAGTAATAAATAGGCATTGTAATTGAGTGATCATATTTTATGAGATATAACTAGATTTGTCTTCCAATTAAGAGAGGCTTTTCTTAAAGTTTTTATAAAGATGAATATCTTAATTAAAAAGTTATTATGAGCTAATACTAGTTTTCTCAGGGCAATTCTACAGCTATTTTCATTATAATTAATATATTTGTCTATATAAAATATTCTAAAATACTTGTCGTTTAATAGCAAACAAAAAAGACAAACTTTAATAAGTTAATCATTTAAGATAAGTTTTCCAAAGTTATATATTTATTAATATGACGAATAATAAGCTCTGTAAAAAGTCTAAACAAAATATTCTTAAAATAATTATTTAAAGCTATATAGCAGTCATAAATGATTCGTAAGCTTTTTTGCTTCTTTTCTTCTCTACGAGACGCTACGCATTGGCAGAAGCCTCTCGTAGAGATAGTGGTTCAATAATTTTTTCAAAAATCTATATGTAGGGTGCCCTAGAAAGCAGTCCGTAACAAAGCCTTTGGACAGTGCTATACTTTCGTCTGGCACACCCTGCATATATTTCAAAAATAAAATATTAGTCCCATAACTAATACTAGCTTAGTTTTAATTAAGTTAGTTTGTGCTTTGATTGTCTATATTGATGAGAAATTTCCCAAAAGTAATTACAACACCAAAACTTAATTATTATCTGCCAAAATAAAATTCAAATAGTACATTCAGTACTCAGATGCTTGTGCAATAACATTTGGCTTGAGCGTCTTAGGAAAAATTTATTCCAATTCGATTCAACTTTATGCACCCGATATCCCAACTTGAAATAAAGTTGCCTTGCTTGATGGTTATTTTCTAAAACGTGGAGGTATAAGTCTTGAAATCCCCAGTCACGAGAAACTTTTTCACAGCTACTTAGTAACCCTGAAGCAACACCGTGTCTACGGTATTGCGGGTGAACTGCTAAATTAGATAAGTAAGGAAAACCCGTGCCAGCCTGGCTCCACGAATCACTGTAACGTACACCCAGTTCTACACTTCCCACTAAGTTATTAGCCGCACCAGTAGTAGCTTCAAAGGCCACTAAACAAATATGACGCGACGAAGGTGATGCCATGCGATGCCTTAAGTCTTCGTAAATACCGAGACGTAGCAATGGAAATGCCCATCCCCATATACCCTGTTGGGAGTGAAAGCTTTCAGCAATAATTTGAGAAACACTGATTAAATCAGCAGGTGTAGCTGTACGAATTTGAAATTGGCAGCAAGCTGGATTAATTGGCTGTTGCTGGCATGGATGAAAAAACCGATATTTCAAGGCTAGTTTAGTATTGATTTTGTTCAACGAAAATTTTCTCAAATCTCCTCAAATACCATTTCAACTGAAGAAAAACTTTATATCTGCCCAGGATATTGAACTAACCTAAGATTGCTAATTCGCTTTTGCTTGTGGAGCATACAAAGTTTCCCACTTTCATTTGGGGCTTTATAGCCTGTATTTTTGGAAAAGTCAAAGTCTTAGAAGTTATAGCTTCATCAATCTACAATCTTAAGTTCAATTGGTTCAAGTGCATCCCTTGCTTTAGGTAGGGAGGATATCAGTCTTACCACAAAAACATCTGTAAAGTCGAACAGGTTTAGGTAAATGGGTAGATAAATAGCATAACCTGTCCGTAAACATTACTTACAAAATTGTTAAGTAACTATACTGCCAACAAATTCTGCTTGCAAACCACCTTTAGTTACAGTACTGAACTCGCTTAGGCAATTGCCGCTACACTAACAGGACTTTACTACTAGTACAGGTCGGCGGAAATAAACCTACTATTGCATTACAGCCAAAAAGCTCAAAATTATAGACCTTTCACTTCTGAGAGCCAGTTGCTTCTCTTCTCTTCTCTTCGAGAGGCTACGCCAACGAGACGCTGCATGTAGCTTGCTTCCCCACAGGGAAGTAGGCAGAGCCGCAAGGGTGTACTGGCTTCTTTTGACTTCTGCTTTGCGGTAATAGGTCATAGTAACAGTCTGTGCAGGTATACGGGAAGAATCTCCAAGATCCAAGATCCCTAACTTCTTAACCCTACCTTGTCTTAATGATAGTTCTGATTGCTAAATTAGAAGGAGGTATTTGTCTAATAGTATACTTTGACTTTAAATCTTTATGTTTTAATATTTTTGACTCTACCATGACTACCATAAATAAAATTTACCTGCAAGTGTTAGTAAAACTGCTGCAAAGGGAAAACTTAATATGCAGCTTCATCTGGATTTGTCAGCTAGCTATGAGCGCTGTATGTAGTATCAGACATTACTCACAGGAGGTGAAGGAACATTTGGCAAGCAAGCCGCGACTCTGTAACTCTAAAACTGATTATGAAAACAATTACACTGCACCAACGCAATCGGTAATAGGCATAAGCCATTGAGACGAATTACTGTGCGTAAACGCTTCTATACTCAGCAGTCATGTAGCCAAAAAGCCTTATTGGTCAAAATGCTCTGCTCTTACCTGACTCAGAAAAATTCTTACCTGATCAGATTATTCTTTATCCGACTGCCGTTGCAGCAGGAAAGCGGTGCATGAAATCCCAAGCAAACAGTAAGCCTAAAATTTTGGTTGTCGATGATGAACCAGACAACCTTGACTTGCTTTACCGCACTTTCTATCGCGACTATAAGGTGCTAAGGGCAAACTCTGGCCCTGCGGCACTCGATCTGCTGGCTCAAGAGGGAGAGGTCTCAGTGATCATCTCCGATCAGCGGATGCCGATGATGAGCGGTACAGAATTTTTGAGCCTGACAGCAACTCAATATCCAGATATTATCCGGATTATTTTAACTGGCTACACCGATGTCGAAGACTTGGTGGAAGCTATCAACGCTGGTAAGGTATTTAAATACGTTACGAAACCGTGGGAAGCCGAGGAACTCAAAGCAGTGGTACGCCAAGCTTTGGATACTCACAATGTTCTTAAAGCCCGCACCCGCGAGCTTACCCGCACACTTCGGCAAGAATCGCTGCTGAATACTGTCACAAATACAATTCGCAGTGCTTTAGACTATCGCCAAATTTTGCAGGCAATTGTAGATACAGTGGGTCACATGTTGGAGGTGGATGTTTGCCTGTTGCGTCCCTTTCAAGATGAGCAGTTAGCGGATAAAGGATTTATTTATCAGAAGCCTCTTTCTGAAGAAGCAGGGGTGCAGGCAAATAATTCTTCTGCTGTGCCCTTGTCAACCTCTGCCCCTCTACCTCTTTTGGCTCAAACGGTGTGGGAAACTCGTGAAGTCCAAGTGATTCACGATGTAACTGATGATGAGCGAATTCATGGTAATACTCCCGAACTACGCCAACGTGAGGAAGCTTTTACTGCCGCTAACATTTGCTCTAGTTTAGTTGTGCCATTAATCTGCCAACAAGAACTGATGGCAGTGCTGGCACTGCATCAGTGTTCTGTGCCTCGCATTTGGGAGGAGGATGAGGTGCAGCTAGTGTTGATGGTGGCGGATCAGGCAGCTTTAGCTTTGTCTCAAGCTTATGCTTATGAGCAAGTCCGTGCCCTTGCCAAGAGAGAAGCTTTAATTAATACAATTACTAGCGCGATTCGCTCTAGCTTAGACCCCCAAGATATTTTTGCGGCGATTACCCAGCAATTGGGACAAGCTTTACAAGTCGATGGCTGCGTCCTGTCTTTGTGGACAGAGGAAGATGAGTTTGTCCAGTGTGTGGGCTTGTATGACAGTTTTCAACATACGGACAATTTGCGTAGGGACAGCCCAACCCAGGCATTGCCAGCCCCAGACAATAATTCAAGTAGCAAGAATCATCTATTACCTCCGAGATTACCTTATTCTCAAGCATCTATACAGGAGAATCCAATCCTCCAACAAATGCTACAGACTCATGAACCTGTGGTAATTGGTAATGTAAGCCATTCTCCTTCAGATGTGCAGGGTTTTGATTTGCCGTTAAACATGCCAGCGCGATCGCTAATGTTTGTACCATTATTGGCTGATGGCAAATGCATCGGTAGTATTACGTTGCATGAAGGTAAAAAAGTACGCCAATGGCTATCATCTGATATTGATTTAGCTAAAGCAGTAGCAGCTCAAGCAGCGATCGCTGTGCAACAGTCATACCTATATCAAAAAACTCGCCAACAAGCTGAACGCTTACTGGAATTAGATAAACAAAAAACCGAATTTTTCCAAAATATTTCCCATGAGTTTCGTACACCTATCACCCTGATTCAAGGGCCTTTAGAATCGGCGGTGGCGGCTGGTGAAGGATTATCTTACTCTCAAAGTGCGATCGCCCTGCGTAACTCCCGCCGTCTGCTGCGACTGGTAAATCAACTCCTAGATTTACAACGCCTGAATGCAGGGAGAATGCAGCCTAGCTTCCATCCCTGCGATTTAGCAGAATTTGTCACCCAAATTGTGGAATCTTTTCGTCCCTACTGCGAGAAAAAGAGATTGCATCTCGTCACCCAGTTAGATGAATGTTCCCCGGTGTACTTGGACATGGAAAAATTTGACAAGGTGGTTTATAACCTCCTGTCAAATGCCATGAAGTTTACTCCCGAAGGTGGGACGATCAATGTCAGACTAAAATCTGAGCGCGATCGCTGCATATTGCAAGTACAAGATACTGGAATTGGCATTGTTAAAGAACAAATTCCCCACCTATTTGAGCGCTTCCGCCAAGCTGAAGGTTCAGCAAACCGCTCCTATGAAGGTAGTGGTTTGGGTTTAGCTTTAGTTAAAGAATTGGTCGAATTACATGGTGGTCAAGTCACTGTGGAATCAGTTTATGGCCAAGGCACTACCTTTAGTTTATGGCTTATGACTGGAAATGCTCATTTACCCACACAGCAAGTACTAGAAACGCCTACCGAACTGAATACAAGCCGCGCTAGTGTAGAATTGGCTGATTTAGAACTGGTATCAACAACAGACGATATTGAAAATATTACAATAAACCTTTCCCCCAGTATTGATACTCAAGAGTCAGCACTTAAGACTCAGCACTCAATTTTAGTTGTAGATGATAACCCGGATTTACGAACTTATGTATCTGAGATTTTCCGCCGTAATGGCTATCATGTGCAGACAGCTCGTAACGGTTCTGAAGGGCACCGTCTAGCTCAGGAAATTATACCCAGCTTGATTGTGACTGACTTAATGATGCCCTTGGTGAGCGGACTTGAAATGATTCAGATGATCCGCCAAGAGGAGAAGTTGAAAGGAATACCAATCATTCTGCTGACAGCAAAAGCTGATGAGGAAACCCGCATCGAAGGTACAGAAAATGGTGCAGATGCTTATTTAGCAAAACCATTTAATGATCGGGAACTTTTGGCGGAAGTTCGGAATCTTTTGGCATTGAAGGAAAATGAACGGCGAATCGTGGAGTTAAATACTTATCTAACAGAATCGGTGCTAAAGCGCTTTTTACCGGCTGTATTGGTACAAAAAGCCGCAACCGGAGATTTAACGTTAGATTTGCGCCCAGAACCACGCTTAATTACAGTTTTGTTTAGTGATATCGTGGGTTTTACACAGCTATCAAATACTCTCAGATCCCGACGAGTCGCGGAATTGCTAAATGAATATTTAGAAGCTATGACCAAGGTTGTATTTGGCAATGGCGGCACTGTAGATAAATTTATGGGAGATGCTATTTTAGCTTTATATGGAGCGCCGGAAGAGCTAACCCCTAATGAACAAGTGCGTCGTGCCATCAATACAGCAAGAGCAATGCACCGCTCACTGGCTGAGTTGAACCAGCGCTGGCGAAATCAAGGTGTATTCGATGGTGACAGACTTACTAGCGTCCAGTTTCGGTGCGGTATCCACCAAGGTACTGCTGTTGTGGGGATGTTTGGTAGTGCTGAACGGGCTGATTATACTGCCATTGGCCCAAGTGTGAATATTGCTGCAAGGTTACAAGCTGCTGCTGTTCCCGGTACGATCCTAGTTTCTGCTGCCGTGGCAGATTATTTGCAGGAAGAAGAAATTACTAAAGGTAGTCCGCTAGAACTTAAAGGAGTAGATGAAACAGTTTTGACTTTTGCTGTTATACCAGAAGTAATGGTTAATCGCTAAAATTTAGACTGGTATTTTAAAGCATTAGCAATGAGTAATACTGCCTAATCATATCCAGTTTATACAATATAATATGCCACTATCAGTTGCAGACAAAACTCCAATTCCAAGCAAAGTCTGGAGGCGACACACCGATCCACCAGCTTTGTGGATTTCTGTCATTATAGGTTCAGTCTCTCTGCACTTGCTGGCGTTCTGGCTGATGCGCTCATCTCAGTTTAGCCGTTTGTGGCACCAGCCAAATCAAGCCACTATTCCAATTGAAATTGTGGAGATTTCTTCTGAGCCAAAACCAAGAACAAGAAAAGTTGCGTCTGAACCAAAACCAGTCTCGCCCAAGGAATCATCCAGAATTCAAAAGCTACAACCAGTAAAGTTACCAAAGCAAGTAGTTCCAAAAGATAAGTTAACAGCAAAACCTACCCCTAACGGTCAAGATAGAAGTGCAATCGCATTGACAAATCATAAAAATGCGATCGCTCAACAACGTCAACAAGAACTTGCTCAACAACGTCAACGTCAGCAAGAACTCGCTCAACAACGTCAACGTCAACAAGAACTCGCTCAACAACGTCAACAAGAACTTGCTCAACAACGTCAACAAGAACTTGCTCAACAGCGTCAACAAGAACTTGCTCAACAACGTCAACAAGAACTTGCTCAACAGCGTCAACAAGAACTTGCTCAACAAAATGGTTCACCCCTACAGGAACCACGCACTCAAACAGGACAAGCTCCACGAACTGAAAATGATGGAACTATTGCCAAAACTCACACAGCAGGAGGAGTAATAGTTAGCTGGATTCCTTTAACTCCATCTCAACAGACGATCTTAATGAGAACTGATTTACCGAAGGACATCAAACTACCTGAACTTGCACAAAGTACAAAACAAGATTCTACAATTGCAATCCAACCAGACCTCGGACTGAAGACGGGGAATTTTTTATTTAGCTTAATCATTGAGGCAAATGGCGTATGTTCAAAGGCTGTATTATTGCCTGATCAGAATATATCACCTGGCGAAAGGGGCATATATGAGCAATTCGCCTTTGAGGAAGTTTGTCAAAAAAATAAATTTAACCCTGCCTACGAACTCGCTGATCAAACAAAAAAACAAGCAAGCAACCTACTTGTAAGGTTTAAAATCCAACCTGCCAATTCCAACTAGATGCTTGAATTTTTCCAAAGCCTATGTTATACTTAGCTAGTTGGAAATTTGCGGGCGTAGTTTAGTGGTAAAACTATAGCCTTCCAAGCTATTAATGCGGGTTCGATTCCCGCCGCCCGCTTTGAAAAAGTACTAAATTCACTAGTGCTGCACGGTGTAAATACACCTACGATTTTAACTAAACACTGTACTATAATTGCTATTTTGAAGTGGGTGTAGTACACCACTAAATTAATGCAAATCTTGGGTTAAATAGCTTAATTATTGCCTTTCTTAATCAAGCAATGCCTGCGGCGGGCTATTCGGCGTCGCTAACCTTGGCAAACAAATAAAAAACTAGAGGAATATCGCCCAGCGTTAATTTTCGAGTATCCCTCATTGTTCTAAAATCAACAATCTCTAATATTTATTGATCGCGCGTAAAACCCCATCCCCTTGTGGGTGGGGATGCAAGCGCGGTTAATTGAAGGGGTTCGATGCCCCTTCAATTAACACTCTCCCTTCGGGAAAGCAAGTCACCTCTCTGTTTCTGAGTTTCGATGTATCGCTTCACTGCTTCTTCTGAGACTCCACCAACAGATGAGTAAAACGTGCCATCACTCCACATTCCTGAACCCCAAAAGCGACGTTTTTTAAGGTCTTTGAATGTATTAAATATATGCACAGCAGAAATTGATTTCATAGTTTTGGCAATTTCTACTGGTGCAGTTGTGTGATCTGCCTGTACAAATACATGAACGTGGTCGGGCATTATTTCTAGCGCGTGAAGTATCCATCCATAGGTTTTACAGATTTCGCCAAGGATACGTTTTAACTCTATTTCTACTGCATCTTTAAGGACTTGATGACGGTACTTGGGGCAAAAGATAATGTGATATCCCAGGCAGTGTTTAGCGTGTGAACTTGATAAAATTTCCATATTTTGTGTATATCAACAAAACATATAAAAATTGTGATATAGTAATTTTACACAAAAATGCCCCTGCGATGTCGTAACCATCCAGGGGCTTGGTCAACCTAATATCAGTAGGTCAACATGAAAATTCTACAGCAAATAGCAGTAGGCGTTACCGAAGAGGCAAAGGGGCAGTTCTTGCAGGGAGCAGGGGGAGCAATCCCTGTCCCGAAGCCGTGAAGCGGAGCGGAACATGGGTATCAAGCCCCGCCCAAAAGCGGGCGTTCTCGATTGGTGGGAGTACAAGATCCGTTACTACCTCTCCCCTGCTAAGTGCTCCCCGCCCCCCTGCCTCTTTTGACGAAGCTGTGATTATTGCTTACTACAAGCCAGTAGAATCTACATGAAACGTACTGTTAGTATCCCAGTTGATTTACCATCGGATAAATTTTTACCTTTGATGAACCAGTGTGCAGAGATATTTAACGCACACGTTGACTGGGCTATTGCTAAGAGTAGTTACAACAAAAATAAGGCACACAAGGAACTGTATCACTTGTTAAGAGTTCAGTATCCGTGTGTGCCTTCTGCGCTATTGCAAACAATCAGAGATAACGCACTTGAAGCTATCAAAGCTACAAAATTCAAGAGCATTCCCAAGAAAAAACCAACATCGGGATTAAGGTACGATAAACGCACAATGACGCTAAGAGGAAAGCAATTAACCCTCTCGTGCATTGGGAAACGAGTCACTTTAATTCTTGATGTTCCTGAATATTTTCAAGAAGTGTTTGAAACTTGGGAATTTTGCGGTGCAACTGTTACCTGTACTAACAACACCAAGCAATTCTGGGTGAGATTGGTTTTTGAGACAGAAGACCCGCAACAGATAGAAGGACAAATTCAAGGAATTGACCGAGGCTTGTATCATCAAGCTGTTACCAATGATGGTCAATTTTTCAGTTCTTCTAAAATCAGGGAAGTACAAAGACGTTATTTACATAATCGTCGTAAACTCCAGCAAAAAGGCACTCGCAGTGCCAAACGTCGTTTAAAGGCGATGTCTGGACGCGAGAAGCGGTTCATGCGGGATACGAACCATTGTGTAAGTAAAAAGTTAGTCAACCAACCCTTAATTGCGGTTTTTGTACTAGAGGACTTGTCCAGTATTCGCACTCAGCGACGCGGCAAGAAAATGAATAAATGGTTGGGTAGTTGGGCGTTCTATCAGCAAGAGCAGTTCTTGGCTTACAAGGCAGAAGCGTTGGGAAAACGAGTAGTACACCAAGATCCTCGTTATACCTCCCAAAAATGCAATATTTGTAAGCACATCCGAAGAACAAATCGGCACAAGTCCAGATTTCATTGCAAAAATTGTGGACATCGGACACACGCGGATCTCAATGCTGCCAAGAATGTTCGGGACGACTATATTCTCTCCTCTACCCAGTTAGGGACACAGGAGCAGGCATCAGTCAATATGCCGTATGTTTCAGCCGATTCTGTCGGTTAGTTACAAGCCCCATCCCCTTGTGGGTGAGGCGGTTGACCTATTTATCCAAATCTGCCGCTAACGTAATCTCTGGTATCTTGCTGCTGAGGATTGTTGAAAATTAGTTCTGTGGCGTCGTACTCTACCATATAGCCGTTACGACCTCCGCTTTCTGTAGTTTTAACATTAAAAAACGCTGTCTTATCAGAAACCCGCGCTGCTTGCTGCATATTATGGGTAACGATAACGATGGTGTATTGCTCTTTAAGTTGGTGAATTAGTTCTTCAACCCGCAACGTAGAAATAGGATCTAGGGCAGAACAAGGTTCATCCATTAATATAATTTCAGGTTGAACTGCGATCGCACGAGCAATACATAACCTCTGTTGTTGTCCACCAGATAAAGACGAACCACTTTGTCGCAGTTTATCTTTTACTTCATCCCACAAAGCTGCTTGTCGCAAACTTCGTTCTACTAATTCATCCATATCACCTTTGTAGCCATTGATTTTGGCTCCAAAAGCAATATTGTCATAAATTGATTTTGGAAACGGGTTTGGTCTTTGAAACACCATTCCAATCCGACGACGCACCTCTACAGGATCAATGTCGGATGCATACAAGTTTTTATCGTAAAAAAGTATTTTACCATCTGCCCTAAATGACTCAATCAGGTCATTGAGGCGGTTATAGCATCGCAACAACGTACTTTTACCACAACCAGAAGGCCCGATGAAAGCTGTAACCTGATTTTTTGGAATATCTAGCCAGATATCTTTCAATGCTAAAAATTTGCCGTAGTAAACGTTGAGGTTTTCGGTGCGTAAAACGGTTTGAGTATCGTTGACTGTGCTAATGTTGTTAGCCATAAATTAAATGTAGTATTAGTTTTAGCGATACAAATCCGCTATTATGTAGTATTTGACTAAACTTTCTTGCGAGTTGCCCAGCGAGCGATGATACTTGTGATTAAAACCATCAATACCAAAATCAAAGATGCTGCCCAAGCTAGTGATTGCCAATTTTTAAACGGAGAAATAGCATATTTATAAACTAAAACAGCAAGGGAAGCTGTGGGTTCAAATAAGCTACCAGGCCAAAAATTGGAAAACAGGGCGGTAAATAGTAAAGGTGCGGTTTCTCCAGATGCTCTGGCGATCGCTAACGTTGCCCCAGTTACAATTGCAGGTAAGGCTGCTGGCAACACTACTTGTGTTACTGTTTGAAAGTTAGTTGCTCCTAACCCTACAGATGCTTGTCGCAAATCTTGCGATACTAACTGCAAGGCTTCATCAGTGGTTCGGACAATAATTGGCAACATCAAAATTGCCAGTGCAAACCCTCCACCTAGAGCAGAGTATGATCCTAAGTTTAACTTTACCAGTGTCAAAACTACAACGCCATAGGCAAATACTCCAGCAATGATTGACGGGACTCCACTCAGGACGTTAGCCGCAAAACGTACCCATCTCGCTACTTGGGCCGAGCTAAATTCTGTGATGTAAATTGCCGCCAAAACACCAAATGGAATACTAATTAGGGCAGCAATTCCTACCATTAATAGTGTACCCAAAATTGCATTACCAAAGCCTCCTCCCTGTTGTAAAGCTTTGGGTGGCAGTTCAAAAAAGATGCTGGGATTCAAACTGCTAAAACCTTGAATAATGACGTAAGAAAGTACTGCTAGCAAAGGCACAAGTGCCAATACCCCACAGATAAATGCGACTACAGTCATTACTGTATTAAACAGTGTCCTTTGAGACATGGGAGCGCGAGTTAAACTGCGCTCTGGAAAACTAGAAGTCATAATTCAACCCACAACTAAGCTACAGTCGCTTGACTCTCAGAACGATAAACTCGGCCATGATATTAACTACCAGGGTCAAGAAGAATAGAACTAAAGCAGCGTACATTAAAGCCGAAACTTGCAAACCACTAGCTTCTGAAAATTGATTTGCTAATAGAGAAGAAATCGTATTGCCTGGTGCTAACAGTGAGATACTAATGTTGTTGGAATTACCAATCAACATTGTTACAGCCATTGTTTCTCCCATTGCCCGACCGAGTGCCAACATCACAGCGCTAACTATCCCTGAAAAGGCTGCTGGAATCAGAATTTGCAAGATGGTTTCCCATCGGGTTGCTCCTAATCCTACGGCGGCTTGGCGCAAACTGGAGGGTATAGAAATTAAGGCATCGCGCGATAGAGCTGTGATGATGGGCAAAGTCATAATTGCTAATATGACTCCTGCCGGTAACATTCCTGGGCCTGTAGGGGGGGTGCTAAAAAATGGTATCCAGCCAAAGTAACTATTGAGCCATTTTCCCAAGTTAGTTAAAATAGGCACTAAAACAAAAATACCCCACACGCCATAGACAACGCTGGGAATAGCTGCAAGCAGTTCTACTGCAAAAACCAGTACCAACTTCACTTTTGCTGGTAAAAAATCCTCGCTTAGTACAACAGCAGTACCAACTCCAATCGGTACAGCTATAAGTAAACCGATAAAAGAACTCAAGAGAGTTCCATAAATTTGAGGTAGAACCCCGTAGCTATCATTAACTGGATTCCAAGTGGTGTTAGCTAAAAAGCTAGCACCAAACTTTTGGATGGCTGGGCCAGAAGCAATTGCAACCTGGAAGCCGATCCATAATAAAGCGGCAGCAACCCCAAAGGCGAAAATTGCAGTAAGCCAAATAAAACCCCGATCTAGGGACTTTTCTACATCAGAGCGATTTTTTGTCGCTGATGAAAGGTTTTGAGAATTTGTAGTCATGACTACCGACTTTCACAATTAAATCAGAGGAATATATGGGAGGCAACCATATCAACAAATTTGTTGCCTCATCGTCTTTTGAAACCGAGACATTGGTAAAATAGAGTTCCAAATTACGAATGCCTATAGTGTTAGTAAGCAGCCTAAAAATTATTGTTTAGGAATGCTTTATGTCTTAACTGTAGCTACTTGCTAGCACTAGTACCACTACCAACAGCGATTTTATAATCTGGACTAATTTGATCGGCAGCAGCAGCCACCTTTGTAATGACGTTTTGGGGCAGAGGAACATACCCTAGTGCCACAGCATTCTTCTGGCCTTCAGTTAAAGCATATTCGATCGCAGCTTCCATAGCCTTAGCTTTTGCCGCATCAGGATATTTCTTGTAAACCAACAGCCAAGTGTAAGTGACGATGGGATAAGAATCAGCGCCTTCTGGATCGGAAATGAAGATGCGGAGATTAGGCGGTAGAGTTGCTGATGCCAGAGTTTTAGAGGCTGACTCCTCACTAGGGACAATAAACTTACCGCCTTTATTTTCTAAAGCAGCAAACTTGAGACTATTTTGTTTGGCGTAGCCGTATTCGACATAACCAATAGAACCTTGTGTTTGTTGGATTTGGGCGGTAACACCCTCATTGCCTTTTGCACCAACTCCTACAGGCCAGTTGACAGTTTTACCTTCACCAACTTTAGTCTTCCAATCCGGACTGATGGTGCTGAGGTGTTTTGTAAACACACCTGTTGTTCCACTACCATCGGAACGATGAACAACTGTGATTGGCTGGTTAGGAAGCTTTGCACCTGGGTTAGCCTTGGCAATTTGGGGATCATTCCAAGACTTGATTTTGCCTAGTAGAATATCGGCGTAAACGGCTCGTGGTAGCTTTAGTTCTGAAACATCAGGCAAGTTGTAAGCCAACACAATACTACCAGCAGTTACAGGCAGTAAAATAACGCCTTTATCTGCTGGTACTTTTTGGATTTCTTCATCCTTCATGGCAACATCGCTAGCACCAAAGTCTACAGTCCCTTTGATAAACTGCTCAACTCCAGCACCGCTACCAACTGAAGCATAGTCAATTTGTAGATTTGGATATTTTTTGTTTAAATCCGTAAACCATGTATCATACAGTGGTGCTGGGAAAGACGCACCAGCCCCGCTTAACTTGAGATTTCCACCCAAATCTAATTTGGTTGTGCTAGAGGCTGTGGTATCTGTAGCAGTACCAGAAGGAGCATCCTTGGTGGCTGTATTATCTGGATTTTGCTGTCCGCCACCACATGCAGCTAGGCTAATTGTCAGTGCTAACACTGAAACTGAAGCTGTGAGGCGATGGATTTTTGTTACACTAAAATTTGAGGGCATCGCTATCAATGTTTGGGTAACTTTTCAGGTGAGCGCTTCTCAGGATACCCCTAAAAGATGAAGGTCAAGGTAAAGGATAGGTTAACAAAGCAAAAAATGCTTGTTTTTTTTTGATGAAGAACAAACACTCTTTTCTCGTTTTACTTAATAAAATTTATACTGCTATTTTCGTCACATCTTACAAATATTACCACAAGGATTGGGTTACAGATATTTACAAAAAATTTTGATAGTGTAAATTTATTGGTCAATTTATAAAAAAATGTATAAAAATATTGCAGTCTATGGTATACTCTAAGCCTCATAAATTATTGGGTATTAACATCGAAGATTGTTTTTGCTTATCAGTCTCAGCAGATTTCAAGGCATAAGTAAAAAATCTAAGTTTAATGAGTGAAATTATTGTTGAGGAAAACAGAAGAAAAACTATAAATTGCCTGTTTTTTGAGAGTAGGGGGGCGATCGCTAAAAAATTAGTAAAACTGGGTATTGAATCTAAAAATTTATAATAAATACTATATTTTATTTACTACTATTATTAACATGTATTAGGCCAACTACCATAAGCAGACTACGCTTCAACCAATAAAATTACAACTATTGACACCTAAGCCATAATTTGCGTAACTGAAAAGTTACATACCAAAAAGGCAAAAAAATATGCTAGTCCTTAGAGGTGTCAGCACTAATCCCATTCTAACACTAATGAATATACTAGTACGGCGGACGCAGAAATGAACATACCCATTTCAAATGTACAAAAGCCTGAAATACAATCCTTTTGACTTTTGACTTCCGCCTTGCGGTACTAGTTGCTGTTAGTTTTCCCTTTTGCCTTTCCCTGGTTGACTGAATAAATGTTTGCTGCTTCCAATCAATTACTATGGTCAATGATTGGCTTACTCCTGACAATGGGTGGCACTTTCCTAGAAGTTTATGGTATCACCTTACCTTGGAATTGGAGTAAGCACGGAATTCAGACAATTTCTTTAGGTGTCACTTTTCAAGTTGGCGCAGTATTGCTGGTGGGTTGTTTAGGGGGCAAAAATGCTGGTGCGCTTTCACAAATTGCCTATTTAGTCATGGGATTGACCTTATTACCTGTATTTGCGGATGGGGGCGGTATTGGTTATGTTAAATTATCTCAATTTGGCTATCTATTAGGCTTTATTCCTGGAGCTTGGATTTGTGGTTTGTTCGCTTTTAAAGCTAGACCTCGACTAGAAACTCTCGCCTTTAGTTGCATTTGTGGCTTGTTAACTATCCACATCTGCGGTATTGCTTATTTGATTATTAGCTATATTTTTCAGTGGAAAGGCACAGAAAATCTTCCCTTGATGCAAGCAATCCTTAGATACTCTTGGTTTGCACTACCAGGGCAACTAAATGTGGTCTGTGCCGTTACTGTAATAGCATATATATTGCGTCACTTAATGTTTTATTAGTCATGAAGGGGCTAGAGACTAAGGACTAGAAATTTAAAATTCTTCTAATCCTTAGTCCCTAGTCCCTAGTCCCTAATCCTAGCCCCTAGTTTCATGCGTTTAAAAAATCGCCTTTTCTGGATAGCTGCCTTCATAGCTTTTTTCTTAGATCAAATAACAAAATACTGGGTAGTGCAAACCTTTAGCTTGGGGCAAACACTACCACTTTTTGCTGGAATATTTCACTTCACCTATGTCACTAATACTGGTGCGGCTTTTAGTCTATTAAGTGGGAAAGTAGAATGGTTGCGCTGGTTATCTTTAGGAGTGAGTTTAGTATTGATAGCGTTGGCCTTGTTTGGCCCAACATTAAATTTATGGGATCAGTTGGGCTATGGCTTGATTTTAGGTGGAGCTATGGGCAACGGTATTGATCGCTTTGTTTTGGGCTACGTCGTTGATTTTCTTGATTTTCGCCTGATTAACTTTGCTGTATTTAATGTGGCAGATTCATTTATTAGTATCGGTATTGTTTGCCTGTTAATTGCTTCCTTTCAAAAAACACCGACTTCAACTGACAGGTCGCATTAAACTATTAAGCCTGGGATAAATCATCCCAGGCTATTAATTACTAAAACCTTTGCTCAATCCTATATGCGAAGACTTTATTTATTGGTTTGAGCGATTTTGAGTTATTATTTTACACCAGTTTGCATAACTGGTGTAAGAGGTCAAGATGCACTGGCGATCGCTGATGGCAAACTATTATTCAGATTATTATGCCTCAGCTTTTAATTTAGTTATCGGCTAGGAGTTGGCGAATTAGAGCCTGGAGTATTATTGGGAGAACCAGTACTTGGTTCGGGATTGCTGTCAGTAGTACCAGACTCAGGTGTAGTTGGGTTTCCTGGTACGGTAATGCTGCCTGGAGCGCCAGACTCAGGTGAAGTTGGGCTGCTTGGTTCGGTACTGCTGCCAGGAGTGCCAGGTTGAACTGGAGTAACGCTTCCTGGTGGAGTTAAGTTGCCAGGAGTGCCAGAATCAGGCGGGGTAACGCTTCCTGGTGCTGGAGGAGTTAAGTTGCTAGGAGAACCAGGTTCAGATGGGGTAACGCTTCCTGGCGCTGGAGTGCTTTCGGGAGTGGCAGATCCAGATCCTGGTGCAGTTGTGCTACCTGGTGCAGTTGTGCTATCTGGTGTGGTGGTACCACTGGGCGTGGTTTCTGCTGGTGCTGTAGTGCCACTAGGAGTGCTAGGGGTGAGTGCTGTGCCGCCGGGACAGCGTGAGTTGAGTGGAAAATACTCGCATAGAATTTTCTTACCTTCTGGGGACAACTTAATTTCCGTTGGTGCACTAGTTGAGCCGCCACTGGATTGGGCTATGGAGGATTTACTAGATTCGGCTACAGCAATGTTAGCAGTGAATGCTAAAGATAAAGCTGCACCAATCAGAGTCAGAGATTTTCCCATCATTCTGTAATTAACCTCAACGGAACACTCGGCCCATTAAAACAGACAATAGAATTTAGAAAATCTTCCTAAATGAATATATTTAGGTTTGTTTCAGAATATGTGAATATGTAAAATTGGTAAAAATTAAATCTGTTGTCTATTAATAACTAGTGCTTAAAAATACAATCTTTAGAAGGAAGATTGTAGTGAGAGAAAAAGTAACACATATAAAATAGACCTTTGAGAATGGATAAAAAATTTATTTGTATGTGAGAAAGTAGCAAAAAATACAACATATTAGCAGGGATAGGTTGGTATTAAGTATAAATTAAGCCAAAAAATTCCGTATAGATAATTTCTGCTTTGGCTTATGAGTAAAATGATGAAAGACTAACATCTAAATTGATTGTAATTCGCCCGATTCTTCACTAAAAAGTGTGATGTAAATAGCCGATGAGTTCTCCCCAACCCCCTCAAAAGCCACAAACTTTACTTGGTCAACTGACTCAAGCGGTACATACTATCCAAGCTAGGGTCGATTTTTCTAAATTGGCGCTCAAGCCTAATGCCAAAGTACCGGAACTTTGGGTGCAGGATGCGGGGGCGGATAAAGCAGAGGTATATCCACTGTTGGGCGATCGCTATATTCTAGGTCGTAGCTCCAAATCCAGCGATATCGTCATCCGTAACCCTGTTGTCAGCCAAATTCACCTGTCGCTATCGCGGAATTCTAGCCAACGCACACCAGTTTTCGTCATTAAAGATGAAAACTCTACCAATGGCATTTATCGTGGCAAGCGTCGTGTCAATTCTCTAGAACTGCGTCACGGCGATATTCTCACTTTGGGCCCCCCAGAACTCGCCGCTTCTGTGCGGTTGCAATACGTCGATCCACCAGCCTGGTATGTGAAAGCTGCAAGTTGGACAGCTTATGGCGTCGGTGGTACTAGTGCCCTGTTAGCGTTAGTAATTGGCGTCGAATGGCTGAAGTTTTCAGTTAGACCCCTACCTACAGCTACACGCGCCCCAGTAGTTGTTTACGCCCGTGATGGAGCCACTCCCCTGAGAGAGCCTCGGACTATCTCTCACGTAGACATGAAGCGATTAGACGAATTTGGCCCTTATTTGCCTGCTGCGGTGGTGGCTTCAGAGGATAGTCGTTATTACTGGCACTTCGGGGTTGATCCTGTAGGAATTTTACGAGCCGTATTGATTAATAGCCGTAGTGGAGATGTGCAACAAGGAGCCAGCACTGTTACCCAGCAAGTTGCCCGCAGTTTGTTCCGCGAGTATGTAGGCAGGCAAGATACCCTTGGACGCAAATTGCGAGAAGCAGTTGTTGCCCTAAAGCTCGAAACCTTTTACAGCAAAGATGATATTTTGCTGATGTACTTAAATCGGGTTTTTTTAGGGGGAGATACCTCTGGCTTTGAGGATGCATCCCGATATTATTTTGAGAAGCCCGCTAAAGAATTAACTTTGGCAGAAGCAGCAACATTGGTAGGGATTTTACCTGCTCCCAACGCTTTCGATTTTTGTGGGGATGCGCCAAATAAATTAGAAGCAGCTGAATACCGAAATCGTGTGATTAAGCGGTTGCTGGAGATGGGCAAAATCAAGCCTGAGGATGCGAACCGAGCTAGACGCTCCACTGTCCAAATTAGTCCTAAAGTGTGTGAACAGCAAGCTAAGACGATCGCTCCTTATTTTTACAGTTACGTCTTCTCTGAGCTTGAATCAATCTTAGGGGAGGGAGCTGCAAGAGAAGGAAATTATATCATTGAAACCAAGCTTGATCCAGCGATACAAAGCCAAGCAGAAGCGGCGTTAAATAATTCAGTGAACAACGCCGGCAGAAATTTTAATTTTTCTCAAGGGGCGATAGTCACTCTTGACTCTAGTACGGGCAGTATTCTGGCAATGGTGGGCGGGACTGATTACAGAAAAAGTCAGTTCAATCGTGCCGTTCAAGCCAAAAGACAACCAGGTTCCACCTTCAAAATCTTTGCTTACACTGCTGCTATTCAACAGGGAATTCCAGGATCAAAAAGTTATTCTTGTGCCCCTTTAACTTGGCAAGGCTTTACTTATAAACCCTGTCGTGCTGGTGCTGAGGCTACTTTAGATATTGCCACAGGGCTGGCTCTTTCAGAAAATCCCATTGCCCTACGAGTTGCAAAAGAAATTGGGCTGAATAAAGTCGTGGCAATGGCACAGAATTTGGGAATCAAGTCAACCCTTGATCCAGTTCCTGGCTTAGTACTAGGTCAAAGTGTAGTCAATGTTTTGGAAATGACTGGTGCTTTTGGCGCTATTAGTAATGGTGGTGTATGGAATCCTCCCCATGCGATTAACCGAATTTTAGACAGCGGTGATTGCCGCGATCGCAATGATATCAAAACCTGTCGTGTAATCTACTCCTTCGACCAAGATCCAGATGCCAACAAACGAGTTCTGTCAAATGGTGTAGCCGATGAGATGACTAGTTTGATGCGTGGCGTAGTCACCAGAGGGACTGGGCGTAGTGCTGCAATTGGACTGGGGGAAGCTGGGAAAACAGGCACTACTGATAAAAACGTTGACTTATGGTTCATAGGTTTTATCCCCAGTCGGCGGCTTGTAACCGGTGTCTGGCTGGGAAACGATAATAATTCCCCTACATCTGGTAGCAGCGCTCAAGCAGCTCAATTGTGGGGGAATTATATGCGGAGAATTACGAGGTAAATTGGGCATGGGGCATTGGGCATTGGGCATTGGGCATTGGGCATTGAGAATTGGGAACTATTGATCATTTATTGATCAATAGAATTTTGTGAGAAGACCTGATTTTGAGGATTTAGAAGTTTATCAACTTGCTGAAAAGCTAGCTAATGAGATTTGGCGTATTGTTAAATCATGGGACAATTTCACTAAAGATACAATAGGCAAGCAAATTGTTCGCAGGGTAAGCGCATCTAATTTTGTAGCTCTTGATACAGACAAAAAGCTTAAAACTCTATCTGAATATCAGTTTTTCATTCAAAATAGGACAAATTGTCGTAAATGATTGAAAAAACATGGGTCAAATAGCTTTTTATGTTTTTTGACCACATAAATACGAAAATGTCAATCCCACCCCTTGGCTCAGTGTAGTAATTTTGAACTTATTTGTGCTTTGGTTGAACCCCAAAACCACCGTGTCAATAGGGTTTGAGATGCGCTAACCCTGAAATTGTTCGGTCTGCTGATAGTACTTGTGTAAACATTGCAGAAGGTAGAGGTAGGTACAATGACCAAGACAATCGACGTTTTGTCAAGATTGCGAGAGGGTCTCTATATGAAACTATCAGCTGGTTGAGGTTAGCCTACGCCAGACAGTTATTGACAAATGAACATGTAAGCAGATTTAAACCAATTCTTGATGAACTATTACCCAAGCTCAATGCTTATTTCAAATCCTTGACATCTCCTCCGACTAGAAGTCGGAGGATTCTAAACTGATGTTGCTACGGCGGCTATAAGCCGCACTTCGCAACGTTTACGATATGATTTATTTAATCTCTTGAACAAATCAATTCGTTGTGGCACTGTCAAAATTGCCCTACCCACCTCGGCTAAGTCTAAACCTAGCTGTGTGGCTACTTTTCTCATGATGTTGGCGCTACCATTGCAGTCTGCATTGATAATGAAGCCATCACGACTTTTGTACAAACCTCGTTCTATCCTCTTCCCTGATGCTTTCCACCCTTCTGGCTTTTCGCCATGCCTGGGTAGGGAGTCGCAATCAAGAAATGATGCCTTGCTGGTGTATGCCTCTTCAGTAATTGTTAAAGTAATTCCGTACTCTGGGCAGAGTTGTTTAAGTCGCTCAATTAACCGACTGGTAGGAATAATTACAAAATTCTGGTTATTTCTTTTTCCCATGTTGGAATTTTGCTTCTGTCCAGCATTCCAACCAATAACAATATTGCCCACCTTGTCGTTAAGACACTGATTAACAATAAACCTTGCTGCTTTGTTAATCGCATCTCGCATTTGATTATTCCGTTTGCGCTGCACTCTATCAAGATTGGAATCCCAATAAAAATCTGATTTTCCTTGCTTGTATTTAGCAACTAAACGCGAATATCCTTGATTTAATGATCTGAGTTTGCGACCATCAATAATTAAACTTTTCCCACGGGTTGAGACACCTGTCAACCAATTAGAACCGCCGTGGTCAAAACTCCACGCTTGCGTGTAATCTAATTGGGGATTATTTTCTATTGGCTCTTTACCATCATCAATTACCCAATCAATCCATAATTGTCCTAAATTTGGACGCACAGTTACTTCTTTAACCCAGTCAGAATCGATAAACTCTGGAAGATATAACTTAATCTCAGTCAGCAATTCTGGTTTACTTTCTTTGCTGACTGAAGGTTTAAAATATCCTTCTTTGAAGCTTAAAGCCTGACGCGGAAATGTAACAGCCGCTAGTCCTCCTTTTTTTCGATACTTTGGTAAAGATGGTTTATCAACCTCACCGTTGTAATAAGCTTTTACCAGTCCGTTATAAGCTGTAATTGACTCGCCAACTGACTTTAGCGTTTGCTGTGCTGATTGAGCCGCCATTGCTTTGTAATGCACATTCTGTTTGAGAATTAAGTCTAATTCAGGGTAAGTTGTAGTACATCTATAAGTTTTCCATCCACTACGCAAATCATCACCACGCCAATAAGTAGTAAAGGCATTACCATTTTCTTGCAATTTGGCATAATGAATTTTCTTGGCTTCGTACAATGCACAATTTATCAAGCTATTAGCATTTTCGCACTGGTTTAACCAAAAAGCTGTTTCTTCATCATTAAATTTAGCCCTAATTGAACAGGTTTTGTACACTTGTTTTTACAAGACAGTATGTTTTACTATAATTGTTGTCAGGATATAATTCAACAACATTTAATTAGTGGCTAAACTATCACCATCAGACTACGAATACAGGCGCACAAGTGGCTCGGTTTCTTCCCTGAACTACCATTTTGTATTTGTTCCAAAACGGCGAAAAGCTGTGCTAATAAAAGAAGTAGCACAGCGTTTACAAGAAATTATATTAGAGTTAGTGGTTGAGCATAGTTGGAGACTTATCGCTTTAGAAATAATGCCCGACCATGTTCATTGTTTTTTAAATGTCCCAACGCATGAATCACCTGCTGATGTAGCAAGATGGATTAAGGGTAGGGCATCTCACCATTTAAGGCGTGAATTTCCACACTTGAAAAAGCTTCCTTCTCTCTGGAGTCCTAGCTACTTTGTTGCTTCTACTGGTGCAGCAAGTACCGAAGTTGTTAGACAATATATTGAGAATCAAAAAAGCAATTAAAACTAAAATGCCTGATAAATCAGGCGGATAGCTTTCATCCCCTTAGCTATTAGCCGGAGGTTCTCAGCATAGGTACGATAGGGAATAGGGAATAGGAAATAGCAACTTAATTCTTTTCCCCATGCCCCATTCCCCATGCCCCATGCCCAATTACTAATATCCCTGCCAAGGAGTAACTTCTAGTGTGCCGCTAGGCTTAAATATTACTTTGAAGTGAGCGAGGGGTTCTTTATTGTTGGGAGCTGCTACATTGGAACCGTAGACAGCGTTGAACATCTTGGGAAGAGGTGTTTCGCGGAAATAGTCAAAGGCAACTTGGTTTAGTGGTTCATAGTCAGCAATTACACCATCTTTATTAACTGCTACCCGATATTTCAAATCCCGCGTAAAGGTGGGGGTACCACTCCAGCTTTGGCGAACTGTACTATAAAGCTTTTGGTTTAAACCTTTAACTATATTAGAGTCAGTAATTTTTGCACCTACTACCTGTGGTGTCCTAGCATAACCCCGCCAAGGGCTAACTTCTAGCACACCATTTGTATTAAATACTACTCGAAATTGGGCGATCGGTTCATTAGAAATAGGAGGGCGGCTAGCTGGATTGTAAAGTACGTTAGGCAAAGGAGTTTGACCTACTCCTATATTTGCCTCTTTATTCACCGCTTTATAACCAACGATCGCTCCATCCGCAGCTACACCCAGACGATAAATCAAATCCTGTTTTAATCCTAAGCGATTAGTCCAAGCTGGATGAATTTGGTTGTAAACTATTCGATTCAATGCACGCAGCTGGGATGGATCGGTAATTTCTGGAACTGTATTTAAAAGTGCTTCTAAATCTTTAACTGGCGGATTTGTATTAGCTGCGGGTGTTCGTGTAGGCGTTGCAGCAGCTGATGCTGGAGCAGCGATATTATTTGTAGAGCTAGTTTGCTCATCTGGTTTAGGCTGCGGTGGACGCATTTGGGGAGGTGGAATCAAGTTAAAGGCGATCGCTGCTACTGCTAAACTTGACACACCCACAGCAGCAGGAACAGCCTGTCTGATTACAGCCTGACTAGCACCGCCATAGCGTCTGGTAACCGGTTGTAGTTCTAAAGAAAGTTCAGGTAAAGTTTGGGTATCAGCAAAAAACTGATCCACTGCTTCCACTAAATCAAACAACTGTACTGTATTTAAATCTATTTCGATAGGCGGACGTTTGGAATTGTTAGAGTTATCGAATCCCTCTGGAGCGCCTTCTGAATATATAATTAGCCTATGTCGGTTGCTATCAATTTTCCGAAACTCTACTAGCTCCGATTCCTGGTTATGTGCCTGCGGATTGGGTACACTACTCAAAAATTCTTGGGCATAGCCACTAACAGCCCTCACCAAACTTTCAAAAAATTCCCGCCCTCCGGTTAGGGGTTGGTTATAACCAGATAAATAACATTCTGCATTAACCAATATTGATAATTCCGGGCGCATTTCCTGAAAGTGTGCAGCCCTACTGACATCACTTAACCCTTCTAAAAGCAGTGTACAATTAGGCAAACTGTACTTACGTTGAATGTTCATTCCACTTCACCGTCAAAAAGACTAATCCAGAATCGCTGCATTCCAGTTGTACCAGTACAAAATAGTAATTGTCCTAACAAATTTATCGCTAGCTCATCTAATTTTGCATCAGAAGTTAATGCCAGGACACCAGAACGTCGAGCATTCATCCGGCTCTTAAAATGCGCTCTAAACCTCTCTAGGTAATTAGATAGGCGCAAATTCTGTTCTAATGGAATCTGCTTTTCTTCCATTTGTTGACAGATCATTAGTAACTGGCGAATCACAACAGTTAAACGCCGTGCTATATAGCAAGCAATCACCACCAGAGCTTTTGCTTCCATGATACTTAAGGGACGGCGCATGTGCGCTCTCCGTAGCGGATTAGAGCTACGCATCCGCCATAAATTCACCCTGTCTTTAACAATTCCTTTTAGATCCAACTCTTGAGCAAAAGTCAGGATTGCTTCTGAACCACCAAGCTCTAAAGCTTCAATTGCCAGTAAAATCAGGTCAATTTGCAACCGGGTTCTGCGAGGACACGTTTTAGAAGCGATCGCAGGATCTGGCAAAGTGTCCAGAACCATCGGCAGTGAATCTTGAGTTGGACTGTTGAACGGCGTTAAACTTGCTGACACATTCATCCTATAAATACCTTATGCGGTTCCAACAGACTAGATAAAACAAATTTAAGATTGGTAGCCAAGACTTGAACATTAGACTTGTAGAAGTAGCATGACCACCTGATATATACATTACTTAACTCTTTCTACTCAAAGTTTTCCCTATATTGAAATCAAAATTTTAAAACATAACTTAATTCACCTCATTTATTTAGTGCAATACCTTTTATAGCTTGATTTAGATTCTAATTATCGTCAATAAAGGGCGAAGCTTCAGCCTCGATCCCCAGCGTATGACATTATAGTGTACGATTTTTCAGGTATCTGAAATTAGGTATTGGGCATTGGGCATTGGGCATTGGGCATTGGGCATTGGGCATTGGGCATTGGGCATTGGGCATTGGGCATTGGTTATAATTGTTCTCCCTCATCGCCCTCACTCCCTTATCCTCCCCTGCCTCCCCTGCTCCCCCATCTGCCCATGCCCCATTCCCCATTCCCCACTCCTCGTTTTATGGATTTGAAGTCTCTCGTTCGTGACATTCCAGATTTCCCTAAACCCGGAATTTTATTTCGGGATATTACTACCCTGCTGCGCGATCCCGAAGGACTGCGCTACACTATTGACTTTCTAGCACAAAAATGCCATGAAGCTGGGATAACGGCGGATTATGTCATTGGTATAGAGTCGAGGGGATTTATTTTTGGTTCACCCCTGGCTTATAAATTAGGATCTGGTTTTATTCCCGTCCGCAAAAAAGGTAAGTTACCAGCAGCCGTTCATTCAATTGAATATGAACTAGAGTATGGTATGGACTGTCTAGAAGTGCATCAAGACGGTTTACACCAAGGTAGCCGAATTTTAATTGTGGACGATTTGATTGCCACGGGTGGAACTGCGAGTGCAACAGCAAAGTTAGTGCAGAAGATTGGCTGCGAACTAGTAGGATTTGGGTTTATTATCGAGCTACGGGATTTAGAAGGGCGTAAATATCTGCCGGACGTGCCGATTATCTCTCTAATTGAATATTAGTTATTTGTCATTGGTCATTAGCAAACAACAAATGACAAAGGACAAAGGACAAAGGACAAAGGACAAAGGACAAATGATATCTACGAGAATTTCATTGGAGACAGGTCGGGATTGGCTAATAACGCTAGTCACGAGTGAAACTTTTGTTTATGTGGGAAAGCGGGTATTGCAGGCACTACTTACTTTGTTGTTGGCGTCAGCGTTATCGTTTTTCATTATTCAACTTGCTCCAGGAGATTATGTAGATACGTTGCGGCAAAACCCGAAGATATCGCCAGAAAGAATTGAAGAACTCAAGCGGCAGTTTGGTTTGGATAAGTCTTGGCCAGAACAATTTGGGCTGTGGCTATGGCGAATCTTGACAAAAGGGGATTTTGGCACGAGTTTTATTTATCAACGTTCAGTAGCATCGCTGTTGTGGGAACGAGTACCAGCGACTTTGCTATTAGCGATCGCATCTTTAATTGTCACATGGGCGATCGCTATCCCTCTGGGAATCTTTGCTGCTGTTAACCAAAATAAGCTATCAGACCGGGTTTTACAGGTAATTAGCTATGCCGGACAAGGCTTTCCCAGTTTCATCACTGCTTTAGCGTTGCTGGTTTTAGCCCAAATCACCTCGCCCTTCTTCCCAGTGGGTAGCATGACTAGCATCAATCACTCGGAACTAACGTGGTTTGGCAGAATTTTAGATATCGGCTGGCACATGATTTTACCGACGATAGCCCTTTCAATTACTAGTTTTGCTGGTTTACAACGCATCACTCGCGGTGAATTATTGGATGTGCTGCGTCAAGATTACATCCAAACGGCTCGTGCCAAAGGATTGCCAGAAAATCGCGTTATCTACGTTCATGCACTCCGTAATGCGATAAATCCTTTGATTACCTTATTAGGTTTTGAATTAGCTGGTTTATTAAATGGTGCTTTCATTGCCGAATTTTTCTTTAACTGGCCCGGTTTAGGAAGGTTGACCTTACAAGCTTTACAAGCTCAAGATTTATATTTGTTAATGGCAAGCTTGGTAATGGGCGCAGTCTTGCTGATTGCTGGCAATTTAATCGCCGATTTAATGTTAAAAGCCGCCGATCCACGCATTCGTCTAGAAAATCTCAATTAGTCATTAGTCATTAGTCATTGGTCATTCGTCATTAGTTATTAATTTTTCTCCCCCTGCTCCCCTTGCCTCCCCTGCTCCCCCACTCTCCCGATCCCCATCTCCATGCTGTCCGAAGTCTATTACTTAGTGCGCTCAAAAACTGACGGTAATTATCTCATAGCTCGTCCTGACACCGGAACATCAGGTTATTTGTTGCTGTTTCAGGAAAACTTTGATGCCCTTAGCTATCTCAACACTCATGCAGCAGAAGTAGCAAATCGCTTTTCTGTAGAATCTATTCCACGTACACAGTTGGGAAACTTACTCAAACGCTGGGGTTTTAGCGGTGTGGGTATTGTAACTGACCCGTTATTGCCCAAGGTCGAGTTTTTGCAGCACAGTTAAGCTCAACTACTGAATAAGGCGAAACTCAAGAGGAGATGTAAAAATCTTACCCACCCAAACATCTTCTATTTTAATAGTCTCAAGTGTTAGGTAGTTGTTTTTTGGCTGCTCCCGCATTGGCATTAAAGAGATAATTCCATCCCCCCAACTAGCCTGTTCCCAGGTAGGATAAGAATTTTCATATATGACATTGATCGAGTATGTACCTAACTCAAAATTGCCATACCACCAATGTGTAGCATCTTTTCCTATAAATGCAAACTTCAGTTCACTTTTAAACCATTCAAAACATCCTTCCAATAAGAAAGTTAAACTTTCTTCAGGCATCAGTAATTTAAAATCAGATAATTCTGGAGAGGCAGCTGTATTAACAAGAGGGCCAGAGTGTGGAATCTTTTGCTTGTTTGCTTGGATAAATTCTGGACGCGCTGTGAAGAGTAGAAAGTTACGAGGATTTGCTGTATTGTTAGTAATCCGAATGCCAAACTGAACTTGAGTTTTAATACCAGGTTGCTTTGCAGGAATTAGCACTATAGGCTTAGGTATTACCGTTTCAAATTGAATTCCATCTACTTCAACGGTATTGTTACTATTTGATTTAAAAGATGACATATAGGCTACCTTCTCATCTTTTACTTTTTATTAAAAATTGCCAATAGTAAGAAATTACAGCCATTCTATGAACTTGTATTAAGTAAATAAGGATGCGATCGCACAAGTAAAATTAGGCAATATGGGTGAGTTCAAGTCATCACCATTGAACAACGTAGCAACTAACCTTAAACTCGCTTGTTCGCGTCGATAAACTTCCACCTGTTGCTTGCGCCAATCCACAATCCAATATTCCCTAACACCTCTTGCTGAATAAAGCTTTAGTTTAAATTCCCTGTCCCGCTTTTCGTTCTCAATACCAGCAGACAGTACCTCTATTACCAGTTCTGGCGCACCAGTTAAATGCCCCGCCTCGTCTAAAAGCAGGGGCAATCTCTCGTTGCTAGCCCAGACGACATCGGGAATAACATTATCATTATCCCCAAAAATTATTCCTGGAGCAGTCACAACTTCTCCCAAAGCAGTAGTCTGTGACCAAGTATCCAAGGAAGTACTAATTCTGACACAAGTTTTTTGATGATTCCAGTGAGGCGCTCTGGTCACAAACAATTCTCCGTCAATAATTTCATAGCGGTTCCCGTTATCTGGAAACAACTCTAAATCGGCGGTAGTCCAGCGCACTCTCTCAGATATCGGCTGGTTCATAAACCATTTTTATTTAGGTGATTTACCTATTTTATCTTGAATGAGGATGGGGCATTGGGATTAGAGGAGAGGTGACAGGTGATAGGGAATAATCTGTATCCTGTAACCTGTAACCTGTACCCTATTCCCTTCTTCAATTCCTACACCACTACCTTTTCTAAACTCAATTTAGAACGCTTCACTTGCTCAGGAATCGCTACAGGATAATCTCCAGTAAAGCAGGCAGAACAAAAACTATTAGTGTCTTCTCGTGTCGCTTCTAGCATTCCTTCCCAACTGAGATAGGCGAGGCTGTCTACTTCCAGTTGCTTGGCAATTTCCGCTACTGACTTGGTAGCAGCAATTAGCTGATCTTGAGAATCAGTATCGATGCCATAGAAGCAGGGATGAGTTACTGGTGGAGAAGAAATTCGCATGTGTACTTCCACTGCACCCGCTTCACGCAAAGTCTTAACCAATTTACGGCTGGTAGTACCCCGCACAATCGAGTCATCAACAATAATTACTCGTTTACCCACCAGCACATCTTTAAGGGGGTTGAGTTTCATCCGAATACCTGACTCGCGCATGGTTTGGGTTGGCTGAATAAAGGTTCGTCCAACATAGCGATTTTTAATCAGTCCTTCGGCATAAGCTACACCAGAAGCTTGGGAAAATCCGATCGCCGCAGGGATACCTGAATCAGGAACACCAAAGACAATATCGGCATCTACAAAGGATTCTTTAGCTAGTTGATGCCCTAAGCGCATCCGATAGCTGTACAAACTCTCGTTGTGCATGACGCTATCAGGGCGAGCAAAGTAAATCATTTCAAAGATACACAGTTTCCTCTGGGGCTTTTGGCTCCAATGATAGGAAGCCAAACCTTCTTCAGTAATCCAAACTAATTCACCTGGTTCTACGTCTCGCAGGTATTCCGCTCCAATAATGTCTAAACCACAAGTCTCGGAAGCCAAAACGTAACGGATTGGATTACCAGCCAAAGTTCCAATTACTAGGGGGCGAATGCCATTGGTGTCTCGAACACCCATAACGCCGTTAGGAGTGCCAATAACTAAACTAAAGGCTCCTTGGCAACGATGGAATGCCTGAATTGAACCTTCTAGCCAATCTGCACCAGCGTTGATGGCTTCTGCGATCGCAAAAGCGATCATTTCTGAGTCGGTTGTCGTGACTAAGTTGCATTTTTTCTCAAGCAACTCTTGACGCAATTGCACCGTATTGACTAAATTACCATTGTGTGCTAATGCTATTGAACCTAAGCGAGTTTCTAGTACTGCGGGTTGAGCATTAACTTTGCGGCTAGAACCTGTGGTTGAATAACGAGTATGACCAACAGCAAGGCTACCAGGCAAATGATCCAAGATGGATTCATTAAAGACTTGAGATACCAAGCCCATATCTTTGTGGAGATGTACTTGTGTCCCCTCAAAGGTGGCAATACCGGCTGATTCTTGACCCCGATGCTGGAGGGCATACAATCCAAAGTAGGTCAGTTTCGCAACGTTTTCTCCTGGTGCGTAGATGCCAAAAACACCACAAGCTTCTTCTGGCTTGTCAGGCTGATTTTCATGACTATTAATTGGGTTGTTGGTCCGGTCGGGGTATTCATCCGAAGTGACAGAATGAATAGAAATCATGCTAGCTTTGCTCCTGGTGGGGGGGTCAAGTCACTGGGATTATGTATATAGATAGTTGCAGCTTTCTTAATAAATCTTTAACCATCTATTAAAACAGTACCGTAATTATGATCAGAGACGCTAATAAAAGAGTTAGAAGTTAGGAGTGAGGAGTTAGGAGTTATGCTGTTTATTCCTAGCTCCTTACTTGTTTAACTGGGGTTAGTGGTGTGGATGGCAAGACGCCTAGCGATCGCGTGGAAATAGCGATCGTTCATATCTTCGATCCTAACTTTGATTAAGGCTTGGTTATCAGTAGTGAAAACCCCCAAACCCGTTTCATAATTACGAACGATACCCAGTTTTTGCCACTCTTGACCCAGATGTTCCTGTAAATATGATTCCCAAATTTCTTGTTGTTCTGATGCTACAGAAACAAAAATCCGGGCACCACCTTCGGCAAACAACACCTCATCTAGACGGTTTAACTGTGTTGGTGCTATTCCTAAATTGATTTCGGCACCAAGATTGCCAGAAATGCAACATTCTGCTATTGTGATCGCTAATCCGCCCTCAGCAGAATCGTGGGCTGAACGTACCCAACCATTACGAATTCCTTCACGACAAACTTTCTGGACACGACGTTCTAAGTCAAAATCTACTTGTGGCGGTTTCCCGGCAACAGTACCGTGGATTGTGGCTAAATACTCCGATGCTCCCAAACTGATTTTGGATGACAGAGGCAATCCGAGAAGATAAATCACATCACCGACTGCTTGCCAACCTTGACCACAAATTTTGGTGATATCGGGAATTAAGCCCACCATACCCACTACTGGGGTGGGATAAATGGGTTGTGGGATGCCTTGAGAATCAAGGGTTTCATTGTACAAAGAGACATTACCGCCTGTGACGGGTGTTGCCAATTCTCGACAACCTTCTGCCAAACCACGACAAGCTTTTGCCAATTGCCAGTAACCAATCGGTTTTTCTGGAGAGCCAAAATTCAGGTTATCCGTTACCGCCAGAGGTTCTGCACCCACACAGCTAAGATTGCGTGCAGCTTCTGCCACCACTGCCTTAGCCCCTTCGTAAGGGTCAAGATAAACATAGCGAGGATTGCAATCTACCGTTGCTGCCACTCCTGATTTTAGATTTGGGATTTGGGATTTTAGATTGGGGATTTCTTCAAGGGGGCGCAAACGAATAACAGCCGCATCTGCACCACCTGGGAGTATTACCGTATTATTTTGTACTTGATGGTCATACTGACGATATACCCAGTTTTTAGATGCGATCGTGGGTGTATCGAGCAAAGTTAACAGAATATCATTCCAACTTTGCACGCCTTCAGGGAGTTCTATTCCAGCATTTGTGCAAGCAGGTAAGGAATCAGGTGTCCATTCCCAAGCTTGACGAGCATATTCTGGCGGTTCTGTCAACAATTCCCGATTATATAGTGGGGTATTCTCCGCCAAAGCCTCGGCGGGAATTTCTGCTGCTACTTTACCTTCAAAGAGAATCCGCACGATGGGTTCAGCGATGACAGTACCAGCTACAACGGCCTGAAGTCCCCAACGGTGGAAAATGTCGATTAATTCCTGCTCACGCCCCTTGTGGGCAACGAACAGCATTCGTTCTTGAGATTCCGAAAGCAGATATTCATAAGGAACCATCCCCCTTTCTCTTGCGGGAATTTTATCTAAATCTAGTTCAATTCCCACAGCGCCTTTTGCTGCCATCTCTGAAGTAGAACAGGTGATACCTGCTGCTCCCATATCCTGGGCGGCGACAACTGCACCTGTCTTAAAAGCTTCCAGACAAGCTTCAATTAACGACTTTTCCAAAAATGGATCGCCCACTTGCACAGCAGGGCGATCGTCTATTGACTGATCGCTCAATTCTGCACTGGCAAAACTTGCGCCTCCCATCCCATCGCGCCCGGTAGTGGAACCAACATAAAGCACGGGATTGCCTAAGCCAGATGCTCCAGATTTGACGATTTCTGGTGTTTCCATCAACCCTAGTGCCATAACGTTCACCAGGGGATTACCAGAATAAGCCGGGTCAAAGTACACTTCGCCGCCAACCGTGGGTACTCCCACACAATTACCATAATGTGAAATTCCCGCCACTACACCTTGGAACAGCCTTTGAGTTTTGGCATCTTCTAGGGAACCGAAGCGCAGGGAATTTAATAGAGCAATGGGACGCGCACCCATTGTAAAAATATCTCTGAGAATACCACCTACTCCCGTTGCTGCTCCTTGAAATGGTTCTACAGCTGATGGGTGGTTATGGGATTCAATCTTAAAAGCTAGTTGGAGTCCGTCGCCCAAATCTACAACACCAGCATTTTCACCAGGCCCCACGAGGATGCGGGACCCCTCAGTGGGAAATTGTTTGAGTAGAGGTCGAGAATTTTTGTAACAGCAATGCTCTGACCACATTACCCCAAACATTCCCAGTTCAGCTTTGTTGGGATGACGCCCTAACCGACGGACAATTTCTGCGTATTCTTCTGGTTTAAGACCTTCAGCAGCGATTTCTTGAGGGGAGAAAGCAGGAGATGTGGCGGTCATGGAAATAATGCACCAATTGTACAGAGCATTATTCTATCGATTTACTTGCCCTGTAGGTGCAGTTCTACAATGGTTCATGGCTAAATGCTAAAGATTAACCAAATAAATAGATTTACTCAATAAAATATTGTAATACGTCTAAAGATAAATCGTATTACATATTAAAATAGTAGTAATTGTACTGAGTAAAAGGTAATAAAATTTTATTTTTTTGTAATATACATAGGTAATTTTCAGGCTATAGAAATGGCTATCAGCCTGTCAGACAAGACATTATTCTGAATGCAGAAACAATTCATAGAATGCGATGCCTGTAGCGAACTACGCCTACGCCCCTACATAAATATAAGTATTTAAACTTAATTCAGAGGATTTTGATTATGCCTAGACTAACCGTTCCACCAAATTTCATTGGCACCACTGGTTCCGACACTTTAATCGGGGAACAGTTAAATGTATCCGTGGCAATTGGCATTGATATTTTAACTGGAGGTTTTATTTGTACGCGCTCAGGAAAAGACACGATTACTGGCATCGCTACAGGCACAAACAACCTCGAAGGTAGCAGCAACGGCGGTACTGGGACAGGCATTGCCAATAGTGGCAAAGTGAATGTAGGCGATGGAGAAGATGCGATCGCAGGCACAGGCAACGGTGGCAACGGCGGCAAGGGGATCGAACTCGCTCCTGGAGGCAATGGTGGTAGTGCGATCGGCATCACCAATACTGGCAGTCTGAATACAGAGAACCGAAACGACGCGATCGCAGGTACTGGTCAGGGCGGCAACGGCGGCATCGGTGGCAACGGCGGCGATGGTGGTAATGCGATCGGCATCACCAATACTGGCAGTCTGAATACAGGCAACGGACAAGACACGATCGCAGGTACTGGTCAGGGCGGCAACGGTGGCAGCAGTAACGAAAGTATGCTGATCCCTGGCGACGGTGGAGCTGGAACTGGCATCACCAATACTGGCAGTCTGAATACAGGGGACGAAGAAGACACGATCACTGGCATCGGTACTGGCGGTAATGGCGGTAGTAGCGGAGGTGGAAATCCTGACGACGCAGGCGCCATAATCGGGGTCGGTGGAGCTGGGACAGGCATCACTAACAGTGGCAATTTGAATACAGGGAACGGAAAAGATAAGCTTGTCGGTACAGGGAATGGCGGCAATGGCGACTCTATTTTTGGTAATAGCGGCTACGGCGGAACTGGGACAGGCATTAGCAACAGTGGCACTCTAACTACTGGGGACGGAGAAGACACGATCGCCGGTAGTGGTACTGGTGGCAACGGCAGCAATGGCCGCAACGGTGGCGGCCTTGGTGGAGATGGCATTGGCATCAGCAACAGTGGCAAACTGGATACGGCAGACAAAGAAGATACGATCACCGGTACAGGGAAGGGCGGCAACGGCGGCAACGCTGGCAATGCGGGAGGTGGTGACGGCGGGGCTGGGACAGGCATCGCCAACAGTGGTAATTTGAATACAGGAAATGCAAAAGACATGATCGCTGGCATCGGTACTGGCGGCAACGGCGGCAGCGCCGTTGGTAGCGGTAGCGGTGGTACTGGCACAGGCATCAGCATCAGCAACAATGGCAGTCTGAATGCAGGAGACGGAGAAGACACAATCACCGGCATTGGTACTGGAGGCAATGACATCAACGGCGGTGTCAGCGACGGCACTGGTTGTGGGATCGGCATCGCTAACAGTGGCACTCTAAATGCAGGAGACGGAGAAGACACAATCACCGGTATAGGTACTACTGGCATCCCCAACTATATCTACTTCAACGTCATCAGCGTTACTGGCACAGGCATCGTTAACAGTGGCACTCTAAATGCAGGGAATGGAAAAGATGCGATCGCCGGTACCGGAACTGGCAGCAACGGCGACAATGATGGCAACGGTGGAGCTGGTACAGCTGGGACAGGCATCGCTAACAGTGGCAGTTTGAATGCAGGGGACGGAGAAGACACAATCACTGGTATCGGTACTGGCGGTAACGGCGGAATCATCCGTAATGACGGCGGAACTGGGATCGGCATCACCAACAGTGGCAAACTGGATACAGAAGACGGAGAAGACACGATTATCGGAACTGGTACTGGTGGCATCGGCAACCTTACTTCTGATGGCATCGGCAACGTCGGTGTTGGAATCGGCATCCAGAACACTAAAGACGCCACCATCACTACAGGGTGGCGCAATGACACGATTACGGGTTATGGAAATAGTTTAGGAAAAAACGCCACCGCCTATGGCATCGTCAACGATGGAGTGATTGATACCGACAATGGTTCTGACAAGCTTACCGGACAGGCTACAGCAACAATTGGTGGTACTGCATACGGCATTTATGGACAAGGAATCATCAAGACTGGCGATGGCAATGACGAAATTATCGCCACCAGTATCCTAGATGGAGTTCAACAAAAAGTCTCTATCGGTGGCGGCATCAGTATTGATTTGGGCACTGGGGATGACTACTTCAAAGGCTTTGGGCAAGCAACTGTTGATGGCGGAGATGGTTTTGATACTCTCGACTTGAGAGCTTTCAATCGCTCTCAACTGCTGGTATCTGGTGTAATTTCTGGCAATACCCTTAAAAGTGCCAACCTCATTTTCAACAACAATGAAAACTCCATTAGCTTATCTACCACTGGCTTTGAGAAATTTATCTTTGCAGATAGTTCTTTCTGCTACAGTACTTTAGCAAACGGGGCATAGGTTTGTTAATTCCTCTATCTCGTGTTTTAACCTTTGGAGAAAGTTAAAGATAAAGCTAATCATTTTACTGAACTTAAAGAGCAAGAATCAATCATGAAAATGCACTCTGGGGGACAGAGAATTATTCTATCTATCTATTTACTTGCTTTGTAGATGCAGTTCTATAAATGCAGATAATTCTTCTTTGGATATTTCATTTTGAACTACTTGAATCACTAAATTGTAAGCTTGCTCTTGAGATAGGTTAAAAGTATAACAATTTAAGTTCAAAAAAGTAAGCATAACAGCGAAAGCGGTGCGCTTGTTGCCATCAATAAACGGATGGTTCATCGCTAAATGGTACAGGTACGCTGCTGCTTGCTCGTGAATTGTTGGATGGAGAAGTTCACCGCCAAAAGTAACTTGAGGTTGTGCCAGTGCTGAATCTAGCAAACCTTCGTCTCTAACACCTGATGTTCCACCAAATCTTTGAATTTGGCGTTGGTGAATATCTAAGACTTGAGAAATAGTCAAAAATTTAGGAGTTTGCAAGGCGGCGGAAAACCTCTTCCCATTTTTTTTCAACTGCTAAATAAGCCTGCCATACCTCTTCATCTGAGGCAATCTGATTTGAGGCAGTATTTTCTAACTTGTCTTCATTTTGCTCAATCTCGCGGAAAAATTGGGCAAAATCAGGAATATTTAATAATACTTTTTCAGTAACTTCTTTTTCTTCTGTTTCTTGTAAATAAGTCAGAAACGCAACTGCTAATCGCAGCTTTTCAATAGAAAGTTGACGCAAACGGCTTTCGGCTTCTGATAGATAAGTGCTGTGCTTTTGTTCTGTTGCCATCGTTACCCCAAGCTACGTTTGTTACCAGTTGTGAATCAGTTTTGCTGCTAACTCTAGCTTATCGCGCTGAGTGATTGCGATCGCCATCGTGTAGTCAAACAATCCCATATCTGGCGATCGCTTCACACTGCAATTGAGATTAACGTAGCGGTAGATGAACAAAAGTGATTAATTATACAATAACTAGGGCTGATTATTTAGGTCTAAAGACAGATTGTAGTATATCCAGAAATACTGGTAATTTTACTGCTAATTACAAAGTAATACAATTGGCTTACATTGTAATACGTAGAGGTCATTTCTAAATTATGGAAATGGCTATCAGCTTATTAGATGAGGCGATCGCACCTGCTGAATCTGGGTTTAATCCCCTGGAATTTAATTCGGCTTGAGTAAAAGCCATAACAGCAGACTCAATCACTGAATGGCTTATAGAGAAACGATTCCGGGAATTTTTTCCCAGACTGCTCATCTAAATCAGCAAACTGACCTGACTAACCTAATTAAGAGGATTTTGATTGTGACTAGACTTACCTTTCCACCCAATTTCACTGGCACAACTGGTTCCGACAGTTTAATCGGGGAACAGTTAAATGGATCTCCAGCAATAGGTATCGATATTTTAACTCAAGGTTTGATTTATACGCGCTCTGGGGATGACACCATTAAAGGCACGGGTGCTGGTAGCATCAGCAACTCCACTCAGACTGGTAGTGGGACTGGCATTGTTAACTATGGCAGTCTCAATACAGAAAGTGGAAAAGACGCGATCGCTGGCATTGGTAAAGGTGGTGTCGGCTACGACTTCGATGGCAACGGCGGCATTGGCACAGGCATTAATAACAGTGGCAGTCTGAATTCAGGGGACGCAGAAGACACGATCACTGGCACTGGTAGTGGTGGCGACGGTGGCAGCGTTGACATCTACGGCGGCACAGGCAACGGCGGCACAGGCACAGGCATTTATAACAGTGACAGTCTGGATACAGGGGACGCAGAAGACACGATCATCGGCACTGGTACTGGTGGCAGCGGCAGCGGCGGCTACGACACCGCTGGCAGCGGCGACGCTGGCAATGGCATTGTCAACGGTGGCAATCTGAATACAGGGAACGGAAAAGACACGATCACTGGCACTGGTAAAGGTGGCAACGGCGGATTTAGCGGCACTTCCGGCGGCAGCGGCGGCGCTGGCAATGGCATTGTCAACAGTCGCAATCTGAATACGGGGGGCGAAAATGACACGATCACTGGCACTGGTACTGGCGGCAGTGGTGGCACTAGCAGCAAGGGTGGCGGCGGCGACGGCGGTACTGGGACAGGCATTAACAATAGTGGCAGTCTGAATGTAGACGATGGAGATGACACAATCTCTGGCATTGGTACTGGCGGCATCGGCGGCGGCAGCGGCGGTACTGGGACGGGCATCACCAATAGTGGCAATCTGAATACAGGCAAGGGAAAAGACACGATCGACGGCATCGGTACTGGCAGCATCGGCGGTACTGGCGGCCTCCTCGGTGGTAGCGGTAGTGGGACAGGCATCAACAACAGTGGCAAACTCAATACCGAAGATGGGGAAGACACGATCACTGGCAAAGGGAATGGCGGCAATAGCAGCGATGTCCCCTTCGATAACGACGGCGCTGCTGGGATAGGTATCGCTAACAGTGGCAGTCTGAATACAGGGTTGGGCAAAGACGCGATCGCTGGCATCGGTATTGGCGGCATCGATGGCAGCAGCTACGGCGGCAACGGCGGTACTGGGACAGGCATTGCTAACAGTAGCAGTCTAAATACAGGGGAAGAAGACGACACGATTACTGGCACCGGTACTGGCGGCACCAGTGTCAGCAATGGTACTGGCGACATCAGCATTAGTGGTGCTGGAATCGGCATTCAGAACATTAAAAACGCCACCATTACTACAGAGTCGGGTAACGACACAATTACAGGTTCTGGCAACAGTTCTGGAACAAAATCCACCGCTTATGGCATCGTCAACGATGGAATTATTGATACTGGCGATGGTTCTGACAAGCTTACCGGACAAGCGACAGTCACAATTGGTGGTACTGCTTATGGCATTTATGGACAAGGAACCATTAAGACTGGCAATGGCAATGACGAAATTATTGGCACCAGTACCCTAAATGGAGTTCAACAGAAAGTCAGTATCGGTGGCGGCATCAATATTGCTCTCGGCACAGGGAATGACTACTTCAAAGGGTTTGGTGCTGGAACTGTTGATGGCGGAGACGGTTTTGATACCCTCGATCTTAGAGCTTTTAATCGCTCCGAAGTGATCGTATCTGGTGTTACTTCTGGCAATACTCTGAACTCTGCCAACATCAGTTTCAACAACAATGGAAACTCCGTTAGCTTGTCTACCACTGGCTTTGAGAAATTTATCTTTGCAGATACCTCTTTGTCTTACAGCACTTTGGCAAATGGCGCATGAGTTTGTTAATTCCTCTATCTCATGTTTTTCCAGCTAATTGGCGTTGTTTGCTCTAAAGCTGAAAAAGGATCTACCAGCGTACATAACTCTTAGCTGCAAACTTGCATAGATTTACTGGAATTCAGTGATTTCTTGGGCATATGCAGTTTCCCTGTGACAATCAAGTGACGAGAATCACACTTATACATGATTAGGATCGTCACCTTGCGATCGCCAGCTAGGCATAATTAATGACAACTGAACTCTAGCCGAGTCATTAATAGGGAACACACTTAATTGCCGACAGCCTTAATCAAGGACTGTCGGTTTTTTATGTCCGTATGTCCTTCATCCTTTGAGAAATGCCCCATCCCCCAATAAAATTTCCCCACAATTGGTTGGTAACTTGACAGAGATTATGCCAGAGCCACTACCAATTGTGGGGAAGGTTACAATCAAATTGGGTATCTTATGCCTATCGAGCGCTAATATATTGCACTCACTCTAGTAGACCGGAAGTATACTCGTAGAACCAGCACACACTTTGTATTAAGACATCGCTTGAATGATGTAATCAAAGTAGGGTGCTGCTTCGGCAGCGTCTTCCGCACTCAGTAAGCTAAGGGAGGCTGTTTTGAGGGAATTGATCGCTTCTACCATTCCAGGCACAGGAACGCCCAATGAGTTGTACATTTCCCGCACACCAATCAAACCAATTTTTTCAATTGGCTCTTTGTCGCCGGCAAGCACACCATAAGTAATTAGACGTAAGTACCAGCCAAAATCACGGATACATAGAGAGCGCTGGCGTTCTCCGTAAGCATTACCTCCGGGGGAGATAAAGTCAGGACGCTTCTGCCAAAGTTGTTTGGTTGCTTCTTGAACTATCTTTTTTTCGTTTTCGGCTAAAGTAGCCGCAATCCGCGTCCGTTGTACGCCGGTTTCCAAAAAGTCTTTGATGTTTTTAAGTTCGCCACTGCTGGGATAACGCAGTTCGTCGTCGGCTTTGAGAATAACTTGGCTAATTACAGTCATGATTATTGAAATCACCTGAAATATTATCTGTTAGTTTAGCGAGTTGGAGGTACACAAGTGAAGGGATAGGAGCTAGTTATGTATTGAATTTATCTATTTAGGGAGTGGGGAGTGGGGGCAGGGGAAGCAGGGGAAGCAGGGGAGACAAGGGGAGACAAGGGGACAAGGCGACTTAAATCAGAACTTGCAACAAGTGTTTCCCCTTGTCCCCAATGCCCCATGCCCAATGCCCCATGCCCAATAACAAATGACCAATGACTAATGACTAATGACTAAAATAATTTGGCAACAGGGTGAATTAATTGAAGTGACGATCGCTAACCTGAGTGATACAGGCGATGGAGTGGGACGCGCTGATGAGCGTGTAGTGTTTGTCCCAGATACAGTACCAGGCGATCGCGCCCTTATCCGCTTGCTACATGTTAAACCAAAATACGGCCACGGGAAGCTCCAGGAGCTATTGTCATCATCTCCTCACCGTATCCGACCTAGTTGTATTGTGGCGGATAAGTGCGGTGGTTGCCAGTGGCAGCATATTAATTATGATTACCAGTTAGTAGCCAAGCAAAATCAAGTTATCCAAGCTTTGGAACGTATTGGCGGTTTTCTCCAACCACCGGTAGATCCGGTACTCGCCGCCGCTTCTGCTTTAAGTTATCGTAATAAATCTACATATCCTCTCTTGCTATCGGCAACAGGACAGGTACAAGCTGGTTACTACCAAAAAGGTAGTCACCAATTAATTAATTTAAATCAATGTCCAGTCCAAGATTCACGATTAAATCCCTTACTTGCCGAAGTTAAGCAGGATATTCAACAACGGGGTTGGCGAATCTATGACGAACAGCGCCATCAAGGACAAATTCGCCATCTTGGTTTACGCATTGGCCGACACACTGGAGAAATGTTGCTGACTTTGGTGGTAAAGGACTGGAATTTATCAGGAATTGAAACCCAAGCGCAGGAATGGTTAAAGCGTTATCCGCAGTTAGTAGGAGTGTCACTTAACCGCAATAGCGATCGCACAAATGCTATCTTTGGATCAGAAACTCGTTGCATCGCTGGAGTCCCACACCTGCGTGAAAATTTTGCTGGACTGGAATTTCAAGTGCGCCCAGATACATTTTTCCAAGTGTATACAGAAACAGCAGAGGCACTATTGCAGGTGATTGAATCAGAACTCAATCTTCAAGGGCATGAGTTGCTAGTTGATGCCTATTGTGGTATTGGAACTTTAACTTTACCCCTCGCTAAAAAAGTACGGATTGCTACAGGATTAGAGGTGCAACCAGCAGCAGTGGAACAAGCTATTTTGAATGCCCACCGCAACGGAATTGATAATGTGACTTTCATTGTCGGGGCAGTAGAGAAATTGCTTCCCAAAATGGGCACAATACCAGAAGTAGTAATACTCGATCCGCCACGTAAGGGGTGCGATCGCGCAGTCATCGATACTTTACGGCAATTGAAACCATCTCGGATTGTTTACGTCAGTTGTAAAGTAGCCACCCTCGCCCGCGACCTGAAATTGCTTTGTCAAGATGGGCAATATACTATCACACGGGTACAACCTGCTGATTTTTTTCCTCAAACTGCTCATGTTGAAGCTGCCGCCTTTCTTGTGCTATCAGATTTGCACAAGGATAGTAATTCCTTTGCAAAAACTGAAATTTGAAATTTTTAGTTTAGTGCATACTAAAGATGCTAAAATTGAATTAAGGCAAAAATAAAAATCCATTTTGTTTAAATAAATTCAAGCTGCATAGGTTCTTAGAAATATGAATTGAATTGTGTAAATGATAAATCGGCAATTAACTGGAGTCTGCCAATACTCTGTCAAATTACTAGCATCTTTTTAAGTTGCTTAATTCATTATCAAAACTATTCCAGCCGTTATCTATCTAAGCAATCCAAACTCATACTATAGAGCTAATGCTCCCTAGCATTTTCAAAATTTAGTTTTAAAGACGCAAGTTTGAAGGCAGCATGACCACCTCAATTTTATCAGGGTGCCTGTAATAGCAAACTGATGTCTAGCTAACTAAAAGCTATGGGGTTTCTCTTGTGATTACAATTTCACTCCGTCCAGTTGCACGTTATTGGGGCACTATTAGTTTTGCCTCAACCCTCTACCTTTGTCCAATCTTAGATTTACTGTTGGCAGAAATCCCAGCCAAATTACAAGCAGAACTGCGGCTAGGACTTCAAGAAGCCCTGGTAAACGCAGCTAAACATGGCAATAATCTCGATCCAAGTAAAACAGTTGTAGTCCGTTTTTCCTTAATAGATAATCAATATTGGTGGATAATATCAGACCAGGGTAGCGGCTTTACTCCTTCATCTACTAATGAAGAAGAACCAACAGACTATCTCCCACCAGATGAATCAGAAAATGGTCGTGGTTTATGTCTTCTGCATCAAATCTTTGATCAGGTAGAGTGGAGCCGCAAAGGCACAGAATTGAGGCTTTGTAAACAAATGGAAACTCGCCGGGGATTATCTCTGCGGCGGTAGGGTAGTTAGGAGTATAGACGCGATTAATCGCGTCTATACAGGAGTTAGGAGTTGAATAATAATTCATAACTCCTAACTCTTAACTTCTAACTTTTTCCGTGAGTTGGGCAAGGAGGGGCAGAAATGGAGCGATCTAACCAACCAATTGCCTGTTCTAATCTAGCTTGAGCTTCTTGTGGCTGATTCTTTAAAAGATACACCATAGCTGCTGCCACTTGTTCATTAGCGCGAGAATTGCGGTTAGACTTGAGGCGATGCCAATCGTTAGGGGAAATGCTCAGTCTTTCCATGAGGGCTTGAGCAAGTTCTAGAGTACTAAGTTCATTCAGTTGACTGGTTTTCGGCAGCTGGGTAGATTGAGACATAACTATTGGCACATTTGCATTTACTTCTACTTTACTACTTGTAAATGAAGCCGCCAAAACAATCACAGCCGTCAGCAGAAAATCCCGAACCAGATTTTGAACAAGAGCTAGAGGAAGTAGAGCGATCGCTCCTATCCTTAAAAGAACGTTACGATCAAGTGCAACGCGATCGCCAACAACAGGCACAATGGCAACAGCGCCGGGATCAACTAAAGCACAATAAATCTCAGACATCAGAAATCAAAGCAGAGTTACGGCACATTCAACAGCAGTTGGAAAGGCTAGAACTAAACTTAGAAAGCCAGTTATTTTCTTGGCGTAGCCTCAAAAAACCTTTCTGGCAAGTCGTCCGCTTTGGTGGAATGGGCGTTATCATAGGCTGGATATTAAAGTCTTATGCTGGATAAATCCAATTTTGGATTTTGGATTTTGGATTGGGTTAAAGAGTTAAAATTCTTTAATATCTGTACTTTTTACGTTGACGAAATATTAAGTTGTAAAATATGGCAAATCGACGGATTGCAGAAATATTGCGAAGTGGTCAACCTGATGAGTCCCTCCAAGTGCAAGGCTGGGTGCGGACGAAACGCGAGTCCAAAGGGTTTGCTTTTATTGAAGTCAATGACGGCTCATCACTAGCTAATTTGCAAGTCGTCATTAATCAAGATTTGCCAGATTACGAAGCTATTTTGAAAAAACTAAATACAGGTGCTGCTGTTGAGGCTACAGGGTTACTAGTGGCTTCTTTGGGTAAAGGACAGCGAATTGAGTTGAAAGCCGAGTCCGTGAAAGTTTACGGAGAAGCTGATCCCGATACATATCCTCTGCAAAAGAAACGCCATTCCTTTGAGTTTCTGCGAACTATTGGACATTTGCGATCGCGTACTAATTCTTTTGGTGCAGTTTTTCGTGTCAGAAATGCTTGTTCGACAGCAATTCACCAATTTTTCCAAGAAAGAGGCTTTTTGTGGGTACACACCCCCATCATCACTGCTAGCGATTGCGAAGGCGCGGGTGAATTGTTTAGCGTTACCAGTTTAGATTTAAAGAATATCCCCCGCACAGAAAACCAAGCAGTAGATTACAGCCAAGACTTTTTTGCTAAACCCACATATTTAACAGTTAGCGGCCAGTTGGAAGCGGAAGTGATGGCGATGGCGTTTAGCAACGTTTACACCTTTGGCCCTACCTTCCGTGCAGAAAATTCCAACACCTCCCGCCACTTAGCAGAATTTTGGATGGTTGAGCCAGAAATGGCTTTTTGTGACTTAGAAGGCGATATGGATTTAGCTGAGGCGTTTCTTAAACACATATTTAAATATGTCTTGGAAACTTGCCCAGAAGACATGGAATTTTTCAATGAACGCATTGATAAATCTGTGTTAGCGACAGCTGAAAATATTATTAATAATCAGTTTGAACGGTTAACTTATACAGAAGCCATCAAACTTTTAGAAAAAGCTGATGTTAAATTTGAATATCCAGTGAGTTGGGGTTTAGATTTACAATCAGAACACGAACGCTACCTAGCTGAACAATTATTTAAAAAACCTGCGATCGTTACAGATTATCCAGCGCAAATCAAAGCATTTTATATGCGCTTGAACGACGATGAAAAAACCGTCCGCGCAATGGATATTCTCGCACCCAAAATTGGCGAAATCGTCGGCGGTTCTCAGCGCGAAGAACGCCTAGAAGTATTAGAACGCCGCGTATTAGCGCAAGGATTAAAGCCAGAAGATTTATGGTGGTATCTTGATTTGCGTCGTTATGGTACTGTTCCCCACGCTGGTTTTGGACTAGGTTTTGAACGACTTGTGCAATTTATGACGGGTATGGGAAATATCCGTGATGTCATTCCCTTTCCGCGTACACCACAAAGTGCTGAGTTTTAGTTTAAATTTTAGACCTGGCCATTTTTAATCGCCAGGTTTTTGATTTTTGTGGATAAACAGAAATCTATCTGAGAAGATTTATCATGAGTATACAAGACCAAACCATTGGTAAAATCCGGCAAATGCCAGAAGCTTTAGTTCAGGAAGTAAGTGATTTTATCGACTTCCTATTAATGAAGCATAGCAGTAAGAACTGGGAACTATGGCTTCAGTTTAGCGAGTCAGTGGAAATAGTGGAATCAGATTTTTCTGACTATTTATCTAATTTAGAAGATTATGAAGAACGCTTGGCGCGTGGAGAAATCCAGTGGTAGATATCTCAAGAGGAAATGTAGTTTTGTGTGATCTCAATCCTGTTATTGGTACAGAACAAGCAGGGATTAGACCTGTCGTAGTAGTGCAAATTGATCGGACAAATGCTGTTAGTCCCCATACCATTATCGCACCATTCACCTCAAAAATTAGACCTGCTATTTTACCCTCTCATGTGTTTGTACCTGCTGGTATCGATGGTTTAAGCCAAGATTCTGTTGTGCTTTGTGAGCAAGTTCGGGTTGTTGATAAATCAAGAATTCTCAGAGTGATTGGTCAATTGGATAATAGTTATTTAGATCACTTGGCAATAGCTTTGTGTACTATCCTTGGCTTAAGGATTATGAATAATAATGATTGAGAAATATGGATAATGGGGATTTATACAGTCGGTCATTACACAGAAGTAAATATCCTAAAGAATTGATTTTTATTGATATCTAAACAGAGGGTTAAACCTATAAGTTTCTATTAATAGAGTTCCCTAAAACTTTGTCAAAATAATATATATAGCAATCCGATTTGATTTTTGAATCACTTGTAGAGGTAAGGGACTGGGGATTGGGGACTGGAGACTGGGAAGAAGGAATAAAAATGTACTGAGTTCTGTTCAAAAATCAAATATGAGTCCTATAGCAGTTTTCACTTCAGTATTAAATCTCATACACAATAAATTGGGGTTACAACAATTGTTGTAACCCTACGATTAGCTTGAAAATCACTATAAAATAATAATTAACCTCATAACTGCTGAATTATGAGCAATTATTCATATTCATTACATCTAGACTAATGGTTTGCCAAGGCAAATACTTTCTTGCTTGCCTGCGTGGGATAAGTAACGCTAGTGTTAAAAGAATTGTGCAAAGTAAAACCCTCATCCCAGAAGTCGAGTAGGAAGCTAGAATGGTAATTCCAAATAAACAAGTAAAATCTAATACTGATATTTTAGATAATAGACGCACCCAAACTCGTATCCAAGTTCGCATTCCTAAAGACTTGCATGAGGAACCAGTCATTTCACGACTGGTTTCTCACTATGGCATCACAGTGATTATTGCTGATGCCCAGGTAAGCGTAAATATGCCACAATATAGCTGCTTTGATCTGGAACTGCGAGGTACTGTTTCTCAGATTGAAAGCGCCCTAACTTACCTGGATGAACTAGATTTAGAAGTTTTGCACCAATCCAGCCCTGAAGAAGATGGGTGGTAAATCTTAGTTAGGAGTTAGAAGTTAAAAAAATCATAATTCATAACTCCTAACTTTTAACTCTTAACTTTGTTTAAGCCATTTGATTTTCAATCGCCCACCGCGCTAGTTCAGTGCGGTTGTGGAGATTGGTTTTGCCCAACATATTGGACACATGACTTTCAACTGTGCGCTGACTAACATTTAGTTCTTCAGCAATTTCCCGGTTAGCTAAACCCCTAGCGACGAACTGGACTACTTTCAGTTCGGTTGGGGTTAATTGCACATCGAAGGGAACCTGGATGCGGGAACCGTTTTCGCCTCCTTTTGCTTGGTGTTCTTTCCAACGGATAGTTTGTTTCAGCGAGGATTCAACTTGCGCTACGAGTTCTTCTGGTTCAAAGGGTTTGACCATATAAACATCAGCACCTTTATTCAGACCCTTAACTCGGTCTGCACTTTGTCCCTTAGCTGAAAGGAAAAGAACCGGAATCCAACTGGTGCGTTCGTTTTGCCGGACTTGTTCTACAAAAGTATATCCGTCCATTTCCGGCATCATCACGTCGCAGATAATCATGTCTGGAACATCTTGCTCTAAAATTTCCAGAGCTTCACGTCCATTTTCGGCGGTGATGACTTCGTATCCCCGGAATTCTAAGTAATCCTTCACCAGCAAGATGAGGTTAGGGTCATCATCAATCAATAGAAGTCGTTTGTGATCTTTCATGCTGGGCTCTTTCATAGCAGTGGCACTTGTCGCGCTTCGGTCCATCAAAGTCTTGAATATTTATCCTCTATCGTGGGTTATTTCGAGATGTTGTCCTTTTTCCTACTTAACTTGCCTTTGCTGTCTCGAAACCTCAAAAATGCCGAGCACTTTCAAGAGACTAGTAGCTAGATAGCAAAAGTCCAGCAAGGATACGTATAGCAGTAGTATCTATAATGCGCTATTATATATCGCATTGAAAGTGACGGGCGAAAAAACACTGATTAAATAATAATCCTTCTGACTCACAAGTAAGTATTGGCTTAAAGATGACCCTACCTCAAAACCAACCCGCACTTTCTTAAAGCTTACTGCTGTACCATATCCTTCGATTTTTAAGCCTCTATGAGGTGTTCACAAGAAACTAGGGAAGTTTCTGGCAAAGGATGGGTTAAAAATGTATATTCTTCTACCACCTTATTGCCTATTAAGTGTTCTTGGATGATCCGCTCAATAACTTCCGGTCTTGCTTGGCGATATCAGACACCATCAGTGTAAACCACCATTATGAGTCCAGAACAACAAACGCGCAAGCAGTTGGCTTTTAGTTCTATAGACGCAAATGGAATAACTCTGTTGCGGCTCATCAAATTTTAACTCTTTAAGTCGCTTTTTTAAGTATTCCCAAGATTCCAGACTAGCTCGTTTTGAGCAGCAGCTAGCAATTGTCTGGTCAGCGCTACCTAACTCTCCGCTCCCTACTCTCTTCGTAACTTACCGAACAAAACCCGAAAGGTATAAATAATTAAGCATTTATACTTAAGTACATCTTTGAGCTTCTAGTTCGGGAACCCGTACTCAAAGAATTCTTGCCATTGGACGCTACTTTTCGGTAAATTAGCACTCAGGAGTTGAGAGTGCTAATCTCTAAAGGAAAGAAATAATATGGCAGCTTTATCTCTAAGCGTTTCTACAGTTAAACCTTTAGGCGATCGCGTTTTCGTAAAAGTGAACGCCTCTGAGGAGAAGACCGCAGGTGGTCTGTATTTGCCCGATACCGCCAAAGAAAAGCCCCAGGTAGGGGAAGTAGTGGCTCTTGGCCCTGGCAAGCGTAATGACGACGGAAACCGTCAGGAATTGGAAATCAAAGTCGGCGATAAGGTGCTGTACTCGAAGTACGCTGGCACTGACATCAAACTCGGCACCGAAGAATATGTACTGCTTTCTGAAAAAGATATTTTAGCAGTTGTTATCTAGTGGGGAGTGGGGAATGGGGAATAGGAAAGAGTTTTCCTGATGCCCAATGCCCAATACCCAATGCCTAATTCAACAAAAACTTGACTTACTCCCGGAATTTAGACACCTATGGCAAAGCGCATTATCTACAACGAAAACGCCCGTCGCGCCTTGGAACGAGGCATTGACATCCTGGCTGAGGCTGTAGCTGTTACCCTTGGCCCCAAAGGTCGTAACGTAGTCCTAGAAAAGAAATTTGGCGCACCGCAAATTGTTAATGACGGTGTAACGATCGCCAAAGAAATCGAATTAGAAGACCACATTGAAAACACTGGTGTAGCTCTGATTCGTCAAGCTGCTTCTAAGACCAATGATGCTGCGGGCGATGGTACTACCACTGCTACCGTTTTAGCTCATGCGATCGTCAAAGAAGGCTTGCGGAACGTTGCAGCTGGTGCTAACGCAATTTCTCTGAAGCGCGGTATTGACAAAGCTACTGGCTTCCTCGTAGAAAAAATTGCTGAACACGCCCGTCCAGTGGAAGATTCCAAAGCCATTGCCCAAGTTGGTGCGATCTCGGCTGGTAATGACGAAGAAGTTGGTCAAATGATTGCCCAAGCAATGGACAAGGTGGGCAAGGAAGGCGTAATTTCCCTAGAAGAAGGGAAATCTATGTTCACCGAGTTGGAAATCACTGAAGGGATGCGCTTTGACAAAGGCTACATCTCTCCTTATTTCGCTACTGACCCTGAGCGGATGGAAGCGGTTTTTGATGAGCCTTTCATACTGCTGACCGATAAGAAAATCGCTTTGGTACAAGACCTTGTACCAGTGTTAGAGCAAGTAGCTCGTGCTGGTCGTCCTTTGGTGATTATCGCCGAAGATATTGAAAAAGAAGCTTTGGCAACCTTAGTAGTAAACCGTTTGCGCGGTGTACTCAACGTGGCTGCTGTTAAGGCTCCTGGCTTTGGCGATCGCCGCAAAGCACTACTAGAAGATATCGCCGTTTTAACTGGTGGTCAACTAATTACCGAAGATGCTGGTTTGAAGCTAGATAATACCAAGCTGGACAGCCTGGGTAAAGCTCGCCGGATCACCATTACCAAGGACAGCACCACAATTGTTGCCGAAGGTAACGAAGCTGCTGTTAAGGCCCGTGTAGAACAGATTCGTCGTCAAATCGATGAAACCGAATCTTCTTACGACAAAGAGAAATTACAAGAGCGTCTTGCTAAACTCTCTGGTGGTGTCGCTGTAGTGAAAGTGGGTGCAGCGACCGAAACCGAAATGAAAGACAAGAAGTTGCGCTTAGAAGACGCTATCAACGCTACCAAAGCTGCTGTGGAAGAAGGTATTGTTCCCGGCGGTGGTACAACTCTGGCTCACCTTGCTCCTGAATTGGAAGAGTGGGCAAAGAGCAACCTTAAGGATGAAGAGTTGATTGGTGCTTTGATTGTGGTTCGTGCCTTACCCGCACCTCTGAAGCGGATTGCTGAAAACGCTGGTCAGAATGGTGCTGTTATTGCTGAACGCGTCAAAGAGAAAGATTTCAACATTGGCTACAACGCTGCAACCAACGAGTTTGTTGATTTGTTAGCTGCTGGTATTGTTGACCCTGCTAAGGTGACTCGTTCTGCTCTGCAAAACGCTGCTTCCATCGCTGGTATGGTGTTGACAACCGAATGTATTATAGTTGACAAGCCTGAGCCTAAAGATAGTGCTCCTGCTGGCGCTGGTGCTGGTGGTGGCGACTTCGATTACTAATACTTTGTAGTTACATAATTTGTAAAACAGCTGCTTCCGTTGTGGAGGTGGCTGTTTTTTTGTGTCAGGAGAAGAAAAGTGAGTTACGACAACGCTTGTAAATATTTAGCTGAACAGTACCCTACTGATTTTGTGCGTTGGTTACTTGGGGTAGAGGTGCAAGAAATTGAAGTATTAAAAACGGAACTCACGCTTGAACCAATTCGCGCGGATTCTGTGACATTTCTACAAGCAGCTAACCAAATTTTGCACATTGAATTTCAAACTTTGGCGAAATCTAATCCGGCGCTTAATTTCCGATGCTCGATTATTCTGTGAGGTTGAAGCGTCAGTACCGTTGTCCTGTAGTGCAAGTGCTAATCTTTTTGCAAGAAACTACTAACGAAATCGTTTTTACTGAAGAATATCGGGACAACACGACAATTCACCAATATCAGGTTGTTCGTCTTTGGGAGCAAGATTCAACACTATTTTTGGCTAATCCGGCGCTGTTACCTTTAGCAAGTTTGACGCGAACTGACTCGCCACAAACTTTACTGGCACAAGTGGCTGAACAAGTCGCTACAATTCCAGATAGGGAGGAGCGACAAAATATCGCGGGTTGTGTAGAAATTCTGGCGGGTTTGCGGTTTGAGAAGGATTTGGTTCGGCAATTTTTGCGGGAGGATATTATGAAAGAGTCCGTAATTTATCAAGATATCGTTCAAAAAGAAGCGTTTAAATTGATTAGTCGTCTACTTAAACGGCGCTTTGGTGATATTGATGGATCGTTAGTTGAACAGGTTCGTAATTTATCTGCTGAACAGTTAGAAAATTTGGGAGAGGCTTTGTTAGATTTTTCCGAACTTGCTGATTTGGTAGTTTGGTTAGAACAGAAGGAACAAGCTTAATCAAAATGAATAAAAACCCCCTTTATTACTAAGAGCGGTTAAGAAAATCTTCAGGTTCAATACCAGCTTGCTTTAAAATTGCACGTAACGTTCCTTCTGGCATATCACCAGAATGATTGGGAATAGTAGTGTAACGGTTACTTTCAGGATTAAACCAGATTTCATGACTCCCTGCGGCTTGACGATGAAACACAAAGCCAAAGGTTTTTAATATTTTGATAATCTCTCTGTAGCTAAACCCAGCCAACCGTCCCATAAATTAACTACTGACCTAACACTAAAGGATAGTTAAATTGTTCAGCTATTGGTTGCAAATAATCTAGTTGTTGATCCTGAGATTGTGCTTCTAACAACTTACGCGCTACATCACGAGCAATTTCTAAAGTTTCAGAAACAGTCCGTCCTTGAACGACTAAACCTTGAAGCTCATCGGATGTTGCTAAATAAACGCCTTCAGGTAATTTTTCAATGTGGATGTTTAGCAATCTTTCCATTATTGTATGTAGATGTTACTGTTTAGAGCGGTTTAATTGTTATGATATCGCTTTTATGAACTACAGCAATGTCTACGACGAGCTACGCCTACGCATTTCTACTTTTCCATAAAAACCCATGAGCCAAATTAATCCTGAAACAACCCCCTTACATACCTTAAACCCACTCAACCGATTTTCTGACAGAGCAGAGGATTATGTAAAATATCGGCCAAGCTACCCCGCAGATGCAATTGATATTATCTTGGAAGGATTAGGTGAAAATTCACAACTTGTAGCAGCAGATATTGGTGCTGGTACAGGAATTGCTTCAAGATTGTTAGCTGAACGGGGAGTTAATGTCATAGCCATAGAACCAAACGCGGCAATGCGAGAAGCTGCTAAACCACATCCTTTAATAGAGTTTCGTGATGGAACAGCAGAATTTACCCAACTACCTGATAATTCAGTTGATTTAGTTACTTGTTTTCAAGCTTTCCACTGGTTCAATCCCGAACCAACTTTATTGGAATTCCACCGCATTTTAAAACCATCAGCACGCTTGGCTGTAGTGTGGAATAACCGCGATCGAGAAGATGATTTAACTACAGAATATAGCCGAATAATCCGCGAAGCATCTAATAATCACCCAGCAGAATCTCGAATGCAATCGGTAGAGCCATTGTTAGTAACTCCCCCTTTTATTAATATCCGTGAATATAATTTTACTTATAAACAAAAGTTAGATTTAACTGGACTTATTGGACGAGCAATGAGTGTTTCTTACCTTCCGCGTGAAGGCTTGGGATATGAACAGCTTATTGATAGGTTTCAAGAATTATATCAGCGCTTTCGTGATGAAAGTGGTTTTGTCTATATGGTCTATCGCACTAGCGTACACCTTGGTGAAGTAATTTAAAAATAAAAATGGGAATCATAAGAAGTAGGGTGCGTTAATTCACTCTCAATCAATATCAGGATTCACATGGCACAACCAAAATATGAAGGTTATTGCGAATGCATTCCTACGAAATTAGTCAGAGAAAAGTTTGGAGATGTCAATGTTTATGCACAAAATGCTAAATCACTCTTAACAAAAGCTACTGGTTTTATTGGTAATTATGATTTTACTCTAAATCCTTACAGGGGATGTCAATACGGTTGTAGTTATTGCTATGCTGCTGCATTTACTCCTAATGCTCAAATGCGCCAAGATTGGGGTAAATGGGTAATTTTTAAACAAAATGCTGCTGAGATTTTAGCGAAAGAATTAAAAAAATGGTATGAAAAAAATCCCCAGACTCCTCCTAGTATATACATGAGTAGCGTTACCGATCCTTATCAACCACTTGAGTCTAAACATCAATTGACTCGTCGGTTGTTGGAGGTAATGCTAGATATGGGGATTGACGGTTATCCAACTCCAACCTTGGTGATTCAAACTCGTAGCCCAATTATTGTTAGAGACATTGATTATTTACAACGATTTAAGCGATTGCGAATTAATATGAGCATTCCCACTGGGAGCGAATTAGTAAGAAAGGATTTTGAACCGCGATCGCCCAGTATTAAAGCTAGACTAAATGCTATTAGTAAAATAAAACAAAGTATTGATTACTTCAAAGGTTTTCTTCCTAAAATTTCTATTACTATTACCCCTCTACTTCCTACTTTAGCAACTGATGAAGCTGCTTTTATTGAAAAACTAGCCATCGCCGATAGGATTGTAATTCAAGCTTTTCATGCTAACCACAGTCGTTCTCTCATAGCATCAACTCGCCAAGAAGCTGAAGAAATTAAGCAAAAATACTCTTGGTGGTATGAAAATGAGAAATTAAGCTATAGGAAATTTAAGGAAAAGCTAATTTGTCGGCTTCCAGGTGTAGAAATTATGGAAGGTAAAGAGGGATTTTTTTATGAATAATCCTATCATTAATTGGTGGCGAAGTCAGCAGTTAAAATTATCTTTAAAACGCGGGGAGATCCGACGTGCAGTCCAACTATTGCAAGAGATTCAACAATCAGGTGCAAGATTCTCATGGTTAGAAAAACTATTTAGAGATAAACTTCAACTTGAACGTTATTCCCAAGAATACAAACGACAAACAGAAACTTTAGGTAAACAACTAACAGAAGCATCCCAGCAAAAAGATAATCTTATCTTATATTAATGCCAGATGAGGAATTTGTTAAATATATCTATAAAGTTTTTAAGTTAATACACCACGATGAATATAAATTGCAATCTACTGGTATTGATGAACGGATATTTGATGATTTTGAATCAAGTTTAGTTGAATATCTTAAAGAAGAATTTAGTAGGATTCCTGATAAACAGTTATTAATTAAGTTAGAAGACGCTCTTGAGGATATTAATAACTTAAAAATTGGACAAGACCCAGACTACCGTTTTAGTCTAACTCCTCATGTCTACTTTATGAAGTATTTTTTAGAAAATGTATATTGTATATATTTAGCTTGGTTTCTCATTTACCAGAATGCTTTACTACCAAGTAAGGTTAATATTCTTGATATTGCAGCAGGCCCAGGAACAGTTGCTTATGGTTTAGCTTTATTTCTCCAAAGTAGTAGCGGTTTTTTTCATATCCCGCAAATGCACATATCTTACTACTCTTTAGAAAAACAAGATGCCTTCCAATTTCGTGGACTTCAGTTTTGGCGGCGATATATAGAGTCGCGTCTAACTCCAGTAAATGCTTTCTTCCGCTTTGTTACTACCGATATTTTTAATTGGAAAACTCAATCGAATAATCTACCAAAAGACTTTTTTGACTTTATCGTAATTTCCCACTGTTTCTTTGCAGATCCAGGCAAAAGGGTTGAAGCTAATAATACTTACAAGCAAATATTTACCACTAGCTTAAAAAATTCAGGTTATGTTCTACTAATTGTGCAAGATAAAAAATTATTTAAAATTTCCGATGTTCACCAAGTCGAAAATCAAGAAGAGGAAAAAAATGTAGTGCATAAATTTTTGACAGAATTGGGTTTAGAGTTAGTTTGGTATAAATATCTAACCTCAACAGATTCAAGAATACCTATGTCTGGGGTTGAATTTGGTAAGTTTGCTCGAAAAAAATTACCAAATCAAGTGTATATGAGTCCAATACTCCAACAGTATTTTGGTCAGAAGCATCACTTACACTATACATTAGATGATTATGTAATATTGGCGAAAAATTATGATAAATTGCAGGAAAAATAACAGACAATATATTAAATAAATATAAGATATCTGAACTTTAATCTTGAATTTATAAATGACCTGCAATCCGCAAATAGCAGAAGGTTGGCATGGCAAACTTAATTTAGTCTATGCCGATCGCCAGGGTAAAACCCAATTAATTTATAATCACCAACAAGCGCCCCTAAAGGTACAACGCCCATTTTATCCAGAAGGGGGAATTTGTCATAGCGTAATTTTACACACGGCTGGGGGAATGGTAGGAGGCGATCGCTTATCCTCTAACATCCACCTCCAACCCCAAACCCAAGCCTTAATCACTACAGCTGCTGCAAGCAAGATATATCGCAGTAATGGCTTACAAGCTAGACAAACCATCCAGATGCAAGTTGATACTGGTGCTTGTTTAGAGTGGTTGCCGCAAGAGACAATTTTATTTAACGACGCGATTTATCGGCAAGATTTACGGGTAGAATTAGCAACCGGGGGCAGTTGGTTAGGCTGGGAAATTACCCGATTTGGTCGCAGTGCTAGAGGAGAAAAATTCTTGCAAGGGGAATGGCGATCGCATACCGAAATTTGGCAAAAAGATGTTCCCTTATGGATTGATCGGCAATACTTACCGGGTAGCGAAGACATTTTCCACAGTCCCCACGGCTTGGCTGGAAAACCAATAGTAGGTAGTTTAGTTTGGGTCGGTGGTACAGTTTCGGCAGAAATTTTGGAAAAAACGCGAAGTTTGTGGGGCGGGGAAGGTGAAGCGGGTGTTTGTCGATTACAACATGGATTATTATGTCGATATCGCGGTGCTTCTACATCTGAGGTGAGAAACTGGTTTATTGATGTTTGGCAGTTGTTGCGAGTTTCTTTTCTGAATCGTGGTAATTGTATACCAAGAGTGTGGCAGGTTTAAACGAACCGCCAAGACGCCAAGAACGCCAAGAGGGAGAGAAGAATGCAACTTACCCCGCAGGAAAAAGATAAGCTATTGATTTTTACAGCTGCTTTATTAGCAGAAAGACGCAAGGAAAGGGGTTTAAAACTAAATTATCCTGAAGCAGTTGCTTATATTTCTGCTGCTATTTTAGAAGGGGCAAGAGATGGGCAAACTGTAGCTGAATTAATGAGTTATGGTACAACACTCTTAACGCGGGATGATGTCATGGAAGGGATATCAGAAATGGTGCATGATGTGCAGGTTGAAGCTACTTTTCCTGATGGTACAAAGTTAGTGACAGTACATAATCCAATTCGTTAATTTTTTAATTTATTATGATTCCTGGGGAAATTATTACACCAGCAGGTGAAATTGAGCTAAATGTTGGTCGTCCAACTATAAAATTACAAGTGTCAAATACAGGCGATCGCCCCATACAAGTCGGTTCCCATTATCACTTTTATGAAGTTAACACCGCTTTAAACTTTGATAGAGAACAAGCGCGAGGAATGCGCCTAGATATCCCCGCCGGAACCGCAGTTCGCTTTGAACCAGGCGACGAAAAAGAAATAACTCTAGTCCCCCTCGTTGGTACTCGCCAAGTCTACGGCTTCAACGCCAAAATTAACGGAAACCTCTAAAAACCCTCTGCGTACCTCTGCGCTTTCCTTTGCGTCCCTTTGCGTTAAAAAAAGGATTTTATATGCCTTATAGAATGGATCGCCGCGCCTACGCTGAAACATACGGCCCAACAATAGGCGATCGCATCCGACTTGCAGACACAGAATTATTTATTGAAGTTGAACAAGATTTCACTACCTACGGCGATGAAGTGAAATTTGGCGGCGGAAAAGTTATCAGAGACGGAATGGGACAATCCCCAATTTCTAACGCCGATGGTGCTGTAGATTTAGTAATTACTAATGCCTTAATTCTCGATTGGTGGGGTATTGTCAAAGCGGATATTGGCATTAAAGATGGCAAGATTTTCAAAATTGGTAAAGCCGGGAATCCTTATATTCAAGATAATGTAGATATTATTATTGGCTCCGGAACTGAAGCTTTAGCAGGTGAAGGAATGATCCTCACTGCTGGCGGTATTGATGCCCATATTCATTTTATTTGTCCCCAACAAATTGAAGTTGCGATCGCTTCTGGGATTACCACCATGATCGGCGGCGGTACTGGCCCAGCCACAGGTACAAATGCCACTACCTGCACTCCCGGCCCTTGGAATATTTACCGAATGCTGCAAGCTGCTGATGCTTTTTCCGTCAACTTAGGATTTTTAGGTAAAGGTAACGCCAGTCAACCCCAAGGACTTGTAGAACAAGTAAATGCCGGTGCAATGGGATTAAAACTTCATGAAGACTGGGGAACCACACCCGCAGCAATTGATACTTGCCTCAGTGTTGCCGATGAGTATGATGTGCAAGTAGCAATTCATACTGATACCCTAAACGAAGCTGGATTTGTCGAAGATACGATCGCCGCTTTCAAGAATCGTACTATCCACACCTACCATACCGAAGGCGCAGGCGGCGGACACGCACCAGATATCATCAAAGTTTGCAGCCAAGCCAATGTTCTACCATCTTCCACCAATCCCACACGTCCTTATACCCTGAATACCTTAGACGAACACCTGGATATGTTGATGGTATGTCATCATCTCGACCCAGCGATCGCCGAAGATGTTGCTTTTGCCGAATCTCGCATCCGTCGAGAAACCATTGCTGCGGAGGACATTTTGCACGACTTAGGGGCATTTAGCATGATTTCTTCCGATTCTCAGGCTATGGGAAGGGTAGGCGAAGTGATAATTCGCACCTGGCAGACATCTCACAAAATGAAGGTGCAACGGAGAACTCTTAACGCACAAGGAACTGAGCAAAAAGCAGACAATTTTAGAGCAAAAAGATATGTTGCTAAATATACGATTAATCCGGCGATCGCTCACGGAATTGCTCAATATGTGGGTTCAGTGGAAGAGGGAAAATTAGCAGATTTATGTTTGTGGCGTCCGGCATTTTTTGGCGTGAAACCAGAGATGGTCATTAAAGGCGGAATGATTGCATGGGCGCAAATGGGCGATGCTAACGCCAGTATTCCCACACCGCAACCAGTCTATATGCGCCCGATGTTTGGTAGTTTTGCAGGGGCGCGTCATGCTACATCATTAACTTTTGTTTCGCAAGCAGCTTTAGAGAACGAAATTCCCAGCCAGCTAGGTTTACAAAAAGCAGCAGTTGCCGTTTCTGGGACACGCCAATTGAGTAAGCGGGATATGAAGCTGAATGATGCACTACCCCACATTGAAGTAGATCCAGAAACATACGAAGTCAGGGCAGATGGTGAGTTGCTAATTTGTGAACCTGCGACAGTTTTACCAATGGCACAGAGGTACTTTTTGTTTTAAAGACCAATATACTGAAGTCAGAAGTTACCAAGAAGGGATTATCAAAACTCCTAGAGACGCGGTTTGGAGAAGTGCCAAGCTCAATTATCAGATTTGTTAATGGAATTAATGATTTATGTGTGCTAATAAAACTGCCAAAATAGTGATTGCAACTCTGGGAAATCAGCGTAGACATACAGGGTTAGCGCATCTCAAACCCTATTGACACGGTGGTTTTGGGGTTCAACCAAAGCACAAATAAGTTCAAAATTACTACACTGAGCCAAGGGGTGGGATTGACATTTTCGTATTTATGTGGTCAAAAAACATAAAAAGCTATTTGACCCATGTTTTTTCAATCATTTACGACAATTTGTCCTATTTTGAATGAAAAACTGATATTCAGATAGAGTTTTAAGCTTTTTGTCTGTATCAAGAGCTACAAAATTAGATGCGCTTACCCTGCGTAGACATAGAGCGGCTTATTGCTAGATATCGCCCTTGAAGCAATATTGTTTACGAATGATGTAAGATTGGCTGATTTAACAGAAATTAACACTCAGGCAGTGCAAATTGTGTAATTGTAGCCTGAGTTCTCAGCAGGTTTATGCTGTGAATATCGCATTTCGAGATACTCTCGCAAGCGGGTTTCTTTACAGCGATCGCCTACGCAATTATATCTCTAGTTCTCTACCGAAAGCGATACATCAAAGTCTCCATAAGTCATTTAACCATTTACTGCATCCAAAGCTAAAATTTTACCAGCCACAATTTAATAGTAAAAAAATACTTCTTAGGTAGGGAGGCTTACTAAAAAACTTGGTAGACAAATTGTTATAACTACAGCTAGTCTTACAAAAATTTACTTTTACCTCGTACCTTGCATCTATATGACTTCACAATCTTCTCGCTCTGACAAAATTCTAGTTGTTGATGACTCTCCTGATAACGTGTTTTTGATCAAAACTATTTTGGAGGAAGAAGGTTACATCATTAGCACCGCAGAAAATGGGATTTCAGCCTTAGCAGAATTGAAAGCTTCTCCTTGTGACTTGGTTCTGCTGGATCTGATGATGCCAGATATGGATGGGTACGAAGTCACTAAGCATATTCGTGGAGATATGAAATTGCCGCAATATATCCCCATACTGCTGATTACTGCCCATGATGCACCCAACGTCGCCCACGGATTAGACTTGGGTGCTGATGATTTTATCCGCAAACCTGTAACAGTAGATGAATTGCTGGCACGAGTGCGATCGCTCCTGCGCTTAAAGCATAGTATGGATGAACGTGATGAAATTGCCCGCCAGCGAGAAGATTTTGTCTCCCGCCTCACCCACGATTTACGCACTCCTTTGGTAGCTGCCGATCGCATGTTAATGCTATTTCAACAAGGTGCGTTGGGAACATTATCACCGCAAATGCAGGAAGTAATCGCCATCATGGCCCGTAGCAATATCAACCTGCTTTCTATGGTTAATACCTTATTAGAAGTTTATCGCTTTGAAGCAGGTCGCAAAACTTTGGCGTTTCAACCAGTTAATCTGAGCCAATTGCTAGAGGATGTGACTGGAGAATTAGCACCTCTAGCTCAAGACAAAACACTGTCTCTAAATTTAGACATTACTGAGGAATCAAGCACAAAAACAGTAATGGGCGATCGCTTAGAACTGTATCGTCTATTCACCAATCTTATAGGGAATGCGATCAAATTTACCGACTCTGGGTCTGTTACTATTCGTTTAACTTCTCAACACCAGTTTGGTAAAAATAGTCAATCTCAGTTATTAGAAAAATCCAATTCCGTTGAGTATATTAGTATTGAGATAGCGGATACCGGCCCAGGTATTCCTGCTGAAGAACAAGCCACTATATTTGAACGATTTCGTCAAGGTAGCCATAAAAGTTCTGGTAGTGGCTTAGGATTGTACCTTGCTCGTCGAATTGTCGAGGCACATCAAGGTATTATTCTACTTAATTCTGAGTTGGGCAAAGGTAGTGTATTTATTGTGCTTCTACCTACCAAAGCATGAAAAAATTAGTAATTATAAATTATGAATTGTCAATTTTTAATCCTGGTAATTCATGATTTATAAGCTTACTACCATCTATCGAAAATTTAAAGTAAAAGATACTTAGAAAATCAAACGCTAAAAATTGATGAATGAAATATGCTGAAATAATAGCATTAGTATTAAATAGTTTTTGATAGGGCAAAACAATGATGACCACTGAATTATCTAACATTGGCAATATTATCCAGACTCAGCGAAATTTTTTTCAAACGGGCAAAACTAAAGATGTAAATTTTCGCATTGAACAACTTAAAAATCTCAAGCAAGCAATTATCGAGCATGAAAAGTCAATAGTTGAGGCATTACAAGCGGATTTACATAAACCAGAAGTAGAAACTTACCTTACAGAAATTAGCGTAATTAAGGATATTGATTACGCCATCAAACATCTTCAAAAGTGGAGTAAGCCCAAAAAAGCACCCGTTTCTTTTGATTTTTTTTCCTACTCGGCGAAAATTTATCCAGAACCGTTAGGGGTTGTTTTAATTATTGGGCCTTGGAACTATCCATTTCAGTTAATTATCTCACCGTTAGTAGGTGCGATCGCAGCCGGAAATTGTACAATTATCAAACCTTCAGAAATTGCTTCTCATACGTCTGATGTCATTGCTAAGATTATTAACAAAAATTTTGACCCTGCTTATATTGCAGTAGTTGAAGGAGGAGTGGAAGCAAGTCAAAAACTACTAGCAGAAAAGTTTGACCATATCTTTTTTACTGGTGGTACAGCCGTAGGCAAAATCGTTATGGCAGCAGCAGCAAAATATCTCACACCAGTTACTTTAGAATTGGGTGGTAAAAGTCCTTGTATCGTAGATACTGACATTAATCTTGAACACACTGTCAGACGAATTACTTGGGGTAAATTTATTAACGCTGGACAAACTTGTATCGCCCCTGACTATCTTTTAGTTAATAAAAAAATCAAAAAAGATTTAATAGATGGGCTGGGGAAATGTGTAAAAGAATTTTATGGCGATAATCCAGCAAACAGTCCTGATTATGCCAGGATTATCAGTCAAAAACACTTTGATAGGTTGGTTAACTTTCTCAAAGATGGTGAAGTTATTATTGGTGGAGAAACTCAACCTTCAGAGTGTTATATCGCTCCTACAGTGGTTGATAATGTCTCCTTAGAAGATTCTGTAATGCAGGAAGAAATTTTTGGCCCGATTCTACCCATCATTGAATATACTGACATTGCAGAAGCGATCGCCTTGATTAACTCTAAATCTAAACCGTTGGCATTATACTTATTTTCTCAAAACAAAAATCTCCAAAATCGAGTTTTGCAGGAAACCTCCTCTGGTGGAGTTTGTATTAACGACACAGTGATGCAGGTTGGTGTCTCGTCTTTACCATTTGGTGGGGTGGGAGATAGCGGTATTGGCAATTATCACGGCAAAGCTAGTTTTGACACCTTTTCCCATAACAAAAGTGTATTGCAAAACTCTTTCTGGCTCGATTTAAAATGGCGATACGCTCCATATCAGGGCAAGTTGCCTCTAATCAAGAAACTTCTGGGTTAAAAAAGTTAGGAGTTAGGAGTTATGAATTTTTAACTCTAAACTTCTAACTCTTGTACAGACGCGATTAATCGCGTCTCTTCTAACTCTTGTACAGACGCGATTAATCGGGTCTCTCCTAACTCTTAATTATTAAAACCCAAAAGCGTTACTGTAACGCTCCTCAGCCCAAGGTTCACCACGGCGGTGGTAGCCATTACGCTCCCAAAAACCAAGTTCTTCACCAGCTAAAAATTCCAAACCATTAATCCACTTAGCACTTTTCCAAGCGTAGAGGTGGGGAACAACTAGCCGCATCGGGCCACCGTGTTCAGATGGAAGGGGTTCGCCAAAGACTTTAAAAGCAAAGAAGTTTTCTTCGCGCATAAAATCTTCTACAGAAATATTTGTAGTGTAGCCGCCGTAGCAGTGTTCCATAATGTCGGCTACTTTGGGATCTAGCTCAATCAGACCCATGAAATCCGTAACTTTTATGCCAGTCCATTTGACATCCAGTTTAGACCAGCGCGTTACACAGTGAAAGTCTGCCGTAAATTCGTGTTGAGGCAGCGCCATAAAGTCTGACCAACTAAAAGTAGCAGGTTTTGCCAAACCCCAAACTCGAAATTCCCATTCCTCAATGCTGACTTGGGGAGTTGCACCGTAAGTTAATACGGGGAAACCTTTAGCTAAGTGTTGACCAGGAGGGACGCGTTCTCCCTCTTCCTTCCCTGGTTTCTGAAAAAATTTTCCTAGCATAGTTAGAGAAAACTTATTTTTCTCAAGATGTGTACAAGCTTTTTTGCTGAGTTGCCAACAGCATCAGATGTTTGACTCTTTATATGATTACTTGATCATTACTTGTAAATGATAGGTAATGGGTAATGGATATTCCCAATTACTCACTACCAATATTTTCGATCTAATGAGCTTTTGTAGAGTATCTAAGATTCATAATGCAATCAGGAAAGCTAAAAAAAGCATTTATCCAATGGTAAGAAGTTTGATTGGTGACTTTGGCAATCAAATCTATCGGTGCTGTTCACGCTTTTCCTGACTGGGAAATTATGATTCTTCTTCCTCTTCTTCAGCAACTGGATATACAAATGTAGAACGTCCAGTCAAAATTGATTTGCCCAGAGACAGAGCTTTTTGAGCTTCAACGACGGCTTTATGCCTCCAGGTAGCTCGACGTTTATCTCGTTTTGATTTTGAAGTTTTCTTCTTAGGAACAGCCATGTCAGCAGATATCGCAATTCTTGACAACCTTACTATTCTAGGCCATCCACTGACGCGAAGGACAACAGTAAAGGCAATTAATGAATTGCCTCTACAGAAAATTAGGGTTTCGGCTATTTTTTGGGTAAGTTCTGGCTATTTTCCAAGAAAAGTAGCGATCGCGCAGTTTTGAAGTAAGTTGCCCAATTTTGAGCATCGGGACGTGATCGCCATTCGGGACGACTAACATCTAATGCCAGAACCGGTGCGATCGATCCATTATTTTGTACGGACACAATAATTGAAACATCTGTCACCAAGATATCTTGGTCAAAACTCCGTTGAGCAGCTGCTCTAGCGGCTGCTTCCGCCCTTCTGAGAACGGTTTCATAGTTTTCATCTGGCAGGCGGTCAATATCTAAATCAACTCTAGCGGTGTAAGCTCGCACAACCTGAGGTGCGAGCGCTTCCATCAAAAACCACGCAGGAACAGTAGATATAAGCAAAACTGCTAAAGGAATTATCCGGATTCTTCTGGCAATTTGGCTAATAACTGAAAAGGGAGTGATCGATGATGGTAGGTGAGCAGAAATTTTGCTCATAACCTTCTATCTCCTTAGTAATGATCTTTTATTGAAATTAGGTAAAAGGTATTTTCCGCTCTATATACGTAATAAAAATTACATTCTAACTTAAGATTCGATCAGAATCACTTAGACTATAAAACACAGGTTAGCTTTGTTTTTTGGGCAAAGCCAACCGCAATTTTAAGACCAGCAAACAATAACTGACAAATAGCGGGATGGCAAATTACTGGGCGATCGCGATTGGCATCAATCAATATCAGTTATTTCAACCTTTAAGTTGTGCCCAAGCAGATGCTGAGGCACTAGAGGATTTTTTGGTGACGGAGGCAGGTTTTCTCCCCAAACACTGTCTACTAATGACGGATACCTCACCACCGATTGGGGATAGATCAACTTATCCGACTAAAGAAAATATTTTGCTGCTACTTGAGGATTTGGCAGCGACAAGTTGGCAACCAGAAGATTATCTGTGGTTATTTTTTAGCGGTTATGGGGTCAACTACAAGGGCAAAGATTACTTAATGCCAGCAGAGGGCAACCCCGAACTCGTGCAAGAGACTGGCATAGAATTGCGATCGCTAATGCAAAGTCTGCAACTTGCTGAATTAAATGTATTGTTACTACTCGATATCAACCGCGCTTTTGGCACTCAAGCCGATGCTCCCGTTGGTGAAGAAACAATAGAATTAGCCCAAGAACTACAACTTGCAACCATTCTTTCTTGTCAACCAGAGCAATTTTCCCATGAAAGTAGCGAATTAGGTCACGGATTCTTTACAGCAGTCTTGTTAGAAGCTTTACGTTCTGGTAATGGCAACAACTTGGCAGATTTAGAAAGCTATCTAAGCCTGATCATGCCAAAAGTATGTCACCACCACTGGCGTCCTGTCCAAAACCCTGCCACTATTATCCCATCAAGGCAGCAGGTAATCTTGCCAAAATTGGCCATGGAAAGCGACTTGCAATCAGAACCGGTGATTTATCCTGAAGAATCCTTTGCTGTTGCCCTTGCGGCTCCTCCTCTCGACGATTACCCTAAAACTTCAGCAGAACGGGGCAGATGGGGAGAAACGACTGTGAACTCTTCCCAACAGGTGAAAGCTCGCAAGGCCGAAAAATCTAAAGGTCAACAAATCCAAGAGTCAACTACTGGCTTAGTTTCCCAGCCAATGGCGGAAACTTCTTTAGGAGTGCCGAGCGGAAGATTTATCCCCAATTCCTCTAAAGGTTACGTTTCTCGATTGCCATCCAATCAGCCAAGCATCCCTTTTTGGAAACAGTTTATTTTATGGGGCGGAGGCAGCCTGCTAGTAGCAGGTTTAATTGCTGTAGTTTTTCTCCGTAATCAAGAAACTTTTAAAATTAAGCAGATATCAAGCACATTACCTAATGCTGCTGCGAGCGATCGCACCCCACCAGTTAGACTTAAAAATCAATCTAGCGCTCAAATAACTACTAGTTCCGAGCCAGAAAAGCGGAATCAAGCAGTATTAGACCTAGCGAAGATGTCGCTTAGACAAACTCAGGCTAGCGATTTGAGCATGGCGATCGCAACAGCCCGGAAAATTCGACCTGGTGAACCACTCTATGATCAAGCTCAGGAGAATATTAAGATTTGGAGTGAGATGATTTTAGATTTAGCAGAAGGTCGTGCTAAACAAAGACAGTATGCTAGCGCTATTGCTGCTGCTCGATTAATCACCAAAGATGAAGCCCCCTATGCCAAAGCACAAGCAGCAATTAACCTGTGGCGGTTAGAGGGCAAGCAGTATGTAAGTAATAAAACTCTTTTAGATGCAGCTAATGCCTTAATTAAGTCTGGACAGGCATCTACCTACAATCGTGCGATCGAAGTTGCGAAAAAAGTACCACCGGGTCAACCAGGCTTCGATACTGCCCAAAAATCGATCAATAAATGGAGTGAGAAAATTTTAGACCTGGCCAAGCGTCGCGCCACCGAAGGAGAACTTAACGCCGCAATTGCGACCGCCGCTTTAGTACCAGAGGAGACAGGCGCTTATGAAGATGCTCAGGATGCCATTCAAAAATGGCAAAAAAATAGCTAATCAATAGATAGTTAGGAGTAGAGATGCGATTAATCGCGTCAGTACAGGAGTTACGAGTTAGAAGTTTTAATTCTTCACTCATCACTCCTCACTCCTCACTTTCCCTTAGCAGTACTGTGATACATCTTCGCCGCATTCGTCGGCTAAATAGCACAGCGCTCGAAAACGTAAACCAACTACTTCGTCATATAAGGGATTAAGCTTGCACATGGGTGGAATGTGAAACAGGGTTTTCCCAAATAATTTGACATCTCGCTCAAAGGGACACTGAGATGGAATCAGTTTACACAAACGGTGAGCTAGTTGGCGATCGCGGACTTGAATGTTTTCTACACGCTGCCGTAGAGGGTGGAGAATATCCCAGTAAGGCTTAGAAACAGAACGGTTTAGCTGGGTTACTTGATCGTCACTAGTTTCTGCTTGATTGATTGATACCCAGCTTGCCAAAAAGATCTTTTTAGTGGTATTGTCGAATACCTTCATGGTTTATCCTCTGTGTTATTGAGGCTATTCATCTTTTTGATGAATATATACAACGTGGCAACGAACTTTCCCGGAAAAATCGCGTTCTGACTGCGATATAATGTAATACCTGATTAGCCACTTAAGTCAGAACCTAATTTATTACTACGTCAAGTTAATCGCAATTTTCTGGGGATCGGTAGTGTAATATTACGATCTTGTTCATAACTTGATATAGATTAGATTTTAATAAAGACATCCATCATTGGATAGGTTTTAGTGTAACATTTACAGAACTTAATATGAGATATTTTTGAGAGCATTTTTGCTAAGTATAAATATCGGTAATACCTTAGCAGGCATCTTTCCTCCCCGTATTCTCACCTCCCCACGTAAGAGCATTCTTTTTATTGGTGGCTGAATAGCGTAGAAATAGAGAGAAGTCTGTAGATGCTGCTGCGGTTTATAGCCAGGTGGGTTGGCTTTCTCAGTAGATGCAGAGCGGCTAGACATGAAATATCGGTCGTAGCAAAGTCTCGGTAAAGAAAGTGATTCTTCTCCAATTTGCAATCTATAGCGTCTTAGGGCTAACTTATCTGGGGTTAGCATTGGGCTACGTTCCTGGTTTACGCATGAACCGCGCCACCATTGCTTTGGTTGGTTCTGCCTTTTTAATTGCTTTAGGTGTTTTGAATTTACAGGAAGCATGGCAGGCTATTGATGCCAATACCATCGTATTTCTATTGAGCATGATGGTAGTTAATGCCAACCTATCCTATGCAGGGTTTTTTAAGCGATCGCTATCAGTGATATTGAGTATCACTCGCAGTCCTCTAGGTCTGGTCATTGCTTTAACTTTTGCTAGTGGTATTCTCTCCGCCTTTTTTCTCAATGACACTATAGCGTTGATTTTCACACCTTTAACTTTGAGCCTGACTCAAGCTTTGGGTTTAAATCCGATTCCTTATTTACTAGCGATCGCAGGTGCAACTAATATAGGCTCGGTAGCAACTTTGAGCGGTAATCCCCAAAATATCCTGATTGGCTCCTTTTCAGGTATCGCCTATCTAGATTTTTTACGTGTATTAACCCCAGTTGCCCTTGTCGGCTTGGTAATTCAGGTAATATTACTGTGGCTACTTTACCCAGATGTGCGCTCAGTCAAACCTTGCCAACAGGTAATAGTTGATAACCAACGTATTTTTAAACCCTTATTTAAAAAAACATTAGTCATTACAATTGGACTGCTGATTGCATTTACTGTCGGTTTACCGTTAGGGGAATCTGCTTTAGTTGCTGCTAGCTTGTTGCTAATCACTCGGCGGATTAAACCGCAACGCATTTTGCAAAAGGTAGATTGGAACCTACTGGTAATGTTTTCTGGATTGTTTATCCTGACGCGAGTCACACAAAAGTTGAATTTGCTCCAGCCATTTACCCATGCAATCAATTCTGCTGCGAGTTTTTTGGGTGTAACTGTTATTTTATCTAACTTAATTTCTAATGTGCCTGTTGTACTTCTGCTGCATCCCCTGGTTCCTCCAGGTGACAGTAAGTATTGGCTATTGTTGGCAGCCGGATCAACTTTGGCAGGGAATTTAACTTTGTTTGGTTCAGTCGCCAACTTGATAGTTGTAGAAGCTGCTGCGGATTTAGGCTACAAGCTAACTTTTTGGGAACATCTAAGGTTTGGAGCGCCTTTAACAGTGTGTACTTTAGTTCTAGTATACCTCTGGGTTCATTGAGGGCGATCGCTCTAATTACTAAAGTGAGTCACGCAAATTAAATTATCACAGTGTATGTTCCTAACTCTAGTTTACTTTGGGCCAGTTCCCTTTCCAAACGTTATGACTCCAGCTGAACTGTCTGCACTGAATAAAGGTAATAAGATTGCAGTATCATTTGAATAACAAACTGCCTTGTAATCAAAGCTCGTATTATTGCTTCGCTCAACCCAGGTTACTGAACCATCGGGTGCAAGCGTTATACCGATAGAAGCTGGTTGATTGATGGCGAAGGGTTGAGAAGAGAAACTAAAAGGCCCATCTCCTGGCAAACGAATAAATCGGTTACTCAACAGTTGTGTAAGATCACCTGTGAGGTTGTTTCCATTTAGATTGAGCGTTCCAGTGGTGTAGGTAACTGGATTCTTTCCTGCGTTGTTAAAAACTACAGAGGCGGTTACAAAATTGAGAAAACTTCCCCTTTCCCAATCAAAATAGGGTTGTAGAAATGTTGAGCATGGCACTTCGCTCACCGGAACTGTCGCTTTGATTACCGATATAGTTCTGAGTAGCGATGGATTTAGCTTTAGTTGTGCATTTGCTATCGGAATATTGAAAGTAAGTCCGGTATAAAAAAGAAAGGCATAAAATATAGAACCCCAAAAATTCACTCGGTTGTACATATTTTCTCCTCTTATGAAAAAGAATTAGTGTTCGTCAAGTTAACACATGATATTATTCAGCTTTAACCTGGGGTTTTACGCTAAACCTGCTAATTATTTACATAAGTTTAGAGGTCAGATGTGTTTTTTCGTTCATCTGTAGACGCAGCTATAGAAATTGTCCAGTTTTCTCCACAGCAGAGTAGATAGAAATCTAGGACTTACGCACACTCTACGAATTCTCGGCGCTCTTGGCGTCTTGGCGGTTCGAGAAATTAAGCTTTTTAGCAATTTTTGCGTAAGTCCTAAAATCAATACAGTTCAGTTAGCGTCAAAAACCTTTATAGCGATTTTGACACTCCCCATGCCTGAAGGCAGGGGATTCCAGCGTCACTGACGCTCCTTGCTTTTACTGGACTTGCGTCCAACAGAAGTAGAGGGAACATCTCGACTGGCGTTACTTCCCGGATGCCCTCCGGTAGCGTTTGCACGACCTAAAATTACTTTGGCAGCATTCACATCACGTTGTTCAACGTGACCACAATGCAAGCAAGAATGAGTTCTAGTACTAAGTGATTTCTGAACTCTAGCACCACAGTTACTACATTCTTGACTGGTGAAATGAGGGGGGACAGCAATTATTTCCCGACCTAATTTCTCTCCAAAGTATTCAAGCCACTGGCGGAAGTTGTACCAAGACGCATCAGAAATACTCTTGGCAAGTTTGTGGTTTCTCACCAACCCACTAACATTTAAATCTTCCAAGACAACCTTAGCGTTAGCTAGGCATAAGTTACGCGCCAATTTTTTGGCGTGTTCATTCCTTCGTCGAGTTACTTTCAAATGTTTACGAGCATAAACACCACGAGCTTTCCTTCTACCAGATGACCCCTTTTTCTTTTTATAAATTTTACGCTGAACCCGTTTGATATCTTTCTCAGCTTTACGCAAGTATCGCGGGTTTTCTTCATGCTTGCCGAAAGAATCAGAGTAGAAGTATTCCAATCCCACATCAATACCAATAACAGAATTAGTTAATGGTGCTTCCTGCTTGTTATCAACTTTTACGCAAAACTGCACATAATACCCATCTGCACGACGAACGATCCTAACTCTTTTGATTAGCTCAACAGGATAAGTATGGATATCCCACTTGCCCAATAATTTGAGTTCACCAATACCTTTCTTGTCAGTGAATGTTATTCGTCGTTTTGTTGGGTGTAATTTCCAAGACTGTTGTTTGTATTCAACAGAGCGACTATGTTTTTTAAATCTTGGATAGCCCTTCAATCCTTGCTTTTTAGTTTTGCAGTTGTCGTAGAAACGCTTGATAGCACGTTCTACATTCTCAACAGATGCTTGGCAAGCATGACTGCTCAAATCTCTCACGAATTCATATTCTGCTCTTAATTGAGTGTTGTATTGGTACAATTCTTTCTTGCCAATACCACGATTATCTATCCAATATCTAAGCACTTTATTTCTGACAAACTGACTTGTGCGAATAGCTTCATCTATAGCTTTTGCTTGTGGTTTTTTGACAACTGCTTTGTACTCCATTACTAACACTCTTAAATCACCTCCTTGATATACAGCATTACCTGAAATACTATATAGTTACAGGCTATATAATGTCAACAAGGTTCCATGCAAAAGTTTAAATCAAACAACAATGTTGTTTATTCGTGTAAATATCATGTTATTTTTTGCCCTAAATACAGAAGGCCAGTGCTTGTGAATGCAATCGCCTCTCGACTGAAAGAGTTGCTTGCTCAAATAGCAATTGACATTAAAGTTGAAATTATAGAGATGGAAATAATGCCAGATCATGTACATTTACTAGTAGAAGTTGACCCGCAATTTGGAATACACCGTGTTGTGAAGAGATTCAAAGGTGCGACTTCTAGGTATTTGCGATTAGAATTTCCAGAGTTGAAAAGTAGATTACCTACTTTGTGGACTAATTCTTATTTTGTTTCGACAGTGGGAGGCGCACCACTGGAAGCGGTGAAAATGTACATCCAAAACCAAAAAGAAACTTGACGGCGATAGCGTAGCGGTAGCGAGTCATCGAGCGTCTTGAAATCGCCAACGGCTAACCCCCATAAATGAATTTAGGGGCTAGCCCGCCGTTGCTACTTTGGTCTGTGCCATCATCAAAATTGATGTATTCTTCAAGAGTACTAATTTTTATTGGTGTTTTAGTCATAGCGATCGCCTCCAAGAACTATAGACAAGTTCTATACCCATGATAAAAGACCATATCTCACGCCAAAGCGCAAAGACGTTAGAAAAACTCTACGTCTCTGCGCTTATGCATGATATTTTTATCTGAAATTCTCTATGATGCTACTTGAGCAGCAGTCCGAGTCCGCCGTCTTCTACCGTCGGCAACTTTCACGGGTGGCTCATCAGGGATTTGCATCAACAAAGTCACAGATGGCTGACATTGCAATTCTCGACGGATGGAACGTTGCAATTCTCGTTCTAAAGTTCCTTGCAATCCACCCCAGTCTATATCTGCTGCTTGACCTTCGCCAGGAGCAAATTCTGTCCAGCGCACAGTTAAAATTTCTTCAATCCGTTGTTTGACCCAGGTTTGTAAGAGCGATCGCTCTACACTTGTAACTACACCCCGTAGGTGAATTTCTGGTTTCGCCAGCAGTTTACCATTCCAATCAATGGCAGCTGCGATCGTAATAATACCTTCTGAAGCCATGCGTTGCCGTTCTTGCAGCACTTTAGCACTTACCATACCCGAACTAGTAGTATCCACCAATTCGATACCAGATGGCACTTTACCAGCGACGCGAATCGCATCTTCAGTTAGTTCGACAATATCACCATTCTGAATAATGATCATATTTTCTGCGGGAATGCCCATACTCTGAGCCGTTTCTGCGTGCTTCACTAGCATCCGATGTTCGCCGTGAAATGGCACAAAGAATTTGGGTCGAGTTAAGGCAATCATCAGCTTTTGTTCTTCCTGACAGCCGTGACCGGAGACGTGAATCCCTTTATCTCGTCCATAGACAACTTTTGCACCTTGAATCATCAATTTATCAATGGTGTTGACTACTGCGATCGTATTTCCGGGAATTGGGTTAGCAGAGAATACTACTGTATCTCCTTCGCGGATTTTAATGTGAGGATGTTCTTTGTTAGCAATGCGGGTCATTGCTGCCATCGTTTCACCCTGAGAACCTGTAGTTAAAATTAGTACTCTCTCATCAGGCAGATTCCGGACGGCGTGCAATGGTTGCAGCAGATTGTCTTCACACTTGATGTAACCTAAATTGCGGGCATGAGCAATCAAGTTCAGCATAGAACGCCCGACAATCGTCACTACACGGTTTTGCTTCTTGGCGATATCCAAAATCATGTTGATGCGATGCACGCTAGAAGCGAAGGTAGTGACAAATAATCGTCCAGTGGCTTGACTAAATACTCTCTCAAGATTGGGATAAACTGAACGTTCCGAAGGTGTAAAGCCTGGTATCTCAGCGTTAGTGGAATCACTTAGAAGGCAAAGAACGCCTTTTTCACCATGTTCTGCTAACCGTTGCAAATCAAACTTTTCCCCATCCACTGGGGTATGGTCAATTTTGAAATCCCCTGTGTGAATGACTACACCAAGGGGAGTATGAATGGCAACAGTGAAACTATCAGCAATGGAGTGGGTGTTGCGGATATATTCTACTAAAAAGTTTTTGCCAATTCGCACCACGTCGCGTGGTAGAACTGTTCTAATTTCTGTGCGATCGCGCACTCCTGCTTCTTCTAATTTACCCTCTAGCATTGCCATTGCTAGTCTTGGCCCATAAATCACCGGGATATCAAATTGCTTGAGATGAAAAGCAATCCCGCCAATATGGTCTTCATGACCGTGAGTAACGATCATCCCTTTAATTTTGTGGCGATTTTCCCGCAGATAGGTCGTATCTGGCAGAACAATATTTACTCCATGCATCGCCTCTGTGGGAAAAGCCAATCCTGCATCTAACAGGATAATTTCATCATCATACTCAAAAAGACAAGTATTTTTCCCAATTTCGTGTAAACCGCCCAAAGGAATAATTTTCAAGGCGGAATTATCAGCTTCGTTTTTAGCCATTTTCTCCTTAGATTTTTACTTGTGGTTAATTTAGTTGATAGTTAACGAACTTGTATTTAAGACAACATCATTTGTCTCTTAATTCAGTCCCAAAGCAATCAAGTTTTAATTGAAGATTTCAATTTTTTATTCAATAAAATCGACTGTATACTGAAGAATTTATAGTATGTCTATCAGTCCTAACACAGATTTTTAATTTCCAACTTATGAACAATTATGAGCATTGTTTATATGTATCTTTAAAAAGCAGCAGATTAACAGCGCTTAACCGCATGGTGGCTAGATTAAACTAAGTTTTTTCAGAACCGCTTCTAACTTTTGACTTACTTCTAAATCAGCTTCACACAGGGGCGGACGAGTTGAACCAACCTCCCAACCTTGAAGCTTCAATGCTTTTTTCACTGGAATGGGATTTGAAGTGAGAAATAAAGCTTTAAATAACGGGAAGAGTTGGAGATGAATCTCGCTTGCTACCTCAATTTTTCCCGCTCTAAAAGCTTGGATCATCTGCTGTAGTTGGTTTCCTACCAGATGAGAAGCCACACTTACCACACCCTTTGCCCCGATCGCTAACAAGGGCAAAGTCATGTAATCATCACCAGAATAGATGTGAAATTCTTTTGGTGTCAAGCGACGAATTTCGCTTGCTTGATCTATACTACCAGTGGATTCTTTAATTCCGACAATATTGCTAACCTCAGCTAACCGGGCAACTGTTTCTGGCTGAAGGTTTTGTCCGGTACGACCGGGGACATTATATAACAACAAAGGTAAGTCGGGACAGGCTTGTGCTATAGCCTGAAAGTGCGCTTCCAATCCCGCTTGTGGCGGTTTGTTGTAATAAGGGACAACTTGTAAGGAACCATGTACTCCTATTTTAGACGCTTTTTGGGTGGCTGCGATCGCTTCTTTAGTAGAATTTGAACCACAACCTGCAATCACCTTGGCTTTTCCTGCCACGGAGTGCAATACCTCGACAAACAGCTGGTATTCCTCATCCCAGGTTAGGGTAGGGGATTCTCCGGTTGTGCCGCACACCACCAATGTATCTGTACCGTTGTTAGCTAGATGTGCCGCCAGTTCTGCCGCTACATCATAATCTACACTCCCGTCTGCTTTAAACGGCGTAATCATAGCGGTTAAAACATTGCCAAAATCTCCCACCCTGTTTTCACTCCTAATTACCCATGTTTTTATATCTTGGTGGTTTTCTATTGTAATAACCTATGTGCAAATTTCTTTCAACAGTAATTTGCACATTTGCTCTTTTTCATTAGTTGTTTGTTTTTACTAATGATTTAGCTTGAAACGTAAGCTTTAGCAGGTTTGAGTAGATTTTTTTCTACGAGCAATTCGGCGATTTGTACTGCATTTAACGCTGCGCCTTTGCGGATTTGGTCACCACATAACCATAATTCCAACCCACAGGGATGAGAAATATCTTGACGAATTCTTCCCACTAAAACTTCGTCTTTACCCGTTGCTTCAATGGGCATCGGAAAATAGTTAGTTTCCCAATTTTCTACCAACTTCACTCCAGGGGAGGAATTTAAAATCTCTCTGGCTTCCTTTGCACTAAAGGGAGTCTCAAATTCTAAATTAATGGCTTCTGAATGGGCGCGGAGTACGGGAACCCGTATACAGGTAGCAGTGATTCTGATTTGCTGCGTACCAAATATTTTTCGGGTTTCGTTGACCATTTTCATTTCTTCCTCACAATAACCCAAATCGTTTAATGGTGAGTTATGCGGGAATAAATTAAATGCCAGTGGGTAAGGCAATACCTCAGCGACTGGCGGCTGTCCTTGTAGTATAGCGCTTGTTTGCCTTTTGACTTCTGCCATTGCTCTAGCACCAGCACCACTTGCAGATTGGTAGGTTGCAGCTACGATGCGTTGTACTGGTTTAATTTTATGCAATGGCCATACTGCCACTGCCATTAAAATTGTCGTGCAGTTGGGGTTGGCAATAATACCTTGGTGATTAGCTGCGGCTTCTGGATTCACCTCTGGCACTACTAAGGGAACTTCCGGGTTCATCCGAAAAGCACTGGAGTTGTCAATTACCACTGCACCTTTTTCGACGGCAATTGCTGCCCAAGCTTTGGATGTGGAACCACCCGCACTAGCTAGTACTATATCCACATTTTCAAAGGCGCGATCGCTCACTGCTTCTATGGGTATATTTTCTCCTTTAAAGCGCAGCGATCGCCCGACACTCCGCTCTGATGCCAATAGCTTCAAGTCAGCAATTGGAAAATTACGGATTTCTAATAATTCCAGCAACTCTGTGCCAACGGCACCAGTCGCCCCCAAAATAGCTATACGATAGGATTTAGACAAACTCACTTCCTCCTTTAAGAGGTTTATTTGCAATTTGGAACAGTTGAAGATTTACTTATATTTAAATGGCGATGATTGCCTTGGAATACATTTTCAATAAGTTGAAATTTATCTCTAATTTAGTCTATTCTGTGTCAATTTTTAATTTCTAAATATTTAATACATTTATTTTCTGGGCTATTTAATAATTTAAGTTACGTTGCGCTTTACAACAATGGCTATCCAATTTTTCCATCGATTTAAACTATATATTATACAACAAACAGCCATTTAGCAGAAAAATAGAGATATCTGCACTTAGGCGTTTCATAGGCATCCCACTTGTAAGGCTAACTAACGCTTAGATTCAAAGTTGCTTACCAAGATGACGCATATACTATGATCTAAATGGATAAAACCAGCACAGTATAAAACTGAGCTATACGGTTAGGTAATAGATGCGATCTTGTATCACAACTTAATAATAGCTAGACTCAATACTATAACTTGAACTTGGGAGTACTAACTAGTCGCTGAGAACCAGGATATCACGGCGTTAGCCCACTGAATAATTAATTCCTAAGTTTCCGAGGGAGCAGAGGGACAAAGAAGAACTAATGCTAGTCCCCATTAACTAAATTGTTATGAAGGGAAAATGTCAAGTCCCAGGTGATTGGCAGTAAACTGGATCTTTGCCCCAAGACAAACATCCATCCTTTGGATGTCATAAAGCCTTTTGGCATCCCATTTCCTTAAGACACATCAAGCCATAAACGCAAACAATTATTGCATCTTGTGTGTACTTGGAGTATAAAATACCAGAAAACTAGAGACTAAGCATGAAAGTTACCCAGGAAAAACTTCCCGCCAGCCAAATTGGCCTGGAAATAGAGATTACGCCAGAAATTACCAAGCAAACTTACGAACAGGTCATTAAAAACTTAGCGAGTACTGCCAATATTCCTGGGTTTCGTAAAGGCAAGGTGCCTCGGCCGATATTGCTACAACGGCTGGGTACAACTCGAATTAAGGCAGCAGCGCTGGAAGAACTAATTCAAGACGGTATTGAGCAAGCGGTTAAACAAGAAGCTATTCCGGCAATAGGTCAGCCGCAATTGCGTTCCTCTTTTGAGGATTTAATTAAGAATTATGAACCTGGGAAACCCCTGACGATTTCGGCTGCTGTCGATGTAGAACCAGAAGTAAATTTGCTTCAGTACACTGATTTGCAAGCTAAAGCTGAAGAAGTTAAGTACGAACCAGAACGAGTGGACGCTACCCTTGACAAAGAACGTCAAGAATTGGCGACATTGATTCCTGTAGAAGGACGTGCAGCCCAAATCGGTGATATTGCCGTAGTCGATTTTAAAGGTTCATTCGCCAGAGGTGAAGGCGAAGACGAAACAGCTGAACTAGAACCGATTCCCGGAGCCGAAGCAACTGATTTTCAAGTTGAATTGCAGGAAGATAAGTTTATTCCAGGCTTTATTTCGGGAATAGTGGGGATGAATCCGGAAGAAACCAGAGAAATTGCGGCACAGTTCCCAGATCCTTATGCTAATGAAGATTTAGCTGGAAAAGCGGCAACTTTCACAGTGACGCTTAAAGAACTGAAAGAAAAGGAACTACCAGAAGTAAATGACGATTTCGCCCAAGAAATCAGCGATTTTGAAACCTTAGAGGAGTTACGCGCTTCTTTGGTCGAGCAATATCAAAAAGAGGCGGACGACAAAACAAAAACAAATAAACAGGAAGCATTGTTAACGGAACTGCTCAAGCATGTAGAAGTTGACTTACCAGCAACCATGATTGAGCAAGAAGTGGATGCAATGCTAACGCAAACAGCAATGCGACTATCTCAGCAGGGATTGGATGTGAGGAAGTTGTTTACTACAGATATTATTCCTCAATTGCGGGAGCGATCGCGCACTGAGGCAATTGAACGCATCAAACGCTCCTTGTCCTTGCGGGAAGTTGCTAAACGCGAATCTATCGAGGTAACACCAGAAGAAATCGCAGCCAGAGTCACAGAACTTTTGGAACAGTACCCAGAGGAGCAAGACGTTGATGAAGATAGACTGCGCTCAATTGTGGAAAACGAACTATTAACTGAAAAAACCATTGATTGGCTCTTAGAACACTCCTCAGTTGAACTTGTACCCGAAGGCTCGTTGAATCCTATAGAGGAAATAGAAGCCACAGAATCAGACGCTGATGCTGATGCACCTCAGACAGAGGAAGAAACCATCGAAGCTTCAACAGAAGTCACAGAAGGATAATTAGAAATCTCACTAGCCATCAATTCACCAGTTCTGAGTTAAAGTACTGGTGAAATGGGTAAGGTAAAAGAGATGAGGGAGCAGGGGGAGAATAACTACTAATTATTGTCCAATGACTCTTAAATCCTGAAAACTCAGGTAGGAAGACAAAATAATTAAAGAATGAATAAATTTTCAGCAAATTGTGACACATGTGAGCGCCTGAGCTTGATACTGTGTTACACGAGAGGAAATTATATGAGGCATAATGGTTAACACGTACCTATAAAAATCCCATTCGTCGAAAAGGCAGCATCTGCTGCTGAACCATTTGTCCTAAATTATCGTCAAAGAAAGCTTGTATGCTTGTATCGCAGTCGGGAAACAACCCCATCAGCAACCAAAGTCGAATAAACATTAACTCCCAGTTGAACAGCCCTAGCAACATCGTGCCGATGGTGGTGGAACAATCTGGCATGGGAGAAAGGGCTTTCGACATCTACTCCCGCCTGCTGCGAGAGCGGATTATCTTTCTGGGAACGCCAATAGACGATACCGTAGCCAACTCAATTGTGGCTCAGTTGTTATTCCTAGACGCCGAAGACTCAGAAAAAGACATCCAACTGTATATTAATTCTCCTGGCGGCTCTGTCTACGCAGGCATGGCAATCTATGATACAATACAACAAATTCGCCCTGATGTTGTTACCATCTGTTTTGGATTAGCCGCGAGCATGGGGGCATTTTTGTTAACAGCAGGGGCTGCCGGTAAGCGAATGTCTCTGCCCGACTCCCGGATTATGATTCACCAACCACTTGGTGGCGCTCAAGGTCAAGCCATTGACATTGAAATTCAAGCCAGAGAAATTCTTTACATTAAGGCTAAGTTGAATGAGTTAATGGCTCATCATACTGGTCAACCCATAGAAAGAATTGAAGCAGATACTGAGCGCGACTTTTTCATGTCGGCAGAAGAGGCGAAGAACTACGGTTTGATTGATCAGGTCATTTCCAGGCAAAATCTTCCCACAGCAGGGGAAAACGTCACCATTCTGAAATAAGAGGCTGGTATGTCTAAGTACGACTCCCATTTAAAATGTTCGTTTTGCGGCAAGTCTCAAGAGCAGGTGCGTAAATTAATCGCGGGGCCGGGAGTCTACATCTGCGATGAATGCGTTGACTTGTGTAATGAAATACTAGACGAGGAGTTACTCGATACGAATGGTGCGGCAGCACAACCGGCACCAAGAGCAGAACCACCTCAAAAACGACGTACCCAATCTTCTAGTATTTCGTTTAATCAAATACCCAAGCCAAGAGAGATTAAAAATTATCTAGACGAACACGTTATTGGTCAAGACGAAGCCAAAAAAGTGCTGTCAGTAGCCGTTTACAATCACTACAAGCGGTTGGCGGTCATTCAGTCTAAAACAAGTGGCAAAGCTGCGGCAGATGATGCTGTAGAACTGCAAAAGTCCAACATTTTGTTAATTGGCCCGACTGGTTGCGGTAAAACTCTCTTAGCGCAAACCCTAGCAAAAATTCTGGATGTACCCTTTGCCGTCGCTGATGCTACGACGCTGACAGAAGCGGGGTATGTAGGAGAAGATGTGGAAAATATCTTGCTGCGACTGTTGCAGGTGGCAGATTTAGATATAGAAGAAGCGCAACGAGGAATTATCTACATTGATGAAATTGACAAAATTGCTCGCAAGAGTGAGAATCCGTCAATTACCCGCGATGTTTCTGGCGAAGGCGTGCAGCAAGCCTTGCTGAAAATGTTAGAGGGAACGATCGCCAATGTACCACCCCAAGGAGGGCGTAAGCATCCCTATCAAGACTGCATCCAGATTGATACAAGTAATATTTTGTTCGTCTGTGGTGGTGCTTTCGTAGGCTTAGAAAAGGTTGTGGATCAGAGAGTTGGCAAAAAAGCAATAGGCTTTGTGCAACCTGGAGAAGGCCAATCGAAAGAAAAACGGGCAGCAGATACTCTACGCCATTTAGCACCAGACGATCTAGTAAAATTTGGCATGATTCCCGAATTTATTGGACGCGTGCCAATGGTAGCAGTGGTAGATCCGCTAGATGAAGAAGCGTTGATGGCGATTCTCACCCAACCACGCAGTGCCTTAGTGAAGCAGTACCAAAAACTGCTGAAGATGGATAATGTCCAGTTAGATTTTAAACCAGATGCTTTACGAGCGATCGCTCAAGAAGCCTACCGTCGTAAAACTGGTGCGAGAGCGCTGCGGGGCATTGTGGAAGAATTGATGCTGGATGTTATGTACGAGTTACCATCTCGTAAGGATGTGACACGTTGTACAGTAACACGGGAGATGGTTGAGAAGCGATCAACTGCCGAACTGATAATACATCCATCTTCACTACCGAAGCCAGAATCAGCCTAATAGTCATTAGTCATCGGTCATTAGTCATTAGGCAAAAACTAAGGAATAATAACTATGTGACAACTGACAAAGGACAAATGACTAATGCCTTATATTAATGTTCGTGGCGTTGAGCATTACTACGAATGGGTGAAAAAACCATCTGGTTCTTTGGTAAAACCAGTGATGGTTTTTATGCACGGTTGGGCTGGTTCGGCTAGATATTGGCAAAATACTGCGAATGCTTTATCGGAGCAATTTGATTGTTTACTCTACGATATGCGGGGGTTTGGCCGTTCTGGTGGAAAGCCAACCATAGCCGAAGCAAGTGAAGCTGTTGCTGAATCGGAATCCCCCCAGGAAGAATCACAGGCAATCAGAGAGTTAACTTATGAATTAGAAGAATACGCTGATGATTTGGCAGCTTTGTTAGATGGGTTGCATCTTCAGCGTGTTTATATCAATGCTCACTCGATGGGCGCGTCTGTTGCTACTTTATTTTTTAACCGCTATCCTCAACGAGTGGAACGAGGAATTTTAACCTGTAGCGGCGTTTTTGAGTACGACGAAAAATCCTTTAGTGCTTTTCATAAATTTGGTGGCTATGTAGTTAAATTCCGTCCCAAGTGGTTAAGCAAAATTCCATTTGTTGACCGGATGTTTATGGCCAGATTTTTGCATAGTTCCATACCACATTCTGAGCGGCAAGCTTTTTTGGAAGATTTTCTCGAAGCAGATTACGATGCGGCTTTAGGAACAATTTTTACTTCAGTCAGTAAGGCTCAGTCTGAAGTGATGCCGCAAGAGTTTGCCAAGCTGACAGTGCCGACTCTGCTTGTGGCGGGGGAATATGACAAGATTATTCCAGCCGAGATGGGGCGTCAAGCAGCTGCACTGAGTGACAAAGTGAAATTTGTGATGATTCCTAACACAGCGCATTTCCCGATGTTGGAAGATGCGCCAACTTACCTGCGACTAGTAGAAGAGTTTTTGCAAATTAACACCTCACAAGCGCAAGGAAGTTAACTTATTTATTTTTCTTAGCCTCACGCAAAAGCGCAAAGAATTGTTCTTTAGTTATATCGAAAAATGTCATTGCAGGTTTGAAAAAGTCGAGGTGCAATGCTAGTTACAGTGTTTATCTCCAGGGACAATTCTCTCCAGATAAACAAATAGCACTCTTACCTAAGCTTGTTTGAGGGTTATCGGTGAGACAAAAGAATTCTAATGCATCTCCACCTGCATTCACACCAAAGTCATCTACAGATGCATCAGGTACGGTTGCTAATCGTCGAACATAGTAAAAAATATTACCAACTAATCTATAGCCGATAATACCCTGAGTAAGTCCATCTGTAACACAATCGGGTGTTTGTATTTTAGGTGCGGAGAATTGAGCTTGAGCAACGAATTTTGTTGAAAAAAAGCCAAAGAATAGCGTTAGAACTATTACAAAACTAGTAATCCATAAACCAGTTGAGCTTTTAATTTTGAGCATGATTAAAACCTTTTGAAACAAGAATCAGAATTGCTGATCAAGGTATTCTTGTAGGTTACTGCGTTTAACTATTCTGGTGTTTATACGGTATTAGAAAGCCTTGATAAACTTCACAATATACTGTTAGTTGCTATTTCACCAATGAACTTTTAAAAAATTTACACAATTAGGCATCGTGCTAAGATACGTTTGATTTCCTGAAGATGATCTGAAAACCCTTATTCTGTCTAGGCTTAATCATTTGCAACATTAGAGGAAAAAAAGCGGTTATTTGATTGAGACACTTGTTATCCCTCTTCTGTCACTTTCCGAGATAAGCAAGTAGTTCAGGAGCTAAATCATCCATAAGCATAAATAAATTATTTCTCTAATATATCTTGTCTCTGATTTTTGATTGCTAAATGTTCTCTCAAATTTACACCATTTATTTGCCCTAACCCTTTGCCCTGCTGGTAGCCATACTCCATGATTACTTCTAATTGACACCACATAACCTAAGTTATATTCAGCGATTTTTCTAATGAATTGGCTACTTTCACCATATAAACTATCAGCCAGTACTAATTCAATATTGAACCCTGATTCCATTAATACGGTTAGTTCTAAAATGTTATTTTCGGATAGCCTGCACAAATTCTGCAATAGCGTCATACTGGTCAGGATGTCCAATATATTGCAGCAACAAAGCTGGGTCTAAATTTGGGAAGAAACTACTACGGTTTACTTCTTCATACTCGCCAGTCGCATTTAAACGGAATATCTTTATCTGGTCAGATTTCCAGAACCAAACTTCAGGCACTTTCTTGGGTTTGTATAACTCTTTTCGATTAATGGTGCCACTAGTAATAATTACTTCAATAACAATGTCTGGCGTTTCTTTATTGCTACCAATACAGTAAGATTCATCTGGTGTACCAGAAGCATACCCTGGTTCTTCCAAAGTAAAACCACCACGACCGTAGAACCGGATTCCCAACTCTCTCATGTAAGCTTCTAGCAAGTAGCCGAGAGTTCTTTTCACGTACTCATGTTTTTCACCAATGGGCGACATAATTTCTAATATTCCTGATAAATAGGAGAGTCGGACATTGCGGTTGTCCTTTAACTGTGCCTCAATAGCTTTGAATTCCTCCCAAGAAACATCTGCGACGGTCACTAGTTTCTCTTGTATGGGATAGTCTAGAAGTGAGATACTCATATTGCCTCTTAACAGTTCCTTTATTGGATGATTTAGTAAGGGACTTCCAAATTAAAAAATATCCAAAAACCTCATATAACAATCTTCTGCTTTAAAAAACTTACTCAAACCTACTTAACCTTAATTAAATAGACTTAATGTTTTCTTCCTGCTTCAACCAAGGTAGTCGGCTACTTCTTGTCCACAGGCGTTAAGTTTGGGTCAAGCCAACCCTACTTTGCTTAAAGGTGCATCCCTCAAATTAATTGAGGCGTTCTCATCACGATCTTGAATATTGCCGCATCCACCACATCTATAAACACGCTCACTCAGTCCCATCGGTTGAATGTGGTGGCACTTGGAACACATCTTCGAGGACGGATACCATCTATCAACCAACTCAACCCTAGTCGCGTAAAAAGGTTGCTTGTAAGTCAACTGTCTACGAATTTCGTAAAAACAGTTATTACTCACAGCGCTGGCTAGTTTATGGTTAGCAATCATGCCTGATACATTCAGATCCTCGATCCTAATGACAGCAGCTTTACGACTTATGTCAGTGGTCATTTTTTGAGTGGCATCTTGCCGAATGTTGGCAACATGAGCGTGTTGTGTTGCCAGTCGGACATAATATCGTTTCGCTTTATTTGATGCTTTGATTTTCAGCTTCTTATTGCCAAGGACTTTATTACGATTTCGCCACTGCAATTTCCCAAGCTTGATTTTCGCCTTTTTGGTAGTGACAGGCATATCGTAAAAAGTACCGTCAGAACAAGTTGCTAAGACTTTCACTCCTAAGTCAACACCAATCTTTTTAATTGGGTGAATTATTGGTGGAATCTTCTCGGCATCCAACACAAACGCAACGAACCATCTATCTGCGGTTCTAGAAACAGTAAATGTCTGGGAACTACAGATAAAATCAATTCGTTCTTTTAATCTAAGTTCCTTTAGTCCGGGTAACTTTATAATCTTTCCAGCATTTATTACAACTCGGTTAGTAAATGGCAGTGCTGGTTTACCTTTTTCGAGATATATGCCAGCAGTTTTGTAAACACTAAAGGAGTCACCTTTTTTCTTGGACTTCTTCTTTGGGAAATCTCCTAACCCTTTACGCCACTTCGAAAAAGCATCCTTCAAGTCAATAAATGCTGACTGATACACTGTGGACGGATACTCTCTCATCCACGCATATTCAGGCTTTTGCATTGTAACTTGAGTTAGAACTTTCTTGATAGCATCAATGCGTTTGGAGTCAGAAGCTTTTACGTCTTCAAAACTCCAAGATGCAGTTAGCAGTTCTAATCCATAGTTGTAAACAAACCGCTTAAAGCCAGCATTGCCACGCATCAAGGAGGTTTCAACCTTATTTAGTTTTAATTCTCGCTTGATAGCAAACATAGCTAAACTTTTGCAAACTTATTTACTTAAATAAGTATATCCTACTTTGAACAAGGATCGACACCTTGAGCAATTAACTTTACTTTTTGCTTATATTTGCGTAATCCGTATAAACGACTGGAAAAGCAATGCACGATTGACAACAAATCTTGAACCAGTTCTTCATGGGGCGATAATGCTTCACTGTTAGCTACTACAACAGTTCCGCCTCCCCAGACAATAATTTGTTCTACCAAGTCAAAACCGAAGCGGCATAGCCTATCTTTGTGGGCTACATAGACCGATTTAACTTCTCCTTGAATTGCCCACTGAATAATTTGGAGAAACTTTTTGCGCTTAAAGTTAAGTCCACCGCCTATTTCTTCGATTCTGTCAGTGACTACTACGCCATTAGCAACACAAAACCCATCCATAGATTCAACTTGACTAAGCAGATCATCTTTTTGCCCATGTGATGAAACACGGCAATAGATAATTATTCTTGTTGGAAATTTGCCGGACTTCAGGTTTCGAGCTAGTGCTAAGTGTGATTCTGTGTAAATTCTTTGATTGCCTAGCGTCCTTTCCGGGGTTAGTTTCCCTTCTGTCTCCCACCGCCTTAACGTCGATGAAGAGACACCAATTAATCCGCCAAACTCTGCAACCTTCCACATAAACTTGTCTAAAATACCTAAATATAGATAAGTTTAGCAAAGTTTTCTGCTATTTAGTTTAACTCTCTTCTTCCTTTGTCTGTGCGCTCTGCGCCTCTGTGGTAGCCTTCGGCAAGCCCTTCGGTCTACGTTTTCTTGGATAATTTATTTCTTGGAAATCCCTAAGTAGCTGAATCAATATATAGGAATCCGGTTTGATTTGGAGAAAATATCTGTAGGATGTGTTAGCACGGAGAGTACGGCATCAAACCCTTGATAATAGTGCGTCACGAACTCCGTTCTAACACACTGTACAATACCTAATTCCGTTCAAAAATCAAATAGTAATCCTATAGCTGAGTGCTAGTAAACAGCAGACATACATCTACTTGAGTGCTTCTACCAAACCAATAGAGGGTTGCATTTCTACAATCATAATCCTGAGTTATTTGTTAGGTGTGTCCGCCTATGCAATTCTTCTTCTCTCTTAATTATCCTTGAATTAACCTAAACCCAGTTCTCGTTTTAGCAAGTTAATTGAGTTAGTACCGATATAATTTTCAACCTTAATCAGCTTCGGTGGACGAATAATATCTTCATCAGATGCTTGCACGGCTGCTTGGACTGCCGCAAAACTGGCTTGATCACTTATGATTACTTCAGCTCGTTTAACCATTGCCTGAAGTTTATAAGCATCTTTTGGTTGCGAAGTCATTACTAGTAGTTCATCCCCTCGCAGACCGTGGAGGATGACTTCTGCGGCTCGTGCAATCCCGGAACTGAGGCTAACTATGCCTACACAGTTTTCTTTTGGTAAGGTTTTCAAGAGGTTGAGTTCTTTGCTGTAGTCGTAGATATCCAGAGGAATTACCCGTGCAGCTTTAGGAGCTGCGATCGCTTCTACATTACTGATAAAATACCGACTTGTGACTACTGTCGCAGAGGTAGTTTTATCTAATACAGCAGTTAATTCTTCCATTGCTACCAACTGGACTGGTATTTTTAGCGATCGCTCTAATTCATACACCATCAACTCACCAGCACCCATATCATAAGATGGAACTGCTACCAGTACCCGCGCACTACAACGCAAGCGCCAGTCAATTTCTGCTAAAAATAGCTCTCTGGCTTGATTGAGTGAACATCCTTGGGTGAGCAAATCATCAAGTGCTTTTTGGACAACTTGATATGCATCAGGATTTTGTTTGAGTATTGGTGATTGCAGCCTGCTACCGCCCTCATGACCTTGGGGACGAACATAAATCCCCGAACCAGCCATACTTTCAACAAATCCGTCTTCTTCTAGTTGACGGTAAACTTTGCTTATGGTATTACGATGTAATCCAGTTTGCATTGCTAATGCCCTTGTGCTTGGCAATTTGTAAGCAGGGGGATATTGCCGAGACGCGATCGCAAACCGGATTTGATTAAACAGCTGGGTTGATGCGGGAATTTCGCTGTCTGGCTGAATACGGAATTGAATCATCAGCAAATCTCCTGAATACTGAGTGGGGAGTGGGGAGTGGGGAGTGGGGAGTGGGGAGTGTTGATTTACTACTCAGCACACAGCACTTTTAACTCAGCCCTCCTTTAGTGACCAGCTGCATTTGCTACATGTCAAATATTTTATTTACACATGAAGTTTTTCTGGTACAAATTTCTAATGCGCTCCTACTGGTAATTGATAATTTAAATGGAAATGACCTGGGCGTACTGGCATAGTTATATCAAATAAACACACGGCTAATCATACAGCACTGGTAAAAATTATTATGACAGAGCAAGCAATAATTACCACAACAGTTAATCTTTTGCAAGATAATATTCAAGTATCTGCTTATTTAGCAGAGCCAAAAGAAGCTGGATCTTACCCAGGAGTCGTGGTATTACAAGAGATTTTTGGTGTCAACGTTCACATTCGGGATGTTACTGAACGGATTGCCAAACTTGGATATGTAGCGATCGCACCTGCACTTTTTCAACGGACTGCTCCTGGTTTTGAAACCGGATACACACCCGAAGATATTGAAACGGGCAGAAGCTACGCTATGCAAACTAAAGCCTCAGAGTTATTAAGCGATATTCAAGTAGCAATTGACTACCTCAAAACTCTGCCCCAAGTCAAAAAAGATAGTTTTGGCTGTATTGGCTTCTGCTTTGGCGGTTATGTCGCATATCTTGCAGCTACCTTACCAGATATTAAAGCTACGGCTTCTTTCTACGGTGCTGGAATTACTACTCGCACACCAGGAGGTGGAACTCCCACTGTTACCCGCACCAAGGAAATTCCAGGCACTCTCTATGCCTTTTTTGGCAAAGAAGATGCTAGCATTCCACCCGAACAAGTAGATGAAATTGAAGCAGAGTTAGAAAAATATAAAATTCCTCATCGTGTGTTTCGCTACGATGGAGCTGATCACGGATTTTTCTGTGACCGTCGTGCCAGTTATAATCCTAAAGCTGCTGCTGATGCTTGGGAGCAAGTCCAACAACTCTTTAGTCAACTGAATTAGTCATTAGTCATTAGTCATTAGTCATTAGTCATTAGCAAAGGACAAATGACAAATGACAAATGACAATCTTAAACTCCAGTTGCACCATATCAAATAACAATTAATCTTCAAAAGTCATGAATTCCGAATCGAAACTTTCTCAAACAGCCAATTCGCCGTTTACAATGGACGATTTTGCCAAAGCACTAGAAAAACACGACTACCAGTTTCAAAAGGGACAGGTTGTACATGGCAAAGTGTTCCAACTTGACCATGATGGAGCTTATGTCGATATTGGTGGCAAGTCGTCAGCTTTTCTGCCGCGCGATGAGGCTTCTTTGAGAGCAGTTACCGATTTATCGGAAGTGCTGCCATTGCAAGAGGAAATGCAGTTTTTGATTATCCGAGATCAGGATGCAGAAGGTCAAGTTACTCTTTCTCGAAAGCAGTTGGAAATTCAGCACATCTGGGAAAGATTGGCGGAAATGCAGGAAAATGCTCAGACTGTGCAAGTTCGGGTTATGGGTGTAAATAAAGGTGGTGTCACCGTCGATATTCTTTCCTTGCGAGGGTTTATTCCGCGATCGCACCTGGCAGAGCGTGATAATTTAGAAGCACTCAAAGGTCAAAATCTGACTGTGGGCTTTTTGGAAATTAATAAAAACACCAATAAACTCATCCTTTCCCAGCGTTTAGCAACTCGTTCTAGCAACTTCAGCTTATTAGAACTAGGTCAACTGGTGGAAGGTAAAGTTACTGGTATCAAACCTTTTGGTGTGTTTGTCGATTTAAATGGTATGGGGGCTTTGCTTCATATCAAGCAGGTAAGCCAAAAATTCATCGACTCATTAGAAAAGGTATTTCAAGTTGGTCAGCAAATTAAAGCTGTAATTATTGACTTGGATGAGGGTAAAGGGCGGGTTGCTCTTTCTACCAGAGTTTTGGAAAACTTCCCTGGCGAAGTCTTAGAGAATATGGATGAGGTGATGGCTTCGGCTGAAGCGCGTGCTAATAGAGCTAATAACAAAGCTGCTGAATAGTTTTGAAGTGGGGTGTTTGGACAAAGTGTTTAAATGCCCATGTGAAACAATTTTGAATTGTTAATACTCCCCCTGCATCTACAAAGATGTGGGGGATTTTAAATTGGGAAAAATTTTTTCAAGCTTCTTTCTAGCCTTTAGCTGGAAATGCAGGTAAAACAAGAATTTCAGTCAGCTTTAGATGACTTTTGCTATGAGCCGCAGAATTTATTCTGAGGCGGACGTGTGGGCAATGCCAATATTCTGCAATGATGCAAATACCTTAATCCACAATCTTATATTTTAATTTATCACCCGCCATAGGTTAGAAACCTACGGCTAATAGCGAAAGTCCTCTCAAGAGGACTAAACAAGAATTTATATCACGTTATGACTCGCTCACGTCGAAATTTTTAATCTGGATTTTGTTATTACATTACCACTCGCAATACGGTTCGGTTAAGGAAAGAGACGCGATAAATCGCCGTCTCTACAATTAGCGGCGTGTCATCAAAAAACCTTATCCGAACGGTATTGCCCAAACACCAGTTTACTTTCTTATTTCGGTATTTTCCGCAAGCAATCAAGCATATTGCTTTTTCAACATGCTTAATTGCTGATTCATTGCAGTAATTCACACACTTGGGACAACTATTTCTTTGAGATTACTTTTCTCTATCTTTATCTAATGCTTCCTGGATTGCACGACGGCAAAATTCTGGAGGATCATCTTTAGTAGATAGTTCTTCCTTCATAGTTTTTGTGACACGTAAATTAAGACGCTCACTTAAAGGTTCTTCCCTCTCTGATTTAAATGGGTTTAAATTTTCTGGATGACCTTTAGGGTTAGGCATTTATGTAGAAATATAAATATAACTTGAATCACTGGTAGGCAGCAGATTAAATTGTTTTTTGGTGGTTGCTACAACTTGCCGGAAGTACAACCACCAATATCCAATTTCAAAAATGGACACTACTATTTTATGTTCACGCGTTCCGAACTTGAAATCAAGACTATTAAAGAATTACGCGACTTGTGTCGTAGATACGGCATCAAACCAACTGGGAATGCAGGATACAAAACCTCGTACATCGTAACTCTGATGGCATTTCCACTTTTAGCCCTGCAACAAATGAAGCAAGGTAAAGGGTTAAAATTCCCTAACTTTAACGCTATCCAGGTAATCAGTTCTGCTATAGATGAGATGAATTCACCCACAGATGAGCAAGCAGCACTAATTCGGATAACGCTGGAAGGCAGGAAAATGAGCTATCCTGACCGATACGACCAGGAGAACCTACTGAACTTGCACAAGGCTAAGATGTCGCTTGAACAAGCTGTTGACTTGTTGAGCCAGTAAAACTAATCTTATTACCCCATCCCCTGCATCTACAAAGATGTGGGGGATAATTTTTTGAGATTAAGATAAATAAGGTATGACTTATTGGCTTACAAACAAACGAGCGAACCCCTATATAAACCCTGTAACTATTCAATTTAGGTATTTATATGTTTCTAATAACTGGAGTAACGGGAGGAATCGGTCGCAGAGTTGTGCGACTCCTCCGACAACGAGAACAGTCTGTAAGGGGATTTGTCCGCCTTACCTCGCGCTATAGCGAGTTAGAACACCGGGGTGCAGAAATTTTCATCGGTGACTTGCTAGAAGAAAGAGATATCCAGAAAGCTAGTCGGGGTGTCAAGTATGTTATCAGCGCCCACGGTTCTGATAGCGATGCCTTATCTTTAGATTACCGCGCTAATATTGAACTAATAGACCAGGCGAAAGCCAATGGCGTAGAGCATTTTGTTTTTATTTCTGTACTGGGAGCCGATCGCGGATATGAAGATGCTCCTGTATTTAAAGCCAAACGAGCAGTAGAACGATATTTGTCAGCTAGTGGCTTAAATTACACTATTTTACGCCCATCTGGATTAGCATCTAACTTGCTGCCACTAGTAGAACAATTTCGGCAAACGGGATTGTATTTGCTGATTGGCGATCGCAAAAACCGTACTTCAATAGTCAGTACCGATGATTTAGCAAAGATAGTGGTGGATTCTGTGACAGTTGAAGGCGCTCGCAACCAGATTTTACCAGTGGGAGGGCCGGAGATTTTATTACGAGAAGATATTCCCCGGATTTTTGGCCGGATCTTCAACAAACAACCAGTAATAATTAACTCACCACTATTTGCCATTGATGGGTTACAAAGTGCATTGGGTTTAATTAATCCCCAAATCCAAAAAGCTTTAGGAACTTATCGCACATTGCTAGCAAATGAATTTTTCTGTACAAAAGATGAAATTGCCAATTTAGAAGCGATTTATAACTTCCAGTTAGAGACATTAGAAAGTTTTTTGCGGCGCTATCTAGCAGTTTGAATGGGGAATGGGGAGTAGAGGAGACGCGATTAATCGCGTCTGTACTGGGGAGGAAGGAGTAAAAGAAAGGATATAAATGACAAACAAACAATTATTCCCCATTCCCCATTCCCTACTCCCCACTCCCCATTTTTAAAATCTAAAATTCTATGAAATCTTCCCTAGCTGTCAATGCTGCTCAAGCACGTCAGACAAAAGAGCGATTCGCCCAACCAGAGGAACAACTTACTTATGAGTTGGGGAAGGCGGTACAGGAATTGCCACCCCTGTATACTAGATTATTAGCGGGAACGATGAGCGTCATCGTATTTGGAACCATCGCTTGGGCGTACTTCTCGCAAATAGATGAAGTAGCAACAGCACCAGGAGAATTAATTGCTTCCACACAGGTAAGACCGGTGACATCCTTGGGTGGGGGGTCAATTGTTGCTGTTAAAGTCAAAGAAGGCGATCGCGTTACTAAAGGTCAAGTTCTGATTCAAAAAGATCCAGACTTGCAAATAACCGATGTTTCCCGCCTAGCCAAATCTTCTAGATTGATTCAGGACGATTTGCAACGTTTGGATGCAGAACGCACCGGAGGCAAAACTACTGGAACGAAAGTGCAAGATGAACTTTTAAACTCCCGCCTGCAAGACTTCCAAGCACGTCAAGCAGGGGCGGAAGCAGAAGCAAATCGCCAAAAATCACTCATAGATCAAGCCAAAGTCCGCTTGACTCGGTTGCAAGACAACTTAGTTAATGCCAAAAGCAGCGTTGCCAATGCCAAAACCAACCTTGCCAACGCAGATAGCATCCGAATTAAAATTGAAAGTAATTTGGCACTTGCCGAAGAAAGGGAAAAAAGCTTACGTAGCTTAATGACTCCTGGTGCTGTACCTCGTGTCGATTACTTGGATGCCCAAGAAAGATTAACTCGTGCAAAGACAGAAATCACTAGATCGCAAGATGAAGTGACTAACGCCCAGAATAAAATAACAGAGGCTCAAGATAAAGTCACATCATTAGAAAAAGATATTGCTGCTCAAGTCCAAGAAATTCGCCAAGCAGAACAAGCTTACAATGCTGCACGTAGTCAAGCCCAGCGTGTAGCGTCAGAACGTCAAAGTGAAATTTTGACCCAGTTCAACAAGCGTAAAGAAGAACTGACAACTGTTCAAGGTCAATTAGAACAGGCGAGGAAGCAGCAAGCTTTAGAAACAATTGAGGCTCCCGTTGCCGGTACAATATACAGAGTTAAAGCCACCAAGGGGCCAGTGCAATCAGGTGAAGAATTGCTGTCAATTTTGCCGGAAGGAGAAGAAATGCTCCTAGAGGTGAAAGTTCTCAACCGCGATATCGGCTTTATTCGTCAAGGAATGAAGGCAAAAGTAAAAATGGCGACTTTCCCTTTCCAGGAATTTGGCACTGTGAATGGGGAAGTTATGCAAGTCAGTCCGAATGCAATTGTTGATAAAGAATTAGGCTTAGTTTTTCCGACCAGAATTAGGCTAAATAAACACTCAGTTAACGTGCGGGGTCAAGAAGTAGAGTTTACACCAGGTATGTCTGCTTCAGGTGAAATTGTCACTCGTAAAAAATCAATTTTGACATTCATCACTGAACCTGTGACGCGGCGGTTCAGTGAGGCATTTTCCGTCAGATAGGTTTATAGCCTCTGCTGTTTTTATCGTTATCTGGAAGTGACCTACGCTCAAAAACGTTAAGCGATCGCTAAGTTGATTTTTTGAGGGTTCCAAAAAATTAGACCTCTTGCATAAATACTTAAATTGTCATCTTGAGCAAGGCGAAACATCTAGTGAAATTTTTCTCTCCCCTGCGTTACGCTCAAAATGACATTCCTGATTTTCTGACTTTTGCAAGAGGTCTATTGTAGTGTTTATGGTTAAACCTAAAGGAAAGATTTATAACCTTGTCTTTATAGTTCTATGTTGTGAATTGATTTATTTATTTAATCAAGATAGTTATTTGCATCTTGTAAAGATATATTACTCTCTTTAAGAAAATAAATATCAATGATAAATTGTTTTTGTCTAATGTTTTTGACAAGCTATAGCAATCCTATTTGAGTTGTGAAAATTATCGAACCGCCTTTGCATAGCGTCTTGTAGAGAAGGCGCCAAGGGTGTTAAGAGGTTGTTTGAAAAGGGTCATCTTGAGCCTCAAGTGGAAATCAGGGGCACGATCTCAAATCCCAAAACTCCGATTCTTTCGTAGCTGTTTCTCGGTAACTAGGGTAGTGAAACACACGTTGGAACACTTTTCAAACATCCTCTAAGGAAAGAATGAAAGAAGTTTATCAATGATTTAGGATTGCTATAAAATCCTATGCTTTTTATCAATAAGTACAGAGTAAACTACTAGGCTTTTTACCTAAATAGTTTAAATGTTTGAAAATCACCAACTAGAAATCAGAGGATAAAATGTTTAGATTTCGCATTAATAACAAGTGGTTAGTAATAGCTGTTTTATCCTGTGTTTTGGTAACCAGCAGTGCTTTCGCAATAAGCTTCCGAGATACGAATTCAAGTACTCCAGTTAAAATTCATTATCATCCTACAGACAATACAAGCCGATCTAATTACCTTACGCAATTAGAAAGAAGAAGTACTTTTGATACAGACAAAACAAGCCGATTCGATTACCTTACGCAAATAGAAAATGTTTTCAATACAATAGAGTCAACGAAACTAGTAACACTTGAGAAATCTGAAGAAATTAGTAATGCAACAAAAACATACGCAGATAGGACAAAAGCAGATTTGGATATTGCCTTGGAAAACGCTAGATTGCTGGCTGAAACAGAAGGAAAGTCTGGAGAAATTCAATCTCTTTCTAGATTTGAATTGCGATCGCTTGCTCAAGAACTTGGTTTAACAATCGTCGATCTACTCGCTACTGATAAAGGATTAGTGCCAGAAACATGGTATTTTCAAGGACGCAAAATTCCTGAACTAGAAATTATTAATTACTTTATTCCTTTAGCACAGAAAATTGACGAGGATTTAGTTGCCATTGGGGATGGAGATGTAAATTATCGCTCTTACAATCAGGCAACTTTCACTTTAGTAGAACTTACGCATTGACAGAAAAGCCAAAATAACAGATGGAGTTTTCAAGGCTGATAGCTAGATTTTTCAATGAGATTTTAGCGATGCCTGCGGCGGGCTACGCCTACGCACTCAATCAAAGGTGATTGATAAAAGCCCGAAACAACGTATTTAGGTTGATGCACAAGATAGTTATTTTGTACAGTGCGTAAGTCCTATTTAGATAATACCTCCATTGCAGAGTATTTAGAACAAGCAAAAATTAATCCCATTCTGCAAAAAATGCTGTATGTTGCCTATACTACTGAGTATGGACGAGAAGCAGCAGAACAATCGTGTTTGAATCTGGTGTTTTTAATTGGTACTAACACCGATACATTCTCAGTCTACGGTGAAAGCGATGAACGTTACACCATTCGTGGTGGTAACGAGCAAGTACCTCGTCTGTTAGCAGATTACTTAGGAAATGCTATACAAACTGACACAGAATTAGAAGCTATCTGTATCCGTCCCGATGGTCGGTATCGAGTTAGTTTACGGTCTGGCTATAGAACCTTTGAGCGTACTTATGAAAGAATTTTGTTGACATTGCCCTTTAGCACTTTATAATTATTAAAATGAGAAATAGTGTCTGGTGTTAGATATTCTGCTGTTTTTGTAATCCCCTGACCGATTAAAGAACCGACATCATAACTATTAAAACGAGAAATAGTGTCTGGTGTTAGATATTGCGCTGTTTTTATAATCCCTTGACCGATTAGAGAACCAAAATTGAAACTATTAAAACTAGAAAATGTCTGTGATGTAAGATAATTTTCGGCTGTTGCGTTCCTAGCTAGCAAATTATTGCTAGAAATCACCTGCTTTGCTAGAGAACTAACATTGGAAATCTTAAAATTAGAGAAACTAGAGATTGTACTTTGTGAACTATTTTCTGCTGTGTCTGCGTAGGCGTGGCTCGTCGTAGACATCGCCTGACTCGGCATAGAACTAGAAATATTTGAACTATTTGTACTTTGTGTACTTTGTGTACTATTCTCTGAGGTTTCTGCCACAATCTGACGGACTTGGGCATCAGTCAAGTTGGGGTTAGCACTAAGCATCAGGGCAACTATACCAGCAACATGGGGAGCAGCCATAGACGTGCCGCTATAAGTGGCATATTGATTATTTGGAAGTGATGAATAAACCTTGACTCCTGGGGCTGTAACATAAGAAATTTCATTTGTTCCAGAGCGGTTAGAGAAGTCGGCCAGACTATTATTTTTATCTACAGCCCCAACGGCAATTCCCGACTTGGATGCATAGCTGGCGGGATAGTCTGGTGATGAGTCACCATTATTACCTGCTGCCATGACGACAATTACTCCTTTGCTGCTGGCGTAGTCAATGGCTGACTCTAAAGCACGATTGGAAGATGCGCCTCCTAAACTGAGGTTAATCACATTAGCTCCATTATCCACAGCGTAGCGAATACCTTTAGATATGGAACTATAGGAACCAGAGCCAGAGCTATCTAAAACTTTGACGGGCATAATTTTGGCATTGTATGCAATACCAGTGACACCGTAATTATTATTTTCTCCGGCGATCGTGCCAGAAACATGAGTGCCATGACCATTGTTATCTAGGGTGTTGTTGTTTTTATCGGCAAAGTTCCACCCATAATTATCATCAACATAGCCATTGCCATCATCATCTATACCGTTACCCGCAATTTCTTTGGTATTCGTCCAGATATTATTTTTTAAATCCTCGTGGTTATAGTCAACCCCAGTATCTACAACAGCAACAACAACGCCTTGCCCTGTGTATCCATGCGCCCAGACTTCTGGTGCTTTCACAAGGTCTGCTCCCCAATTATTGCCACCAAGAGCAGGAACATCAGCAAAGGTATTCTGACCAATAGCTCTAGCTACTGCTGCTGCTCCATTAATTAAGCCATAGCCATTGGTGGAGTTATAATTTTGAGCGTTAAAAGCATTTTTAGTAGCGTTATTGCTATTTTTGGAGTCACCATTATTTAGCAAGTGTACATCAGCATCATCTGAGTTATAGCTATTACTTCTGCTAAAGTTGAGGCTGTGGCTATCTTTCGTATTAAAGCTATCTAATGAGGAAATTGAAGTGGCATTTAGCTGTTGAGTTGACAACACATTGTTCTTAACATCATCAATGAGCATAGGTGTTTTTTCTCAAAGATAGCAATCATTTTTTGACAGTTTGAAGCTTTAAAATCTCGCTCAGAAAAATTCAATATGTGAAAAAGCCCCATTGTCAATAATTACTATGAAATTTCATAAGAAAATGCTAATTTTATTACCAAAAAATGTTTTGACAACTGTGGTTTTTATTAAGAGTAAATCCATCAATTGAATATTAAATATTTAGGGTGTGTTAATGGATACTAACCCAATGAGAAGAAAACGTTATGACTGTTACTACCTTTAAAACAACTGCGATCGCTGCTTATAAAATTATTTACACTACTCAAACTGGAGCGAGGGTAATTATCAAAACCATCAAAATTAAAATGGCGAATGAAATTATACTTCATTCGCCAAAAACTATTCTTAAGCGGCTTTCAAGACGTTTATTTTTTATGTAGCCACAAGCTTTGAGTTAGTCAGGACTTACGCAAAATACCTCTCAAACTCTTATTCCTCCGTGTTCTCTGTGCCTCTGTGGTTCGATTTTCCGTTACCTGTGCGTAAGTCCTGTTAGTTAAATATTTGCTTGCTGCCGTTGATATAGTGACCAATACAAACCCTTTTGTTGCAACAATTGTGAGTGAGTACCACGTTCGGCAATCACGCCTTGCTCCAATACCAAAATCAAATCAGCACGTTTGAGAGGGGCAAAGCGGTGAGCAATTAAAAACACGGTACGATTAGCAGAAATTTTTTGCAGGTTTTGCAGTACTTGTTGTTCAGTTTCACTATCCAAAGCGCTTGTAGCTTCATCTAAAACTAAAATCGGCGCTTGAGAAAGAAATAGCCTTGCTAAAGCAATACGTTGTCTCTGTCCGCCAGATAAAGCAGTACCGCGTTCACCCACATTGGTTTCGTAACCGTAGGGTAATTGACTGATGAAATCGTGGGCTACTGCTAGTCTTGCCGCTTCTACTACTTGCTCTGCGGTAATGTCGGGACTACCGAGAGTGATATTTTCCAAAATAGAACCGTTAAATAAAAAGTCTTCTTGGAGAACTACACTAACTTGTTGCCGCAGTGACGCTAAATCGGCACTTTTTATATCAAAACCATCAATAAGGATACGTCCTGATTCAATTTGATAGAGGCGTTGTAATAGCTTAGACAGAGTACTTTTACCAGAACCGCTACGTCCGACAATGCCAACAAATTGCCCTGGTTCGGCATTGAAAGAGATTCCCCGCAGAATTGCTTCAAAGTTGGGCCGGTAGCGGAAAAATACTTGCTCGAAAGTGACTTGTCCTTTTAGGGGTGGTAAAACTAGACCGGTTCCCAGTTCAGCTTCTGGAGAGACGTTGAGAATATCACCAATGCGATCTACAGAAAGTAGCACTTGTTGGAGGTTTTGCCACAACTGTACTAAGCGCAAAAGCGGGCCTGTAACTCTACCAGAGAGCATTTGAAAGGCAACAAGCTGTCCAACTGTGAGCTTTTGTTCGATAACTAACTTAGCGCCAAACCAGAGAATCAGCAGAGTGGAAAAATTGGTAAGAAAGTCACCAATATTGCTGCTGATATTAGAGGTGGTAGAAGCTTTAAAACCTGTGCGAATGAAGCGAGCAAATAAGCCTTCCCAGCGATCGCGGGCTACTGGTTCGGCTGCATGGGCTTTAACGGAGTGAATTCCAGTGATTGTCTCTACTAGAAACGATTGACTATCAGCACTCCGGTTAAAGGTTTCGTTGAGCCAGTTACGCAGAATTGGTGTTGCAACTATCGTTAATGTGGCAAATAGCGGCAGTACTGCTAAAGCCACAAAGGTGAGTGGGATATTATAGTAAAACATCAATGCTAGGTACACCACAGCAAAGATGCTATCCAGAATCACAGTTAATGCTGTACCTGTGAGAAATTGACGTATTTGTTCGAGTTCTTGGACTCGTGCTACTGTGTCTCCGACGCGCCGCGACTCAAAATAAGCTAATGGCAGACGCATCAGATGGCGAAATAGCTGTGCTGATAAACTTAAATCCAGACGACGAGCTGTATGGGTAAAGATAAATAAGCGCAGAATCCCAAGTACGGACTCAAATATGGCTACGAACAAAAGTGCGATCGCCATTACGTCAAGAGTCGGCAAACTCTCCTGCACCATCACTTTATCAATAACGACTTGCGTAATTAGTGGTGTTGTTAACCCCAAAAGCTGCAAGGTAAAAGATGCTAACAATACTTCTGTAAGCAATCCCTTATACTTCCAAACTGCTGGGGTGAACCAACTGAGGTTAAATTTTTCTTGCTGGGATATCAGTTCTACTTGCCACAATCGCCCATCCCAAGATGCTTCAACTATTGACTGCGGTAAGCTTTCACAAATGCGATCGGGATTTAGAGGGTTAGCGATAATGAGGCGATCGCCTTTAACTCCATAAGCCACTACCCAAGATGGACTCTGGGGTGAGTCAGAATTCCACAGTAGTAAAGCTGGAAATGACAACTGTCGCAACTCACCCCAACTCACTTGTAACCGCCGCAACACTAACCCTAACTTTTCTCCTGCTTCTACAACCTGTTTTGGGCGTTGTCCTCTGAGTTGGCGCTGTACCCATTCCAGTTGCACAGAATTTTCTAACTGTTGCGCCACCATTGTTAAACATGCAGCAGCAGTGTTCCAACTGGCAACAAAAGGATAATTTGAGACGATCAAATTGGCAGCTGGAAGTCCTCTTTGGGGTTGGAGGCTGTGGGGGCTAGAAGTTCCCTCTGAGGCTGGCGCTAATGAAGGAGTGGAAGAAAAGGAAAATGTGTCTTTCTCTCTCTCTACGTCTACTGGTAACACTTGCCAGAATTCCTGAATTTGTGGGTTAGAAAATTCTGCCCACAACGCTGTATGCCAACACACTACTACTACTTCTTTACTAGCAGCTACAGCTTTAAAATCTCCAGATAGCTTTTGGAAGTCACCAAACCAATCCCCCGCATCTAGGGCGGCTATTGGTTTGCCAACGCCCTCTTCTCGTAAGCGGACTTTTCCAGCCACAATTAAGAATTGGTAACCGCCAACATCGTTTGACCAGATTTTCTCTCCAAGACGATACTGACGAGTTTGGGACTCCTTTTCCAATCGGGATTGTTGTTCGGGAGTCAGCCAACATAACGGTGGCTGATTCCAAGGCAAAGAAGCTAGCACTTTTAATCGTAAAGATTCATTATCCAGAATATTTAACTCACTTGTAATTTGACTGTCAGTTTTTGAATTTTCTCTGCTAGCCATTTCTCAAACAACTCATTTTGTAGTGCAAGATTTAGTTGAGTATCTTCTAAAGACGCTGGCAGAAATTGTTCTACTCGAAACAAACCATAAGGCCCTTCTCCTTGGGGAGAGTCTTTGCCAACGATTTCTATTGGGCCGATCAATTGTCCGGGACTGGCCACATCAATAGCTGCCCGTAATATATCCGGCATAGTTCCTCGGCTGACTATTCCCATCATGCCGTTCACAATTCGGTCATCTGAAAGGGAATACTCTTTAGCTAGTTGCTCAAAACTACCTCCTTCTTCAATTTGGGTGTGTAGTTCGTCTGCCAATTCTCGATTATCAACAACAATCCGAGAAAGTACCACCCGATCCAAAAAAATTTTGCGTTCAATAAAATATTCTGGGATTTTTGCTTGGGTCACTACAGCTTTTAGCTTTTCTAACTTGTAACCAAAAGCTACTGATGTGTGAAAGGTAGCATAATCTGTGTTGTTGGCTTTTAACCATTCTTGAAAACTTTGGGGGTCAATCAGTTGGTTTTTCAGCCTAAAGTCAATAATTGCCTGTTCAGTTACTGCTGTACCAATCTCAATATCGTCTCGTGTTCGTATTTCTTCTTCAATTACGTACTGACGGAGAATATCCCCAATGAACTGTCCCAGTTTTCCAGAGGCTTGCAGGTACTTTACTGCTGACTCAATAGAAATTGTTTTGTCATTGATTGTCAAAAATGATAAAGATTCCATGAATTAACTATGTAAAAATGGTTAAGTATTTATAAGACTTTTAAATTAAATCATATAAAAAGTATTTGGTCATTGATGATTAAATATGATGAAGATTTTATGAACTAATTACATCTAAATGGTCAAAAAATTATATAACTAGTAAATAAAATAATTTCCCATAATTACTTTTACGGTCTAGTGCGGACAGAACAGGATTTAAAATATCAGTTATAAAGCAAAACCAGTTGTGTAACCAAATCTTTATAAATTCAGAGCAGTAATAAGGTAGCTAAATAGGCGAAAATAAAGCAAAACATATTAAGAATTGTTTCTTGCCAGTTGCTCAACTCAAACTACTGGGTTGCTTTTGTTACCAAATTCATAGCAACTGAGATGGGAAACCCTTGCCATGCGGCATCTTAATAAGTAACCCTTTATTCTCACCTGTCTACTTAATTATACTTATCCATGTCCAGGCAAGTAGCACAGATGCGATCGCACCGATTAATGTATTAAAAATGTTTACGACCTCATTAGTCAGCCAGGTATACTTAGATTGCAATGTTGCCCCAATCACACTTTCTAAGTTAGTGGCAATAAATGCTGCGAGTACACACCAAGCTACTCCTAATAAATCAATTAAACCAACTCCCCAACCAACAAATGCGATCGCTACAGAAGCCACAATCCCGGCTAAAGTCCCCTCTAAACTTACTGCCCCTTCTGTACCGCGAGGCACTGGTTTGAGTGTAGTAATGAGAAAGGTGCTTTTACCATAGGCTTTACCAACTTCACTAGCAGTAGTGTCAGCCAGCTTGGTACTGAAACTAGCTACATAGGCTAACAATAATAGGGACTGGGGATTGGGGATTAAAGATTGGGAACTAGGTACAATAAATCCCGAATTTATTATCCCTACTCCTAACGCACACAGCGCCCCAGTCAAAGCTGAACCCCAAACATTTTCTGGGCCTCTTGCCCCAGAGCGTTTTTCGGCAATTCCTTCAGCCTCCTTCTGCGCCATTCCGATGCGGGTAACGCCAGAACCAACGAGAAAATAGAACATTACTACTGCATATCCTTGCCAACCCAGAGTTACCCAAATTAGGATGGCCAGAAACCAGGCGTGGAATAATCCAGCAGGGGTAAGCAGCTTTTTCGGAGCAATCCAAGCTAAACCCAATAGAATTGTGTTTAATCCTATTGCCACCAACCAGGGATTAACAGAATCAATTAAGGATGACATCAGCAATTAATCAATGAGTAATTTTGTCTGAATATCAACAGAATAACTAATTTGTTACCCCTAGCGCTTCATTTATGGCACCTCCGCAGTTAAAGTAATATATTTGTATTATTAACTAAATTTCGTAGGCATCACCCTGAAACCTGAGTGTAAAACGATAAACAATGTCTTAGATAGACACTGCAATATTGATTAAAGAACGTGGATTAAACAAAATGCAAAACTTCTGTTTAGTTGAGTGGACTCTTCGAGTACGTAACATACTCAAAGCAATTTCTAGGCTGAAATAGTACTCAGTCCCCAATCTTATTCATAAGGATAAAGTATATAAGTTAATGCCAATTAAAACTGTGTTCAAGTTGACCACAATCAAGATTAACAGCATAAATTATAGATAGCATCAACTACTAGTAGTACAGCGTGGCGTAAATAAAGCTACAATTTTAAAACTTGCAAATGTCTTAATATACAAAACTTTTGAACGCCAGTTGCTTCTCCTGTCGGAGACGCTGCGCGAACAAGTCGGCAAAGCCGCAAGGGCGCACTGGCTCCTTTTGACTTCCGCCTTGCGGTACTAGTCTTTTCCACACAAGCTATGACGCAAACTTTATTCCATCTTGCTTTCCCTGTAACCGATATTGCCCAAACAAAAGCATATTACGTGGATGGGTTGGGCTGCATTCCTGGTCGTGAAAACCATCACGCCCTGATTCTTAATCTCTACGGTCATCAATTAGTGGCTCATGTCACCAAAGAACTCTTAACACCGCAACAGAGTATATATCCTAGACACTTTGGGCTAATTTTTACCCAAGAAAGTGACTGGGAAGATTTACTAACAAAGGCACAACAAAAACAGCTACTTTTTCGTGAGGAAACCAAAAACCGCTTTGTTGGCTCTCCTCTTGAGCATCGCACTTTCTTTTTAGAAGATCCTTTTTATAACCTCATGGAGTTCAAGTATTATCGTCACCCAGAGGCGATTTTTGGAAGTTACGAACATACACAAATTGGGGATAGGACTTGAGAAATTCGTAATGACGCTTGTTTTGACGCTGCGCTATCTAACGTAATTTAAAGATAAATAAATCCAGTATGGTAAGCATTTTAGCTACTGACTGGATGCTTTTTTAAGTAAAGGCAGCTTAATATCCTCTGCTAAAGCTGCTTTAACTACCGCTAAACTCCTGGGGTCTGTCAACATCCAAGGGTGTAGAGCAACTGGTACTATGACTTCGCTTCCTACAGACATTTGTGAACTATTCGCTGGGACAATCATCAAATCATAAGGTGTCCAGATAGATGTAAAGTTCAGCTGTTTTAACATCTCAGCATCAGAATTTAAATCTTTAAGAAAAATGCTGTCAGGGCGCATTTGCACGCAACCAGGACGCCCGGAACCATAAGCAACCACAGTTCCATTATGGGGCGAAGAAATTGTGATAAATCTCTGAACGCGGTTAATTCCTCCCAATCGCTGGACATAGTAACGGCTGACAATTCCTCCCATACTGAAGCCTACTAAATCCAGACATTGTTCTGGTGCAAAGGTGGCTGTAACATAATCTGCTACTTGTTTTGCCAACTTATCAAGACCTACATTACCATTATTAGGTAAGAGATCGAGAGAATATACAGACCAACCCTGTAGTCTTAACTGAGCCGCCATTTTATGGAAAACTGCCTCTGTGTCGTCAATTCCGTGTATTAACAAAACGGGATTGCGTTGTTGATTTTCAATGTTCATTTACAAAATTTGGCTGAATTAACAGGTATATTTCACTTTTGTAGGTACATACTGCTCTACAAACTGAAGCTCTTGCTTTTCGGAGTCTTTAAAAGACATTTTTGCAAAACTGAAATGCTCCCAACAAGAGTTCGTATAAAATTTAACTTATAGCCAGCGCCATTTGCCAACAGGCTATGACACTCCCCCCACTGGTTGAAAGTAAAGCGCTTGCTTTTCTTCAATCAGCAATTTTCAAACAAAGAAATGTTAATTTTTGTAAAGCCAGGTTTCAGAATCTTGCTCTTAGTTACAGTAAAATTTAATAATTAGTTCTCGGTGTATACAGGTCGCAAGTGCTTGCAAAAGAAGATTTGCCCTATAGTTTTACTACAATGTTGATTAAAGACAAACCTATAAGGGTTGTCACCAGAATGAGGTGACGCAAAGTAAAAAATGTAACATTTTATCGTAATTTTTAACAATTACGGTCGAGTTTCAAATATAAAAGGTAAAAGGCAGGAGTAATTGTAATGGATTTTATCAAAAAGTTAATTTCAGGTATTTTGGATTTCGTTACTGGACTGTTACGAGGAAAGAAGAAAAGCAACGGCTACTTCTTGGAATTGGATGAAGCCAAAGATGCTGCTAAAGATGCTGCTCAAGAAGTGGCATCGAACGCGAAGAAAGTAGCAGAGACAGTTGTATCGAATGCTAAAAAAGTAACGGCAACAATTGGTGGTTCAGAAGCACCAAAAGCACCAGAAGCATCCAAGCCAGCTTCATTGAACGGAACAAAAACCGCCGCAGCTAAAACTAAGGAAAAACCAGCTAAAAATCCTAAACCAGCCGATGTTACGCTAGTTCAGACTGCTGAGGGTCTTAAAGTTGAACCTGGTAAAAAGGCAAAAGCCGCAGCAGCCAAAGTTCTCAAAGAGGAGCCAAAGGAAACTACCTTTGCGCCTAAATATCTCTCTCCTTCAGCGACTAGCTCTAATGGTCGTCGGCGTCCAGGGGCGAATATGAGCGCTTACTTAGACATGGCACGTCAGGTTAAAACCCCTGGTTAAATCACAGAGACGCGAAATTTCGCGTCTCTATACTATTGATGAGTTAATAGGACTTACGCACACTCTACGAATTCTCGGCGCTCTTGGCGTCTTGGCGGTTCGAGAAATTAAGCTTTTTAGCAATTTTTGCGTAAGTCCTAGTTAAGTGTGAATACGCAATACTAAGACAAGTTTACCAGTTGTAGATGGGGGAACTCTCCAAAGTAGGAGCGATCGCTTAATTTTCTCCACTACAACTGTATCTTTTAAGTTTGAGTGAGATAGTTTATTAGTATAACTAATTGGCATCTTTAACAAACACCAGTCCACTATATAAATGAAATGCTGAGTCCCAATTAGTCTCTTCTCTACGCAACAAATCAATGTGAGACTTAATATGGCCCAGTATTTCTGTCTGATCTAATGTTGTATCTGCAAAAGACGTGAAATCTGACCAGATTTTGACTTCAGGTAGTTGCTGGTCAATCCAACTTGATAAACTATTCCAATTAATTCTGATTGTATTTTGGCTAGCTTGAGGAATAATTTTTAACCCTTGCTGGAATTCATAGCCGTTATCATAAATTCGGAGAATGGAACGTCTACCAGGTATGTGTAAATCACAAAACTGAGCATAGTCTTGTGTTTGAGTTTTCCATTCCAGTTTACGGCGGGCATCAACATCTACAACTTGTTCAAAAATAGGTAACAGTCCCACTACTTTTGCTGTTACTTCTGACCAGTCAAAGGTAAGAGAACCAAGTTGATTTGTCTCATTACAGCAAACAACAGTAGCTTGTGGGGTAGATGCTTGGAAATATTTGACTTGATAAACTTGAATTTGTTGAATTTGAGCTATTGTTGCCCAAAAGCAAGCAATGCCAGCCTGTTGTAACTGTTTCCCGTAAAATTTTAGTTCTCCCACTGGGCCAATGCGGTACAACCTCCAGCCACGACTTGGCAGTACCAGGCGTGCAGTATAGGGGTCTAGCTGCATAATTTGGGCAAATTTTCGAGACGCTTCTGTTTTGAGTTCGTTACTGAGTGGCTCTAAAACTAGTACGCCAAGTTCAATGTCACTTGCTTGGGTTGTTGCTTGAGAAATGGCTCTTTGTCTTTCTTCTATTTCCATTTCTTGTAGCCGTCGCAAACCTTCGCGTGCGAGGGTAACTATTCTACTATTCCTCGTATCCCGCAGCAGTTGCCGATAAACTTTTTCTGCATCCTGGTGCTTTCCAGATACTTCATGCAGCCGGCCGAGATAAAATTGTACCCAAGGATGTTCTGGTGATTCTACTAACAGCTGTTTGAGTAATTTAGCAGCTGTTTGATAATCTTTATGCTCAAAGGCGATCGCAACTTGCTCAATCATGTTTCAATCCACTGGATCAATGTCTCGCGCAAAATCACTTTTGCGTGAGCTATAAATCATTTATACTTCACAAGCTGCGGTAATCAAGGATAATGCTACGACTGGGGCTGTAACTGCTCTCAGGATGCGGCGACCAAGGGAAACAGGCTGAAATCCAAATGCGATCGCATTCTCGATTTCTTGTGTTGTCCATCCCCCCTCTGGGCCAGTAGCAATAACAATCTCGTCAGAGATGCTATTCAGCACTTTTTTTAAATGGGGATACTCTCCACGGGCCTCGCAAATGTAACTGTGAATTGTCTGATTAGCGGTAACAGCAGTGTTAAAAGTAACAGGCTCTAAAATTGTTGGTACAAATGAGCGTTCTGATTGCTCTGCGGCTTCCGCAGCGATGCGCCGCCAACGTTCCAGCTTTTGAGGGCTAGGATGAAGCAAAGTGCGATCGCTCAATACTGGTGCAATACAAGTTACTCCCAACTCTGTACAACACCGCACCACTTCATCAAATCCATTGCCTTTGGGCAACGCCACCATCAGCGTAATTGATACAGGTAATTCTGTTTCTACCAAAAGCGCTTCTAAAACCCGTGCTTGTTCCCCTGCTAACTGCGCTAACCACCATTTTCCTTTACCATCCATTGCAATAAAGCGATCGCCTTCACGCAAGCGCAACACACGCCTTAAATAATGCTGTTGTTCTTTTGTGAGCAAAATTTGCCCTTGCTGGAGTTGGGAGGGTGCGATCGCTATTCGTTGCAGTTGAGACATTTTTCTTAATAAATTATTGCCCTGCTGTAGATATCTGTTGTCTAACCCAGGTACGGAAAGCACGAGTTGCTGCTATTTGTCCAAGTTTCTTGCTTTCTTGGATAAATCGGGGAATCTCCGTCACCAGTACAGGCGCAAAAGTTGGACTGCGATCGCTTTGCGAGTATTGCCCACTGTTAAGGGTATAGATCCTCAAGATATTTCCGTTATAGCGCCAGAATTCTGGGACTCCCATTGAAGCATAAAGGCTTAACTTGTCTATCTTGGGTCTGGAATATTCCACTTCCAGTACTATGTCTGGTGGTGGATCTGTATTGAGGTCAATATTTTCTTTGTTGCGGACTAACAATTCATTTTGGATATAGTAACTACTGTCCGGCTCGCCTCCTTGCTCCAAATCATCCCGCGTCATAGTCAACGAGCCAGCGCTTTTAACTTCTAAACCAAATTCTTCACACAGCACAAGAACAAAACCTTCGATGAGACGGTTTGAATTCTCGTGCGGCATTAGCGGAGTCATAATTTCTACTATTCCGTTGTCATAAGCTAGCCTTTTATTTCGCTCAGATCCCATATCTGCCAGCATAGCTTTGAACGTCTGCCAGCTGATATTTTGCAGCACATCCCTAGTTTCTGCGAATTTTGCTGTTGTTACCATAGTTCAGTTTTCCTGTGGATGTGTTACCTAACTGTATTAGGATTTACGCGAGAAAGACACAGATAGATTTATCTGTGTCTCTCTTTAATTTCATTATCTTCAATTTTTCAGCTTACGAAAGATTCTGGAAGTAGGCTTCTAGCGCTTCAGTCACTAACTGAGTCATGGGCTTACCTTGGCTTTCTGCTATTTCCTTCAACTTGCTATAGACCTCTTCTTTCAAATTCACCCGATGGCGCGATTTGTTTGCACCATTAGCGCTGTTAGGATCGTAGCTAGCAGCAAACTCGCGGATGGCATCAAAACCAACGCGATCGCAAAAATCACCGAATTTTTCCTTCGATTTTCGAGATTTCTTAAAGTAAACAAAAATTGGCTCTAAGAAGATTTCTAAGTCATTATGGTGCAGCTTCTCTGTGTAAGGTTGTGCCAGTCGAGTCTGATTTGGCGAACCCCCTAACCATAATTGGTAAGATTCTGGAGCGCTACCCACAAAGCCCAATTCTGCTAAGTAGGGACGAGCGCAACCGTTGGGGCATCCTGTCATCCTTATCACAAAATGCTCATTTTGTAAACCCACTTTATTTAAAAGGGCGCGAACTCTTTCCAAAATGCCTGGTATTGCCCGTTCTGATTCTGTAATTGCCAAGCCGCAAGTGGGCAAAGCCGGACAAGCCATTGCATACCGTACTAAAGGTTCGATTTTACTAGGGTCGTCTCCGACGCCGTGACGGCTGAGAATGTCTTGAATAGCTTGCTTGCTATCTGGTTCGATATCGTAAAATATCAGGTTGTGGTTCGCTGTCAGACGGATGGACAAATTAAACTGCTCGATAATTTCCCGCAAAGCAGTTTTCAGTTGAAACGAACCTTCATCTTTGATTCGACCATTGTCAATGGAAATTCCTAAAAATAGTTTGCCATCACCTTGTTCGTTCCAGCCGAGGAAGTCATAATATTTAAACTCCGGCAGTGGTTTGAAGGCTTCGACTGGTTTACCGAAATATTCTTCAACTTGAGTACGGAATTTATCTACGCCCCATTCGTTTATTAAATATTTTAATCTGGCATGACGACGATCAGTGCGATCGCCATAATCTCTTTGGGTCGCAACAATCGCTTTCACAATGTTGTAAACGTCATCTTTCGCCACATAACCGATGGGGTCTGCTAACCTAGCGAAAGTTTCTTCTTTACCGTGGGTTCTACCTAAACCACCACCAGCAAAAATATTAAATCCTTCTAATTGCTTCTTCTTATTGGTAATCACTACCAACGTCAGGTCTTGAGAATACAAATCAATGGAATTATCCCCTGGCACCGTCACGCAAATTTTAAACTTGCGAGGCATATAGTACGTGCCATAAATCGGTTCTTCGTTGTCATGAATAATTGTGCCATTCCCATTGCGTTGTCGGGCTGCCTTTACCTCTGGGTTCTCTTCAGCACTAATTGCCTTTTCCCCATCTAACCAAATTTCGTAATAAGCGCCTGTTTGCGCTGTCAGCAAGTCAGCAATATTCTGGGCATACTCCCAAGCGTACTGATACTCTGGGCGATTCTTAAAAGGGGCTGGTGGTGCCATCACATTGCGGTTGATGTCGCCGCAAGCTCCTAAAGTCGAACCCAGGTTCTTGACAATGGTGGCGATCGCTGATTTAAGATTCTTCTTTAAAATTCCGTGCAATTGGAAACCTTGACGGGTAGTTGCTCGTAACGTGTGGTTGCCATACTCATCAGCGATTTTATCTAAAGCCAGATACAGCTGCGGCGGTACTAAACCACCCGGATTTTTTGTCCGCAACATAAACTGGTAATCTTTTTCCTGTCCCTTGGTGCGGTTGTCACGATTATCCTGCTGGTAAGAACCGTGAAACTTCAAAAGCTGCACCGCATTTTCAGTAAAATGGGTAGTGTCTTGAAGGATTTCAGTTGCTACAGGTTCACGCAAAAAATTACTATTTTCCTTGATTCCTTCTACTTTGGAAGGCTTACGGGTTGCGATGGGGGAAGGAGCAGATTTAACCATTAGACTTGTATAGTATTCTCAATAAAGCATTAGTAGACGCCGAATCAGCACCCTTCGGCTATTTTATCCCCGGTAATCCGGCCGGAATAATGAGGAATAGTTTAATTTTACCACGGCAAAAGCAGGCTTTGTCAGTGATGTAACACTTAACAAAACCAGCTTTTTGAAGTAGTGAGTTTTAAGTGCTGTTAGCGGTAGCGGGGCGTTTAGCCCGTCCTGAGTACTTAAGTAAAGTATAAACTGACTGAGGACTCAATAATCTTTTATTTGAAGCGATAGCCCAAACCACCATTAATGCTAACAGCAGGAGTATCGCTATTTTGGTAGGCACCAATTCCTACCTTGGCGTTAGTGTAGACGAGGAAATTGTTAGCAACTTCTGATTCAACACCAGCACCTAGCACAACGGAATCTTTGTTACCTATGGGAGTTGGTGAGCCATCTTTTTCTACAAAAGAATAACCACCAGTTAAATAGGCATTAGTTCTATTAGCGATAGGCACATCCACAGAAAGTTCTGGGATAATCGCACTTGTTTTATCACTCCAAAGGACATTACCGCGTGCAGAAAATGGCGTAGTTCCTAATTTCACGCGGCCTGTGACATTACCACCAAATGTAGCATCATCGTTAATATAGGAATCCGGTTTGATTTGGAGAAAATATACGTAGGATGTGTTAGCACAGAGAGTACGGCATCAAACTCGTGTTCATAGTGCGTTACGAACTCCGTTCTAACACACTCTACAATACTTAATTTCGTTCAAAAATCAAATAGTAATCCTATACCTTGTTCACCACTAGTAACACCAGCTGCGACACCAGCACCAACATAGCTAGCATCAGTACCTTTTTTGGTTTCAGCAGAAGCTTGACCAACTGATAGAACAAGAGGAGCAATTATTAAAGAAGATAATGCAGAAATTGTCATGAAAGACTTTAGTAAGCACTTCATAACTTTTACCAAATTTTGTATTTTTTACTTATATATTCCAAGTCGAAAGTTGTATAAGAATGTTCCAAACATTTTTCATATTTTATTAAATTAATGTTGCCATTCATGCATAGCCCTTACAGGTTAGCTATCCCTAAAAATGATAAATAAGCTGTTATAATTATATTCAATGTCTTTTCATCTGGGTTCTTTGTTCCAAAAATAGACGCTTTTAAAACTGGCACAATATTTGGAACTAAAACTAAGTCGTGAGATGGTAAATAAAATACCTGGTTAACAATTTTTTGCCGAGCTTTTCACAGATGATGAAAAGTAGGCTGTAACATCTGTTGCAACAAGCTAGAGAGGGAATCTATAAAGTTAATTTTGAGCAATTTTTGTGGAGATTGAATAATGCTAACCGCTGCAAAAACGTTATCTGGTTTGATGGGTTTATGTGTCGGTGATGCGTTGGGTGTGCCGGTGGAGTTTACTAGCCGTGCTGAACGAGTAAAATCTCCAGTGACAACGATGCAGGGTTATGGCACATGGAATCAACCACCAGGAACTTGGTCAGATGACAGTTCCTTAAGCTTTTGCTTGGCAGAATGCCTTTGTAGGGGGTATTCGTTGGATGCTATAGCCAATTCCTTCTGGCGCTGGTACAAGGAGGCTTACTGGACTCCCCGTGGCGATGTCTTTGATATTGGTCAAACTACCCACACAGCAATTATGCGCCTGAAACAGGGAGTTGTTCCCCATCAGGCGGGTGGTAAGGTTGAAAATAGTAATGGCAATGGTTCGTTGATGAGAATCTTGCCGATGGCTTATTGTCATAGAAACTTCACTTTAGGCGAATTGCTGGCGCGGGTGCATGATGTTTCAGCAATTACTCATGCTCATGCGCGATCGCAAATGGCCTGTGGCATTTATATTAGTATTGCAGTGGCGCTCTTGGAAGGCGCTGACCCGCAAACAGCTTATTTACAAGGATTGCAAGATATCCAAACAATTTATTCTGTGCGAGAATTTTTATTAGAGAAGCCGCATTTTGGCAGAATTTTCAGTGGTGAGATTGCTAAGGTACCAGTGGAAGAGATTAATTCTGGTGGCTATGTGATTGATACCTTAGAGTCATCCCTGTGGTGTTTGTTAAATAGCTCGTCTTATTCTGAAGCAGTGCTGAAAGCTGTCAACTTAGGCGGAGATACCGATACTACCGCCGCCGTCACTGGTGGGTTAGCAGGAATTTATTACGGCGTGGAAAATATTCCTAAACAATGGATGAACCAAATTGCTCGTAGACAGGACATTATTTACTTAGCAGAGCGTTTTGCAAGGGCTGTTTACGCTTAGAGTTAGTAGTTGAGAGTGAGGAATGAGGAGTTATGGAAATTCCAATTTCTCACTCTTTACTTTTAACTTGCTGAGAAATCCACTGTAAGTAGGCTTGAGAACCAGCAACAATTGGTAAAGCAATTATTTCTGGCACTTCATAAGAGTGCAGTTCCTTAATTTTGGCCTCCATTGCCGGAAATTGCGCCAAATCAGTTTTAATCACTAATTGCCATTCTTGCTCTTTATGCAGTTCCCCTTGCCAGGTGTAAATTGAGTGGATTGGTAACAAACTCACACAAGCCGCGAGTTTAGCTTCCACAAGGGCATTGGCAATTGCTTCTGCCTCCTGTATGTTGCCAGCTGTCACCAATACCACACCATAGCCAGTAGGTGTCTCCATGACCTCTAAACCGTCGTAGATAAGGAATAGACCTGACCATCAATCAAGAGGCGTGTGATGCCCTTAGCTTGCAAATGAGTCCGAGCCTTATGGAGCATTTTACTATCAGGAACTTTAATCACGCGATCGCGCTTCGTAGAAAAACGCTTGGCCACGCGATGGTTATCAAACACCGGCAGAGTTCTTTGCTGGGTTTCTAGGCTAGGAATTTGCCCCAAATCACCAAAGTCTTTGAGAGGACGGGTAATTAATTCCGAAGAACGGTCAATTACCAAATAGCAAGTTTTTGGCAAATTGGCTATCGACAGAGGTAAAACTTGAACTGATGCTTCACCTGGTCTACGTTTTGTGACTAACGGTCTTTGGTCATCCAGGTCATCGTCATCAAAGTCTTCTTCCTCAAAGTCGTCATCATCTAAATCATCATCATCTAAATCATCCAAATCCTCTGATTCGTCGAGCAAATCTTCGCCCAGCATCTGCGCGATGACGGCCGCTCCTGGATGTTCATTCTTTAGTGGTGGGATGGGGATGCTGACTATTTCCGGCGGCTTTGGCTCTGGAGTTTCTAATTTCTCCGGGACTCGGAGCTTTGGTTTTTCCGTCGCTGAGGGGCGTCGCCGCACTCGTCTACTAGCAGCAATTGACTCCGCCGTTTCCTCTGAGTAAAGTTCCTGCTCTACATGAATTACCCGACGTGGCAGTGGCTCAACCTTTGGTACTTCCACAGGCGGGGTTTCGATGGGTGGAACCTCTATCTCTGGCTCTGGTTGAGTCAGCAGTGGTAACTGCTCGTAGTTTACCTGCGCCCTCCCCTCAGGAGTTCTCGCAGCCCGCTTTAAGGAGACTAAGTATTCATACTCATCTTCTGGCAAAGTGCTTTTGAGCAGGCGACTAATTGTCGAATTACTCACACCATAGCGGTCTGCCAAAGTTGAGGTTGTTTCGGCAGTCTCTCGATATAACTTAAGAATTTCTTGTTTGTCAGAATCTGTTAATTTTCTCACGGTAGATACCAAAAATCTTTACTAAGCTCGTTTTCGTCCACTGGTACGGCGCGTTCGTCTTAGTGATGCGTCATATTCTAAGACAGCGCCCATGCCAAATAACACTCCACTAAAAACCCAAAACACTTCTAATATCTCTCCACTTTGATAATTGGGGCCTTGGGCATATTTAAACCACATATCTGCAATGTAAAGCGAAAAGGCCGCGGCTGCAATCATTCGCCAAGACTGGGAAACTCTTCCCCCCCAAAAGGCTAGTAGCAGAGTGGTAGCAATAATTAACAGAACTACATCGCTAACTACGTAAAACCAATTCAAAATAGCGACTAGTAGTTCTGAGGGTTTTTCCTGTTGCATAGAAATCCACCATGCTAACAAACTACCGAAAACTGCAATTGCTAACACAATTAGCCACTGCCATTTTTCCAGATTGATTCGCCTGGAAGCCACAGCTAAAATCATGCCTGCGCCAAGTAATAGATAAGTCAGTACAAAAAATATATCGCCTACAGACACATCCGGTTCATCTTTTAAAACTATTTCGGTATAACCGAAAATTATCCCCCCAATGAAATAGGAAAGCATACCTAGCCCAATTAAGAGCCAAACATTTCGACCACTGACGATTTGCGGACTCAGCCAGTTCCTCAAGCATAAGATACCGGCAGCCAAATAAGCTAAAGCTTCAAAAATATTTGTGCCAATCACATACCACTCGGCTCGGCTTTCTATACCATCTGCTCCGGGAACTTTGGCACTAAACAACAAAAAGTATAGCAGTGCCAGTACGGCCCAGCCAATATTAGCTAAGACAATGTTCTGAGTGTTGAAAATTGATTTAGAAAGGAACGAATTCTCGTAAGAGTTATTCATAAAACTTGATTATGTAGATGCACTCTGGCAGTATTTTGAGTTAAAGGACTGTATATCTAGCACTGTGTCTGCTAAGTAATGCACAATCTGCTACCAAAAGCAAGTGTCATTGGCAGGAATTTTGTTACTGCCATAGTTTACCCAGTGGCGATTGATTTAGCCAAGTGATAAACAGCGATCGCTCGGCTTCTGGCATATCTTCTAGCTTATAAATCACTTGTTTGGTAAAATTAGCGTTGCCAAAATAGCCTTTTCCTAATCGATGCAGTTCTTGTAACAGAATTACTACATGATTTTCTTGCCAATCAGGTATTTTGGCTGTCGGTAACGGATTAGTAGATACCAAATATTTAACTGCTTCTAAAGAAGATGCTTGGGGAAATTGTTTCTGCTTGAACACTTCGGCAATATCTTTTTCAAATAATGCAGCTTGCCTAGCACCTAAAAACTCTTCAATGTCGATAGAAACACCCTGCAACAGCAAAATACTGGCTTGGATTAAAATTGCCGTTTTGCCATGACCACCTGTGTCACCATCCAGCTGCTCTAAACGGATTTTACCCCAAACGCTAAAGCGTTCGGGTTCTTCTAGTAAAACACAGGCTTTACCTCGGTTATCCGTTAATTCTCTCCATAAGGCTCTAGCTTCTTCTTCTTGACTAGCTTTGAAGACACTAATCAAGCGAAAAGTCTGCCCTTGATAACTGAGGATCGGCACCTGCTGATCCTTTTTTGGGTGCTGAATGCTTGATATTTCAACATCCTGCCGTTTGAGAATAAACATGGCACTAGCAAAAACTCCTCACAGGGGCACTCTTAATATGGAATATATAATGGCATTTGGCAGTATCGGCAAGGCTGAAATTACCTAGCATACTGTGGAAATGAGCCTAGCGATCGCCAGTTCTTTCCCGAAGGTAGCCGCCCATAGGAGGGTGGCGTTAACAGGCAAATAACCCTTTGAAAACTCAATATATCTAAACCAATACTCCATCTGTTTCGTTTTCGGTGTAGATTAACTAACTAGCGACTAGCATCTTAGCCTTGCTAGTAGTAAATCTGCAATTTTCGATTGCTTCTTGGTACGCGAAAACGATATAATAGTTTAGATGACTCTTTTGGGAGCCATGATTTTGTTTTGGGCGCGTAGCTCAGTGGATAGAGCAATTGCCTTCTAAGCAATCGGTCGCAGGTTCGAACCCTGCCGCGCTCGTTTTAACTCAATATGAACCCTCAAGCACCGTTAAGTGATATGATGATTACCTCGGTTGAGGGTTCGTTATTGCTGCATCATACCAAGAACAAGGGCGATATTGCTGCTACGAGAGCGATCGCGGATCTAACGCTTAAAGGATACTTGATTCTTACGCCACTTGTTTGTGAACATTTACCTTTTGATTTTGTTGTCTACAAAGACGATAAATTTTACAAAATACAAGCTAAATACGCAGGAGATAATAGGGTAGTAAATAAAACTATTTGGGTAGATAAAAATGGAACTCATCAAAAGAAGTATAAAGTAAATGACTTTGATTTTTATGCGGTTTATCTTCCTGACATAGATAAAGTTAGTTGTTTATCCATCAATTAACTTTAATGGTTGCTACATAACCACCCAGATACCTAATTCAGCTACACCCTTTTACTGGTGGGAAGATTTTATAGACTTTACTGAAGATGCGTCTAAGCGAACCTACAAGGAGTTTGGCGTTGATTTAACAACCAGAAAAGTTAATCCAGACTCTAGGATTCATACCAGAAAAGTAGAAAGACCATCTAAAGAAGAACTAGAAAAACTAGTTTGGGAAAAGCCAACTGCACAAATTGGGAGAGATTTTGGTGTGTCTGATAAGGCTGTAGAAAAGTGGTGTAAGGCTTATGGAGTAGAAAAGCCACCTAGAGGGTATTGGGTTAAGAAAGTTTATGGAAAAGTGGAAGGACAGTTAATAAGCCATAACGAAGAAACAAGTCGTGACCTTAGCCTGAGTAAGGATGTGAATTTCTGAATACTAAAGCGGTTTAAGTTGCTCTAAAAGTTTAGCATCAAGATATTTTTGTTCTATAACATCCACCGAGTTATCACACCATTTTGCAACTACAGCAGTAGGAACCCCTTTTGCAATTTGCTCAGATATGAAAGTATCACGACATGAATATGGTGTGGTTTGACGTTCTACTAATGGGTCTACAATTTTATCCCAAGCTCGACGTGAAAAGTTTCTATAATGTATTGATAATCCTTCTGGTGATGGAAATATTAAAGATTCCGGCTCAACATATTCTGGTTTGATTTTTAAAATTAATTCTTGTAGTCGTTGGTTACAGTTAAAAACACGCTTTTTATTGTTCTTAGAGCCATTAACCCTCACCCTTTCACCATTTCCCACCTGAACTAATGCGCCTTCAAAGGTAATTTGAGAACAATCAGGTGTAATATGCTTCCATTGCAGACCGATAGCTTCTGATGGTCGGCATCCTGTTAAAAACAAAAACTCCACAAATGGTGAGTAATAACTGTAGCCTATACCTTTAGATGGTTTGTGATTTTTAAAAGCCTGAATTATTCTTTCTTTCTCTTCTTCACTGAAGGCGTTAGGTTTTGAATTATCCTGCCACTTATGTTTGGGAAGCTCATTGTACATCCCTTCAAAAGGATTAAAAGTTACTAAACCATGTTTCATTCCCCATTTACAAGCTGCTGAAAGATACATGAGTACATCTTTGGCTTGTGAGGTAGTCGTTTGTTGCAACAATGCGAGTCTGATTTTTATACCCTCATCCAAATCTTGATATGGACAGCGTTTAATATGTTTTTCTAGTACAGCTAGTTTATCCAGTGTTCTAGGTTTTAGAGATGGGCGCTTGTAATCAATGTACCTATCCCACAAGTCTGAAATTGTTAATATCTTCTGCTGTTCGCCAGGAGTAACTATAGATAAATGTCTCTGTGGCTTGTACTTAGCCAGTGTTTCATCGAAGCTACCAGATGCAATGTCTAACTCTATCTGATGTGCTTTCTGTTCTGCTAGCTGACGATTTTCTGGCGTATCAGCTAAATTCAGAGTCAAATATTTTTGTGTACCTTCGTAAAGTTGTCTTGGCAGTCTCAGACGTAATCGACTTTGAAATGATTCAACACTTACTGTTCCTTTAGACGCTTTTTGTGTTCTATCCATTAATTTTGACTATTATAAATAATTTGCTCTATAAAAATCATAGTCAAATCATAGTCAAAAAATAAGCTCATAGCCAAATCATATTCAGAATCATAGTCAGAATAGCCACAAATGCAAGTAAGAAACTTAGCTTTTGAACATCTAAATCTCTTAATAAGGCTGAAACCCTTGAATTTGGGTTGATTGTTTTATAAATTTAAAAAGCCCGTGACGAGGATTGAACTCGTGACCTCACCCTTACCAAGGGTGTGCTCTACCACTGAGCCACACGGGCAAAATATAACTTTGGTTTTTTAGTTGTAAGTTACAATGCTGGGAGCTTTGCTCTTAACCCAGTCATTATAACTTATAACTTCGTAAGTGGTGGGCCGGGCTGGATTTGAACCAGCGTAGGCGCTAGCCAACGGATTTACAGTCCGTCTCCATTAACCACTCGGACACCGACCCGATTTGTCTCACGATTTAAAATCTTAGCACCATGTTTTAGAAATTGCAAGTAATTAAAAAAAATAACTTGCAGGTAGAAATCGCAACAAAACTGCGTCTCTACCTTATGGATAAAAAATACTGGTTACACGCTCATCTCCAGCATTCGTTGCATTGGTCGCAGTGCAGCCAGCCGAATATCTTCTGACATGGTAATTTCGGGAGTGCGATTTTTCATTGCCCAGTAAAGCTTTTCTAGAGTATTTAACCGCATAAAGGGACATTCGTTACAAGCACAATTATTCATTGGTGGTGCAGGAATAAAACGCTTGTCAGGAGCTAGTTTTTGCATTTGGTGAATGATTCCTGGCTCTGTCGCAACGATAAATTCTTTGGTGGGGCTGCTTTGACAATACTTGAGTAAGGCGGCTGTAGAGCCAATAAAACTGGCGTGGCGCAATACACTACTTTCACATTCTGGATGTGCGATCGCCTCTGCTTCGGGATGGGCAATTTTTAACTGGACAATTTTCTTTTCTGAAAAGGTTTCATGGACAACACAGCTACCTTGCCATAGCACCAAATCTCGTCCTGTCTGTTCCATTACATACCGCCCCAAGTTCCGATCTGGGGCAAAAATAATCGGCTGTTCTTTCGGTATCTGCTGCACAATTTTCACAGCGTTGGAGCTAGTACAAATAATATCGCTCATCGCCTTGATATCAGCAGAACAGTTGATGTAAGATACCACCAAATGATCTGGATGCGCTGCTTTAAAAGCCGCAAATTCGTCTGGTGGACAACTGTCTGCTAAAGAACAACCAGCATCCAAATCTGGTAAAAGTACTAATTTATCGGGATTAAGTATCTTTGCTGTTTCTGCCATGAAGTGAACGCCAGCAAAGACAATTACATCCGCATTGGTTTTTTCGGCGGCTCTCGCTAGTTGTAATGAATCCCCAATAAAGTCTGCAATATCCTGAATATCTGGCTCTTGATAATAATGTGCCAAGATAACGGCGTTGAGTTCTTTTTTGAGACTCTGAATCGCGGCAAACAAATCTAGTGGTAGTTCACCCAGTTGGGTGTTTTCTCGTTGAGCTAGTGCAGTGGTAAACACAGTTTAGGGGTGCTTTATGTTGTAAATGTATGTCCTGTGGATTCAATTATAGTAGTTTTTACCAAAAATAGTGGACGGTTGATATTTTGGGGTTGTGTCCAAATCGGGCTGAGTTTCATATCCTGGAGATAGACGGCAAGGAAAGTGGCATGACCAGTCAGAAAACTCAATCGATAAACCTCAAAATTGCTGTAGTTGGAGATATTCACGACCAATGGGAAGTGGAAGATGGCGTTGCACTCAAGCATTTGGGTGTTGACTTAGTGCTGTTTGTCGGGGATTTTGGCAATGAGTCGGTGGAAGTGGTCAGAGCGATCGCTTCTCTCGATATTCCCAAAGCAGCCGTAATGGGCAACCACGATGCCTGGTACACCGCCACCGAATGGGGACGCAAAAAGGCTCCTTATGACCGCTCTAAGGAAGACTGGGTACAGGAACAACTCGATTTATTAGGCCCGTCCCATGTCGGTTACGGTAAGTTGGATTTTCCCGCTTGGAATTTAACTGTAGTGGGGGGTCGTCCCTTTACTTGGGGTGGCCCGGAGTGGAAATTCGCGGAAATCTGTAAAGAACGTTACGGTGTGACGAGTTTAGAAGAATCCGCCGATCGCATCGTGAAAGCAGTTAAAAGCGCCGCTTACGAGACAATTATATTTTTGGGTCACAATGGGCCTAGTGGGTTAGGCGATCGCCCCGAAGACCCCTGCGGCAAAGACTGGCATCCAATTGGCGGTGATTTTGGCGATCCAGATTTGGGCGAGGCGATTTCTCAAGCCTTGACTGCTGGTAAAACCATTCCTCTGGTGACATTTGGTCACATGCACCGAGATTTACGCCATACCAAGAAAGTGCAGCGCAAGCCCATCTTTAGAAGTCCAGAGGGAACAATTTACTTAAATGCGGCTAGTGTCCCCAGGATTGTGGAAAATGATAGCGAGAAGTTGCGTAATTTTTCCATTGTCACTCTAGAGGCGGGTGTGGTTTCGCAAGTGTCCCTAGTTTGGGTGGGGAATGACTTTCAAGTGGCTAAGGGGGAAATTTTGTACGAGCGATCGCGTATTGTGTCGTAGATATTCGCATCCAGTAGTGCAATCTGCGTAGATAATAGGGTATAGTATGATCTGTCAAGTTTAGTGCTAACCAACAAAAGCGCCTGAATAGCGTCTGAAACTAGGATCAGCACAAGTTTGACAGATTTACTGGAGAGGTGGCAGAGTGGTCGATTGCGTCCGACTTGAAATCGGATGAGGCTAAAACCTCCGGGAGTTCGAATCTCCCCCTCTCCGTTGCATGAATACTGAATTTTATACAAGTGTTTTTATGTAAGACATCTCTAAGCAATATTTGCATCTCAATCCTTAGCAAAAAGCTTTGCGATCGCTCTCCCTTTTGCTTGCATTATGCTATCATTTTGATAAATTCTACTTTGAGGTAAAGCGATGGCTACCCTTTATGTAAGAAATTTACCCGATGATTTGTATGCAAAGCTGCAAGAGTTAGCGGCATCTGAACACCGTTCCATTAACGCCCAAGTTATAACTCTGTTAGAACAAGCTTTAAAAACTGAAGCACAGCAAACAGAAGAAGAAAGACGAAAGAATGTGCCAAAACTTTTAGAGGAAATCCGTCTTCGCCGTGAAAAGCTACCAACTGATATCGAATGGCCTGACAGCACTGCCATGATTAGAGAAGATCGGGACAGATGACAATTCCTCTTAGGTGCGTCGTGGATGCCAGTGTGTCCGTTAAGCAATTTATTCCCGATCCGCTAACAGCCAAGGTTAATCAACTGTTTGCTTACCTTGCCTATTCCCAGACAGAAATCTTTGTACCTGACCTGTTTTACATTGAGTGTGCAAATGTTTTGTGGAAGTATGCTCGTGCAGGTAGTTACGATGTTTCTCTGATTCAGGGGAATTTAGCTAGTCTGAAAGCTTTCCCTTTGCGTGTCGTCTCCACGGCTGATTTGATGGTGGATGCAGTTGCGATCGCATTAAATTATGGAATCTCCGCCTACGATGGTTCTTATGTTGCACTTTCACAGCAGGTAGGTGCTACTTTGCTGACTCTCGACGGTAAGCTGGTGAAAGCAATAGCCGCTTCGTCTTACAATGTTTGCTCGTTTAATGACTTTGAGGTTCCGCCGTTGGAGTCAATGTAGAAGCGATCGCTTTTCCTCAATATATATTCAACCCCAAAGTATTGGATGAGACTAAATATCTCGATACATCAGGGTTGGGGATAAGGTTTAGACTGTATTACACCGAAGTAAGAATCGCTTGGAATGATTAAGTTGCCCGATCGATTTTTTGCACTTCTTCATCAGATAGTTTCACATTGATAGCTTGTGCTGAGTCTTCAATGCTAGAAACCTTGCTAGCACCAGGAATTGGCAAAATAGCGGGCGACTTGGAACGCAACCACGCCAGAACGATATTATATACTGACACACCTTTTTCTTTAGCTAAGTTAGCGATCGCAGGGATATCTTGTAAATCCTGATGGCGACGCCTACCACCAAAGGGACTCCAAGGCAAAAAGGTCAATCCTTGTTCTTCGCAATACTTCAACACGCCGTCATTTTCTGGCTGTCGTTGCCAAGGGCTGTATTGATTCTGCACCGATACAATATCCACTACATCCCGCGCCCGCTTAATTTGTTCAACGGAAAAGTTAGAAACTCCGACAAATCGAATCAAACCTGCCTCTACTGCTTCTTTCACAGGTGCAAGGGATTCTTCGATTGTGTACTTAGAATCGGGCGAATGGTATTGCCAAACATCGATGGGTTTATCACCACCTAACGCTTCAAAACTAACTCGAATTGTTTCACGCAAATGTTCTGGGTTCCCGTTGCTTGTCCAGTTTCCATCAGGACGCATCAAACCGCCCTTCGTTGCTACAATTACTTGGCTAACATCGCCTTTGTAACTAGTAATTGCCTTGTGAATTAGTCGCTCGTTATGATGCTTGTCTGACTCATCTTTGCAGTAAGAATCGGCAGTGTCAATAAATGTAATACCCAGATCCAAGGCCCGATGAATAACTTGGATTGATTCTGATTCGGGAGGGCGATTAGAGATTGACATGGGCATACCACCCAAACCGATCGCACTTACAAAGATACCAGTTTTTCCTAGCTGTTTGGTTTCCATGCTTCTAGCTCTAGCTTTCTGCCCCAATTATCTACCAGCTAGCCAAAGCTTGTTTAGCAATTCATCATAAATCCTCCCTAGTACTTAGACTTGGTGATTAATGAATGCGCTACGAGGGGAATACTCTACTCAGGGGTTCAGTATTTTATACACAAACACTGATGAAAATTGTAGAGGAAACTCGTACCAGATTACAGCTAAAGCATCAACCACTCAGATATTGGTTCATTGGGTGGTGCCTTTTTACTGTCTGTTTAAGCTTTTTGATTTACTGTTTATTTTTTGAGTCTGCTTCAGTTAATATGACTTGCGTAGTTTACCGCCGTAGGCATCGCCTCTCCCAAAATCAAATTAATTGTGAATTTAGGCGGTTTAATTTGCTGGGAAGCATGGAAAAACTCAAAATGTTTGATCCTCAAGAAGCATACACTCATTTCTAAAATCTTAATAAAAATTACCCGCACTACTTACCAGTGTGTTCATAGACGAAAGTCACAGATCGCTGACTTTAGCTGATAAAATTGGGGATTTTGTCTATCACGAATGACTTAGGATTGCTATAAAGACACGGAACGCCGAGATTAAGTAAGTTTGAGTCACTTTTAACTGAAATTTTACAGCATCCTCGATTAGTACAATTTTTGCTCAACTATAAATACTCACTTTGTCAGTTTATCTATTTAAGCTATTTTGGTAAATAAAATAAGAAGCCAGCCTAATATGAGCGGCTGCTATTCTACACTTGACATAAAGCATTGTGAGTGCTAAAAGACGACTGCCAGAAACCATTGCCCATGTCAGAATCACCCGCCAATCCTGGCAACACGGCTTCCTTGAGGGTGAAGTGAGTGCAGGTGAGTTTGAGTGGCATTTCCAGTGGCATTTTCGCCGGGGAGAACTTGCCGTCAAGCCTTCCCAAGGCCGCGCCTTAATCAAAGAACCCCTCGGTCGATTTTTGGAACAACAAGATTATCAGCTAGAGCCTGGAGGAGATTATGCTTTTACTATTCGGGCGGAACTCTAGGAGTTAGGAGTGATGCAATTTTGGATTTTTGGATTTTAGATTTTAGATTTTAGATTTTTGCTTGAATCCCTTCGGGTTCAGCAGTCGCTCATGGGGGAAACCCCCAAGACCGCGCTGCTTCACCAAAATCCAAGTTGCGCTGGAAGCGCACCAGAGATGCGACCCAAAATCTAAAATTGACTGACTGTTGATTCAGTGAGGCGATTTAAGTATCTTTCGATTAAGAGGATGGCAACAATGTCATCTATTGGTCTTGGTGGCTGTCGTAGACCCTGTGGCAATAGCTTTATTAACCCTTTGGGCGGGAACATTTGCCAATAGCGATCGCGTGCTTCTAAGGTTGTGTAGCGCTCATCCACTAAAATAATACTCAACGGTTCTGTCAATTCTTGATATAATTTCTGTCTCCACTCCTTGGCTGTAGTTTGGTCGCCCATGACCATCAAAGAAATCGGAAACTTTTGACGCAGTGTCTCAATGGTAGCGATCGCCTCTTTTGCTAAGACGACCTGATGATAATACAATTGCCGATCCAGTCCCATCACCGCTAAACCACACTTATCTCGACCTGGATCAAACCCCAATATGACTGGTTGCGTTGGTGAAAATTCCGGGAAAGTCATAATAAATTAAAAATTAAAAATTAAGAATTAGAAATGAATAAATGCAATTACAGCAACTATTTTGACTGCTGTTCGATATGTTTAAATCTTACTAATAACAGTGTGCAAATAATGTTTTAAGTAGTAAAAATAATTTGTCCGTTGACTATTGCCACTAGTTTTACTCTCAATGGCCCGGCTGTATAAGTGTCCTCTGCTGCGATCGCTTTAATCTCCAATGGTTGATTGTATTGTCTTAATTGGCTGACAAAGCGTAAGAAAGTCCCCTCTACTTGCACATCTTCGACAATTCCGGCATTACGGGCCCGAAATTGGGAAGCAGAAATCAGTATTTCCAGTCGCTGCTGTAATTGATAAGATGTCATGGTTTTGGAATCAGCAGTCGTTGTGGCCAGTACCGCGCCTCCCGAAAAAACCAGTTGATTGCGGGCTATATCGGTGAAAAATTCTATCTGCTTTTCTCCCCTGACGTAATTACCAGCCGAGAAAATTCGCACCACGTATTCTTGACCATCGCTAATCTGCTTGCTCAATTGGTCAATCCTATCTTGGGTCACGCGCAGTAGCTCTGCATTTGCAGAATTTGATCCAGGCTCACTTAATTCGAGGTTAGCGTTGCGATTGGCTTCTTGTAAAAGTTGTACCACTGCCTGACGAGCAGCACCAGGTTGGGTAATACGAATTACAGCAGCAGCCAAAACTTGACTGCGAACTAAGGCCAGCTTGCCTAAACGTAGGTCGCGGTAAGACTGATAATATTTTTCCAACCTTGCAACTTCCATTTCTAGTTGCTCTTGTTGTGCTTCCAATTCTTTGAGGCGCGATTCCCGTTTGGCAATTACTTGCTCTCGCGCTGCGACTTCTACATTGCGCTTTTGAATCAATTGATCGAGTTGGGAGATTTTTTGATCGCGCACTTCTATGGCTTCTTGGCGATTAGCAAGTTCGCGATCGCGTTTTTCAATAGCTGTTTTAGCTTCGTCAATAGCTTTTTTAGCTTCAGCGTACAGTCGTTGACGCTCTGTCTTCAGTAATTCAACTGCTGCCTGTAGCTCCTTCCTCTGATTGTAAACGCTTTGCAATTCAGCTATAGCTTTTTGGTATTGAGGTACAACTTGTGCTAGCTGACTTTGAGTGCGTTGGAGTTGAGTTTGAGTTTGAGCTTGTTGACTAATGGTGCGGTTCAACTGAGCTTGTGTTTGGCGTTGTTTGGCATTGGCCGCCTGCAAATATTGATTAATTACCTGCAAGTCTTGTTGTGCTTTTGTTTGGGCAATTCTTGCTTGGTTTAGCTCACTCTCTACCTGACTTTTTTGAGTTTCTGCGGTTTTTAGCTGTTCCCGCTTCTGTCTGAGGTCTGTTTGAATATCTTCTAATTCAAAGACTCCCTTTCGTAAGCCTTCGTCAGCAGCGAATAAAATTCCTAAGGTTGATGCTGAAATCAAACCGCCCGTAAAAATAGTTACTAGTACAGCAGTATTTTTTGGACGAAGGTTAAAAAGTGAGAGGCGGGCTTTGCCAACTCGTGTGCCGATGCGATCGCCCACGGTTGCAATTACGCCTCCCAGAATTAAAATTGCTGCGATGAGGATGTATCCGGTGGTCATCTTTAGCTACCGAAATCCTTCCAGATACAGCCTACTACTTTTAAGCATTGTCTGGAAAGAAGTGGAAATTGGCAATAGCTGAAATTACTCAATTTTAGATTTACCTCTAGCTATTAGTGTCATTTTTCAAAATAGAACACGCGCCGATTCCCCTTTCTCCAATTGATTTTATGTGAATTGCCTACTTAAGGTAACAGGTTTGTGCACAGTAATTTTCTTTTTGTGGATAGAAATCATCTTTTTCTCACGCAAATCCCCTAGTAGCCTAGTAACGGTAACACGAGTTGAACCAATTGCTTCTGCGATCGCTTGATGAGATAACTTCAGATCAATTGTGATCCCATCTGCACAAGGAACTCCAAAATCCCGGCAAAGAATTAGCAAAAAACTCACCAACCTAGAACCCATATCTCGGTGAGCGAGAGTTTCAATCATCATCTCTGTTTGTAAAATGCGCGAAGACAGACCTCGCAGCATTAACATTGATAATTCTGGATTTTCCTTGAGTGCTTGCTCCACTTGTTCAATTGGTGCTGACAGTAATTCTGCAGGCGTAAATGCAACCGCATGGTAAAACCGATCCGACTTATTTCCTGTCAGCAATGACAATACACCAAAAACACTATTTTCCCGCAGCAACGCTACCGTTATTTCCTCTCCTGCCTCGTACACCCTGGAAAGTTTAACAGCACCTTTCAAAAGAAAATAAACTCGTTCGGCAGGATCGCCAGGAAAAAAGATCGTTTTATTGCGTTCAAACGTTTCCACAACTGGCGGAAACGCCCCGGTCGCCATCTGACGAAATACATTTGCTAGGGCTTTATCTTGTGTCACGATCATCTCCCTTCCCCTACCCAATGCCGGAAAAACAAAAACTGATTACCTAAGAATACACCTGAAAAATGAATAAAGCACCGTCAACCTTTCTGTACTTTACTATACTCAAACTAATCTCTTCATAACCCTTTGTTTATAATGATACATAATTGGTGATCCTTTCAGCTACAAATTGTTGATAAGTACTTCCAATAGCTGTATTAAAAAGGGTTTTTTAAAGAACAAATAAAGTTATTTTGGGAATATCTTTAGGAAAAATCAAGATTTTTACACGCAGTAAACACTCTTACCAATATTCATTTTTGCAAATCCTGTATAAAACAAAGACAAAACGTGCCTCAGATTCTAGTATGCTCCTAAATGATCGATCGCATTAACAATTTATATGCTAAATCTGACTGGAAAAAATGCTCTTGTTACAGGTATTGCCAATAACCGCTCGATCGCCTGGGGTATCGCCCAACAGCTGCATAAAGCCGGAGCAAACCTGGGTATTACCTACCTGCCCGATGAACGCGGCAAGATGGAGAAAAAAGTTGCAGAATTGGTAGAACCCCTCAACCCCAGCTTATTTCTTCCCTGTAATGTCCAAAATGATGAACAGATTCAATCTACTTTTGAGACAATCCGCGAAAAGTGGGGAAAGCTAGATATCCTCATCCATTGTCTTGCCTTTGCCAGCAAAGATGATTTGACTGGAGATTTTAGTCAAACCTCTCGTTCTGGCTTCAACACCGCCTTAGAAATTAGTACCTACTCGCTGGTGCAGTTAAGTGGTGCAGCTAAACCTTTGATGACAGAGGGAGGTAGTATCGTTACCCTCACATATTTAGGCGGTGTTAGGGCAATCCCTAACTATAACGTCATGGGAGTTGCCAAAGCTGGCTTAGAAATGAGTGTGCGTTACTTGGCTGCTGAACTAGGGCCACAAAATATCCGCGTCAATGCCATCTCCGCAGGCCCCATCCGCACTTTGGCATCTTCAGCAGTGGGTGGTATTTTGGATATGATTCATCATGTAGAAGAAGTAGCTCCCCTACGACGCACCGTAACTCAGCTAGAAGTGGGTAACGCTGCCGCTTTCTTATGTAGTGATTTGTCTAGCGGCATTACCGGACAAATTCTATATGTAGATGCAGGATATGAAATTATGGGAATGTAAGATAATTTGGGCATAGGGCATTGGGGATTGGGCATTGGGAATTGAGTATTAGTATTTTTGCTCATTCCTCATTCCCCATGCCCGATGCCCCATGCCCCATTCCCCATTGTTTATGCAAACAACCAATCGTCAAGTTAATTCAAACTACGACCAGTCAACTATAACCCCTCGAATTGCCACTGTTCACCGCACCACTGGTGAAACTAATGTGCAAGTTACCATCAATCTGGATGGTAGAGGAACTTGCACGGCAGCAACTGGCATTCCATTTTTAGATCACATGTTGCATCAAATTGCCTCCCACGGGCTGATTGATATAGATGTTCAAGCCAAGGGAGACTGGGAAATTGATGACCATCACACCAACGAAGATGTAGGTATTACCTTGGGCCAAGCCTTTAACCAAGCACTAGGCGACAGAAAGGGCATTGTCCGCTTTGGTAATTTTCTTGCGCCACTGGATGAAGCCTTAGTTCAGGTAGCGCTAGACTTTTCTGGACGCCCTCACCTCAGTTACGGCTTGCAAATTCCTACCCAGCGTGTAGGAACCTATGACACCCAACTAGTACGCGAATTTTTTGTGGCACTCGTGAACCATAGCCAAATGACACTACATATTCGGCAACTGGATGGCATTAATTCCCATCACATTATTGAAGCTACATTTAAGGCATTTGCCAGAGCAACCCGGCTGGCGGTGGAAATCGACCCTCGTCGTGCTGGTCTAATTCCCAGTTCTAAAGGCGTTCTATGAAAGGAGGCAAATGGGGCATAGGGCATGGCGCATTGGGCATGGGAAAGAGGACTTGGGGACTCTTGAGAATTGGGGACAAGGGGAAACACTTGTTGCAAGTTCTGATTTAAGTCCCCTTGTCTTCCCCACTCCCTACTCCCCAGTTCCCAATAATTGACACACAGGTTAGTGATGGTTATTATCAGCCTATCGGGTAACTTGTAATTAGTGCCAAGCTGGTAATTAGTAATTGAACCGAGATGAAGTCTGTTGCAGATGACCCTGATTCTCAACTTAATACGACGGACACTCCACCAGTAGTCTTGACTTCTGAGTTGCGAAAAGTTTATCGCACTGGTTTTTGGCTAAATCAAAAAGTCGTATCTCTCAAAAACTGTTCTTTAACAGTTTATAAAGGTGAAACCTTTGGGTTGCTGGGGCCAAATGGTGCTGGTAAAACCACCCTTTTAAAATTGTTGCTGGGGATTATTCGCCCTAGCTCTGGACGGGGATTATTATTGGGTAAGCCAATAGGCGATCGCAGTGTTAAGCAACATATCGGCTATCTGCCGGAAAATCCCTATTTGTATGACTATCTCACTGGCTGGGAATTTTTACAGCTAGCCGCCGGGCTATTCCAAATTCCCCAAAGTGTGCAACGCAAACGCATTCCCCAACTGCTGGAATTAGTGGGTTTATCTCAAGCCGATGCCCGTAAAAAGCTGCTGCGTCGCTATTCTAAAGGAATGTTACAGCGTGTTGGTATGGCACAGGCGCTAATTAACGAGCCAGATTTGGTTTTTTTGGATGAACCGATGTCTGGTCTTGATCCTGTGGGACGCTACCAAATGCGAGAAATTATCCTGGCGCTAAAAGCTGCTGGGAAGACGATTTTTTTCAACAGCCACGTTCTTAGTGAAGTAGAACAGATTTGCGATCGCATTGCTATCCTCGCTCAAGGTGAATTAATTTGCTCTGGTTCCCTCAATGAACTCTTAGGCAGAAACGACACATATCATGTCAAAGGTCAAGGTGGTGATTGGGAAATTCTTCAAAAATGGATACCTACTCTCAGATTTGAACCAGATGGTTCCTGGCAAGGTACACTACAAGAGGATTACTATGATTTTCTCGCCAGTCTTCGTCTCATGGAAGGTAAAATTATTGCCATGAATTTGTCGCGTTACTCCTTAGAAGAGTTTTTTATTCAACAAATCCAAAGCAAAAATAACTCGTTTAATTAATCTTGCTGCCAAATAGTAAATTTTGGGTTTGCTTGAGCAAAAAAGCCCAAAATGTATGCCTTTTGAGTTGATCTTTTTCAAGACAACCCACGAAAAATAAAATTCAGATCTATTTTTAACGTTATTTGTATTAATTTAATGAACTTGTTCATAGTTTTGGTAGTTATAGTAGGTTTTAAATCGCGCTAAAATGTTATGTCATTGACTTTTACAAAAAAATCTTATTTCTCATTACCTTATTGGTTAACAGAAAATTTATTGTATAAACTGCGCTTATTAGTGTCAGTCCTAATATTTTTGATAATTCCTATATTCAAGTTGGCTTAACTTTAAATTAACTTCACTAAAAATTCAAATTCAATAAACAAATTTCCTCCGGAAAATGACACTTTTCGAGGAAAATAAGAGTGTCGGGGAACTTGAATACTTAGGTATAGTCCAAATAAAAATGTTTAGACAGTACATTATTGATTGTAGTTTCAGAGTTTCAGGTAAATATGCTTAATACAAGTTTGTTTAAATTCCTAACTCAGCCAGTTGTGGGTGTGGCTTTGTTAACTGCTGTCAATGCCGTTGTGCCATTTGCCAGTCTAGCTCAGGGACAACCATTACCACCAACAACACCAACACCAACCACATCAACACAATTAGATACTAATTATTCATTAGGAGGCGGCGATCGCATCCGTGTAAATGTATTTGAAGTACCTGAATATACGGGGGAATATCAAATTCCCCCAGGTGGAGCAATCAACTTACCTTTAATTGGCAGTGTGTCAGTCCTGGGTCTAACGACTGAACAGGCTGCTGACGAAATTGCCAGAAGATATGCTCGCTTCCTGAAACGTCCCTTGATCTCAGTCAATTTGTTATCGTCTCGTCCCATCAATGTTTTTGTTGCCGGAGAGGTGACACGTCCAGGCGCTTACACCCTGAACTTGAGCGGAGGCGCAGGAGACAATCCCGGCGTACAATACCCCACTGTATTAGCCGCACTGACAACAGCACAGGGGGTAACGCTGGCTGCGGATGTGACTCAAGTTCAATTACGGCGTAAAATAGGGCGCTCCTCAGAGCAAGTCGTCAGTATCAATTTAAAGGAACTCATCCAAACAGGCAGGTTATCACAAGATATTACCTTGCGGGATGGAGACACTATAGTTGTGCCAACTGCAACCAACTTCAACTTGGCAGAATCCCGCAATATATTTGCAGCTAACTTTGCCGCTAGCCAAACCACACCCCGCACGGTAACAATTATCGGTGAAGTTAACCGTCCTGGTTCCTATCTTGTCACCCCAGCTAGCACAGATGCACAGGGGGGAGGCGCAACCAATAACAGTGGTACTACCACTCCCAATGGTCTACCAAATGTGACGCGAGTAATTCAATTAGCTGGGGGAATTACAGCACAGGCTGATATTCGTAATCTCAAGCTACGCCGACCTACAAGAGCTGGTTCAGAACAAGCTATAGATATCAATCTTTGGCAATTATTACAGAGTGGTGACGCCAATCAAGATATCATCGTGCAAGACGGAGATACAATAGTTATTCCGACGGCAACTGAAATCAACCCCGCAGAAGCTACTCAATTGGCTACCACTACTTTGTCTCCTGCACGCATTCAAGTTGGTGTGGTAGGTGAAGTTAAAAGACCAGGGTTAACAGATGTTCAGCCGAATAGCTCCTTAAATCAAGCTATACTCGCTGCTGGAGGATTTAATGATGCCAGAGCTAGTAGTAGTGCTGTTGATTTGATTCGCCTCAACCCTAATGGTTCTGTGACTAAACGTATAGTAAAAGTGGATTTCTCCGCTGGGATTAATGAGCAAACTAATCCCATACTCCGCAATAATGATGTTGTGGTAGTCAACCGATCTGGTTTAGCTAAGACTGGCGATACCACAAACACTATAACTGGGCCTCTAGGCGTTATTTTTAATATTCTGAGGTTGTTCGGAATCTAGTTTAAAATATGTTTGTAAATAGGGGACGTTGGTCAACCCTCTTCGTCCCCAAAATTGCACTATGTATGAGTTAAGGCTCAATAGTGAAGAGTTAATATAGCCCTACTTAATCATTTGTGAGAGAAAAAAGCTGAAAAGCTTATAAATAAGTATCTTTATCTCCGTATTTTTTCACAATTTAACCAACTTTGGGGGTTTAAGTCCCCTGTTTCTACAAGCAGCGTGTTTTGTGTCGGGGTTTAAATCCCCGTCACTTTCACGTAATTGCGAACTGCGAATTGTTTTAAATTGGATTGCTATAGAAAAGAACTATAGACTCATAATGGCAAGTCTTAAATTACTCTTGTACTGCGTTTTGAGAGCAAAAATAAGTAAGTGGGCGTGAATAATTAAAGGTTTGTACTAAGCGGCTTCAGCCATATCCCAAGTGTTGGAGCCGCTTAGTACCAGCAAATTAAATTAATTTTACATTACGTAACATAGTTTTATTTATTCTTGCCCACTATACTTAAATGATGCGTTTAAATATGACGCACAGAGCCGTACTATTACAGAGAAGCAAGCTATGTAACACATCTCTTATTCCAAAGAAAAACTTCTAGATTAGAATAGCTGTTCTTGTGCTCTTATAGGAAAGCAAGCTACGCACTCTCTCGGTCACAGGATAAGACTAGGGTACAGAACTGGCTTACATGGAGCGATCGCTCCTCCAAAATTGCATTTTCTATCCCAATTTTAGGATTTTTTTAGGTAGTATTACTTGTTTACAAATACTATAAACCTAAAGTTTTCACTGAAAATTCTTAATCTGCTATTGATAGGCTTTTTGAACTTTATTTTAGTTACTCGAATTTTTATGATAATGATAATCTTTTATAAGATATTGAAGTAAAATGTAGCCTTTACAGTCCTTTTCATATTTATTCATTCTTCTTATCATAAGTATTACTTAAGTAAATTCACTAATTAATGAAATATATAGTATCTTAACCATAGATATCACGTATACACAATACAATAATATCCAATTGGAAATGTCGCCATTTGTAAAGTTGCTTGGTGTCCATTAATGAAGTAAGTCTGGATACTGAATCATTTTCCTTCAGTACTTTTACTATATAGTTGCTACTTTGTGGAAGACAAGCTAAAAAGGCTTTTCAGGCATATCTACGTGGTAACTCGCAGGTTAAAACCTGATAAAGCGTGTATAAACTTACAAATGGCAGTTACACGACTGTATCCAATACTGAGTTACTGACTAAGGCTAGAGCTACTGACCGTCGACGAATCAGTTTTTGCAACATACCCTATTTTTCCCTATGATGATTCATGGTTTAGGTTTTCTCAGTTTGAGCGCATCTCTTGTACTTCCCTGGGCATTAACAGGTCTGGTTCAAGGACAGAGAATAACAGAGTCTTTTGTTAAAGATGTTGGTCAGTCATCCACTGATCAAGAAATGCCACTACCAAGCCGCAAACTGATCAGTTCTATTTCAAATGGGACAACATACTATGTTAGTGGTAAAGGAAACGATAGAAATAGCGGACGCACTACCTCATCTGCCTTTAGGACAATTCAAAGAGCAGCAGACCTGACTAACCCTGGCGACACAGTACTTATTATGGACGGGGTATACAATAATGCAGATCCATCTGGAGCGATAATAGATATTAAACGCTCTGGAAGGACAAATGCATGGATTACGTATAAAGCATACCCTGGACAGCGACCGAAACTTCAGCACAATGGATGGCATGGAATTTGGATTAACGATGGAGCATCATATATTGAAGTTAATGGGCTGGAGGTTGTAGGGAACAATGGCAAAATGTCCCGTAGTTATGCGCTGAGTCAGAAGTATGACGACTCAAACCCCCTGACCAATGGAAATTGTATCAGCATAGAAGGAGGAGAAGATGGTCGTTCCCACCATATACGTATTCTCAACAACAAGGTACATGATTGTGGAGGCGGAGGCATTTCAGCCGTTGAATCAGACTATATAACAATAGATAATAACGAAGTGTTCAATAATGCCTGGTACTCAGTTCACGCCTGTAGTGGCATTTCGATACTTACTAGTTGGAATTCTGATAACAACCAAAACTACAAGATATTTGTGACCAGAAACAAGGTCTACAATAATCGAATGTTCGTTCCCTCGATTTATAATGGCAAGATCCAAGACGGTAATGGCATTATTGTTGATCGTGGAATGAATAAGCACAAAGAAGCAAAATTGAGTGCGTATCGAGGACGTACTTTGATTGCCAGCAATATCTCATATAAAAATGGTGGTGGCGGTATTCACACATTCCAAAGTGAGAATATCGATATTGTCAACAACACTAGTTATATGAATAACCAGAGTCCAGGAATTACCTACGGGCAAATCTCGATTAATGATTCAAATAATATCAACGTTCTCAATAACATCCTTTATTCTGAGCGTGGGAAACCGATAAACGTAAGATACGGTGGTAAGGACGTCAGATTTGACTACAACCTCAACGCCAATAGTTCATTGATAAATGTTTCCGGGTCTAGTGATATGATTGCAGATCCACTCTTTATGAATCCCTCCGATGGTGATTTTAGGCTGAAGTCTACGAGTCCGGCAATCAATAGTGGTATGAAGTTCAATAGTGTAAAAACCGATTTTACAGGCGACCCTCGTGTAAAGGGTTCACTACCCGATAGAGGGGCATACGAAATGCGGTAGTAGTTAAGAGTATGGAATTGGGTTGTATGGCAAAATCCTGATTTATCCAGCCTTTTTGTCTACAACCCGTTTTTTAACACACTGTTGGCTTATTTATTAGAAACTAAGAAAAAGTGTGGTAAATAATCAAAGTTTCAACATTTGCGAAGATAGTTAATACTTGTATCAAACAACGCTAATGCATAAGTAATTACGTGCTAAATATAGCTGTTGCTTTAACAGCTATGGATTTTCTTCTATATTCAATTCCAGATCAAAACTAGATTCCTAATCTTTCCTAACTCTAATAAAAATAAATGGGCGAAGTGTAAGTTTTAACCTCCATTCCGCATCTTCAACTAACTATTAAAGAACAGAAAAAGGGGCAGTTCTCGCTGGGAAGAGAACCCTATATATAAATAAATGCACAGGCTGTGAAACAAGGACGCATTATTTTTGCGTCTTGCGTCTCGAAATAAATATTTTTACTTTTTGGCATCAATAAATTTATTTGCTCTGAAACCCTTGTGGCAGGGTAATTTCACTATTATTCTCTCAGCAAGAGATGCTCCTTGCTGCCCTGCCTCTTCAACCACATGAATTAGGATCATGGTTTATTAATATGTATTGGAGTAGTTCTTAGCCTCTAAAAGTTTTATTTTTTTGCAAGTCCCTGAAATTCCTTTGCCAACTTTGTTGGTTTAAAATATTCATGATCGTGATATAAATAACTACTAGATTCATTTTTATCAATGATTCCATTCACGACTAATCCTAGTACGTTGTAATTGGATCTTTCTAACATCTCTTGAGCAGCGTTAGCACTGTTAGAATCAATTACCCCAGGTCGAGCTACTAACAAAATCCCGTCAGTCATTTGGCTTAAAGTCAAAGCATCGGCTGCTAAAAGCAGGGGAGGAGCATCAATAATTACAAAATCATAGTTATGTTGAGATGAAAAATTTTCAATTAATGATGCCATCCGTTTAGAGTCAAGCAAAGCCAGTGGGTTGGGAGGTCTAACCCCAGCAGTTAATACATCAAGATTATCCATTACCCTAGATACAGTAACGTCAAATTCAGCTTGACCTATAAGAACCTCACTTAAACCAACTGCATTGGTTAGCTGCCAAAGATGATGCTGAGAAGGAATTCGCATATCTGCATCAATTAATAAAACTTTACGCCCTAGTTGAGCGATCGCTGCTGCCAAATTAGCTGAAACTGTAGACTTGCCTTCTTTAGGAACTGCGCTAGTTACCACGATAGTTCTGAGCACTTTATCTGAACTCAGGAATTTCAGATTGGCTTGAATCATGCGGTACATTTCGCTAGTTAAAGAGTAAGGCGTATCTCTGACAGCAATTTTTGGTTCTACATTTGAATCACGACGAACTTTTTTAACAGATAAAGGAATAATTCCCAGCAACGTATATCTAAATACATCTCTGACTTCCTTAAGTGTTTTCAAAGATCTATCTCTCATGCTTAGGAAGAGAACAGTTGTAGTAGCCAAAAATAAACCGAACATCACTCCTAGCAATAAAATGATAATTTTTTTACCTATTACTGGCTTGTTTGGCACTACAGCCGGAGCAATAATCCGCGAACTGGGTGTATTTGTATTTTCAACTAACTGTAATTCTTGTACCTTTTTCAACAGAGTTTGATATGTGGATTCTGCAACTTCAACTTTCCGTTCTAACTCTCGCTGATTTTGTGCTAACTGAGGTATGATTTTCACTCGCTGCTCGTAGGTAAAACGGGAATTAGACAGAGATGAGAGTCTTTTAGCTAAACCAAAGCGCTGTATTTCTGATTGTAGAAAACTTTGGATCAAGTTTTGTCTGAGGTCTCCAATCTGCAATAGTCTTTGCGGAATTTGTGTTTGATTACCAACAGTCTGACCAATTTGCTGTTGCAGGAGCGATTGTAAGCTAGCTTTCTTTGCTTGTAAGTTAATAATTACGGGGTTATCATCTAAAAAACGGCTACGCTCTATCGCTAGTTGTCGGTCTGTATCTTGAAGTTGTGCAAGAACTCCCTGCACTGCGGGTGACTGACTGAGGGCACTCACAGCGATCGCTTCTTGAGAATTTAGCTCTACTTTCTGGCGCAGTTCATTGGTTTGGGCGTTTACCTCATCTAGTTGAGCCTTAACAGTATTCATCTCATTATCTAGATTTCCAATAGTTGCAACGGCTGATCTTGTCTCCTCTGATAAATCAGCTATCTGATGCTTCTGTTTAAATATACGTAACGCTACTTCTGCATTATTAACAGCCTCTTGAGTTTTAGGCAGCTGTTTGGCCATAAATTGACGAGTTGCTGCTGCCTCAGAGCGATTCGTCAAAATATCATTTTCTAAATAAAGATTCATGATTGTGTTGACGACTGCCGCTGCTTGTTCAGGGTCACGGCTGGCGTAGCTAATTCGTAATACATCTGTGCCGTTAATAATTTTCAAGATCACGGCTTTTCGTAGTTTCTCTACCTCTATGGGTTTACCTTCTTCATCTTTAAGCCCTAGTTTATCTATTGTTCGCTGCAATAGATTAGGTGAAGAAATAACTTCTATTTGAGTGTTTATAGGATTTTGAGTTGCTAGCAGGGATTTTAAATCTCCTGGATCTCCTCCTTCAGCGTTAGTAGGAAAAAGATTGGAACCTACTACTTTAAAAGAAGGAATTCTAAACAAAAGTTTTCCTTCGGCTTCATAAGATGGCTTCATAAATTGTGTAGCTACAGCACTTAGCATAACTGTAGCTGCAAATATTGCAGTGCCAGGTAGCCACCATCGTTTTAATATCAATAAGTAACGGCTAAGGTCTAAATCGATAGATTCTCTAGATTCCATAGATTTTTTTGACATAAATCTTCAAAAGTACAGGTTTTAAGCAAGAAACTAAAAATTGACTTAGAGAATGCACAAACCACTGCAATTGACAAGACTGATCTGTTTTACAATCTGACAATAGTATAGACTATCTAAGTTACAAATTTAGTTTCCATCCGAAATTTAAAGTGATTACTAGCTTTGCCAAATTTTATTATAAGCCTCTAACAGTTTCGGAGCTTGATATTGCCACTCAACTATCTTCTCTATTTTGCGTTGCCTTTCAGATCCTATCTCAGAACATAATCAATTCTCTCTGGTTCAGCCTTTGCATGTGTAGAAAGTTTGCTTGATATTATGGCTGATACATAAAGTATCCAATCCAAACTATTTTGCTCTAATAATGTAGTTTCAGTTAAATTTGAAAGAATAGTATAAGTAAAAAAAACTAAAAGCCATAAATTTTCTATTTCATTCCATCGAATTAAATATATTGCTCTTAATAAATTAATAACGAACCCAATTGTAAAAATCAAAACTCCTACTAGACCCAACCCTAGCCAGAGATCCAAAAAACCATTGTGAGCATTAGGAGCATTCCATTGTACGGTTTGTAAAACAAGAGAAGACTCACTACTATTATCCCAGAATGCTCCATAGCCATATCCTAGCCACGGTCTTTTCGCAATCATGTCCAACACAGCAGGCCATAGTTCTGCACGTCCAGTGAGTGTTGTGTCCTTACCTACAGTACCTAAAATTGTCTCGGCTTGGGAGACAAGTAAAGTATAAAGAGCTATACCAACTGTTGTCATCAACGTCACAACAGGTATCATTACTTTATACTTTAAACGTAAAATTCGGTAATATATCAGAAAAGCAGTAGTAATAATTATAAAGTTAAATAGGGATGTTGCTGATTTTGATAATAATACAAGTAATCCAGAACTAGCATAGCCAAGCCATGAAACCCAGCGATTTTCTCGATTAGTCATGGCAAAAAAGAAAAATACTGCTCCAGCAAGTACAAATTTCCTGCCAAGAACATTCTTTTGTGGGTATATCCCTCGCCAAGCACCTGTTTCAATCCCACCAGCAATACCATATTTTGGTATTAATAAAGCAAACAAGAAACACATTACTGCGGAGATTCCAAGCATATATGCACAAAGCTTCAGTTGTTCTTTTAAGGTGTAGCGTGAAGCAAAATAAAGCCCAAAGAGCATTGTTCCTGCCAGACCGAAAACACGACGTATGGTAGTATCTGAATCTAAAGACCAAAAACTAGAAAGTGCACAAACTCCAAGTAGTAACCAAATAAGTTTCTCTTTGCTTAAGACGTAAATAACCTTTTTCCAACGGAGAGTCATTAAGGAAAGGCTGAATATATACGTAAAAATGACAAGCAATCGGCCTATGGTGTTATCAGCTTCTTTAATGGTAAAACCATTTGTTATAAACGGAACTAGTGGAGTTCCTGAATAGATCATTAAACAAAGAACTGTAACTAATTCTTCAGCAGAAATTAAAAACTTTTTCATTTTTTATCATGTGTAAATATCATTTTATATATAAAATTCACAAATTTTTAATTATTAGTAAACATTGATTTGCTAGACTGCTTTACTATATTTATCCACTCAAATTTTATGATATAAGTGTATTTTTTTAATTGACATTTTTAATTTAACTCGAAGACAGAAGTAACCTAAGTTGAAAAGCATGTAATTTAACTAGAGACGTTTTGTATCTCTTACTATGGCTATGCACAGAACTCTCTTTTTTAGAGGTCTTTAAATTCACGCTTTAAGGTTTTTTGTAATTTTTATCTTCTGCCTTCTGCTTTACTTTTGTGAACAGCCTCTTATTTTTGGAATTTCTTGGTCAAAATAGAGCTAACTTGTTGCCTCAACTGCTGAGGGAACAGCCACATAATTAAGTACAAGCCTATATCAATTGGGCGGGGCTTACCGCAGCGTATAGCTTCCCACAACAAAGGAAAAAAGGCTTTCCAATCACCAACTGAGGACGCAGAAGGAGTGATCATTGTTGCAATGAAGCCTGAATAAGCCTTTGGTGTTACCAAATTGCGAGTGGAACGAATCCAATCCAAGGAATATTGCCAGTCGTTAATGTTGCTTAAGCGCTTGATTCCCATTTCTGAATGCCAAATTGCCATAGGCTCAGGCACAAACTCTACTCCTACACCTTCGATAGCAGTAACTCGAAGCAACCACTCCCAATCTTCATGTCTGTAAAATTTTTCTTCCAGAGGCATTTTTTGCATTAATTCCTTTTTCACGAAAATAGTTGAGGTTTGTATGCAGCCTTCTTCTTTAAAAAAAGAGTTACGTGCAAAAAGATATTCACTTAGAGGTTCAGATACCTTAGGTAGCCTTATCGGACGAATAAACTCACCTTTTGGAGTCTGTGAAATGAAACGACTGGCAACAACTGGAAAATCATAATGGGAATTATTTGCTACTTCAAGTTGACGCTCCAATTTTTGTGGAAGCCATTCATCATCATCATCTAAAAATGCTATCCAAGTGCCTTTAGCTTCCCTTACACCAGTATTTCTAGCGCCTGATGGTCCAACATTTTTTGATAGTTCTATGACTCTCAATCTTGGATCGGCTATTTGAGATAGTACATTGACTGTTTCCTGATCAGGGCCGTCTATTATTACAATCACTTCAATTGATTGAAACGTTTGAGCTAATGCCGTTTTGACACCTCTGGCAACAATTTGTGGTCTATTGCGTGTAGGAATCACAACGCTAACTATTGTTTCGTTACTTTCATTTACCATTGCTAATTTTTTGGTTGTTGATTTTTGCTGGGAGATATTTAATACTCAATTGCTTTGCTTATCTTAAATTCGACAATTTTACTGTTTTATAAGCAGGGTGAGCCATTAAAACTTCGTCCTTATATTTAAAAATTTTTCCTTTAGTATATTAATTCCGCCTAAAGCATGAATACTCAGAAAAATAACGAATAAAGTATAGAAAGAAATTGCACTAATCAGAGTGGATAAAAAGTCTAAATTGATTTTTTTTAAAATTAAGAATACAACTAGCATCAAAGTGCTTATCATCACAGGACGACGAATAACTCGCCATAAATTTAATGGAAATAGGAGAGTATAAGTGAAGTAAAGATACTGGCTAAAGGCAAGAATAGTCATTAGCAGTACCATTATACCTGCACCTACTAACTGATATCGTGAAACTAATACTACACCTCCTAAACCTCCTAATGTAGTTGTAATAACTAGTTCACGCAGGTTCACTCTCTCAAAATGGTTGGCTACAAGTAGAGAGCAAAGTGTGCGCGTGAAAGGCAACAAAAGCAGTGACATAGCGCTTATACTAAGAGCTAAACTTCCTTGAGCAAAGCTAGAATCATAAATAAAAACCAGTAAATCTTTCCCAAAAAATAACAATCCAAGGAATAAGGGTAATCCCATCGTTAGTAATATTTCAATAAAGCTTTCAGTGATTTTCTGCTGCTTTTGCCGTCCTTGATCTACTACTTTTGACAGCCTCGGAAACATTGCTACAGTTATACTATTGGCAATAATTAAAAATGGTTGTAGTAATTGTAAAATTGCACCGAAAAGACCTACTAAAAATTCATTTCCTAACAATGAAAGAATCAAAATTTCAATTCTACTACTGATTACAGCTATTGCTTCAATAGCAAAAAATGTCCGTGAGATTTTGATTGTATTCCATACAAAATCTTTATCAATCTGCCATTGTATTTTGACTAATTGCGTGATTATAATCCATTCAATTATGAGAATTAATGTTTCAGAACAAAATAGTATCCCTCCCAGACTTTCAATTCCATACTTCAGGTGCATCGCCCAAATCATTATTATTAGACGTAGTACATATACTGGGACTGTAGCAATGGCAATCAAATGCATCTTTTCTTTAGCTTGAAAAATTGCCTCTGTTACGTTGGAAAGTGCAAAGGGAATTATTGTTAAGCCCATTATGTAGCAAAGATTTGAGGTTTTGGAACTATAGGGAAGTAAAAATACTACAACCACCAATGCCCCATAACTGAGCAAACTAAATATTAACTGCAAGCAGGTACCACTCATCAAATAAACTGATGTTTTTTGTGGTTCACGGGCTAGTTCTCTTGTAAATAATATCTTTAGTCCCTGTGAAGCAATGCCTACAAAAATAAAGTAGTAGCTATAGGCTAGTAGATACTGGCCTATAGCTTCAGCTCCTAGATTACGAGCAATAGCAGCGGTTAATACAAAAGCTGTTATGCTTTGCGCTAGCCGATTGACTATCATTGAGAGGGAATTACTTATGAATTTGTACTTTTCTACCATTCTTAAATTATTAATTCACCTTAATTCGCTCATTTTGAATTGCCAATACCTACTATATATCTCATAACCTGATTTTTTTGGATAGATCGTTTAGAAGCTTGAGTTGTAAATGCAAAACCTTTTATCGTCTTTAAGTAGGCAGTCACTCAGCAAACTAGACAATCTGAATTTAATACGTCAGAAACAGAAGCTCCACCGAAAACTGCAATAATTGTATCTATCAATATGTAAATACTATAATTATTGCTGTCCGCTATAATTTTGTTTTCTAATCCTAGTAAGCACCTTCTTTTTTCAAAACTACCATAACTGTTTTGAGGAGTATTTCAAAATCTAACCGAAGCGACCAATTTTCGATGTAGTTAAGATCAAGATTTATCACTTGTTCAAAGTCTAAAATGTCTGAGCGACCTGAGACTTGCCAAAGACCTGTAATACCAGGTAAAACTTCATGGCGAATAAAATGATGTTCAGAAAACTTATCTACATCTCTAATAGGTAAAGGGCGAGGACCTACTATACTCATTTCTCCAAGGATAACGTTAAAAAGTTGGGGTAATTCGTCTAAACTATAACGTCGAAGGAATTTTCCAACACGGGTAATGCGAGGATCATCTTTAATTTTAAAGATAATCCCATCTTTCGTTTCATTTAATGCTTCTAATTCTTTTTGGAATTTTTCTGCATCAGACCTCATAGTTCTGAATTTCCATACTTTAAACTGTTGCCCATGTAAACCTATACGGGTTTGTTTGTAAAATACTGTGCCAGGAGAGTCCAGTTTGATAGCTATAGCTATAGCTATATAAATAGGGAATGATAAAATTACAAATAAAGTCGCAAAGCAAAAATCACAAGTACGCTTTATCCAAAAATCTTTTCCTGTAATTATTGGACAATCCAAACTTAGACAGGGCATTCCCCCTATTTTATTAAATTCTATGTTTTTATAAATTGGTTTTAATTCCATCGGCAAAATATGTACTTGGATGCCAGATGCTTGAAATAACCAGCATAAAAACATTCTATTTTTGAGAGCATCCCAAGATATAAAAACTTCTGTTACACCTAATTCATTAAGTTGATTCAATGTTTTTTGACGTTGATATCTATCTAATGAATTAGCTTTAGCAGTCCCAGATACAATATAATGCTTTTCTTTTTTTATAAAGCTAGCTATCAGTTCATGATCTTGAGAATCACAAATAATGAAGACAGAAGAACGAACTATTTTTTTCTGTTTCCGCAGATATTCAAGCGTAATATTTATAGCATATCTACCAGTACAAACAAACAATATACTTAGCAACCAAGATAACAATATTAATCTTGGGCGTGTAATATCAATGACTGGCTGATATAAAAGACAAACTAGGAGAATTAATCCATGAGCAAAAGTTAAGGATTTTATAATATTGAAATAGTCATAGCGTTTTTGACCTTCTCGATAAATACCCTCGATAGCTAATGAGCCTATTTGAATAGCAATAGTTATTAGAATCGGCAAATAATGACTCTGTATATACGAAGTCAAATGCCCATAAGAAGATTGATATCCAGCTATAACCCAAGCCAAGGATAAGAGAGTATAGTCTACTAAAAACAATGTTGTTAGTCTCAACCACCACGAACCCTTGCGTACCCTAGCAAATGAAGATGCACGTAAATCTAAAGGTACTTCATTGAATTTACTTGTTGTAATGCTTTGATTACTCATAGTTATAAAGACTTGGTGTAGTTAAAATTTGATGGAAGCTTATATTAATACTGCAAGGAATCTCATATTTTTATTTCAAAGAAACCTGGACTTTACAGCCTACTAATTAACCATTTTCTTTGCACTAAATTTTCTTTGCACTAATTTTAAATTTAAATTCTTGATCAAAAGTATCTTCCAGGATCGGTTGAGCGCAGTTACTACCCAGATACTTAGCTTTTATTGCAGGCTATAATCCAGTGTAGCCTGGAAATTTTGAGCTTTAGATGCCAAAACAAAGATTTTTTGGTGAATGTTAACTTAATAGCAGAATAAAATTCCTGACGTAAATAATAAAGTAGGTCAGGTAATCGAGTAGCTGAGATAAAAGTATTAGGAAGGATTTTTAAGGTGCGTAAGAGGTGAACTGAGTTACTACAGTTCCATTGCAGATTTTCACTTCTATTAGGCAACTATATGCCTTCGGAAATTACTGTAGCATGTTTAGCTAGACTAATTCAGCTTTGCTTAGAAGTTGTCTGTTTGTTTACGCATGATTACTGATTAACAAAACTTACACACATAAGATATAACAAAATGCATCAAAAATTTGATTATCGTTACAAAACTTTACATAAGTTTTCATTCTGGTTGAGTCTGAGTAAGTTTCATGGGCATCTCTCGAGAATTGGTCATAAAGTAATATCAACAGTGGTTAATATCTGTTGAGTCTTGTTATATCTGCATTATAGACATTTTTACTTACTCACAGAGAATCAATTCTTTGGCTTTACAGTATTTTTACATTTGAATAAACACAATGAAGATTGGGTAATAATTGTTTTTTCTTTCAGCAAATTTTCGTAGGAAAAGATAAAGTCTTTTCAGTCCTTGTATTTAAACCATCTTGAAACTTATACAAAAAGGCATTTGTAAAGTAAACAAAAATAATATTGAAATTAAATGCTTGTTTTTAACTGTAATTCCATAATGTAATCAGACATTTTTTTTAAAATTTAAATGCGTTTAAAATTTTAGTTAGGGATAAAATACTTGGTAAATTTTCGGCAATCATTATGTTTAATAAAAATTGATTAACTAGAATTTTAAGTATCAATTATGTTTGAAGATGTATATAATTAGCCTGGATACTGCAAACCAGAAGTATTTCGCGCACCGGACTGACCTTAAGCTTGGCTAGGCTTCTATCCTGAGAGCATTTATTAATGTGCAATTTGGCAGAAAATTTTGTGTAAAAACATTTACAATAAATAATAAATTAAAATAATCGCATTTGTTGATGGAGTTGATATATAAAAAATGCAGAGAAATAGCCAGACTCCAGAGTATAAACAAAATATTCCGTTAAATACCTTAACTCACATTATTGGCACTCAAGTTTTAGAGGCATGTAATAACACTCAAGTAGTTAATCACGATCTGTGCATCCATCAGATGTTTGAGATGCAAGTAGAGCGATCGCCTCAAGCAATTGCTGTAGCATTTGAAGATATACAACTTACTTATCAACAGTTAAATAAGCGGGCGAATCAACTAGCGCATTACCTACGTACTTTGGGAGTTGGGTCTGAAGTGCTTGTGGGAATTTGCATTGAGCGCTCCTTGGAGATGATCGTAGGAATACTGGGTATTCTCAAAGCTGGAGGCGCTTATGTGCCTTTAGATCCGGCATATCCCCCAGAGCGTTTAGCCTTCATCTTGTCAGATACCCAGGCATCAGTGTTGTTAACGCAAGAAAAATTGGTTAAGAACCTACCACCGCATCAGGCGCAAGTGGTTTGTCTAGACTCAAACTGGCAAGGTAACATCCAAAACAGTCAAGAAAATCCTGTAAATCAAACAACGCTTGATAACCTGATCTATGTAATCTACACATCTGGTTCTACAGGACAACCTAAAGGGGTAATGATACCTCATCGTGGTATATGCAATCAACTATATTGGCGGCAAACAAACTTTAAATTAACTCCAGCAGATAAAGTTTTACTGACTATCTCTTTTAGCTTCGACCCCTCAGTGTGGCAGATATTCTGGCCATTGTGCTTTGGGGGGCAATTGATCCTGGCTCGTCCTGGTGGACAGCAAGATACTGCTTACCTAGTGAAGGTGATTATTGAGCAGCAAATCACTGTCTTGGCCTTAGTACCTTCTATACTACGTGTTTTACTAGAAGAGAAGGGAATTGAGAATTGTCGATTTCTTAAGCATATTACCTGCGGTGGTGAAGCTTTACCTAGCGAACTCATAGAGCGCTTTTTTGCCCAACTGAATTTGGATAATGTTTTCCATAATTGCTATGGCCCGACAGAAGCTTCCATTGATGCCACTTTCTGGACTTGTCAGCGCGGCAATAATTATACCATTGCTCCTATTGGTCGCCCCATTGCTAATGCAGAGATTTTCATCCTTAATGAAAATTTGCAGCCTGTGCCTGTTGGTGAATCAGGTGAACTGCACATTGGCGGGATTGGTTTAGCGCGAGGCTATCTAAACCGTCCAGAATTAACCACAGAGAAGTTCATTTTCAACCCTTTTAGCTCTGAAGTTGGGGCACGTCTTTACAAAACTGGGGATTTGGCACGTTTTCTACCAGACGGTAATATCGAGTTCCTTGGTCGTATTGACTACCAAGTGAAAATTCGTGGCTTCCGAATTGAATTGGGAGAAATTGAAGCGATATTAGGTCAACATCCGGCACTGACACAGACTTTAGTCATAGCTAGAGAGGATATTCCTGGTGACAAGCAACTCGTAGCGTATATTGTTGCCAACCCAGAGCAAATTCCTAGTCAGATTGAATTACGTCGCTTTTTGCAAGGTCGGTTGCCTGAATATATGGTGCCTGGATGCTTTGTATTTTTGGACAACCTGCCATTAAACCCCAACGGCAAAATAGACCGCCGCGCTTTACCTGCACCGCATATATCTGACCTTGTGTCAACTAACTTTGTCCCACCACAGAATGCTACAGAAGAAGTCTTAGCTAGCATCTGGGTAAAAGTTTTGCGTTTGGAACAAGTAGGCATTCACGACAATTTTTTTGAATTGGGAGGCCATTCACTGCTGGCGACGCAAGTCATGTCTAGGGTTCGCCAAGCCTTTCAGATAGAAATGCCGTTGCAAATCCTATTTGAGAATCCAACGATCGCTAGTTTAGCTCAAGCAATAGCTCAAACCCAGACTCAAGAAAATGATCCTCAAAACCAGACTATTCCTCTAATAGCCAACCGCGAGTCAATTCCTTTATCCTTTGCCCAGCAGCGAGTGTGGTTTTTGGAGCAGTTGGAACCTAACAGCCCAGCTTATATCATCTCCAATGCACTGCGCTTAACGGGCGAGTTCAGGGCGAGTATATTGCAACAGGCACTAAATGCGATCGTCATTCATCATGAATCACTGCGAACAAACTTTATTACATCACCGGATGGTAGCCCCATACAAGTTATTGGCAAGCCTCGGCCAGTTGAACTCAAAGTAATCAAAGTAACACAGGAGCAAATACAATCTCTACTAAATCAAGAGGCGAAACGCCCCTTTAACTTAGAATCTGACTTAATGTTGCGAGCTTGCTTGCTCCAGATAGACGAACAGGAGCAAATACTTTTGCTAGTGATGCACCACATCGCTTCCGATGGCTGGTCAATGGGTATTCTCTGGCAGCAGTTAGCATCCCTTTATGAAGCCTTATTGAGCGGTAAGCCTTCTCCTTTGGCAAAATTACCTATTCAGTATGCCGATTTTGCTGTGTGGCAGCATCAATGGCTATCTGGTGAAGTCCTTTCCAGTCAAATCAACTACTGGAAAACCCAGTTAGCAGGTGCTAATACTGTACTGGAATTGCCTACCGACCGGCCAAGACCACCAGTGCAAACTTACCAGGGGGCGGCTCAATCCCTCGTGCTACCGCAGACTCTGAGTTCATCGCTCATTGAACTCTCGCGTCAAGAAGGTGTTACCCTATTCATGACCTTGCTGGCGGCCTTTGGGACAATCCTGCATCGCTACAGTGGGCAAGAAGATATTCTCATCGGTTCTCCCATTGCTGGACGTAACCGTTCTGAAATTGAAGGGTTAATCGGATTTTTTATTAATACCGTCGTTTTACGGACTGATTTTTCCGGTAATCCTAGTTTTCGTTCAGTGCTAAGTCGAGTTCGCCAGATGGCATTAGGTGCTTATGCCCATCAAGATATGCCTTTCGAGAAATTGGTAGAAGAACTGCAACCAGAGCGAGATACCAGCCGTAACCCACTGTTTCAAGTGTGGTTTAATATGCTCAACTTAAAGGATATCCAACTGGAACTACCTGGGGTGGCTATAGAACCAGTTTCGATGTTAGAAACAGCTTCTAAGTTCGACTTAACTTTGTATGTGACAGAAAAAAATCAGGGAATCCAACTTGATTTAGTCTACAACACTGATCTGTTTGCTTCAGAGCGGATGATGGAAATGCTGAATCAATTCCATCATTTGTTGGAGCAAATTGTTGCTGCAACGGATAGCCAGATTAGTTTGTATTCTCTTGTGACACCAAAAGCCAGAACTTTGCTACCAGAACCAAGGGTGGTTTTGCCAGAACCTCGATACGAATTGGTAACAACAATGTTTACCTCTTGGGTAAATCGCACCCCAGAACATTCGGCACTCCGTCAAGGATCTCGCACTTGGAATTATGGGGAATTGGGCAAAAGCGCTCAAGCTTTAGCACGGGTAATTTTGTCTCACGGAGTCCAACGGGGAGATGTTGTAGCCGTGTTCGGGACACGAAGCTTTGGACTGATTGCGAGTATGAACGCTGTACTTTTGAGTGGTGGTGTTCTACTGACTCTCGATCCGAAACTTCCTAGCGATCGCCACCTGCTCATGTTAAAGGAAGCTAAAGCTAAATATATCTTATATATAGAGAGTCAGCGTTCAGAAGATAAAGAAATATACAATTTTTTAACAATCATCAGTGTAAACCCAGACACAGGAGAAGCGATAAACTCACCACAAGACAGCAGTAAAGAACTAAACTTACCTGAAATCACTGGCGATGATCCAGCTTATATTTTCTTTACTTCTGGCACTACTGGTATACCCAAGGGAGTACTGGGATGTCACAAAGGGCTGGCGCATTTTCTGAACTGGCAGAGGCAAACATTTGAAATTGGTCAGCAAGACCGGGTTGCCCAATTAACAGGTCTTTCCTTTGATGTAGTTCTCAGAGATATCTTCTTACCTTTGACTAGTGGTGCAACCCTGTGTTTGCCAGAGGAAGGGGATAACTTAGAACCAACTAAAATTTTGAATTACTTGGAACATGAGCAAATTTCTGTGCTGCACACAGTTCCATCGCTGGCGCAATCATGGTTAGCCAATGTGCCGTCAGGAGTCTATCTACGTAACTTACGCTGGTTATTCTTGGCTGGAGAACCTCTCAAAGAAACACTGGTATATCGGTGGCGCGATGCTTTTCCAGAATCAGGTGAAATTGTCAATCTCTATGGGCCGACAGAGACAACTTTGGCGAAGTGTTATTACAAAATACCTGTGGAGTGTACACCAGGGATACAGCCAGTAGGATTGCCGCTTCCTGAAACCCAAGCACTAGTTTTAACACCAAATAACCAACTGTGTGGCATTGGGGAACCAGGCGAGATAGTTATAAGAACGCCATTCCGTACTTTGGGTTACATAAATGCTCAAGATGAAAACCGTTCTCGGTTTGTCAAAAATCTCTTTCGGAATGACGAACAAGATTGGATTTATTATACAGGCGATCGCGGTTGCTATCGTCCAGATGGCTCTCTAGCAATTCTCGGTCGCCGAGATCATCAAGTTAAGATCCGTGGGATACGCATTGAGTTAGGGGAAATTGAGACGGTATTAGCCCAGCACCCGCATGTACTCCAAACCGTAGTAATTGCCCGTGAAGATGTTCCTGGCGATCAACGTTTAGTAGCTTACATTATCCCGAATCAAGACTGGGCATCTACAATTAGTGACATACGGAGCTTCCTTTTGACAAAGCTTCCACAGTACATGCTACCTTCCGCTTTCGTCTTGCTTTCCACCATGCCTCTAACTCCCAACGGTAAGGTAAACCGCCGCGCCTTACCAGCACCCGACTTATCAAGGCAAGAGTCGGAAGCCACCTTTGTTGCTCCCCGCAATGAAGTAGAACGCCAGCTAACAGAAATTTGGGAACAGACTTTAGGTGTCCAGCCCATTGGTGTTAAGGATAACTTCTTTGAGCTAGGAGGACACTCGATATTAGCAGTAAAACTGTTTTGGCAAATTGAGAAGACATTTCATAAAAATCTGCCTCTTGCCATTCTCTTCCAGTCAGGAACTGTAGAGGCTTTAGCCCAAATAATCTGCCAAGATGATTTAGCCGCAAACAAAACTTTAGTCAATACCTTAGACGAGTCAAGAACTACTTGGTCATCCTTGGTAGAAATTCAACCCAATGGTTCCAAGCCGCCTTTTTTCTGTATTCACGGACTGGGTGGAGAAGTTTTGTGTTTCCGTGAATTGGCACAGCATCTAGGGCCAGAACAACCATTCTACGGACTACAACCACAAGGGTTAGATGGAAAACATGCTTTCCATACACGGGTTGAAGATATGGCAACTCACTACATTCAAGAAATCCAGACCCTTCAGCCCAATGGCCCTTATTTTCTGGGAGGTTATTCTTTTGGAGGTGTGGTTGCTTTCGAGATGGCTCGGCAACTGCGAGAACAAGGCGAACAAGTTGGTATTCTAGTTATGCTTGATAGTTGTCGTCCAGGTTATAGCTGGCGGGCGTCATTTCTCAAGCGAGTTTTCTTGCATTTAAATAATATCGTTCAACAAGGGCCAGCCTACCTTTGGCAAAGAGTTGTCAGATGGAGTTATTGGCGTAAGTCTCTGCTCCAAAATACATACGACCGTTACTTAGAAGTGGCACTAGATATACCTGTAAGTGACAAGCACTTAAAGATTATAGATGCTAACACTCAAGCTGTTAGTGAATATACTTTCCCGGTTTACCCTGGCCGAGTTATCCTCTTGCGAACAGAGGATCAAAATCGGGACGAAGCTATAGGCACACAATACGATCCTCAATTCGGCTGGGGCGAAGTAGTTGCTGGAGGATTAGATATCCATTATGTTCCCGGATCTCACCTTGGCCTACTTAATGAGCCGCATGTACAGCTGTTAGCCGAAACATTAAGAAATTGCTTAATCCAAGCGCAGTCTCCAAAGAATTAACCTGACAACCCGCTACCTTAGCAAAAGAAGTCAATCAATTTTTGATTTTTGATTTTGGATTGAAAAAAAACTAAAAGGATACGAGGTTTAAGGATTTTGGATTTTTTCTACCTTCACTCAGCACTGCTGGGTGGTTTTGTCATATCTTAGCCTAAAAACTAATTGGGAAAATAATAGAGAAATGTTTGCTAGTGCTAACTAGGATGAGATAATTATTTTGTGGAACGGGAATACTGGTCGCAGTCCAATAACCAAAAGACCTGATCAATTTAATATGCGATGAATCCTGCTAGTGTCACAGATTGAACAGAGGTAGTTATTGTGGCACTGTAGCCTTGAATGGCTGTTGTTTTAGATTTTAAGTTGGTAAGCAATCCACAATTTACTGATGCTATATAGACGATTTGGACGCACAGAATTACAGATGCCAGTGTTTTCCTGCGGTGGCATGAGATATCAGTTCAAATGGGAAGATGTTCCCAATAATGAAATTCCTGCTGATAACCAGGCGAATCTGGAAGCGACTATTAGAAGGGCACTCGATGTTGGAATTAATCATATTGAAACTGCCCGTGGCTATGGAACTTCCGAAATGCAATTAGGGAGAATATTGCCCAAGTTTCCCCGCGAAAAGTTGATTGTTCAGACCAAAGTCGGCCCAAAGGCAGATGCGAAAGAATTCCGCGAGACATTTGAGCAATCATTGCAAAATCTCCAGCTAGATTATGTTGACCTTTTAGGGCTGCATGGTATCAATCATGCTGAGTCATTTGATGACAGCATCCGTCCAGGTGGCTGTTTGGAAGTAGCGCAGCAATTGCAAGCAGAGGGAAAAGTTAGATTTATTGGCTTTTCTACACACGGATCAACAGATATAATTGTGCAAACAATTAATACCAATCTATTTGATTATGTGAATCTGCACTGGTACTACATTAATCAATGGAATTGGGCAGCAATTGAAGCAGCTAAACGCCACGATATGGGGGTATTTATTATTAGCCCATCTGATAAAGGAGGTTTATTATATAAACCACCGCAAAAATTAGTAAATCTTTGCGCCCCTTTAAGTCCAATGGTGTTTAATGATTTATTTTGTCTGAGTCATCAAGAGGTACATACTCTGAGTTTGGGAGCAGCAAAACCAGAAGATTTTGATGAACACCTGAAGACTTTAGAATTAGTAGATCGGGCATCAGAAATTTTGCCGCCAATTTTAGCAAGGTTGGAAGAAGAAGCGATCGCTACTTTGGGAGAAGATTGGGTAAAATCCTGGGAAACAAATCTACCAACCTTTGACCAAACCCCTGGGGAGGTAAATATTCGGGTGATTTTGTGGCTGCGAAACTTAGCGATCGCCTACGATCTGCTAGAGTATGCCAAAATGCGTTACAACCTGCTTGGTAATGGCAGCCATTGGTTTCCTGGCAACAAAGCTGATCGCCTAGACGAATTAGACTTGCGGCAATGTCTCACTGGTAATCCCCACGCCGATAAAATCCCCCAATTTTTGGCACAAGCCCATCAAATGTTAGCAGGTGAGGCCGTTCAACGTCTATCGAAGACTTGATAAATTGCATAAATAAAGGATTGGGTATGGTGCATAGTAAATAGTAAACAATAATTATCAATGCCCAATTCCCAATCTCCAATGCCCAATAAGCTTTTTGACTTTTGAACGTTAGTTGCTAAAGAGCGGGAACGCTAAGAGCGTAGCAAGATCCCCGTAGGGGTAAAAGTCGGCAGAGCAGCCCAACGCGCTGGCTCCTTTTGACTTCCGCCATGCGGTGCTATTCAGATTTTGCCGTATCCGGTGGTTTACTCCCCTTTGGTATAACTAGCACCTTATCAACGCGATTACCATCCATATCCATCACTTCAATTCGCATACTTTGCCATTCAAAATGATCTGTTGCGGCAGGAATACGACCTAAATGGGTAATCACAAAACCACCTAATGTTTGATAACTGCCGCTTTCTTCAGATTGCCACTCTTCCATACCGAAAAGTTCCAAAAACTCCTCTACAGGCAACATCCCATCCAAAAGCCAGGAACCATCTTCGCGTTGTATGGCTTGTGGTTGATCTTGCCCATCTGTTGAAGGAACATCACCCACGATTTCGCTCATGATGTCGTTGAGAGTGACTAATCCTTGAATCACGCCATATTCATCGACTACTAGCGCCATGTGAGTAATCGTTTGCTTGAATAATTCCAGAACTTTCAAACCACGAGTGCTTTCTGGCACAAATACGGGCTGCCGCAATCCTACTGTCAAATCTAGCGGTTCTCCTCGAAAACTCCTAGCTAATAAGTCGGTAACTGGCATAACACCCAGCACATTGTCAAGTCCCCCCTGACAAACTGGATACCGAGAATAGGCACTATCAACCATTTTTTGGCGATTTTCTTCGGCAGTATTATCCAAATCTAGCCAGACGATATCTGGACGGGGTGTCATTAAGTAGCTAACAGGGCGATCGCCTAAACGAAAAACTCGCTCTACCATATCCTGTTCGGCTTCCTCAAAGGTTCCCGCCTCAGTGCCTTGCTCGATTAGGATTTTAATTTCTTCTTCGGTGACTTGCGGCTCGGTAGAAGCTGTGATTCCCAATACTTTCAAGATCAAATCTGTAGAAGCGCTTAAGAGAAAGACTACAGGAGAAGCGATCGCTGCCAAGGCTTGCATAGGAATCGCTACAATCGATGCAATCCTTTCTGGGTTGTTTAATGCCAAACGCTTCGGTACCAATTCGCCAACAATCAGTGACAAATAGGTAATGATCAAAACCACTATTCCAAAAGATAGCGGTTCACTATAAGGTGCTAACAAAGGCACAAGTTTTACATAGATTGCCAGTCGGTTGGCAATTGTTGCCCCTCCAAAAGCACCAGTCAGGATACCAATCAAGGAAATACCTACTTGGACGGTTGACAAAAAATGATTTGGAGACTCAGCTAGTTTCAATGCTGCCTTTGCCTTGGCATCTCCTTGATTGGCAAGTTGTTGTAGCCTAACTTTCCGTGCCGAGACAATCGCCATCTCAGACATAGAAAACACGCCGTTGGCAATAATTAGCACCAAAATGATTAAAATTTCAAAATTTATGGAGGACATGTTTAAAATTGCCGCTTATCAGAGCGAACGTAGCTCAGTACCTAGTATCTAGTATTAAAGGTGCTTCTATAAATGCAAATGCTTTTACTGTACACAAAGTAATAGTTATAGTTCTTAAGTTTATTCGTCGCCGTGCATTATTCTTCCACCAAAAGAATAAGAAGGCTGTTAACACTTTTAAAATAGTTGAGATAAACTGCCTTAATATTTTCTGATCCACAAAGACTCCCACCGCTAGTAGTACTTATGTCATTTTCTTCTATTGTGCGTGCCTTAGCGCGATCGCCGCTCACCACTGAATTTATTTCTAAGCTAAACCGACAACACGAATTGCGGTTAAATGGCGTTCCTCGACTACCCAAGGGTTTGGTGGCTTCGGCATTGGCGCAGGCTATGGGCAAGGATTTGTTTGTGGTTTGTGCCACTCTGGAAGAAGCTGGACGCGTTTACGCCCAACTGGAGGCAATGGGATGGCAAACAGTACATTTTTACCCCACCTCCGAGGCTTCTCCCTACGAACCTTTTGACCCGGAAACTGAGATGAGTTGGGGGCAAATGCAGGTATTGGCAGATTTGATAACAGGGGACAGGGGATTGGGGGCTGGGGACTGGGGATTAGGAGGACAAGAGGGAATTGTTGAAAAAGTTACTCCCTTGTCTGTTCCCAATCCCCAATTCCCAATCCCCAGTACCGGAGCGAAGCGACCCTTAGCAATTGTGGCTACTCAAGGAGCGCTGCAACCCCACTTACCACCACCAGAAGCTTTTGGGCAATTCTGTCTTACTTTGAAGCGGGGGATGGAATTAGACTTGAATGCTTTCAGTGAGAAAATAACTATTCTGGGATACGAACGAGTACCTCTGGTGGAAACAGAAGGACAGTGGAGCCGCCGGGGCGATATTGTTGATGTGTACCCAGTTTCATCTGAGTTTCCAGTCCGCCTGGAATGGTTTGGTGATGAAATCGAGCAAATGCGGGAATTTGACCCAGCAACCCAACGTTCCGCACTCGACAAAGTTGATCAGTTAATTCTTACCCCCACTAGCTTTGCTCCCATCGTCATGGCGGCACTCAAAAATAGTGTTGAGTTCCGAGTGCTGAGTGCTGAGTCAGAAATTAACTCAGAAATTAGCACTGAGAACTCATCACTTTTGGAGGGTAGTCGTCGCTTTTTGGGGTTGGCTTTCGAGCAACCAGCATCTCTGCTAAATTACTTATCAGAAAATACCCTGATTGCCATTGATGAACCAGAACAGTGCCATGCTCATAGCGATCGCTGGGTAGAAAATGCCCAGGAACAATGGAGAATAGGGAATAGGGAAGAGTCTAATATCCTAACATTGCCGAAAATTCATCGGTCGTTTGATGAGTGTTTGGCTGACGTTGCCAAATTCAAAACATTATATTTATCGGAACTGTCAGAAGAAAATGATGGGATTAATCTTGCTAGCCGACCTGTTCCTGTCACGCCGCACCAGTTTGCTAAATTAGCTGAAACCATCCGCCAAGAACGCGATCGCAATTTCTCGATTTGGTTGCTTTCTGCTCAACCTTCGCGTTCTGTATCGCTGTTGCAAGAACATGATTGTCCGGCTCAGTTTATCCCGAATCCCCGCGACTACCAGGCGATAGATAAGCTGCAAATCAACCATACTCCCATAGCTTTAAAATATTCTGGTCTGGCAGAATTAGAAGGTTTTATCCTGCCTACGTACCGATTGGTAATTATTACAGATCGGGAATTTTTTGGGCAGCATTCTTTGGCGACTCCCGGCTATATCCGCAAGCGTCATAAAGCTACTTCTAAACAAGTTGATCCTAATAAGCTGCGTCCAGGCGATTATGTGGTTCACAGAAATCATGGAGTTGGCAAATTTGTCAAGCTGGAAAGTTTGACGATTAATAATGAAACCCGTGATTATTTAGTAGTGCAGTATGCTGATGGGTTATTAAGAGTTGCAGCCGATCAAGTAGGCGCTTTATCTCGGTTCCGCGCCGCAGGTGATAAAGCACCAGAACTCAATCGGATGACCGGTAAAGCTTGGGAAAATACCAAGAATAAAGTCCGCAAAGCGATTAAAAAATTGGCAGTGGACTTGTTGAAACTGTATGCAGCGCGATCGCAACAACAAGGTTTTAGCTTCCCAGGTGATATGCCTTGGCAAGAGGAATTAGAAGATTCTTTCCCCTACCAACCCACAACGGATCAACTCAAAGCTGTACAAGATGTAAAACGCGACATGGAAAGCGATCGCCCAATGGATCGCTTAGTTTGTGGCGATGTCGGTTTTGGGAAGACGGAAGTGGCGATTCGTGCTGTTTTTAAAGCAGTCACCGCCGGGAAACAAGTGGCACTCCTTGCGCCAACAACTATTTTAACACAGCAGCATTACCATACACTCAAAGAACGTTTTGCTCCCTACCCGGTAAATGTCGGTTTACTCAACCGTTTTCGGTCTGCTGAAGAACGCCGTGATATTCAAAAGCGATTGGCTACGGGTGAATTAGATGTAGTAGTTGGTACGCACCAAATTTTAGGTAAAGGTGTGACATTTAAAGATTTAGGACTGTTGGTAGTTGATGAAGAACAGCGATTTGGGGTAAATCAGAAGGAGAAAATTAAAAGCTTGAAAACTCAAGTGGACGTGCTTACCCTCTCCGCCACTCCCATTCCCCGGACTTTGTATATGTCCTTGTCGGGAATTCGGGAAATGAGTTTGATTACTACACCACCCCCAACCAGACGCCCGATTAAAACCCATCTTTCACCAATCAATTCTGAAAGTATCCGCACTGCAATTCGTCAGGAATTAGACAGGGGCGGACAGGTATTTTACGTAGTTCCACGAGTGGATGGAATTGAAGAGACAACAGCCAATTTACGAGAAGTGTTACCAGGAGCTAGATTTGCGATCGCTCACGGTCAAATGGATGAAAGCGAGTTAGAATCAACCATGCTCACTTTCAGCAATGGCGATGCAGATATCCTGGTTTGTACGACAATTATTGAATCTGGCTTAGATATTCCGCGAGTCAATACGATTTTGATTGAAGATGCTCACCGCTTTGGATTGGCACAACTGTATCAATTACGCGGTCGTGTGGGACGTGCAGGTATCCAAGCCCATGCTTGGTTATTTTATCCGAAGCAACGGGCATTATCTGATGCGGCACGGCAACGATTACGAGCGATTCAGGAATTTACCCAACTAGGTTCTGGGTATCAGCTAGCGATGCGCGACATGGAAATTAGAGGCGTAGGTAACTTGCTAGGTGCAGAACAATCTGGGCAAATGGATGCCATCGGTTTTGATTTATACATGGAAATGCTAGAAGAAGCAATTCGGGAAATCCGAGGACAAGAAATTCCGCAAGTGGAGGATACCCAGATTGACCTTAACCTGACGGCGTTTATTCCGGCAGATTATATCACCGATTTGGATCAAAAGATGAGTGCATACCGGGCGGTAGCAACAGCTAAATCTAAATCAGAATTAAAACAGATTGCAGCCGAGTGGAGCGATCGCTATGGTAGTTTACCAGTCCCTGCAAATCAACTTTTGCGAGTTATGGAACTCAAACAGCTAGCAAAAAAACTCGGATTTAGCCGGATTAAACCAGAAAACAAGCAGCACGTCGTTTTAGAAACGCCAATGGAAGAACCTGCTTGGAATTTGTTAGCGGCAAATTTACCAGAAAATCTCAAGACGCGCTTTGTCTATTCTCCTGGTAAAGTGACGGTGCGCGGATTAGGAGTTTTTAAAGCAGATCAACAATTGCAGAATTTGATTGATGCTTTTGGGAGAATGCAAGGTGCGATTCCAGAGGCGGTTGGTGTTTAAATGCTAGAAAAAGATTAGTCATCAATTGCTTGATAAGTTTTGCTCAAGTTTTTATCAATTCAGAACCAAACCTACAGAGGATAAGCAGAGTGAGTATTAATCTTGATTTGCCACCAGAGTTAGAAAACCAGCTTTTTACTGAAGCGGCTCGGTTAAATCTTCCTCTTTCTGAATACATTCTTCGGATTCTTTCTGTGAGACAAGTTTTAGCAAATCCTCCCAAGACAGGAGCCGAACTCGTTGCTTATTGGCAGAGTGAAGGTGTGATAAACTCACGACCTGATATTACAGATAGTCAAGCATACGCTCGCAAGTTACGCCATGAGGCCCAAACCCGTGAGCGAGAATAGTTGTCGAAATTGCTGTATGAAATCGATTTCTGGCAAGCAACTTTGTAAGATTGTAGAATAAAAAAGTTGGGTTTTGCAAAGAATTACTGGCAGTAATCATATTTCTGAAAACCTTAAAGTATAAAAATGCTGTCAATTCCTGTTCACCGCAATTAAGACTTGAAAGTTAGAACCTTGAAAGCCTTGATGAAAATAGCCCAGCTATCTGAGGAAGATTTACTTTAATCTCAAATTACTGCTCTGATTCATCTAGTAATTTGCTTGGTTCACCGGGGTAGAAATTATAGTCCACAATCTCTACCAAACTGTAGGGACACTCTACAGGAAAAGTCCGCTTAGGCAAATCTGTCTCTCCAACCGCTAATTCGACACCTTTAAGGTAGGCTTTGCAAAATGCTTCTTCAAGGTAAGGCTTTAGGCTAGGATTGTCTTCGAGCAGTTCAGCAATATCTAAGCGTTGAATCCGAAGTGTTGCTAACCAACTACGGCTACGGCGTTGAGGCTGGTACTGCCATTTTAGTAAATGTCCAATCAACACACTCAGACGGTTTCGCAGTTCTTGACGTTGCTGTTTACCCAAAGATTGAATCTCCTCAATCAGATTTTGCAGATCAATCTGACTCCACTGCTCATTGCGAAGTAAAGTTACTTGTTCCTGTGTCCAAGCGTAAAAATCAGTTTCGTATAAGCTTGGTGAAAGCATTGGTATCTTTGGGTTTGTTTCAGGTATACCCATTAGGTTAGTTCAACCTCAACGTCTTTGCTTTTATTGTATAACTGTCTCAAACTCTACTACTTCTGCTATTGAGAGCGATCGCTATGGTACTTTACCTGTCCCTGCAAATCAACTTTTGCGAGTCATGGAACTCAAACAGCTAGCAAAAAAACTCGGATTTAGCCGGATTAAACCAGAAAACAAGCAGCACGTCGTTTTAGAAACATTTCACAGAGAAAGCGTTCGATAAATTCAGCTTTTTAGCAATTTTTGCGTAAATCTTGACGATATATCGCACAGTAACAGATGTTGACCATCATCGGGACTTGCCCAATTTAAGTAATAGACCAAAACTCAAGGCAGCTAAACTAGCAAATCCAACGGTAGGTTCGGGAATCGATTTTGCAACTACAAGCGGTTGAATTTCAGAAGAGGTAATATAGTTGGCAAGAAAAGGTTTGCCAATATAATTAAGATAAGGTAAACCAACAATATTAGCAGTATACTCATCTAAATTTTCAGAAGTTGAGAAAGCTAATTTAGAATTACTAGAGTTAAATCCAAAAGAACTTAAACTAGATACACCCGACCATTTCTCTTGAGGAACTTTAGAGTTGCCAGAAAATATCAAATCAAAGGTATTTAACTCACTTGTGTAAATTAACCCATCATTATTTTGATCCACACCAGAAAATGAACCAGATAAGATACCTCCCCCTTCCCAGCCTGATTGTGTAAAAGCGTAGTCCAGAGATGCAGCTTGTACTTGCTTAACTGAGGTTCCTAGCAAGCTGAAAATACTAAGAGTAGTTGTAAATGCTATTTTTGAGAACCATCTCATAGTTTTATGCCAAAGAATTGTTGAAGAAATTTTGATATTGAAAAAGACAAAGTACTTGCTCAAAACTAGCTATACTAATTGTTTTAATCAACTTAGTACAGCAGAGCGTAATATAGAGATACCATTCACAATCAGGGAAAAGTTTATAACACAAGCTTTTTGACTTTTGACACTTCGACTCCTTTCGACTGCGCTCAAGGCAAATCGCTCAGTGTTAACTTTTGACTTCCGCCTTGCGGCACTAGCTTTTACTCACCCAAAGGTGCTCCTTCACGACGTGGGTCAGCACCACTAACTAGCCCCTGATTAGTTAGTACAATTCCCGTGGAACCACTGGTTAATTGGATAACGCTGACTGTATGACCCTTGGCTTCTAAAGCAGGTTTCAGGTTGGCAACATCTGTATCTGCTTCTAGTTCAGTTGGGCCATTACGACTACCAAAATTTGGCAAAGCTAGCGCTTGCTGAATGTCCAATCCCCAGTCCAGATGGCCTACTATTGCCTTAGCGACATAATTAATAATTTGCGGCCCACCAGCTGAACCAATTACCATTACTAGCTTGCCATTGCGATCAAAGACCATCATGGGAGCCATTGAGCTTCTAGGGCGTTTCTTGGCTTCTATGCGATTAGCAACAGGCTTTCCTTCTGATGTCGGCGAAAAAGAGAAATCTGTCAGTTGGTTGTTAAGTAAGAAGCCTCGTACCATTAATCTTGAGCCAAAGGCATCTTCAATGCTAGTAGTCATTGAAATAGCATTACCTGCCGCATCGACAATTGAAACATGACTAGTAGATGGCAAATCCTTAGATTGATCTATACCCAAAAGATTTGCTTGCTGTAACAATGGATTGCCTGCTTGAGCTTGACCGATTGAACGTTCAGGATTGATTATTGCTGCCCGTAACTTCAGGTAGTTAGGGTTAATTAATTCTTTGACTGGTACTGGGACAAAATCTGTGTCAGCTATATATAAATTTCTGTCAGCATAAGCTAAACGTCCAGCTTCAGAAAATAAATGGACTGCTTCTAAAGAAGCTGGCTTTAAAGCTGGCAGATTAAATTGTTGAAGAATACCTAGAATTTGCAGTACGGTTAAACCACCAGAACTTGGAGGCCCCATGCCGCAAACTTTGTAAATTCGATAAGCGCCACAAACTGGTTCTCGCAGTTTAGCTTGATATTGCACTAGATCAGTGGTGGTTAAGTCACCTGGTACAGCTGCTTGGCTCACCGTAGCTACTATGTCTTTAGCAATATTTCCTTGATAAAAAGCATTAGCGCCTCCTTTGGCAATCTGACGCAATACCTCTGCCAAAGGCTGATTGACCAATCTTGTACCAATTGGCTTGGGTGTACCATCGGGTTGATAGAAATAGCTCTTAGCTGGTTCGTTGCGAGATAGATATAGATCCTTACTTAGCAGAGTGTACAAACGTGGTGAAAGTGGAAAACCTTGTTCAGAAAGTTGGATAGCTCCTTGAAACAGTTGAGACCAAGGTAACTTGCCATATTTTTTGTGTGCCAACTCTAGCATTCGTAACACCCCAGGCACACCTACAGATTTACCTCCGACAACAGCATCATAAAACTGTAAAGGTTTGCCATTGGCATCAAGAAAGCGATCTGGTTTAGCCGCAGCCGGTGCAGTTTCTCGACCATCATAAGTAACCAACTTCTTCGTTTTGGCATCGTAGTAAACAAGGAAAGCACCACCACCAATACCTGAAGATTGCGGTTCTACCAACGTCAGTACCATTTGGACTGCAATAGCAGCATCTATGGCACTACCTCCACGACGTAGAACATCGCGTCCGGCTGCTGATGCTAGTGGATTTGCAGCTACTACCACATACTTATTTGTACGAACAGCTTCACGCTCAACTCGACCACTCCCAGCCTCTGGTGGAGGAGGGTTTTGGGCTTTGCCTATGATAGCTGGCAACAGGGTGGCACTGAGTGTGAGAGGAAGCAAACAAGTACCTAACGCAAACTTAGATGCTTTAGTCAACGCAACTCTCCAAATTTAAATATTTTATTTATCGTCAATGCTGGAACTACAAAAAAACTCATCAAAACTCTAGCAATATCGAGAGTCTTGCTTGTTGATTTTTTGCTTTACTTCACAGATTAGCTTACAAGACATCAACTTACAGCATATTAAGAGGGTAGTCAACTATTTATCACTTTTAAAAATTTTGATTGTGTATGTATTGAAAACAAAGCAATACTTTCTCTGCGTTCGCGCAGCGTGTCGTAGACAGACGCTAGGCGTAGCTTGCTTCCCCAAAGGGTTACAGTGGGTTACGCCAATGCCACCCACACCATCTGTAAAGATATCTTTGCCACTAAGCTGTTCTACATCTAATTTGCAAATTTAAATTAGATAAACTCGTCTATCTACTGCTAAGAAAGTCAGGTTTAAAAAATCAACCTATTTACATAAAATCTAAAATCAGGAAACAGCTTATAAATTGGTCATTTCAGAGTTTTTATAAAACTAAACATACATGGGTTTTATCGTGCCGACTTACTGATGCCAGCCATTAGATACCTAACTCAATCGCAGAAATGAAAGTTTACAAAAAGCTCTTTCAAAGAGTAGGTAAAGACGATACAGTTTATCTGTCAGTGTTCAGCATCAATTTCCTGCTCTGATTCATCTACCAACTTGCTTGGTTCACCAAGGTAGAATTCATTGTCTCAAAATCTACTAGTTCTGCTATTGAGGCGATCGCTATGGTAGTTGACCAGTCTCTGCAAATCAACTTTTGCGACTCATGGAACTCAAACAGCTAGCAAAAAACTCGGATTTAGTCGGATTAAGCCAGAAAACAAGCAGCACGTCGTTTTAGAAACACCAATGGAAGAACCAGCTTGGAATTTGTTGGCGGCAAATTTACTAGATAATCTCAAGACCCGCTTTGTGTATTCTTTTGGGAAAGTAACGGTACGCGGTTTAGGAGTTTTTAAAGCAGATTAACAATTGCGAAATTTGATTGATGCTTTCGGAAGAATGCAGGGTGCGATTCCAGAGACGGCTATTGTTTGATTGGGATAAAAACATTAGTCATCAAATGATAACCTATGTCATTTTGAGCAGGCGGGAATTCTAGACCCAGCCCTTTGAGTATAGTTAGTAGAATTAAAGGAAATACCAACCCAACTTTAATTCATGATAAAAACTATCGAAGGCATTTATCAGGATGGGCAAATTCATCTCACCCAGCTACCGCAAGATATTAGCGATCGCTCTCAAGTTCTCGTCACCTTTCTAGATCCTGGCAAAATCGACCCCAGTAAATTACGCCAACTGATTGATCAGTTGGAGACAATTGCAGGTATTGGACAAGGTTTCGAGGAGCTCAACGCTGGTAAAACTCGCCCAATTGAGGATTTTGTCCAAGAAATGCAACGAAAGTATGGCATTTCAGGTTGAGATTACCCCAATCGCAAAAACTCAGATTGAGCAAGCTTATCGCTGGTATCGAGAGCGGAATCCTGAATTTGCTGATCGTTGGTTTTGAGGATTGATGAATGCTATTGCTACCCTACAAGAGAAGCCCCAACGTTGTGCTTTAGCAGTCGAACATGAAATTTTTCCAGAAGAAGTACGTCAACTTCTTTATGGAAAAGCCAAAAATGTATACCGAATACTTTTTACGATTCGAGGTACTACAGTTAATGTATTGTATGTGCGCCATAGTGGTCAAGCACCACTGGCAGGAGATGACCTAGAGCAGTTAGAAGGTGGAGTTTAGGATTTCAAGGCGATTTATAGTATGACTTTCGTAACGATTAACAGCTATGACAGAGCTACTTGAACAAGCGATCGCTAAACTGAAAAATTTGCCTGCCAATGAACAAGATGCGATCGCAGCGATGATTTTGGCAGAACTAGAAGATGAACGCCGTTGGGATGAAACTTTTGCCCGTTCTCCAGACATACTTGCCAAACTTGCAGCCGAGGCAATGGCTGAATATCGTGCAGGTAAAACCCAAGAGTTAGATCCAGATACATTGTGAAGTCACGTATAACCGCTCAGTTTCGTCAAGGGTTTGGTGATCTACCTGAGCAAGTTCAAGAGCAAACCCGTGAGGCATACCGTCTTTTCAAACAAGATCCGAGCCATCCAAGCTTACGCTTCAAAAAAGTACATGCAGAACTACCAATTTATTCAGCACGGATTAGCAAAAATTATCGAGCGGTTGGACAGTTAGATGGAGATACCGTTATTTGGTTTTGGCTTGGTTCACATGCAGAGTATAACAAGTTGCTTTCTCAGTTGTAGCTATACAATGCGATCGCGTACAGCAAATAGCTGAACTATTAAATTTAGAAGAGTGGATTGATGAAGACACTAAACCAGAAGAACCAGCAGATTGAGAAGCCGTCCTTAGAATATTATTTAAATCTCCAGTACCCTGTAACACTTTACCCCGACCCAGAGGAAGGATATGTAGCTCAAATTAAAGATTTACCTGGATGTCTTACCCAAGGCGAAACCCTTGAAGAGACAATGGCAAATCTTAATGAGGCGCGGGAATTGTGGATTGAAACAGCTTATGAAGCCGACGATAATATTCCTTTACCAAGTAGTAACGATAGCTATAGCGGTAAACTACTACTAGGGATGCCAAAATCTTTACATCGACGTTTAGCTGAGACTTCTGAACGGGAAGGCGTTAGTCTCAACCAGTATATTGTGTCTTTGCTGAGTGCAGTAACATAATTAACAGCAAAGTAATTTTAGTAAACTTCCATATTCTTTATAAATAGTCAAAAAATACTTCAGGTACTAATCGTAATTCCCCAGATTTCAAGCGAGAAATATCTATCCATAAGGCTCTATGTTTATGAGTTTGTGATTCAGAAAAAACTAAACTTTCTAGTTGATAAAATTTTGAATCAGCAAAGTCACATTGATAAAGCTGAATAATTTCATGACCTTGCCTACCACTAAATGTAAACAGGTTTTCTATACAACCTAAATATTTAATATTCGTTAAGTCTGCCTGAATTTCCTCTTGAAACTCTCGTTCTAAGGCGGCATGGCTGGTTTCGCCAAATTCAACACCACCGCCTAAAGCGCGATAAAATGTTTCTTGCTTTACGGGATCGTAGCCTTCAGAAAGAAATATGCGTTCGCCATCCCGAATTAGCCCCAAGACTATTACCCGAATTTCGCCTGCTTTATTCATTTTTGTAACTAATTATCGTAAATAGACTGAGGACGGCTTTCGCTACCCTCAATAGGCCAATCTGGATTTTCGCCACCGATGTACAATTCTTCAATGGTGACATATTCCTGACTTAGCTGGGTGAGGGCGTTGATTAAAATATCCAGAGCGATCGCATCACTAGTTCCTAAGTCAAACCAACAACGCCCCCATTGACCCTCATATTCAAACTCACCAATGTTGTGCATCAGTGCTAGCAAGCTTTTGTCATACCCTTGCTGATCATAATTCATGTAGCTGATATCGAGTCCAGTATCCTGTACCTGAAGATTTTCTGCATTAAATGCACCCAATTTACCCAGATAAAACCAAGAATTGAAAACTTCTTCTACATACTGCTTTTCACGCGCAGAAGGATTTGTGCTGAATTTCAGCCAAATCCACACATCAAAAGGATTAATTTCGCGGAACTGAATCTCCATTTTGGTCTAATATTTCAATTACTCTTCTGCAAATAAGCATATCAAAGTAGGGAGTAGGGAATCGGGAATGGGGCATGGGGCATGGAGAAAAAACTTAATCGCCAATGCCCAATGCCCGATGCCCAATTACCCAGGATTTTTTAAGCTAACAGCACTGCTGCGTTCACGTTCAATTTGTTTGACTAAATCGCCTGGGAGTTGGGATTTTTTAGTCAATGCTTTGTCAAAATTAGCGATCGCTTCCTGGATCATCTGCTGGCTTTTTTCTCTTTGCCCCAGTTGTTTCAGTATTTGGGCTTTAAGATAATAAATTTCTGGATTATCAGATGTCGTTTTAATCGCCCGGTTGACATACTCTAGCGCCTGTGGATAACGTTTTAAATCCCGGTAAGCAAGAGCAATACCCCGATCTACTAGATACCCAGGAGCAGCATTTTTTTCTAAGCGTCCAATTGCCTGATCTGGGCTAGCAAAAGGCAAATTAACCGCCAAAAGTAAATCCATATAACCTTTGATTAAATTCAGTTCTGGATCGTTGGCAGAAATTGCTTCAGCTTTGTCTAAATATTCATAAACTTGCCGCAACCGACTAAAGGCTTGCGGCACACCGTTGACTGTACCCTCGCGGGTGATAATTGCTGCTCCCTTTAAAAAATGACCAACAGCAGTGTATAAATTACCACGCAATGGATCGCTAGAAATCAGTTTTTGTCCTGTTTCTAGAGTTTTTTGGCTGTAGGTATCTAGTTTAGCCCAATCCTTATTTCCGTATGCTAAAGATGCGCTCATGGCATAAGCTAGAGGTTCATTTGGCTCTTTGGATAGTGCTTGTTCCAGATAACGCTGTGCTGCTGGATAATTGCCCTGTTGGAAAATCGCTTTAAAAGCGGCTTCTGTTTGGTCGCCAATTTGATGAGGTTCACGATTGCGAAACGGATCGCCAGCCAGGGAGGGATTTACCCACAAATTAAGTGCGATTGCCCAAGGGGCAACGCCAAAGGCGATCGCAACGCCAAAAGCAGTCTGAGCAAGCTTAGTGAGTCTAGCAGACACTACTAATCGAGGCGAAGAAAACCTTTTAGTCATTTTAACCCTCAGAATATTTGCGGTTGAAATAGTTGTATGTGTTACTTAGAATGCAAAAAATGGTTAATTTTAACTTGCCTCTGCTTCAACCAAAATTTTCTTATATAAAGGTTGACTTTGGTAATTTTTTCATGTTCCCAGGCTGGTTAGAGCCAAAGTTTTAAGGGTGACTCTGCCACAATAGAGAAAAAGTGGATGATTCTTGCTGCTAGATTAAGGTGTTAATCCTTTCTTTGAATTTTCCAGATGTTTTCAGTGTAGCTAATCAGTAATTTGCTGACTTTTTGGTAATCTTAACAAATGCTCTATCTCCGAAATCTAAATTATCACCCCACAGCGTGCCCAACAGCGATTCTCAAATCGATCAACTTGGAATTAGCACCCCAGCAGCTAGGTCTGATTATTGGCGCAAGTGGTTCGGGTAAAAGTACCTTACTAGAAATTTTGTCGGGACTAGCCGAACCCACTAGCGGCGCACTCTTTTGGCGGGAACAAGAACTTATAGCCGAACAGCTGCAACAGTTAGCTGGGTTGGTATTTCAATTTCCAGAGCGTCACTTTTGCGGTGGTTCAATTTTAGAAGAATTGCGTTTAGGACATCCTGAGTTAGGGTCAGAACGAGTCAGACAAGCCCTTACTGAGGTGGGATTAGACCATTTATCACTCTCCGCCGCTCCCTATGCTTTGAGTGGTGGTCAGCAACGACGTTTAGCTTTGGCAGTGCAATTGATTCGCCAGCCAAATTTACTGTTATTGGATGAACCCACAGCTGGGTTAGATTGGTCAATGCGTCGGCAATTGGTAAATTTATTAGCAAAACTCAAAAAAGATTGGACGCTACTGGTAGTGACACACGATGCTGGGGATCTGTTAGCGATCGCAGATCGTTGCTGGACACTCAACCACGGTGAACTACAATCAGTAGACCCAAGAACATTAGAAACCAAAGTTAAAGAACCTTTACCAGCAGTATGAAAGGGGCAGTAGGGAGTGGGGAGTGGGGAGTAGGGAGCAGGGGAGGCAGGGGGAGCAGGGAGAGAAGAAGTATTAATTATTGTCCAATGCCCCATGCCCAATGGCCAATGCCCCATTCCCTATTCCCTATTCCCCATTCCCCACTCCCCATTCCCCACTCCCCATTCCCCAATGACAAACTTATTGCCTGAGATGGCAGAAATCTGGCAGCAAACTCTTAATTGGCAACCAAATGTCCAACAACAAGCGCAATTCCAAAGGCTTTATGAGTTAATCCTAGAAGGTAATCGCCAACTAAATTTAACTCGGATTACTGACCCCCAAGAGTTTTGGGAAAAACATCTCTGGGATTCTCTGCGAGGAATTGCACCCTTGTTATCAGCAAATTTCTCTCTTGCTTCCCCTGCTATCATTGATATCGGTACAGGTGCGGGTTTTCCAGGTATTCCAGTGACAATTACTGTACCTAATTGCACAATTAATCTTCTCGATTCCACTCGGAAAAAAATTTCTTTTATCAACAATATATTAACTGAACTTGCCCTTGCCAATGCCAAAACTGTTGTTGCTAGGGCTGAAGAAATCGGCCATCACCCGCAGCATAGACTAGCTTACGATATTGCATTAATCCGTGCTGTAGGGCCAGCTTCTGTCTGTGCAGAATATACCTTACCACTGCTCAAACAGGGAGGTTTAGCCATAATTTATCGCGGTAATTGGACAGAGGATGAAACAACTACTTTGCAGAATGCTGTGAACCAGTTGGGTGGTGTCGTTGAATCAATCGAACAATTTACAACACCCCTAAGTTACAGCATTCGCCACTGTGTTTATTTGCGTAAGCTAGCTACCACACCAGCTAATTTTCCTCGTGCTGTTGGTATACCTACTCAAAAGCCTCTTTGAGAGGAAAGATGAGAATAGTGGGGAAAAATAATTTCTTTTTCCTCGTATCTATCATATAAATAGTAGCAATTAAGACACTGGAATCTTAATAACAAATTCTGTGCCCTCACCCAGAATCGAGTTGCAGATTAACTTAACGTGAGTTCGACGGGTTGATTTAGATGCAAAAAAAAGCTGAGACTAGAATTATTTTAATTACTACCGTATTTTGGTCGCTGAATACTTCAGTGCGAAAGTGCGAATTATAATTTGTTGATAATTAGCTTGTAATTGGTCAAATATTCACCCAATGCTTTCTGTATCTAATACATCAATACCAATATAAAAAATATTGAAATTAGTTTGTAGTGAGGGCTAACCTACGGGAACGCTTCTCTACGAGAGGCTACGGCAACGCAAACAGCCCTCACTACTAACCTTTAATCATTGACGCCGCCCTACTTAATCAGACAAAATATTAGCACTAATTCCTCAGAATATACCAAGTGCCATTACTTGGTCGCCATACTGCGAAGTCAGTTTTAATAGAGAAATTATAAATGGCAGGGACAGGAATATCACCATTTATGCCCAATTTTCTAGTAACTGTTTGACCTGTAGAACTGTTAATTATATACCAATTACCATTACTTGGTCGCCATACTGCAAAATCAGCTCTAGTATCATCATCGTATTTACCAGGGGCAGGAACATCACCATTTACGCCCAATTTTCTAATAACTACTTGACGCGTATAACTATTAATTACATACCAAGTACCATTACTGGGTCGCCATAGTGCAAAATCAGTTCTACTATCATAATCATAATCGGCGAGAACGGGAATATCACCATTTACACCCCATTTTGTAGTAACTGTTTGACCTGTAGAACTGTTAATTACATACCAAGTACCATTACTAGGACGCCATACTGCAAAATCAGTTTTACCATCATTATCATAACTGCCGGGAACAGGAATATCGCCATCTGTGCCCAATTGTTTAGTAACTGTTTGACCTGTAGAACTGTTAATTACATACCAAGTGCGATTACTTGGCCGCCATACTGCAATATCAGTTATCCTATCACCATCATAATCGCCGATAACGGGAATATCGCCATTTACACCCCATTTTCTAGTAACTGTTTGACCTGTAGAACTGTTGATTACATACCAAGTACCATTACTTGGTCGCCATACTGCAACATCAGTTCTACCATCCTTATCATAATTACCGGGAACGGGAATATCACCAGCTACACCCAATTTTTTAGTAGTAACTTGAGCTTGTGCTTTAAAATTTAAAATTCCAAGAAATAATGGAACAGTTAAAGCAAGCATGAATAATTTGCAACCAATCTTCACGAGAATATACTCCTTATAATTAAAATGACTCAAGAGTGTTTTTATTCAAATTGCACATTTGAAGAAATGATTTTAAGGGTTCTCATGACAAAATTTTAAGTTTTATAGGACTTACGCAAAAATTGCTAAAAAGCTTAATTTCTCGAACCGCCAAGACGCCAAGAGCGCCGAGAATTCGTAGAGTGTGCGTAAGTCCTATTTTAATCTTATATAGCTTTTGCTTTTCATAAGTAATTCAGCACGATAGGTGTAACACCACTTCTTACGATGGGAGGAGTTATGAGCAGAGCCTTACTATTAGGCAAATCTATGCAATGCAGTGGTTTTGCTTATCATAGGAATGAATCATATTTGATTTTTGAAATTATCTACGTGGGCGGGGAGTAGGGATTAGGGAGTAAGGAATTAAACTTTTTGAGCTGTACCGAGCTTTCTCAGAAATCAATTATTAGTCCTATAGCCCTATACAAGCGAATCATTCTGAAAAAATGAATGACGATGAGCTTATCATATCCAGAAAGATGGCAGCAGAATATTGTTTCTGTTGCCAGCTTTTAAGCGTTTATAACTCTAAAATATTGTCTGTTTTCAGGCAAATTTAGTTGCTGCTGCAAATCGCTTGTTAATTTCATCCCAATTAACCACGTTCCACCAAGCATCTAAGTAATCGGCGCGGCGATTCTGGTAATTGAGATAATATGCATGTTCCCATACGTCATTACCCAAGATGGGATATTTACCTGCGCTTAAGGGAGTATCTTGATTAGCTGTAGTGGTCACTTCCAACTTGCCACCTTTATTATGTACTAGCCAAACCCAACCACTACCAAAACGACCAGCACCAGCTTCGTTAAACTGTTTTTTGAAAGCTGCAAAAGAGCCAAAATTTTGATTAATCGCGGAGGCTATATTTCCTGTTGGTTCTCCCCCACCTTTCGGCTTCATAATTTGCCAGAACATTGAGTGGTTCACATGACCACCGCCATTATTGCGTACTGTATTGCGAATATCTTGTGGTACATTGTCAAGTTTCCGCAACAGTTCTTCAACACTTTTACCTTTGAGTTCTGGATGTTTGGCTAACGCTGCATTCAGGTTTTTTACATAAGTTGCGTGGTGTTTATCGTGGTGAAATTGCATCGTTTTGGCATCGATGTGTGGTTCTAGTGCTTCATAGGCGTAAGGTAAAGGCGGTAGTTGGATAGCCCCTGTTGTATTTGGTGTTGTATTTGCTATTGTATTTGGTGTTGCAGTTTTTCCGTCAGGAGATTTCTCTGCTAATGCACAAGCATCTAACGCAAAAGCACCCGCACCTGATGTCAGTAAAAACAAGAAATACCGTCGATTAATAGTCATATAAGTTTTTGCAGGGAATCTACTAAGTCTCTATTACAGTTTTTATTTTCTTAGATTCTGGTTACAAAAAATTGGGAATTGACGATTATTTCTGGCAGTTTAAGAAACTCTTTATAAAATTCTGTCTCCAGTTTTGGAATCAAATACAAACAATTGATTTAAATCGAGTTGTAGAGAAAGGCGATCGCCTGGACGCGGACGCACATCCCCGCCCACCTGAATATTCAACACTACGGGCGAACCAGGTAAACCAGCACGAATCAAAGTTTCCCTTCCCAAAGGTTCCACTACCTTAACTTCCACAATCAGCTGACTCTCATTTACTTCTTGTACTTCTTGGCGCTCTTCTCTTCGAGAGGCTGCGCTAAGGCGACTTAGCGGTTCGTTAATAAAAATATGCTCTGGACGAATCCCCAAATCATAACTGTGTCCCTGACGCAACTGTAATTTCTCTTTCACAACTACTGGGATTGTTAATAACTGTCCACTTACATCAAAACCGTTATTTTCATAGATTGCAGGCAAAATATTCATTGGTGGACTGCCTAAAAAAGTTGCCACCATCTGATTAGCAGGACTTGCATAAATAGTTTGGGGATCGCCAATTTGTTGAATTCGCCCGCGATTTAGCACGACAATTTTATCAGCCAAAGTCATCGCTTCGACTTGATCGTGGGTGACGTAAATTGTTGTAATACCTAACTCTTGATGTAGCTGTTTTAATTCTGCCCTTGTATCATCGCGTAATTGGGCATCTAAATTAGATAAAGGTTCGTCAAGCAAAAACACTTGGGGTTCACGAGCGATCGCTCTCCCTAATGCTACTCGTTGTTGCTGTCCCCCGGAAAGTTGTTTGGGTTTACGATCCAGCAAGTGATCGAGAGAAAGCGATCGCGCCACATTCATCACGCGTTCTTGAATGATTTTCTGGTCAACCTTCCGCATTTGCAAGCCAAAGCCGATGTTTTGGGCCACACTCATGTGAGGATAGAGAGCGTAGTTTTGGAACACCATCGCTACATCCCTTTGTCTGGCTGGGATATTATTCACCAAGCGATCGCCAATGTAGAGTTTGCCAGATGTAGCGGTTTCTAAACCCGCGATCGTTCGCAAAATTGTAGACTTCCCACAACCCGATGGCCCAACTAAAACCCAAAACTCGCCATCAGGAATTTCAAAGGTAATATCCTCAATAGCGGTGACATTATTAAACCTACGCTTAATATCTTCTAGACGAACGTTTGCCATTATCAAAATTTGGTATTTTCAAGGGATCTGCGGCACTTCCAACTAAGCACTAGGAGGTTTAATCCGCTCCCTCCGAGGAACTGTGAGGCTGCTTTATAAGTGCAGAAACTTGGTCGTTCTGCACAACTCTAATCAGAAATCTTAGAGCCTCATTGACGGCATCAGCATTGGGAAAAACCTCTGCAACATCCGCTTCTAAACGAATTGTTGTCTTCCCAAAGCTTTTTCGTTCAGGGCCAAACTTTCTGATCCTTAAACTCCTTAAGTCATACTCTGATCGCAGACTACAGCATGACATTTTTGACTTCTTAGACATCCTCTAAACAGAGTTCAATTACTTGTTTCATATTAGCCATCAACTCATCAATTGTTTCTCCCTGGCTGTAACAAGCTTTTAACTGAGGAACTTCTCCAACATAGTAGCCATCTTCATCCCGTTCAATGATGACGTAGAATTCTCGATTGGTGGAATTGATCATAATCTGTTTGTCCTTAGGCTCAAAATCATTTTTCTGGATTCTTTGACCAAGCTGGGTGAGAGAGTAAAGAAGCAAAGACTCGTACTCCCCGAAGTTGATTTGAGAGGGGTAAGTGACCTCTAGGCGCACTCAAATCCCAGGTAAACCCGTTAGGGTATCGCGTCCAGTTATTACCTGCTTTCCAGCCAATTTTCGGCCAGAAATTCTCCCAGTTTTTACCCAAACTTAACCAGATTTCTCGCTGTACTGAAAAACCAAATTTACCTTCTGAGTGGACTAACCAGAGGTTGTTAATGGTTTGCAAGTCAACAGCCGAGGTATTTTCTACCTCAGTAAAGTACAACCATTTTCGTTGTACAGCCGTTGGCCCTGATAGTTCACACATTTTTTCGATGGTGACGCGATCGGCTGCTTGGAAGTCTTGAGCAGCTAGTAGCTGTTGCAAAGAATTGTAGTTTATCCCGCACTCTGATTTTAGAGGTACAATTCCTTCAGGAAAACAAGAGCGCAGAAATTCTTTGGCTTGAGGTGCATCAGAGTTATAGAGAACTTGGTAAGCTTTGCCATCGATCCAAGTCGCTGGGTTCTCACGCCGTTTCAGTAAAAATTCCATCAACACGTCTAATCCCTCATTACCCAACTCAGCTAATTGTGGGATTATCTGTTGTTGGACTTTTTCAGACCCAGCGATTAATGGTCTTCGGAGGGAGTCGATGTCATTTGCAGGGCCTGATAAAATCATTGGGTCTGTCATGCCATTCTTGTTTTAGCGGTCAGTGAAAGAGCGTTAAGCTATCTGGCTCCTCTAAGGTGAAGCACTGATAGCGAAAAGTAGTTTACTATTTTTGATCGTACAAAATTGCGATCGCTTCACTGAATCCCACACTTAATCCCCAAATAAGGTACAAGGGGAACAGGGGGAAAATCTGGAGACTAGGAACTGGGGACTAGGGACTGGGTACTACGACTGAGGGGACATGGAGGACAAGGGTGAATTATTGAAAAAATCACTTCGTGTCTCTTCCCAATCCCCAGTACGCAATCCCCAGTACCTAAAATATAAGCCTGCCACATAAGGTTTTTTTTGAATAGCAGCGTATCGATTAGGAGTGTGTGAACGATGTACGAAAAGATTACCCCCCCCGCAACCGGAGCAAAAATCACCTTCAAAAATGGTGAACCAATCGTACCGGACAATCCAATTATCCCCTTTATTCGTGGCGACGGCACAGGCATAGACATCTGGCCTGCTACCCAAAAAGTCCTCGATGCTGCGGTAGCCAAAGCATATAAGGGTCAGCGTCAAATTAGTTGGTTCAAGGTTTACGCTGGGGACGAAGCCTGCGATTTATACGGAACATATCAATATTTACCTCAAGACACTCTAACGGCAATTGAAGAATATGGTGTAGCTATTAAAGGGCCTTTGACTACTCCCGTTGGGGGGGGAATTCGTTCTTTAAATGTAGCGCTGCGACAAATTTTTGACTTGTATGCTTGCGTGCGTCCTTGCCGTTACTATGCAGGTACGCCTTCACCGCACAAAAATCCCGAAAAGCTGGATGTAATTGTTTATCGGGAGAATACGGAAGATATTTATTTGGGCATTGAGTGGCGACAAGGTAGCGAAATTGGCGATCGCTTAATTAAAATTCTCAATGAAGAACTGATCCCCGCCACCCCAGAACACGGGAAAAAACGCATTCCTCTTGATTCTGGTATTGGCATCAAACCCATCAGCAAAACTGGTTCCCAGCGTCTAGTCAGACGTGCCATCAAACACGCTTTGCTATTGCCCAAGCACAAGCAACAAGTGACTCTGGTGCATAAGGGCAACATCATGAAGTATACTGAAGGCGCTTTCCGCGATTGGGGCTATGAACTAGCAACCAGCGAATTTCGCCAAGAAACTGTCACCGAACGAGAATCTTGGATTTTGAGCAACAAGGAAAAAAATCCGAATATTTCCTTGGAAGAAAACGCCCGCGAGATTGATCCTGGGTTTGATAGTCTCACTGAAGAGAAGAAAGGGCAAATTGTCAAGGAAGTTGAAACTGTTCTTAACACAATTTGGGCAACCCACGGCGATGGCAAATGGAAAGAGAAAGTTTTGGTGAATGACCGAATTGCTGACAGTATTTTTCAACAAATCCAAACCAGACCGGATGAGTATTCGATTTTGGCGACGATGAACTTAAACGGCGATTATTTGTCTGATGCGGCGGCTGCGATTGTTGGGGGATTAGGAATGGGGCCAGGGGCGAATATTGGTGATTCTAGTGCCATATTTGAAGCTACCCACGGCACTGCACCCAAACACGCCGGCTTAGATCGGATTAATCCTGGTTCAGTGATTTTGTCTGGTGTGATGATGCTGGAATTTATGGGTTGGCAAGAAGCCGCAGACCTAATTAAGAAAGGTTTAAGCGATGCGATCGCAAATAGTCAAGTCACCTACGATTTAGCCCGGTTGCTAGAACCACCAGTTGAACCTTTAAAATGTTCTGAATTTGCTGAGGCAATTATTCAGCATTTTGTTTAAGTCTACTAGGGTTAATTAGTCAATTGATCCCCCTAAATCCCCCTTTTTAAAGGGGACATTGAAAGCTTTTTGTCCCCCAATTTATCGGGGGGTTGGGGGGATCTAAAGCCTGTAGCGCAACTCTAAAAGACTTGTGTGTACACGTAGCAAATGGCATTTTATTTGCAAAAAATACCAAAATCAGAAAGCAAACTGGGGTTTGAGTAAGTCAAACCTTATTAGGACTTACGCAAAAAGCGCTAAAAAGCTTAATTTCTCGAACCGCCAAGACGCCAAGAACGCCAAGAATCGTAGAGTTTGCGTAAGTCCTACTTATTTTGAGAAAGCAAAAGCTGATTTTACTTGCGGAAAACACCGAAATGAGAAAGTAAACTGGGGTTTGAGAAAGTCAAAGCTGATTTTACTTGCGGAAAACACCAAAATCAGAAAGCAAACTGGGGTTTGAGAAAGTCAAAGCTTCTTTTGAGAAAGTAATTGCGGATTTTACTTATTGAATTTAGTTAAAATATAAAGTTTAGATAAAATTATTGAAAAAATTGCTGATAAATTTTGATCCGTCAGATTTCAATACGGTTCGGATAAGGTTTTTTGATGACATGCCCTAGATCCAAAGACGCGATAAATCGCCGTATTTACAAGAATTAGTCCTTTGTAGAGACGGCGATTTATCGCGTCTCTTGCCTTAATTTATCGCGTCTCTTGCCTTAACCGAACCATATTGCCCTATAAAGTTTCCGTTATTTGGATTTACAGTTATCGAGAACTCGGCGCAAGTTCTCCATTAATTTGGATTTAACCCAATCGGTAATTGCTTTAACTGTGATTTCGCTAATTTATCAGGTGCGATCGCTCCATTCTCTGTAATGATGGCTGTAATCAACTCTGCCGGAGTCACATCAAAAGCTGGGTTATAAAAATCTACACCCGCAGGAGTGAGAATCGTATCACCAACTTGATAAATTTCTGTTGGTTCGCGTTCTTCAATCGGAATTTTGCTACCATCGGCTAATTCAAAATCAACAGTAGAAAGGGGTGCAGCGACAAAGAAGGGGATATTATGTGCCTTAGCCGCGATCGCAACACTATATGTACCAATTTTATTAGCAGTATCGCCATTTGCAGCAATGCGATCGGCGCCTACAACTACAGCATGAATCAAACCCTGTTTCATGCAATGGGCTGCCATATTATCAGTAATTAATGTTACTGGAATACCTTCTTGCACACATTCCCAAGTGGTGAGTTTTGCGCCTTGCAAACGAGGACGGGTTTCGTCGGCAAATAAACGTTCTAAACGTCCTTCTCTCCATGCAGAACGCACTACACCCAAAGCTGTGCCATAACCAGCAGTAGCTAACGCCCCAGCGTTACAGTGAGTAAGTAACCTTAGCTTTTCTGGGGTAGCAGGTAACACTGCCAAACCATTGTCACCGATCGCTTGACAGGTTTGCAAATCTTCAGCGTTGATTGCTTGGGCTGTTTGGAAAAGGGTTTGCTTGATGTCTTCTACCGTTCCCAGCGTTTCGTAGGCGGCTTTCAGCATCCGGCTAATTGCCCAAAATAAATTCACCGCCGTTGGACGAGTAGAACGCAACAACTGGGCTACTTTATCTAAGTGTTGCAAAAATTCGTGGCGATCGCTTGTTTTAATTTCCCTGGCACCAAGATACATTCCATACCCCGCAGCTACACCAATGGCTGGCGCACCTCGGACAATCATAGTTTTAATTGCCCGCGCCATATCTTCACTGCGGTGAATTTCTACAAATGTATATTCGTTTGGTAAGCGCGTTTGATCAATTAGTGACACTGAGTCATTGTGCCAAATAACGGGATAAACCTGGTTTGTGGAACGTGTCATAAAAAGGGGTAATTAATACATGAGCAGTAAATACTTAAATGTTACTTGATATTACGTGTTTCAACTAACGACAGCGATCGCTAATACAATAGAAAGTGGTTTTATCTCGCTCAAAATCCTGATCATTTCTCAAATTTCGAGATATCACTGAGTAATAAAAAACATTACGAATAACCAGAGTATCAAACAAAAGAGCAGTTTAATAGATTGATATTGTTACGTCAATTAAAAATACTCAAACTGTTTTATGCGCTTACTTAACATGCCCTGGAAACGAGTGAGCAAGAGATATTATTATTTTCTGCTATCCCTTAGTCTAGCGTTATTGTTACTTTTCACTTCAGTAGAGTTGGGTAAAGCAGAGACAATTAATAGCACTGGCCAGCCAAATAACAACAATTCAGGTCAGACAAGCACTACAACATCCACTCAGCAAACTAGCACTCAATCAGCAATCATATCCGAAGTTGCGTCTATAAAAAGCATCAGTCCTAAAGATTTTTACGTCAGTATTCCTCAGTCGATTATACCGGAAAATAACAGTAGGTACGAGAACGAACGTATCAATGTAGTGGTGACAGGAGAAAACTTTCCCAAGCAAGACAGTTCGCCTCAAAATAAAATTGAGATAAAAATTGGTAAGTTCTCTAATATTGCGATCGCTAGGGCAAAAGTTGCAGAAAATGGGAAAGCGATTTTTGCTAGCTTTAATAATGAGCAGCTAGCGAAATTAAATACCGGAAAAAACCCTGTAATTGTTGAGATTGGTGGTAATGCAACTGATATAGACCCTCAAGAGGCTGACGAAAAACTTCAGGTCACGGTAGAGCGCCCTGTGAGCGTGAGGAAATACCCCCGCCGGCGACAGTACCAGAACAATCAAAATCTGATAATGCTTAATTTCTAGTTTTCCCAAATTTTACAGCTTTTTCTGAACTACAATGCAGCTTTATAACCCAAAAATCTCAGATTTTCTTGTGTATATTGCTGGCGTTCTAGCGGTGTCAATACAGTTTGGTTAAGCCCAAAAAATAAAAATGTGTAGGTTGAATCGAGGAACGAAACCCAACAACTTGGGGGTTCTGATGATTTTGTTACGTGGATGGTAACTTTATCAATTACAATCTACATTGCCAGCCCGTTTATGTAAATTCGGGATTCTTTGTTTCTATTTGTACATTTTTACTCAGTGTGCCTGGGATTTTTTACCAGTTTTGCATATTTGACGCTACAGGGTGCTTATTGCACGAGCAAACTTTTTTGGGTCAATTCCCAAACTCAAATTTAGATCAAACCGGAAGCAAAGTTTCATGAAAAAGCCTTTTTTCAAAAACCATCTTTGTTATTCACTTCTATCTTCTCTAACACTGTTAGTAACGTTGCCAATTGCTTTTGGTAGTCAACCTGCTTTTGGTAGTACCTTGAATCGTACACCAATAATTTTAGATGATGATGGTAGTCAGGATGGCATGACTGCTTGGGCGTACATATTGCAAAATCCCAAGTTCGAGGTCAAGGCTATGACCATAAGCCAGGGATTAGCCCGCCCTCAAATATTTGGCAATAATGTCATGCGGATGCTGGCAGGACTGGGAATAACTGGGATACCTGTTGCTGTTGGTAGGGAAACACCCTTGTCAGGCAATAATGCTTTCCCCGATGCATTTAGAGCGGATACGGATACATTTTGGACTCCTTTTACCAACCTGCCAGATAAAGCCCTTGAAACTGTTGATCAAAGAAGTGCTGCTCAACTGCTTGTAGACACAATAAATCAGTCGCCAGAACCAGTCGAGATTTTAATGACTGGTTCTGCGACAAACATAGCAGATGCACTGACGATAGATCCAAGTATCGCTAAAAAGATTTCGCGCCTGGAAATTATGGGCGGTGCAGTCTTTGTTCCAGGAAATCTCAGGGAACACCTTGACCCGATATTAAAACAAAACCTAGTTTCTGAGTTTAATATCTGGACTGATCCGGTAGCAGCACAAAAGGTATTTTCCGCAGGATTGCCAATATCTCTAACTCCATTGGATGCAACTAACCAAATTGGGTTTACTCGAGCAGACCAAGCAGCATGGAAAGCGACTGGTACTCCTGAGAGCATTCTGGCATCACAATTATTGGACTACGCTCTGACAAATATTTCTGGAAATGACCCGTTGATTCCTAACCCAGCCAGGGTTAGCGCATCTCAAACCCTATTGACACGGTGGTTTTGGGGTTCAACCAAAGCACAAATAAGTTCAAAATTACTACACTGAGCCAAGGGGTGGGATTGACATTTTCGTATTTATGTGGTCAAAAAACATAAAAAGCTATTTGACCCATGTTTTTTCAATCATTTACGACAATTTGTCCTATTTTGAATGAAAAACTGATATTCAGATAGAGTTTTAAGCTTTTTGTCTGTATCAAGAGCTACAAAATTAGATGCGCTTACCCTGCTAACCCAGCTTGGGATTTAGTTGCAGCTATTAACCTCAGTGAACCATCATTTTGTCAACCTACACCGCTACACATAGAGGTAAATACCGATGGAAAACCAGAGGTTAACCAGGGCCAAACTCTTGCTATTCCTAATCAACCACCGAATACTAATGTTTGCTTAAATCCCAGTTTAGCTAACTTGCCATTTACTAGCCAAGAGTTATTCTCAGATGAGGCTAAACTCCAGGCTGTACCAGAAGCTAGTTTCGGGTTAGGATTACTGGCTGCGGCAATGAGCGCTGTTTTTTTGCCAAAGCGTTTATATACGACAATGAGTAGAAATAGCGATCGCTAATATTCTCAGGAAAATAACCCCTGTTCTAGGGGTTATTTTTGAATAATTAATGTTGATAAATTAACTAAACCACAGCAGATACTTGCTGCTTAAAGAAAGCTTGCAATACTCTCTCTGCTATTTGATGGCTAGTTAAACCTAATTCTGTCTTAGATTCATTGGGTTCAGCATGATCTACTAATACATCTGGAACACCGAATCGCTTGACAGGAACGAGGATATCTGCATCTAGTAAAGCTTCAGCGATCGCACTACCAAAGCCACCCATGACACAGCCTTCTTCTAAGGTGACAACTCGGCCAATTTTCTTAGCTAAAGGTAAAATCAACTCGGTATCCAAAGGCTTAACAAAACGGGCATTAATTACAGTTGCTTCAATGCCGTGTTCGCTGAGAATTTCCGCAGCTTGCATTCCTGGATAAACCATTGTGCCATAGCCAACGATTAATACGTCATCGCCTGTACGCAGAATTTCTCCTTTGCCGATTTCTAAAGGTTCCCAACCTTCTTCCATCAAGGGGACACCGTAGCCATTGCCACGAGGATAGCGCATAGCGATCGGGCCACTGGTATGGTTAACGCCAGTTACTACCATGCGTTGCAATTCTGCTTCGTCTTTGGGTGCCATTATTACCATATTGGGAATGCAACGCAGATAAGCGATGTCATACATACCTTGGTGGGTAGGCCCATCAGATCCGACAATTCCTGCCCTATCCAAACAGAAGAATACTGGCAGGTTTTGGATGCAGACATCGTGAATTATCTGGTCATAAGCGCGTTGCAGAAAGGTAGAATAAATGGCAGCTACGGGGCGCATCCCTTGAGTTGCAAGTCCTGCTGCTAGGGTGATTGCGTGTTGTTCAGCAATGCCGACATCAATATATTGATTAGGCAGTTTCGCTTGAAGTTTATCCAAGCCTGTCCCCGTTGCCATCGCCGCAGTAATCCCAACGATTTTGGGGTTTTGTTCGGCAAGTTTCACCAGAGTGTGAGAAAAGACTTTGGCATAAGCCGGAGGTTTGGGTTTGCTAGAAGGAATGGCTTTGCCAGTTGCTACGTTGAAGGGGCTTTGGGCATGGTAGCCAACTTGATCTAGTTCGGCAATTTCATAACCTTTGCCTTTGACTGTTGCTACATGTACCAAAACTGGGCCTGGTATTTGATGTGCTTGTTGGAAGGTGGCAATCAATTCTTCGAGATTATGCCCATCGACTGGCCCAATGTAGGTAAAACCGAGTTCTTCAAAAACTGCACCTACCTTGGGAACAGCCAAGCGTTTCATACCTTCTTTGATGCGTCCGAGTTCGGGAGACAAAGATTCACCCACGAAGGGAATTTGCTTAAATTGTTCTTCAAGATTATCTTTAATAAATTGCACCGGCTGGCTGAGGCGCATTTTGTTCAGATAACGGGGAATCGCGCCGACGTTGCGAGATATAGACATGTCGTTGTCGTTGAGAACAACCAACAGGTTAGTTTTTGGCAAGTGTCCGGCATGGTTGATGGCTTCTAAAGCCATACCCCCAGTCAGCGCCCCATCTCCAATAACAGCGACGGCTTTAAATTTTTCCCCTTTCAAGTCTCGTGCTAAAGCCATGCCCAATGCTGCTGAAATACTTGTAGAAGCATGTCCAGCCCCAAAGTGGTCAAACTTGTTTTCACAGAGTTTGAGATAACCTGCAACTCCGTCCTTTTGTCTGAGGGTGTGGAAGCGATCGTATCGTCCTGTAAGCAGTTTGTGGGGATAAGCCTGGTGTCCTACATCCCAAATCACTTTATCCCGATCTAAGTCCAGCGTCTGGTAAAGTCCTAGTGTTAGTTCTACAACACCCAACCCTGGCCCCAAGTGTCCACCATTAACTGCTACGGTTTGGAGATGCTTATCTCGAATCTGACGGGCAATCTGTTGCAGTTGGCGAACAGATAAACCGTGCAACTGATTAGGATGGGTGATTTCGCTCAGATGCATATTATAGGGTTTTCCTCTCTAACTTCAGGTTTTCGGTATTTTGATTTTCCCACGGCCGGGTTGTTCACATTATCAGACTCTTACATTGTTACTAAGTTGTAGCGGAAAGTATAACTTCGTAATTGATAATAGTGAAAAATTTGTTAACCATTAACAATTTGTCCAAATAAAATTGAAATCAGTTAAACTCAAAGCACATTTGTCAATAAGTGATGCTACTTAAAGATAGTTGCTAATTCGTATAAAAAACAGGTGTTACAGCCACATTTTGCGGAGATTCCTTAGCTAAATCACTCGCTTTAGTTAAACTCAGTATTTTTTTAGTAAAATAATCTTTCTAAATTAATAATTATAAAATTTTGTTTTACTTCTGAGATAACTAGCAAATAACATGCGATTAAAATCACAGCATGAAGTTTATATAATTTGTGCAATAATTTAGACTTTCCTAAATTATTTATAAACAGCAAGATTCCCGACTCTTGTAAAAAGTCGGGATCTAAGGCTTTCGATTTGAACGAAATCAAATAAGATTACTATTTACCAAAAGCATCTTTGATATTATCAACAGTGCGTTCAACAACATTCTTTGTGTTGTCTACTGCTTCTTTAGTCCGAGTTGCATCTTCGTCTGCTCTTCTTTGAATTGTAGCGGCATCTCTCTTTGCTTTGCGCTCAACAAAACTACCATTGTCTGTTGCTTGGTCAACTTTACTGGCGTTGCTCTTGGCAGCTTCTTTAACTTTATCTTTTGTATCCTCGATGAAATTTTTGGCCCGTCCAGCATCTTTACTGGTTTTTTCTTGAACTTTATCGCCTGCGTCTGATGATGCGATCAAGGTTGCAGTAGGAGCAGCCATTGCTGAAGTGTTCGAGAAAAATGCACCTTGCCAAAGAAAAGCGATCGCTAACATACAAAACAGTGTTGTAGCCATCCAGCGTTTTACGGTAGAAAGCTGTTTTGTAACATAATTCAATTTCATAGAATACAATCTCAATGTGACTTAGTATACTATTTCTAATTCATTTAGCTGATTTGCCATATCGTTCCCTAGATAGAAGTTTTTGCGTCATTAGTTATGAAGTGAATTCACTATTTTGATAGATTGAATTTTGAGTAAAGGTTTTTTTGTTGCTAATTAAGGAGCGAATTAAAAATTCACAGCTTTTAAATATGAGCTTAGACGCGTAGAGGCTTGTCCTTAGCGATCGCCATAAAGTTAATTAACTTGCGATCGCACCCGCAATGCTATTTTCCAGGCTTTTGGGCAAGCAACTTAATACTCTACCTAAGCATAAATAACGCTTTTAAAAGGTTATATTTTGACTAATTAATTGAGCGGGCAAACGGCGTGTTTGATTCTGAGCAGGCATATATATATGACTAACACTAAGAAAGTATCACGCTGACATCAATTGCTGAAGGCGCTGTGGTTCCTCTCCTAGCCAATCTGGATTTTGGGCAGTGCTATCGAAAATTGATGAGGTTTTGAAAGGCTCAAACTTGCCGCGTGATGCCGCTTCTGCCGTTTTTGCTAAAAGCGATCGCACCTGCTGGTCATTCATTGGCTGGAATGTCCGCACTGCTTCAAAAGCTTGCTCTAGAATCTCCATGTTGTCAATTCCGGTAATCACAACCGATGTGGGCAGATTCAAAGCATAGTGTAAACATTCAATTGGGGTTACAGTATTTGACCGTAAAATAATACCGTTTGCCAAGCTTTTCATTCCCAGAACACCGATGTTTTGTTTAACTAGTTCTGGCACAACCAGCTTTTCAAAGCTTCGGTAGTGGGCATCCATCACATTAAGCGGCATCTGCGCTGTATCAAATTTAAACCCGTTAGCGGCTGCAACTTCCAGCATGTGCAGATGAACATAAGGGTCTTTGTGCCCAGTAAAACCAATATATCGGAGTTTGCCGGCTTCTCGTGCCTCAATCAAGGCAGCATTCGCTCCTTCTTCGTCAAAAACTCGATGTGGGTCTTCGTGCCGAAGGATTTCGTGGTGCTGAACGAGATCGATGCAATCAACTTGCAGGCGTTGGAGTGATTCGTCTAGCTGTTTTGCTGCTACTTTTTTAGAACGACCATCGATTTTCGTCATCAAGAACACTTTATCTCGATAGCGATCGCGCAGCGCCTTTCCCATGCGAATCTCGCTGACTCCACCGTTGTAATCCCAACTGTTATCCATAAAGGTAATGCCACGATCAATGGCTGTTCTAACAATTCGGATTGCCAATTGCTCATCAACGTGCTTCAAGGCGAGATGCCAACCACCCAATCCAATGGCGGAAACTTTTTCTCCTGTACTACCGAGAACTCGATATAGCATTTCTGAATTTGATGTAGTTCCTGGCATCTATTCTCCAAGTCTTTCAACTATTACTTTACATATAGCTATGTGGCAATTCAAACACAAGGGCAAGTTGAGAATATCTTGCTGAAGATACACTTTTTAACCCGATCAGGAAATTATTGAAGAAGCCAAAATACCGATGGCAATTTGGAATGTGTGAGATACAGAAGCGACTTTACACCAATCCACAGCAATGCGCCCCTAGTAACATGTTTGTATTCAAAATAAAACCGTTATGTAACAAATACTAACGGTCAGCTAAATATATTCAAGTTTTGTCTCAATTATAAATTTTGCACTATTACCAACTAGTTTTGGCAACAAGAGAAACTATTGGAACCTCTTTAAATCTACTGTTCTTTTTTGTTGTAATATTACCCCGATATGAGCGATCGCTTTGGTTCAAAATCCCATTGATGGGGCACGGTTTGCCGTGCCCATATTAGGTCATACCAGTATCTAAGGGGTGTCTAGTAAATTAGCTGTTGCGGGTGAGTTGGTACAAGGCATTTTTACTGTGGAGTGGTGGAACAATGTTTCCAGATAAACTCGAGCAGCACGGCGATCGCTATCTCCATTTTGGAGTAAAAACAATGATAGCGCCGCCGTCAATACTCTGTTTTCATCCCAATCGGGATGGGTTTCTAAGTAGTTTTTTAAGGATTCGTGGAGTGTTTCAGGAATTTCTGTAAAGATGCTAACCGTTGCTTTCATGAGATTTTCCTCCTATGAGGATAATCAAGAGGGACAAGTTGCTTGCGCTGAAGCGGCTTAGAGCTATTTCACACGCTCTTTCGCCAGCCCGCCAATCTACGCTTACATCTGGTGGTAATATATTTTACACATTTGATGCCAACGGTTGAACGGATTACAAAAGCAAGCCGAATCATTGTGCGCCAAGAGGGGGTGGGTTTGTCAATGCTGCGAAATGTTAAAAACGAGTGTATAAAAAATAAATGCGAACGTAATAATCAGCGTTTAAAGCCATTTTTCGTTACATAACTTTATAAGAACTCAGTCCTTGAAGTTACTTCCCACTATTTATCAACAATCCCCAACAGGATAGTAAGAAGCCCATTACCTCGTAGATAACTTGTGGAAAACTGTTAAAATCCCTGTGGAAACCCTGTGGAATGCGTGAGGAAAATAGCAGCCAATGATAAGAATTACAAAAATGTCACGAAACCATGACATCTAAACTCATGAAATTAGCTTCGCAATCGCAGTTATCATCGTGGCTGCCCTCGATACATCCGCAGGTATGGATTTTTGCAATTGGTAGATTTCTGTCGGAAGTTGGTACTGGCTGTACCCTGTTTTACGCCCCGATCTTTTTTGTCAATCAAGTTGGTTTATCTGCAACCAGTGTTGGGGTAGCCTTGGGTAGCGCTTCGATTTCCGGCGTTGTAGGGCGGATTGTAGGTGGTTCTTTGGCTGATTCTGAACACTGGGGACGCCGCCGCACTTTATTGCTAGCCACGGCGATTTCCGCAATTGGTTCTCTGGTTTTAGCTGCAACCAATAATTTTATGATTTTGGTAATCGGTAGCTTGATTAGCGGTTTAGGGATAGGTTTCTATTGGCCTGCTGCTGAATCTGTTGTTGCTGACGCTAGCCAGATTGACAATCGCCGCGAAACTTTTGCGATCGCTCGCCTAGCTGATAATCTTGGGTTAGCTATCGGAATTATGCTGGCTGGTTTTTTGATCTCAATAATTGGGAGTTATCGCTGGCTTTTTGTGATTGATGCCATCTCTTTTTTAGTGTTTTTTGGGGTTGTCTATATAGGAATTAGTGAAACTGAACAGCAGCAAATAGAGGAATCTGAAAACACAAAACTTTTTGCTTCTTGGATGGCAGTATTAACAGATGGCCGTTTCCTGGTTTACATAGCAGTTAATATATTCTTTACAATCTATATTTCTCAAATCCACAGCACCCTGCCGCTTTTCTTCAAAAACTTTGTTATCAAAAGTACTACTGAAGGATTTGCTCAAACTACGATTAGCGTTTTATTTGCTTGGCATCTGGTGTTCGCCATCATCTGTCAGTTGCCTGTCACTAGTATCTTAAAACGCTGCTCTCACACACTCGCACTAACTGTTTCTGCTATTTTCTGGGCAATTGGTTTTGGACTGATTTGGGTAAGCGGCACTGCCCCATCTGATAATCTGGTTTGGGCAATATTGGCATTGGGAGTATTTTCTGTGGCGATTGTCTCTTACACCCCATCTGCTGCTTCTTTAGTGACGGAGTTAGCCCCGGAAAATCAACGTGGTGTTTATTTTTCCATCAATGCTTTGTGCTGGGCTGTTGGCTCATTTATTGGTCATCCCTTGGGTGGATGGGCATTAGATCAACCACAAATTATTACCAATAGTTACTGGTTATGCTTCATCTTGAGTGTAGCGATCGCAGTGGCGATTTTACAATACCTAAATCGAATTTTGTCTGAGTAGGGGCGCACACCTGTGCGCCCCTTATTCCTCCTCATTGGCGACGTTCTTGCAACTTACGATATACCGCTTTTAAATCAACTTGATGGTGAGCTAAGGCAACCAAAGTATGATATAGCAAATCAGCCACTTCACCTGCGATCGCATCTGCTTCATCATCCTTAAAAGCCATTACCACCTCGGCGGTTTCCTCACCAATCTTTTTCAAAATTTTGTTATCGCCACCTGCCAATAGTTTACAGGTATAAGAACTTTCTGTCGGATTATCGCGGCGATCGCATATTATTTGAAACAATTGCGACAATGTATCCCCTGGTGGTGGGGCAATTTTTCCTTCTATTTGGTGAAAGCAACTGCGTTCTCCAGTATGGCAGGCAATATCTCCTAATTGCTCTACCCCGATGAGCAGCGCATCACTATCACAGTCATAACGGATACTTTGCACTTTTTGAATATGTCCAGAAGTCGCCCCCTTATGCCACAATTCTTGCCGCGAACGACTCCAAAACCAAGTTTCTTCAGTTTCTAAAGTTTTTTGTAACGACTCCTGATTCATCCACGCCATCATTAGGACAGTACCATCCAAATAATCTTGGACAATTGCAGGCACTAGACCCCGTTCATCGTAGCGAATTTCCTCAACAGGGATAGCGTAATGCAGAGAGTGCGAATCGTTAGAAGACATACCACCTAGTTTGCTCTAATGAGAATAATTCATGGATTCACGATACCATTCTCAATAGGGCAACTGGCATGTTTTTTTGAATTGAACTATTTTATCTAGCTTTAAACAAGAACATTCCGTTCCATAGCAGACTGCATCTTTACAGCACTCAAAGCGACTTTGTGAGCTTTTGAGGCTTCACCATACCAATGGATGGCCGAATTAAAAGCTGCTCGGTAAAGATCCTGGTATGCTTCAGATAATCGAGTTTGAATATCTAGAGGTAAGTCTTTATTCGAGTTGTATAACATATTATTATTTTTTGGTTCAGCTATGTATATAGGATAGAAATTCTAAGTAGTTTTTGAAACTATCCTAAGATAGAGCTTTTTATTGCCCACTGTTAGGAGAGAACCTTGGTAAATACCACAATTAAAACAACAAAATCACAAGAAATCTTCGCTGCTGCTCAAAACCTCATGCCCGGAGGAGTCAGTTCTCCGGTTCGTGCCTTTAAGTCTGTGGGCGGACAACCCATCGTTTTTGATCGTGTTAAAGGCGCATATATTTGGGATGTAGATGGCAACCAATATATAGATTATGTAGGCACTTGGGGGCCAGCTATTTGCGGTCATGCTCATCCAGAAGTAATTGCAGCCTTGCATGAAGCTTTAGAAAAAGGCACGAGTTTCGGCGCTCCCTCAGTCCTAGAAAATGTTTTGGCAGAAATGGTTATTGATGCCGTTCCTAGCATCGAAATGGTCAGATTTGTCAACTCTGGAACTGAAGCTTGCATGGGAGTTTTGCGACTGATGCGGGCTTTTACAAAACGAGATAAAATCATCAAATTTGAAGGCTGCTACCACGGACACGCCGACACGTTTCTAGTGAAGGCGGGTTCTGGTGTTGCCACACTTGGCTTGCCAGACTCACCAGGAGTTCCGAAATCGGCAACTAGCACCACTCTAACTGCGCCTTTTAATGACTTAGAATCCGTCAAAGCCTTGTTTGAAGAAAACCGCGACGAGATTGCTGGTGTAATTCTTGAGCCAGTTGTCGGTAATGCTGGATTTATTGCACCTGACGCTGGTTTCTTAGAAGGATTACGAGAATTGACTCACGAACATGGAGCATTATTGGTATTTGACGAAGTGATGACAGGCTTCCGTATTGCTTACGGTGGCGCTCAAGAAAAATTTGGTGTGACTCCCGACTTAACAACCTTGGGTAAAGTGATTGGTGGTGGGTTGCCAGTAGGAGCTTATGGCGGTCGCCGAGATATTATGTCAATGGTTGCCCCCGCCGGCCCTGTATATCAAGCTGGGACTCTTTCTGGTAATCCTTTGGCGATGACTGCTGGTATTAAGACTTTAGAATTGCTGCAAAAGCCAGGTACTTACGAATATCTTGACCGGATTACTAAGAAGCTAGCAGATGGTTTACTGAAAATTGCCAAAGAAACTGGTCATGGGGTGTGCGGTGGTCAAATCAGCGCTATGTTTGGCTTATTCTTTACCTCTGGCCCAGTTCATAACTACGAAGATGCCAAAAAGTCTGATACAGCCAAATTCGGACGCTTCCATCGGGGTATGTTAGAGCGTGGTGTTTACTTAGCACCCTCTCAATTTGAAGCTGGGTTTACGTCTTTTGCTCACACTGAAGAGGACATTGAGCAGACTTTAGCAGTTGCACGGGATGTAATGTCTAGCCTGTAATGCAAATCTAGTACAAGTAGCGGAGCCAGGGCGTTGCAGTGAATCCAGCGTTGTAGGGGTACAGCAGCGCCCATTGGTGTCAACTTAACGTGAAACCCTTGTAATGACGTGATATTCAGTTCTCTGGCTTCCCATCACCATCCGTGTCACCCCACCCTAACCCTCCCCGATGTCTTGGGGAGGGAACAAAATTCCTGTTTCCCCTCTTGACAAGGGGGGATTAAGGGGAGTAAAAATCATATCTTGCAAGGAACTGGACTTCCTTGCTAATAGCAGAAGTCTTATTTTAATGACTAAGATATACCCAAAAATCTTTAGTCTACTTCAGTAGACTTTAGCTAAAATAGGACTTACGCACACTCTACGAATTCTCGGCGCTCTTGGCGTCTTGGCGGTTCGAGAAATTAAGCTTTTTAGCAATTTTTGCGTAAGTCCTATAAAAGCCAAAGAACTTTAGTTCCAGATGGGTCAGTCAAGCTTTCAATTAAGCTATTTCTAGGCTTTTGTTGACACTAATGAGCAATGCTATGACCCTACGACAGATATGGTTTTTCAAATTATTCATATTTGCTCTTTCATGTCAATGGGTAAGCATACAATATTTATTACAAAAAAACCGTCCAAAACTAACATCTGAACGGGGTTTTTTCCTATTAATACTTAATGCCAACCTAGTCTGCTACTGGCTGTACTTGTACCTAAAACTACAAGTCAGGAGGCAAAATTACCTGATCAATTGCGTGGATAACACCATTAGTGCCTGTGATATCTGCCTGGGTCACTTTAGCATCATTGACAGTTACACCGGTTGCAGGATCAACTTTAACGTTGATTGCGCCACCTTCAAGGCTTTTAACTTCGCCAGACTTCAAATCAGTGGACAACACCTTACCAGGTACTACATGGTAAGTTAAAATCTTGAGCAATACTTCTTTGTTAGCTGGATTTAACAATTCTTGTAAAGCATCTTGTGGTAACTTAGCAAAAGCTGCATCAGTAGGTGCAAAAATGGTTAAGTTATCTTTGCCTTGCAAAGCTCCAGTCAACCCTGCTGCTTTCAAAGCCCTAGTTAAGGTTTTAAAAGAACCGTTTGACTCTGCCAACCCTAACAAGGTTTTACCTTGATTGCCTGTTGCTCCTGGTGCTGATGGAGTTGTAGGAAGTGTCTCAGTGGGTTGAGTTCCTGGGATAGTGGGTGTTGGTTCACTAGGTGTAACGCTACCACCACGGTTATAGGGCGGCTCGTTGAAAATACTTGGTCTGGGATTTGTTACACTACCTTTCTGCGCTACTTGTTTAGGTTTGGTATTGCCTTTTTCCATTACGGAAGCAGCTTCACCAGGTGTGTATTGAGTGTTTACTTGAAGACGTTGACCCTTATTATAGGGAGCTTCGTTAAAAATACTGGGGTTAGGATTTAGTGCCTCTTTAGCTTCAGATGGTAAAATAATAACAAGGCTGAAACTACTAAATCCTGCTATGCCTGCCAACGTGATCAGCAATTTGCTGTAACTTGTCTTCATAAATTTTGTTTGTCTTTTTGTCCACACATTACATAAAGATTTATAACATTTTGCTATGCACAAAATCTAACCTAAGAAGGTAGAAAAATTTTCCCACAAGAGTTTGTACTGATCAGGTAAAATATCAAACGTCGGCTCACGCTGAGAATTATGAAATATATTTAGCACATATTTTATGTAATGAGTATATTTTTTTGTTTATACCAAAAATAGTTTAAAAGCCTAACTTGCTATAGGGTCAACTCTCAAAAAGTATGAAAATATTACATCTACAAGGTATGATTTACAAGAAGTTGTGAGAAATATTTTCCTTACTTAAAAGCAAATTTATATACAAAGCTCTACGTAAATTAATAGGAAATTAAAAAATACTGAATCTCATAAGGAATAAGGGAATATCTTTGAATTAACCGTTGATTATTCAGCAAAAGTACAGAAATTAATTATCTCGATATTTTAACCTAGCCTAAGCAGTAACGGAAATTAAAGTAAGTGCTGAAGACTTGCAAATGAGCAGTTAAGTTTATCTATAGGATTACTATTTGATTTTTGAACGAAATTAAGTATTGTAGAGTGTGTTAGAACGGAGTTCGTAACGCACTATGAACACGAGTTTGATGCCGTACTCTCCGTGCTAACACATCCTACGTATATTTTCTCCAAATCAAACCGGATTCCTATATGTATGCTAAATTCAATTATTTAATTATTTGATATTTTAATCAAAAAATAATCCTTTTTAATTCGATGATTTTGCTAAAAATCAGCCATAAGTTTAATCCAAATCTCAATTAGATAGCAAAAAAGTAAATAATGTAAAGAAAAATTACTTTAACTAAAGATACAATTGTAAAGTTAAGAAGTTGACCAGTTATAAGGTATACAACATGCTGGAATTATACCAATGGGAACTATCTCAATACTCAGAGAAAGTGCGCCTAATTCTAGATTTCAAAGGACTAGATTACCGCAAAATAGAGGTTACGCCTGGGATTGGACAGGTAGAACTATTTCGGTTGACTGGTCAGAAACAAGTGCCGGTATTAAAGGATCGTAATAGATATATTGCGGATTCTACGGAAATAGCTAAGTATTTGGACTTAGAATATCCCGATCGCCCAATAATACCGCAAGATCCCAAAAGACGGGGTTTAACTTTATTAATAGAAGAATGGGCGGATGAGTCTATAGGCATCAAAGGTCGCAAAGCACTATTTGCAGCCATAAGTCAAGATCAAAATTTCCGCAAGTCTTTATTACCCACCTCAACACCAGATATATTTAAAAGTCTGGTTGAAGGAGTCCCCACTGACTTACTCTCAGTGCTGGGTTTTGGCGTAGGTTATAGTCCAGATATAGTAAAGTCAGCGATCGCATCTTTAAAACAAGACTTGGAAGCGGTAACGTTATTATTGGCAGATAGTCCTTATTTAACAGGAGATGAGCCAACTTTAGCTGACTTAGCAGTAGCTGGCTTATCGATATTGCTCAAGTTCCCCTCTGGCCCCTATCTGGATTTACCAGCTTCTATTAGAGGTAAAGGATTACCAATCTTTTCCGAGAATATAGATTATGAACCATTCTTTACCTGGCGCGATCGCCTTTACGCCCAATTCCGCAAACCATTAATCAGTACCACTCCTCCAACAGGAAGTGCGCCAACTTCAATTCAGATTGACTAATAAGGGGCATTGGGCATTGGGTATTGGACATTGGGCATTGGGCATGGGGGAAAATAACTAATGACTAATGACTAATAACTAATGACTAATAAAATGAATTCAGAACAGCCATTAGGTTCGGTTATTCAAGGTTCTCTAACTGAAGGTTTAGAAGTACGATTGCATCCTGACATTTCTGTGGAAGATATGCGGGTGGGTAAGTTTCTTGTTGTGCAAGGGATGCGATCGCGCTTTTTTTGTATGCTGACAGATGTAGCATTGGGGGCTGCTAATGCCCGAATTATTGCTAATCCCCCTAATTGGGAAGACACTTTTTTACGGGATGTTTTAGCCGGAAGTAGTACTTATGGGACTATCAACCTCGCGCCGATGTTGATGTTCACTCCCGAATCGGAAGAATCTTTCTCCCCAACAAATGGTAAATCGACAAATCCCTTTCTCCCATCGGTGACGGGTTTGGCTTCATTTGTGCCACAAACCAGCACTACAATGGAATTGTTGCCTGTTAAAACTATTCCTAGCCACTTTAGCCAAGTTTACGATGCCAGTGTTGACGATTTTCGCCGCGTATTTGGTTGGGAAGATGACCCCCAAAGGCGTAATTTTTCCATCGGTAAACCTTTGGATATGGATGTGCCCGTTTGCATCGATTTAAACCGCTTCGTGGAACGGAGCAACGGAGTTTTTGGGAAATCTGGTACTGGTAAATCCTTTCTAACACGGTTACTTTTAGCTGGCGTTATCCGTAAAAATGCAGCAGTAAATTTGATTTTTGATATGCACTCTGAGTATGGCTGGGAAGCCGTTGCAGAAGGGAAGAATGTAAATACAGTTAAGGGTTTAAAACAATTATTTCCTAGCAAGGTAGAAGTTTACACCCTCGACCCAGAATCGACAAAGCGCCGGGGTGTGCGTGATGCTCAAGAACTTTATTTGAGTTATGAGCAAATTGAAGTTGAAGATATTAAGTTATGTGGTCGAGATTTAGGACTTTCTGACGCAGCCTTGGATAACGCTAATATTTTGTTTAATGAGTTTGGTAGGTCTTGGATTGTCCAGCTGTTAAATATGACTGGTGAGGACATTAAGATGTTCTGTGAGGAAAAGCCGGGACACCCAGGTTCAATTAACTCTTTACAGCGCAAACTGATGCGTATGGATAATTTGAAGTATATGCGAGCGGTTTGTCCCCAGAATTACATTGATAAAATTGTGCAATGTCTGGAAGCTGGGAAGAATGTTGTGATAGAATTTGGTTCCCAGTCTAATATGCTCTCTTATATGTTGGTGACGAATATGATCACCCGACGTATTCACGAGCATTACGTCAAAAAAGCAGATAAATTCCTGCAAAGCAAGAACCCGAACGATCGCCCCACGCCATTGATGATTACCATTGAAGAGGCGCACCGTTTCCTTGATCCGGCTATCGTACAAAGTACTATCTTTGGGACTATCGCCAGGGAACTGCGAAAGTATTTCGTCACACTTTTGGTAGTTGATCAACGCCCATCGGGTATTGATAATGAAGTCATGTCCCAGATTGGGACTCGAATTACCGCTTTGCTTAATGATGAAAAAGACATTGACGCGATTTTTACAGGTGTATCTGGTGGTGGCGGACTGCGATCGGTATTGGCAAAGTTAGACTCTAAGCAACAAGCTTTAATTTTGGGTCATGCTGTTCCTATGCCAGTAGTAGTACGTACCCGTCCTTACGACGCAACTTTTTACGAAGAAATTGGTGAACCAGCCTGGGAAGAAAAACCTGACGCAGAAGTATTCGCTGCTGCTGAACTAGCCAAAGCTGACCTGGGATTCTAAATAGTCATTAGTCATTGGTCATTTGTTATTTGTTATTTTCCCAATGCCCCATGCCCAATGCCCCATGCCCAATTCGTAACATCCCTCCATTATCGCAGGAAATTAAGTTCGGTTATCCGGCTAGTTTTGGGCAACAGAAGAGAGGTTTTTGGCGTCACTATAGATATAGTCAGTAATTTCAAGGAAGTTTATTTTTTTTTTGCAAATCGGCAATTTTGAATTATAATTAAAGATTTTATCTTAAAGTACTTTACTATTTGCCTGATTTATCGTACTATAAAGTAAATGGAACTCATACCGACTTCGGATTTCCAGTTGCTATTAGTAACTGCCTAAGAGAAGAATTTTCCAAAACAACCAGCGTGCTTATATAGAAACTGAAAATTTAAGAGAGTGAAAATTTAGGGAAGGTAGGGGAACCTATCATTGGGAGTTTACGTCTCAACAACGGCTAGATCAATTGATAATTACTTTTGATAGCTCCCGATATTTCGTGATAGATGTACTACCTTTCTCCATCGATTCTAGTAAGAAAAAATACATTGTGTTTACGGAGTAGAGGATAACACATCAATGCCTACTGTCAACACCCAAACGGAAAACCTCAATACCAAATTCACGGCTGATATGGTGCGAACCTATCTGCGAGAAATTGGTCGTGTACCACTGCTAACCCGTGAACAAGAGATTGTCTATGGGAAGCAGGTGCAACAAATGATGAAGTTCATCGACGCCAAAGAAGCTTTGGCGAAGAAACTGCACCGCGAACCGGAAATGTCAGAGTGGGCTGACCACGTTCAACAATCGGAAACCGAGATCCAACAAACGGTGGCGCAAGGTAAGCGGGCGAAGCAAAAAATGATCGAAGCGAATTTGCGCTTGGTCGTTGCTATTGCCAAAAAGTACCAAAAGCGGAATATGGAGTTTCTGGATTTAATCCAGGAAGGAACACTAGGATTAGAACGGGGCGTGGAGAAATTTGACCCGATGAGGGGTTATAAGTTCTCAACCTATGCTTACTGGTGGATTCGCCAAGCGATTACCCGTGCGATCGCTCAACAAGGTCGTACCATCCGCTTACCAATCCACATTACCGAAAAACTGAATAAAATCAAGAAAGTGCAGCGCGAATTGGCTCAAACCTTGGGGCGATCGCCTACTCCAGCCGAAATTGCCAAAGAACTGGAAATAGAACCTGCTCAGATCCGCGAGTACCTGAACATGGCGCGTCAACCAGTATCTTTGGATGTTAAAGTTGGCGATAATCAAGATACTGAGTTGCAAGAAATGCTCGAAGATGATGGCCCATCACCAGAGTATTACACCAACCAGGAATTCTTACGCCAAGACTTGAACAACCTGCTAGCAGAACTAACCCCGCAACAGCGACAAGTTTTAGCCTTGCGCTTTGGTTTAGAAGATGGTAACGAAATGTCATTGGCGAAAGTGGGTGAGAGATTGAATCTCAGCCGTGAACGCGTCCGCCAGTTAGAGCATCAAGCTTTGGCTCATCTGCGTCGCCGTCGTGCCAATGTCCAAGAATACGTTGCTAGTTAAAATGAGAGACGCGAAATGCCGCGTCTTTCCACCACCTTGGTGATGCGCCTCCTGAATTCAGGGGGCTATTTTTTTATGCTGATAACCCAATTATGTTAGGTCGAATGCGATCGCATTGTCACCGGATGCAAGCCCATCATTAAAATTACCAAAATTCGGCAAGACTCTAAAATAGGAACATAAAGCCACATCTATGGTAGATAGTATATTATGAATATTTCCTTTACTCCAGAATTAGAGCAATTTATCCAAAGTCAAGTTGCCAATGGTAAGTATGCCTCCACAGAGGAAGTGGTTGTTGCGGGTATTAAACTGCTGGAGGAAAGGGAATCTATTTATAAGGGTAGATTTGAAGAATTGCGACGAGAAATTATGGTTGGGGTCAAAGCTTCGGAACGTGGGGAAGTTATTGAGGGGGAAACGGTTTTTCATCAACTAGAACAGAAGCTACAGCAGCGTCGTCAGCAGACTGGTGAATGAGCAATATTTGTAGATTTACTGCTCCTGCAAGTCGGGATATTGAAAGCATTATTGATTATGTTGCTGACAACAGTAGTTTTGATGCTGCGGAGCATTTGCTCAATAAAATTAACGAAAAGTGCAGTAATTTAGCAAATTTTCCCAATATGGGACGCAAGCGTGATGAACTTTTACCTTTGTTACGTAGCTTTCCTGTAGATGATTATCTGATTTTCTATCGTGCGATCGCAAGCAAGCTTTCGGCTCAATCATATACCAAAATGAATGCGTGAATTACTCAAATGAGAAAACATTCAGGCAATTGAGAAAGTAAAAGCTTCTTTTGAGAAAGTAAGAGCTACTTTTACTTGCGGAAAACACTAAAATGAGAAAGTAAAAGCTGCTTTTGTTTGTGGAAAACACTAAAATGCGAAATTAAAAGCTGCTTTTGAAGAAGTAAAAGCTACTTTTGTTTGTGGAAAACACTAAAATGCGAAATTAAAAGCTGCTTTTGAAGAAGTAAAAGCTGCTTTTGTTTGTGGAAAACACTAAAATGCGAAATCAAAAGCTGCTTTTGAAAAAGTAAAAGCTTCTTTTGAGTAAGCAATCAGACATTTTTACTTAATTTAATATGAATTTTAGTCTAGGCGAATCGCGTGTCTAAGTTTTAGGATGGTACACTTTGCCGGAAAGTCAAATTTTACTGTGGTGCGGAGAGGCGATCGCGAAGATATGCTAAATTGTCACGAGTAGTAACAGTATTAGGATGATTCACCCCTACCTGTCGCTCAAAAATATCTAAAGCTTGGATGAAAAGGGGTTCGGCTTCGCTGTATCTGCCTTGGGAGTAGTAGAGATACGCTAGGTTGTTGAGGCTAGTGGCGACATCTGGATGTTCTTCACCCAGCAGCTTGCGCCAGAGTGCTAAAGCTTGGATGAAAAGGGGTTCGGCTTTGCTGTATCTGCCTTGGGAGTCGTAGAGTCCCGCTAGGTTGTTGAGGCTAGAGGCGACATCTGGATGTTCTTCTCCCAGCAGCTTGCGCCTGAGTGCTAAAGCTTGGATGAAAAGGGGTTCGGCTTCGCTGTATCTGCCTTGGGAATCGTAGAGTCCCGCTAGGTTGTTGAGGCTAGTGGCGACAGATGGATGTTCTTCTCCCAGCAGCTTACGCCTGAGTGCTAAAGCTTGGATGAAAAGGGGTTCGGCTTCGCTGTATCTGCCTTGGGAGTTGTAGAGTAACGCTAGGTTGTTGAGGCTTTGGGCGACATCTGGATGTTCTTCTCCCAGCAGCTTGCGCCTGAGTGCCAAAGCTTGGATGTAAAGGGGTTCGGCTTCGCTGTATCTGCCTTGGGAGTAGTAGAGTCCCGCTAGGTTGTTGAGGCTTTGGGCGACATCTGGATGTTCTTCTCCCAGCAGCTTGCAGCTGAGTGCTAAAGCTTGGATGAAAAGGGGTTCGGCTTCGCTGTATCTGCCTTGGGAGTAGTAGAGTCCCGCTAGGTTGTTGTAACTGGTGGCGACATCTTCCTCTAACCCTAATTCTTTTTGCAATTCCAACGCTTTATAAATATACTTAATTGCTAAATCTAATTCTTGTTGATAGTCCTGGGCTTCGCCTCTATCTAATCTCTGTTTGTAAATGTTCGCCAACGTAATATACAAACTTGCTAATTTCGCGTCTTTAATTTCGCTTTGCTGTTCTATTTGCTGAATTAATCTTTGTAAATCTTCAATGGGTAAAAAATAGTCATTATCACTATTAAAATTTTCTAACTCCGTACTTGTTAACGCAAAACGTATCGCCTCAACTTCTCTCGCAGAAATAACACTTTTAGCATGGGAAACAAACCGAAATACTCCATTACGCCAACTCCAAAAATCCGGCGCTTTTTTCATTAAATTAATCATCAATTGATGCGTCACCCACAGGACGATCGCAAAGGGAAATTTCCCCAAACCTTCCCTTGTCCACTGCAAATAACCGAAGAACTTTTCTTGTGGTGATTGTTCTTCCCCCAACCTGAGAAACAGCAACTTTTCTGCACCTGTAACAGTTATCACTGCTGGTTGATACTGTTGTAGACATTTTTCTTTTTCTAAAAGTTCTTGAATAGCACCTTTTAAATTAGGTTCTTTTTCGTCTAATGTAACCCTATAAGTACAAAAATCAGGTTTTAATTCTGTTTCATATCGGTCAATCATTTGATTCCGAAAATCAGCATTATCACAAACACCAATAAGTAAATTAAATTTACCTGTTCCCGCTTCAATAGAGACAATTAAATCATCAAAAGCATCTTGATTTTTTTGATCAGGGTTAATCTTTTTGTTCTGATTATTGGCTGTCATCAATTAACCCCTCTTCACGCAACAATTCAACAATAATAGGATGAACATCATACCAATTTTGACGATTGCGATATTCAAGTACATAAAGCCCATGTAGTAAATCGAGAAATTCTTGCTGTTTCGGGTCTTCTGGCTTGAAATTATTATAAGTTGTCTGCAATATCCGATAATCTACACTACCTAAAGGCATAGCAAAATCATTGCGAATATTATTTATTGCTTGGTCTAAAATCTCATCATTAATTATTACTTTATCTTCTGGCTTCCGGCGAATTAACCGCAGACAAATCCGACAACATTCATTAGAAATACGAATTAATTCCCGTAATACGCCACCACTATTTAAAACTATTTTTTCTGCTGTTGATGATTTGAGTAAATTAGGTGAGATTCGTTTAGTCAATATTTCACAAAGAATATTCAAAGTTTTTGGAAATGGTCTAGCATTTGGTAAATGACTCTCTCCTTTTTTAAATAACTTTAAAACAGGCATTGCCACAACTTGATCGTTAGTTTCATTTTCAATAGTTGGTTTGAGGTCTTTTTCCCGCAAAGCAGCAATGGGGATAGTATAAATAATCCTAAATCCAGGTAAACAAAGAGCTTTAATATTATCTTTAAACAGATGATTGACTACTGCCAAATCAAGTTTATCTAAATCATCAAGAATTACTAATATTTGTTTTTTGGTAACTGCTTGAATTGCTGCGGCGATAATATTTAATTGAGCGATTAACTCAGAAATTTTACGCTCAAATTCTTGTTTAAGTTCATAACGAATTTTCGAGTCAACTTTTAATTTGACACTAAAAAATTTCAATATATTAAAATCTTTAGAGGCTTCCCTTTCAATATTAGTTTCTTCCGTACGGACGCGGGTAGCAAACCATTTATCAATCGCATTTTTAGTAGAAGCAGGAATATCAATTTGACGCGCCTCCGCTTCCAGCATTAAATTAACAGCAATAGAAAACAGGACATTAATATGATTTACGTCGGACATTTCTATAGTGTCAGCAATAGAAAATAAAACAACAAAATATTTATCTTCTATTCTCCGGCTAAATTCCGCCAACAAAGTAGATTTACCACATCCCCGATGTCCGGTAAAAACAACCTTACCATCTGAATTGGGACTATCTTCAATCAACTGTATCAATTCATCAATAGTATCTTCGCCATACTCTACCCGAAACCGTCGTAAATCATTCTCTTCAATTAATGGTAACAGTTCCAAATTACGATAAGCTTGTTGAAACGACTTGAGTAAATCTTCAGTCATAGAATAGGGTAAATATAATTAACCTGCACCACAGTTAATTATCACCCATTTCCCCACAGATGGAAATCCAAAATGATCGTTTCTGTGTAGAGAGATAATTTTATCCAAACCCCCACAACCCATCAAAATTGCAACTTAATTTGGTCACAATATTTACACCATTGCAACTCTTTTTCAATCTGACGCATTTTCACGTCTAGGCGCAGTCTTCCTCGATCTACGGGACTACCTGCAAGTACCAAAATTACTTTGACTGTAGGACTATTACCCATAATCGAGTAAAAAAGTTATCATCGAAACTCAGTACTTAGCTAAGGGGCAATCCTTTTGTATGAAAGCAACAAGGGAGCGATGCCTACGGCAGGCTACGCCTACGCAGAAATTGGCAACACTCTGGCAAGAGATTATAGCAGAGGCAAGGGCGGCACTTCCTGAAAGACCGATGAAATCAGCATTTTTACCACTTGAAAATCTCAAAGGCAAGATGTCAAAAAATTAAATATTAATTGAGAAGGTTTAATTTATGATTAACCTCACCCAATGGGATGAATCTATTGGATGAAGAATAAAGACTCTAAGTGATGGTAATCTAAGCTGGTTGAGCTAAATTAAATAAAAACTTCAGTTTTTGACAGTTTTCTTTTTTGGACAATAGTAATATAAGCTGTAAACAAAGTCTTTGATAATTAAGACTTAGTGATAATTTAAGTAAATCAGAAAGAACTTAGTTCGTTTTTTAACAGGAGAAGTAGGGTGCTTAATAACCTTCATCAGTTCTTATCTCCCCGTCAATGGGGAATTTCCCTCGCAGGCTTAGGCTTACTTCTCGGTTTGGGCTTTATAGCCAAGCAGACTCAAGTAGTACCATTTACAAATTCTTCACTATCATCGGCTCAAATTCAGAAAACCAGCGAAAACTCTCTTTTGTCGCAGCTAAGAAGAGTTCGAGAGCAGAGAAGTCAACTCAATGCGGCTTCTGAAGATAGAGGGTTTTTTGGTCATAAGAGCGGAAAAACATTACCTACAACCACAGCGTTGGTTCCAAATTCTCAAGGATCTACAAAAGACGCAGGAGTTTTACCAAAAGCGGATTTTCCTGTAAAAGATGGGATTTACCTCTATGGTCAATCCCCAAAATCAAATCAGCTTGGTCAAGGTTATATCATATTTCAAAAGCAGCAGGACAAGGTAACGGGTGCATTGTTTATGCCCCACTCAGAGTTTAATTGTTTTCAGGGTACACTCAACCCATCAGGAGAGTTGGCGATGACGGTTAATAGTTCGTCAAATGAAGCCAGTACTACTCAGTCGAATCAGGTAGCTGCAAGCAATAGACTACCTCAAGTGAGTGAAGATGAGTTAAGTAGTTATCCTTACTCGCTGGCTCTGCAAGACTTTTATCATTTAAGTTCTATCACTGCTAGCGATCGCCGCACGTTGCAAATGTGTAAGTAATCTTCAATTTAATACTCAATTCCTGGTTGCGCTTTAACGCCTTGATCGCGGAAAGGATGCTTAACTAGGGTCATTTCAGTTACCAGGTCGGCACACTCTATTATTGCAGCCGGTGCGCCTCTACCTGTGAGAATAACGTGCTTATCGGCTGGTTTTTGCGCCAACCCGGCTAAAACATCCTCTACTTCTAAGTAAGACATTTTCAGCGCGATATTGATTTCGTCTAACAACACCAGATGAAAGTCTGGGTTGCGAATATATTCTAATGATTTTTGCCAAGCGGCGCTAGCTTTATCGAGATCGCGATCGCGGTCTTGAGTTTCCCAGGTAAAGCCTTCGCCCATTGCGTGAAATTCTAACTGGTCTTCCCAATTACTAAAAACCCGTTTTTCTGAAGGTTCCCAACTACCTTTGATAAATTGAACGATCGCTACTTTATACCCGTGACCTAGCGATCGTAACACCATTCCCAAAGCCGCAGTGGTTTTACCTTTACCATTACCAGTATTTACAATAATTAATCCTTTTTCTGGTACAGCTTGTGCTATACGTTGATCCTGCACTTCTTTGCGTCGCTGCATCTTTTTGCGATACTGTTCATCAGTCAGAGATGAAGACATTACCTCATCAATCAAGCGCCCAATCTCTTTGTCTGGGTTTAATTCTTCTGGTGTATCGTTTTTCATCAATTTTGTGTGCAAATAACTGTTAAAAGTTTCGAGAATGAACTGAAATTCAGTCTATTCTTTAATTTTACTTAAATTACATAATTCAATATGTCCAGAAAGATTTTACAGAAAAATATTGATACCGTGTTAGCTTGTTTAACATCATTGGCAGACAACTAAGTAAAACTCTATGATATACAAACTAAGGTTATAATTTGAGTCCAATATTGCTATTTTAAAAAAATTAATAGGTTTATTAAATCATTTTACTAATATTTCCTTCGGTAGGTCAGTTAGTTAGGATAAAGATTATCATTTCATCACTTGTTTAGAAAGTTACATTAATTTTACCAGGGTTACTATTTTAAAAACCGAGTTACTAAAATAGTACAATTACTCTCCCTCATTCTCCTCATCTTCATCCTCACTCCAATATTGTTGAGGTGCATTTCCGTGAACTTCTAAAATCTTTGGTTTTTTAATTTTATTATCAGGCTGATTAATTGCTTCTAACTGCACATCAAATTTCCAGTTATCACCAAAATCATAAAGATAGGTCATTTTAGCACCTGGTTCTAGAGATAAATCACCAATCTGTACTTGGTCAGCGAATGGAGGTATTTCCATGTAGGGATGACCTATTTTAATTGTGCGACCAAAACGGTCTTTATAACTAAACTCATATAAATGGTCGTAGTCAAAATCAAAAGCATCAAGAATTGTTTCTGCTAGCCAGCCTAATGTTTTTTTCGCTGGTATAGCAATGCGTCTCCAAGCGTGAGAAATAGACACTTTAAAAATATAAATTCCATCCGTGAAGCCTTGCTGTGGAACAAATAAGTTATGCTCCCATTCTGGAAAAAATGGTTGTAAATGTGACTGCAATTTCCCAAAATTCACATTTACATCATCCTGTAATTCTCCTCGTATCCCTAGCGGAAATAATAATTGTAACAGAGCATCCCCAAAAGGCAAGCGTTGTAAACTCGTAATCCGCCATCCCTTACCTTCTTGTGCTTTCCCTTGCTTGATAGATAACAATCCAAATAACTCTAACAGAGCAACGTTATGCAAACCAGGGTAATAACTAATATTGTATTGGTCTTCATATTTAGGAAATTTTAAACCTTTATCTGGGACGCGAGGCCAAAGTTGACTACATCTAAATAAATTACCGAATGAGTCTTGATGCTCACCCAAAATTTCGTTATTCCCCCAAATCAACCAAGCTTCTAACAAGTTGAAATAGCGTTCTGTTGGGTTGAGATTTGACCATGATTCCAAGGTGGCTGTATCTAATACTAAAATTTGCTTCTTACCTTGGGATCTTATTTGGGCTATTCCAGAACTGCGTAATAACAGATATAGTCCATTAATGTAGGGGTATGATTTCTGGACAGGACGTTTGAGTTTAGTTTCAATTGGGTGACTTAACCGAGAATTAACTTCTGATAATACTTTCAGTGGTAAAAGGTTATTAACACTACTAACTTCCACTCCATTTGGTTGCAAGAAATCTATTAGAGTTTGAAAGTCATGCAGAATCGTACCAGGTTGATTTTCATCAATGTTGAGTTCTTGTAGAAGTTGTTGCTGTGACTCTGTTAAGGAAGGCAGTTCAGGATTGAATGTGCGTTCTAGCCGCGCAAATAAATCTTCCATAAATAAAACTTATAAATTCACAATTTAACCTTCCGTAAAATCCTGTTCTCTATACTATGACTTCAGCAGTTACCCTAATAAACCTTTAGCTGCTAAGTATCACAGTAGGTCTATTAAGACCGTAAGCTTAATGAGATGTGAATAATATTTTCACCTTGTAGTTGATTATCCCAGGAATTTGATATGAATAGTAACACTCGTCTACAGATGATTTTAAATGATACACCTGTTGATACAGTATTAAGAGCGATCGCTCAACTAAATTTACCTAACTGGTGGTTAGCCGGGGGTGCAGTCCGAAACACCGTTTGGTCTTCAATTTTTGGCAATGAGTGTAAATTAGGTATTAAAGATTTTGATATTGCATTCTTTGATATAGAGGGGAACTGTTCTCAAGAACTAGCAGCAAAGGCGACTCTTACAGAACAATTTCCTCATGAACAGTTTGATGTAAAAAATCAAGCTAGTTTTGCTCGTTGGCGGCTTGGTAGCAGACCCTACACTAGTACAGAGGATGGCATCACAGATTGGCTGCACACTTCTACTGCTGTAGGAGTTCGGCTAGATACACAAGGCCAATGGCAATTTTTTACTCCCTACGGGTTAGATGACCTGTTTGATGGCATTATTCGACCTACGCCAGCACATACTCATAACCTAGATGCCCACAATAAGGCAGCAACATTCTTGCAAAAGTGTCCTTATCTGCGGTTGGCGTAAAAGTTACAGTCGGCTTGTAACCACTAGTTTTCGTTACAAGAAAAATTAGCTTTTTAATTTACAACCCTTGCGTATGGAATCCCATGTTAATATGCGCCAAACTATATGAGGAAAGAACCGTAAAGAGCGCAAAGTAGACAAATAAAGAAGAAGCCAATAAAATTTGGCGCAGCCTCACAAAGAAATGGTATAAGCAAACTATAGTGCAATATAAAAAACACAATCTAGCATTCAATAATTTAGTGAAACAATATCCTAATCTAAGCATTAGCAAAGCTGCAAAACTATTCTTTATTCTGTTTGATGCGTGAGTAAAGAAATTCGCGTAGGCGTAGCCCGTCGTAGACATCGCTGTGAGGATTTACAATTAAGCATGGGCTATTTCCGCTACTTCCATTACTTACAATAACGACAGTAATGCCCGATTTTGGACAAACCCCTAAACAACTGGTGCTAACAACCCGAAATTCTCCCCATAATCCCTCAAATTTTAAACGAGATTTTAACCAATTCTCTAAGTCTTTGGAAGCTGTTGAGCCTGATTGCTCTTTTGTACATTGTGAACATACAAGCACTAAACCAGACTCCCATCGAGGTGAAACACTGGGAATAGAAGTGTCTAACGGGCGAGAATTTATTAAGGGTGATGTCTGCTGAGAATTGGATGCAAACCTCTTGAAGATACGTTGCAGCAATTTTTTAATACGCTGGATCAGTTTTTTCATGGACGATCCTATTTATTTCTCTGAACAACTTAAAAAGACCTCTCCCTGGTTTTACTACGTAAAACCGTCCCTCTCCGAGGCAAAGAGGGATAGAGTTAAACTTAGAAAGAGGTTTGTTGAACAGGATAGTGGAAATTTCTTGTCTAGTCTGTTCTGGTAGATCATCTAGTTCCAGCAAGAATCAGCGTTTTTGAGCAATTTGCTGCAAGTATGCAATTAGCTGTTCTCCTGCGGTGTCTATGTGTCGTTTCAGTAACCTGACAGCAGTTTTTGTATCCTGCTTTTGACAAGCATCTAAGAGTTGATAGTGTTCTTTTTGCGATCGCTCCTGGTAATCCATCTGCGCCAATTGTACCCGGACATAGCGATCGCAATTAACATGTAAAGTTTTAATCATCCCCAACAACCGGGGACGTTCAGCAGTGGCGTACAGCGTCGCATGAAATTCCCAGTTGAGTTTCGCCAACACACCTGCATCAGTTGCTTGATCTGTCGCTTCCAGAATCACAGCAGCTTTTTCTATATCTGTTTCCCTGAACTTGGGTATTGCCAACTGTATCGCTTTCACTTCCAAGGCGCTACGAATTTCACAGATTTCTTGCGCCTCTTGTGCTGTCAACACCGATACGATCGCACCACGATTTAAATGTAGTGTCACCAATCCTTCTGCTTCTAGCTGCTTGAGCGCTTCACGCACGGGAATACGACTAACTCCAAACTGAGTAGCGATTTCATCCTGTCTCAGGGATTGTCCTTCCTGAAATATGCCGCGCAGAATCGCTTCCCGCAAAGCATCGGCAATTAAATCTGGGGTACTGCGTTGTTGTTGCAGCACATTCGCTGCCAAGTCATTTAAGCTCATATTGGATATTGTATACAAAATCCTGAAGATTGTATACAATATCCAAAGTAAGTTTTTGAAATATCCCCTCAATACCACGGGAGACAATTATGAGCATCGCATCTCAACCAGACCGAGTTATCATCTTCGACACCATGCTACGGGATGGCGAACAGTCACCGGGCGCAACCCTCAATGTAGAAGAAAAGCTGGCGATCGCTCATCAACTAGCTCTCCTTGGTGTTGATGTGATTGAAGCAGGTTTTGCCGTTGCTAGTCCGGGAGATTTTCAAGCTGTCAAAACTATTGCTGAACAAGTCGGAATACCCGGTGGGCCAATCATTTGCAGTTTAGCTAGAGCCATTCGCCAAGATATTCACGCCGCCGCCGAAGCTTTGAAGGGAGCGGCTCGTCCCAGAATCCACACGATGATTTCTACCTCTGATATTCACTTGAAATATCAATTGAAAAAATCTCGCAGCGAAGTATTAGCGATCGCATCAGAAATGATTGCATACACCAAGTCGTTTGTAGACGATGTAGAATTTTCACCAATGGATGCTAGCCGCACTGAGCCAGAGTTTCTTTATGAAGTTTTGGAGATGGCGATCGCAGCAGGTGCAACTACAATCAACATTCCTGATACCGTTGGTTACTGCACACCCAAAGAAATCGGAAATCTGATTCAAGGAATTCGAGAACATGTTCCTAATATCGATGGGGTGATTCTTTCCATTCACACTCAAAATGATTTGGGTTTGGCGACAGCTAACGCATTGGCAGCAATTGAATACGGTGTGCGTCAGGTGGAGTGTACCATTAATGGCATTGGGGAACGAGCAGGTAATGCAGCTTTAGAAGAGATTGTCATGGCGTTGCAGGTTCGTAAACCATTTTTCAATCCTTACTTTGGTCGTCCAGTTGATGACGATACACCCCTGACTAATATTAAGACTCAGGAGATTTACAAAACTTCATCCTTGGTTTCCCAATTAACTGGGATGCTGATTCAGCCCAATAAAGCGATCGTGGGAGCAAATGCTTTTGCCCATGAGTCTGGTATTTACCAAGATGGGATTATCAAGCATCGCCAGACTTATGAAATTATGGAAGCTGCTGCGATCGGTTTACCAGAAAATCGCATTGTTTTGGGGTAAGGATTCAGGTCTAATATTTAGGAAGCAGGGATGGGCGAGACAGAGAATTATTGGAATTAGCCAGCAGTGCTTGTGCAAAAAAATCAATCACAGACCTACCTTGACGGCGGCAGGTTTGCACCACAGTCAACAAATTGGCAGTATGTTGAAACCGCTCCATTGAACGGGAACCACCGCTAACCTTACGTTTGGTCACAGCCAAACGAAGCGTTCGCGAAGCGTGTCCGAAGGACTCTCGTTCAGCAAGATTGTTATCAGGAGGGACTTCAGGGTAGTCAAGAAAATACCACCATTGATTTGCTTTATCGCGCAAAGAACGTAAAAGCTGGCCTGCCGTTGCTCCTGCCTTCTCAATCCACTGATTGAGTGAGGAGTGCAACTTAGCTTTGAATTGATTGACCCAATCGTTATAACTACTTGAATCAAGAGTCTTAAACCCGAAGAGCATAGCTCCTAAAGGCTTCATCAATTAAATCAACAAACACTTCACCAATAGCTTGGTTGTGAAGACCTGGAAGTATAATTAGTTTTTTGAAGTGACGACGTAGATGTGCTAAACATTTTTGCTGGGCAACAACTTGATAGCCATTGTAAACACTAAAATCGTCACTGCTGAGTACCCCTACATATTTAGCCCCTAAAATCGTTTCTAATTCGGATCGTGAACGAGTGTCAGCCGCAGTAAACAGGCAGAAATCAGAATTGGCAACTACCCACAACCATTCTTTGATTCCTTTAACTGACCAAGGCGTTTCATCCACATGAATATTAGGTTGTGTCTGTTTTATCCAACTGCTCAATTCATTAATACTTGGTTCAATCGCTGTTTGAATTCGTTCATTGGTGGCGACTAAAGTTCCTAACCCAATTTCAATTTGACCCAATTCCCATAACATTTCTTGCTGTTTTTCATAAGGGATATGTGCATAATTATTTGCCCATCCCAAAAACGCTTGCAGTCTGATTCCTATATCTTGTCCCGGTACTATTTCTGGCGACCAGTCTGCTGTTTGTGTTGACCCACACTGGCTGCAAATGCATGTATGTCTTTGATATTCTACTATTTCAATTGGCCTCTCCACTAACTGCGCTACTGGCTGTGTTTCGATTTTTATTGGTTCGCAACGAAATTCTCTGTTACCACAGCAACTACACACTTGCGGTCTTAATGTCTCAAACCTATCGACTCTCCCAAACCCTTTTCTTGTTTTTCCCGGATGCCCTGGTTGCCCTCCTGGTTTTCGTTTTGTAGCCTCGTTCTGTTGTGATTGCTCTTCAAGCTTGTTCTCGGTTTTTTTGAGAAGGTCTCCCGATGGTGGTTTTGATGATGTTGTGCTGTCTAAATCTCTACTGACCTTGAGTTTCTCTACTTTTTCTTCTAGTTCTAAAATTCTGGAGTTCAGTTTCTGTATGGCGATCGCCTGCTCAACAATCATGTCCACCAGTTGTTCCGGAGCTAACTGGAGAAGGGTTTCACGCTCTAGTTTTAGAGGCAGGTCTTTTCCCATAATTCTGATATTCACCCTCAGATGTCACACTTGTCAATACCTCTTGACCTGAATCCTTACGAATTACAAGCTTACCACCCGGCTTCAACGCAGTTTGCAAATTGAGCAATAAATTCTCCAATGGCAAATGATGAACAGTTGCAATGGACACAATTGCATCAAATTGCTTTACTGAAAACTCCCACTGCAAAATGTCAGCAACCTGATAATCTATATTTGGATGCTGCCGAGATTTTTGTTTAGCAATTTCTATCATGTTGGGAGATAAATCTATCCCCAGAACCCTATCAGCACGTTTAGCTAAAAGACGCGAGAATAAACCAGTTCCACACCCAATATCAAGAACATTTTCGCAGTGTGATGGTAACTGTTTGAGTAAAAAATTGTGATAGTGATTGTTGTGATTCCATCCTTCTTGCTCATGCAAAGCAATTCGGTTAAAATCATTCCGAATTTTTTCAGTCCACATTTTAGGCTCCGGGTTTGAAATAATCGAAGAGGCGATCGCCTGAATCTGCGCGAATTAATGCTACAACTACATCTGGTAAGGCAGCTAAACTAGGGTAAACCAAATAACGTGGTTCCCAACGGGGGCGGAACTTCTCTCTGTAGGCGTGCAGTCCCTTGAAATTGTAGAAGCGATTCAAATGTCCGTATAGATAGTGCAATATTTTCTCTAGGCGGCGTGATTCTGGGTTGTCTCCAACTCCCGCAAGGGCAGAAAGACCGAAATTAAAGCTGTCGTAGCCACCCTCTTTAAAATGTTGAAGCAGGGAAATAAATAGAAAGTCCATTGTGCCATTTTCGATGGACGCACGATGTCGCATCATGTCAATAGTGGCTTCGTTGAGTTGATACTCCCGGAGAATGTTGGCAAAGGCGCTGATGTTACCTTCGGGATTATGCACCACAGCAATCTCACACTCTCGCAGGTAAGCCTCGTCAAACCAACCCAAAGAAAAGTGTTTTTCCGAACCTTGTACCATCTTCAGCCATTCATCACTTACAGATTTGAGCTGGTGCAATAAATCATTGGCGATGGGTGGTTGGTAAAACTCGATTTGGTATCCTAGCTTAGTTAAACGACTGATTGATGGTCTAAAGTTTTTACCGGCTTTACCTTGTAATGTAAAACTTTTCAAGTCAACGATCGCTTCTTCTCCAATCTTGAGTACCTTAAACCCCAAGGATTTGTAAAGCTCAACATCATCGGGTAAAGTCTGATAAAAACCAGGATACCAGTCATTGCGTTGGCAAAACTGCGAGAAAGCAACAATTGTTTCTTTGCGGTCTTCAATGGGGCCGATGGGATCTCCTAATGCGATCGCACCTCGTCCCTTGGGAACATAAGCAATTAAACTATTACCTGAAGGGCTGAAATAATAACTTTTATCATTTAAGAGTGTGAATGCTGCTAAAGAAGAACATCCATATTGCTCGACAATTTCTTTAGCTCTTTTCTGCTCATTTGGCGTTGCTACATTTCGCCAAAACACAGGTTGCAAGAGCATTACCATTGCATAAGTAATAGTAACTGCGGCAATAACATAGATAGAATTAGCAAAAAATTCTCCAAATTTGCTTTTTGGTTGCAGTCCCCAATTATCCTCAGTGAAGAACATCGCCAAAGTCTGAACTATGGCTTCACGCCAATTAAAATTTTCTGAAAACTTGCCGTCTAATAAGTAAAATCCAATAGTTCCGTATGCCAAGGTAAATAATAACGCGCCTATCAGCGCTCGAACTCCCCGTGCGATCGAAGGACGGTCTGATTGCGCTGTGAAAAAATGGCGCATCAAGATTAATTGCACCAGTAAAACTCCAGAGAGTAGACTTTCTTCATAGTCCAGTCCCTTCAGCAAGTGGCTGAAAATGGAAATCACTAGTAAACCAATGGTAAGTAACCAGGCTATTCTTTTGCGACGTAATAAATTAGTCGCAAGTGCTAGTAAAACAAACCCAGTCAGGGCTGCAAATATATGACCACTGGCTCGGATTTCAAATGGTAAAAATTCCTTCAACCAGTGATTTCGCCCATATAGGGTAGGTGTCACTGCTGATAATAAATTTACTACTCCGACTAAACCTGTAAGGAAAGCTGCACTCCAAAGTCCAATCTGAGTTTTTAAATTATTAGTCATTAGTCTAAAAGTATTAATTAGGAGTTAGGAGTTTGAAGTTAGGAGCTTGGAGTTTTGGCTCTACGACTCTCTTTAGGGACTAAAATAATAAGCAGACCAGTTTTCTCGGCTCTGTCAATTATACAAATTAAGTTTTAATTTTCTCCATAACAGTTAGTAACTTTATGGACAAATGTCCTCAAGCAACTTTTCCCGGTGTTACGCGGAATGGATAAACTGCAATACCCTCTATCCCTAAACTATACGTCGCTGGGACTACCTTTCTTGTAATATTCAGGCTGGCATTTATATCTGCATGAATAAGTTTGCCATTACTGTTTATTTAGTTGCCCAGCTTTCCACCAACGATGTGCTGTTTTATAGCTTACTCCAACTTTCTTTGCGTAATCAGATAATTTCATATACCCATACTACGGTTATTGGGTATATATGGGTATAAAATCAATGAATATTTACAACACCTTAATTTTAATGCCATAGCAGAGTGAGAGCAATAGAACCTGAGTTTTCAAATTTTAACTCTTAACTCCTAACTCCTTACTTTTTAAACTGTTCTCCTACATAAGAGAGGGAATCTTTAAGATGCTTGTGGAAGTAGTTCCAGCCTATATCAGCACCAGACAAACCATGACCTCCTGGAAACGCATAAAATACATGAGCAATGCCTAATTTATTTAAGGTTTCCTTGAAATCTTTGGTAGAAGCCAGCAAATTAGTATCGTTCAGACCTGCATCTAGGTAAACACGCAATCGCTTCCTATCTTCAATTGATAGCTGTTGCACGATTTGTTGGGGGCTATTTTGCGAACCGCTATTATCGGTAAAATAACCGCTATGACTAAATAGAATGTGGAAGTTATTGAGATGGCGCAACCCGATATTAAAAGCCCCCCATCCTCCAGAAGAAAGACCTCCCAAGGCCCAAAACTGGGGTTCTTCTAAAGTGCGGTAGCGTGACTTGACAACTTGCACTAGTTCTGAACCAATTAAAGTCCCAACTTTACCATTCGGCCCATCAAAATAATCGGGGTCGTATAAAGGGCTGGAACCGCGATTATCATTACCATCAGGTGTAATCACAATCGATGGCGGTAATTTTTGACTTTGATAAAGTTCATGCAATACATCTAAAATGGCATATTTATCAGCATAAGCACGGGCGTCATCATGACCACCGTGTAGTAAGAATATCACCGGGTACCGCTTTTGCTGATTTTTATCATAACCAGGTGGCAAAATCACGCCATAGTTACGGACTGCACCCATCGCTTGGGAGTTAAAGGTTGCTAATTGAAACTTTAGCCCAGTATTTGCCTCTTCTTGGGGTGGGTCTAGTTGTGGCGCACCTAAGATGAATACATAATAATAACCAGCAGTAGTCAGGAGTGCGATCGCTCCTACCAAACTAATTAAAAATTTAGAAATCTTCATATTATTTCAACTTTCAAAAAGCACCTCCATTAGAACTTACTATAGTTAATCTATTGAAAAATTGCAGATGAGTCTTCCATATTGATATTTAAATATCAACTTATTTCCAAAATATGGGACTCCTATTTGATTACGTGAAAAAGCTAACTCTAAACTCGAAAAGGCTGATTCCCTACTTCCTGCCTAAGCAAAAAAGTTCAGAAATCAAATCGGATTGCTATAGGATGACTTTTACAGTAAATTACTAATTATTTTGACCATTTTTATTTTGATTAATACCTAACTTATCAGTACTATGTGCTATTTCAGCAACTCGAAATTGTTCTCCTACAAATGTCAAAGAATCAGATAAATGTTCTCGCCAGTATTTCCAAGTATGGCTACCAGGAAACTGACGAAACAAATTATAAACTTTTAGCTTATTTAGTACTTGGCTAAATTTTTGAGCTTCTTCGAGTTCTTCAATATCTGATGTGCCAGAGTCTAGATAAATTCTTAATTTTTTTTGAGCTTGTAAAGGAATGGTTTTGATATAACTTATTGGGCTATTCATTGGGCCACTTTTATCATTAAAATAACCGCTATGACTAAATAAAATCGAGAAATGGTCCAGGTTATGTAATCCCACATTCATTGCTCCCCAACCACCAGAGGATAAACCACCTATCGCCCAAAAATCTGGATTGTTTAGTGTACGATAACGGCTTTGCACAACTTTTACCAACTCATCCCCTATGGCTGTGGAGACTTTACCATTAGGGCCATCAATATATTCGGGATCTCGGTAGGGGCTAGAGCCACGTTTGTCGTTGCCATCTGGTGTGATAATAATGCTGGGTGGCAACTTACCTTTAGTATAAAGTTGTTCTACAGTTTTAAGAGCTTGTCCCTTGTTCTGAATAAACCAATCAGTGGGATTACCATGTCCACCGTGGAGGAGAAATATTACAGGATAGCTTTGTTTTGGGTTTTGTTCATAACCAGGGGGTAAAGAAACGCCGTAGGTGCGACTTGCGCCCATTACCTGACTATTGTATGTTTCAATTTTGTAGGTCAGAGGAGTAGCTGAGTCGCTAATATTGGAGTGGGTTGGAAGAAGGGAAGGCTTTGTTTGTAAATCCTGTTGTGGTGGTTTTGCTACACTAGTTTGGGATAAATTACAGCCAACAAGAGTTAATACTAAAACTAGCAAGAGAATTTTAGATTGTTTGTAGTTCATCTATTGGGTAGCCAATGTTTACCTTACAAAAGCTTATGCAAATGATATGTCAATGCTGTGTCAACAAGATGGAAACTTTACGACTGGTTGTAAATTAAAAGTCAAGAGTTAGAATCAGTTTTTTCATGATGCTTAAAAAGCTGCGATTCAATTTTAGTTCTTTGTTTGGCTTGTTGCTGCTGGTGCTTTGCGTGTGGGCGATCGCTAACGAATTGCATGAGTATAATTATCGTGATATCCTCAACTCCCTAGCAGCAATTCCTAAAAGTCGCTTAAGCTGGGCAATTTGGCTGACAGCCTTGGGTTATCTGGTGATGATTGGGTACGATATCTTAGGTTTTAGCTATATTAATCGTTCCTTAACTTGGAACAAGATTGCTCTAACCAGCTTTATTAGCTCTGCATTTAGTAATACCATAGGTTTTGCCTTGCTAACTGGCAGTGCTATCCGTTATCGATTTTATGCTAATTGGGGAGTTTCAGCAGTTGCGATCGCTCAAGTAATTGCTTTTGCTAATTTTACTTTTTGGTTGGGGATGTTTGCCGTTGCAGGTTTCTTGTTTATCATCAACCCTCTCAAAATTCCCACTCAAATACATTTACCTTTTGCCACTGTGCGTCCCATCGGCGTGATTTTTCTGCTATTAGTCGCTATTTATTTAATCGGAAGTATTTTTATTAAACAACCGTTAATAATTCGTGGGCAAGAATTTCGATTTCCTTCTTTTAAAATATCCCTGGCTCAAATAGCAATTTCTAGTTTTGACTGGATTTTGGCAGCAGCAGTTTTTTATGCTGTGCTTCCTAGCAATATGTCTTTGTCCTATCTAGACTTCTTAGGAATATACTTACTAGCAATGTTTGCAGGTGTTGTTAGTAATGTCCCAGGCGGTTTGGGAGTATTTGAAACTATAATTTTGCTGATTCTCTCATCAAAAGTTTCGCCTGCGGCAATTTTGGCGTCAATGTTAGCTTATCGAGGAGTCTACTATTTCTTACCTTTGCTAGTAGCAGCAGGTTTACTAGGACTTTATGAAATTAAATTTAGATGAGGTTCAACATCCAGATACACGACACGCAACAGACCTCTTGCAAAAGTCCTTAGGGACTTCCAAGAAATAAATTATCCAATCTTGTGGGGTGGGCATCTTGCGCGCCTTTGACGCCCTTGACTATGGGCGGGCGAGACGCCTACCCCACAATAAATAGTTGTATATTTTTTTATTTGGAAATCCCTTAACACTCCACCCCCAATCCCTCTTTGCTCTTTGGCCTACGGTGTACACACAAGTCGGAAAAACTTCATCTACTAAAGATTTGCAGTTCGTTACGCTGGCTTCAGTAGTGCTGAGTACTGAGTGCTGAGTGCTGAGTATAACCCCATAGTTAAAACTAGGGGATTGAAAACAAGGACGTATTTTTTCTTGCACTACGTGTCTCAAAAAAAATATTTTTATTTTTTTCATATAGGACTTACGCACACTCTACGAATTCTCGGCGCTCTTGGCGTCTTGGCGGTTCGAGAAATTAAGCTTTTTAGCAATTTTTGCGTAAGTCCTATCATAAATAAATTTAGGGGCTTCAGACCCTATATGCTGAGTGCAATTAATTTTACTTTTTACTCAGCACTCGTTACTCGGCACTCAGCACTGTTTTGGTGACAAAGCTAAATTCTTGCAATCATTGTGTACGCATTTGTTATTTCGGCGT